>JBGAWP010000021.1:0-58771 GCA_044227505.1 Chitinophagales bacterium | reverse complement strand
AGTCCCATTCGAAACTACCTACTCCATTTTTATACCATAATAATCATAACTATTAGGTCCCAGTCCCGGACTATAATGATAATGCAAACTATCAGGTGGAAAAAAGTATACATATTTATGGCCTGTAAAAAAACTGCAAAATAATACATCATTCAATAATTCCATTTGCCTTTCATAATATTCACCATTTAGTTCAAAAGAGATGGCTGAATCTCCTTCGAGTGCATGAATTGAGATCGTGTCGTAGCCGGTAAATACGTTTATATATCCACCATTAATTGTATCAAGAGTGTAATGATATACGCTGCAAAAATATTCTCCTTCCACTGAAAATTTAATATCATCCAATGGTGTGATATCATATTTACAACTTATAAGAATTGTAGTAAATAAATAAAATAAAATAATCCGGTGTACCATTTAGAGAAGTTAAATAATCTTTAAAATTAGGTAAAAAAGCCTGTAATTCTTCATCAAATTGCCATATTTTTAAGTTGTTAATCCCTTAATTATGAATAAACCCGCCTGCGTTTATATTATTACAAATAAGAATCATACGGTTTTGTACACCGGTTTCACAACCGATTTACTCCGAAGAATTTCTGAACATAAAAACAAAAAGTATTCAGGCAGTTTCTCAGGTAGGTACAATATCGATAAATTAGTCTATTTTGAATGGTTCGAGACCATTGCAGAAGCAATAGAGGAAGAAAAACGGATAAAAGGTGGAAGTCGCAAACAAAAAGTTGACCTTATAAATTCTATGAATAGGAACTGGGATGATTTGTATGTTCAGTTATTGGAGGAGTATTCGGATTTGCAATAATGAGTTGCCAGGGGCGGTTGGATTGACTCCGATAATTACATAATTAATGATTGTAGTAGGTTGGTGAGATTGCCTCGGCCTTCGGCCTCTCAATTGCGAGACAGCGAAGCTGTCGAAGCAATCCCCCCTACCAAGGTCAACTCTCCACAATTAATCACCTCCTCACCCGTCGTTAACCTTAATTACAATAATTTTACCCTCTCATGTCAGAACCAAAAAGAAAGTACAGTCCGATCGATGACCGCGATAAGAAAAAAATTTCACGGCAAAGTATTAAAGTAGCCGGAAAGATATTCAGTTATATCCGACCGTACAGAAGTGCCTTTTTAATAGGAATCGCTTTTTTATTATTGTCCAGCTTTACTACCATGACACTCCCCTGGTTCATGGGTAAACTCATTGATTCTGCGAAAGGAAATAATACCATTGAATGGATGAATAATACCAATACCATTGCACTCATTTTAATTGCAACATTATTAGTTCAGTCCATCTTATCATTTTTCAGGGTATATCTTTTTGCAACAGTTTCTGAAAAAGCGATGGCAGATGTAAGGACGCATTTTTTTGATAAAATGCTCACACTCCCAATTCCATTTTATGAAACCAGAAGAGTTGGAGAATTAACCAGCAGATCAACAAATGATGTCGACCAATTACAGGATATGCTGGGCGCAACCTTGCCAGAATTTGTGCGACAAATGGTGACCATTGTTTTCGGAGTTGCATTTATATTTTATATCTCTCCGCAATTAACGTTAATGATGATGTGTACTTTTCCGGTGCTGGTTTTGATCGCAGTTTTTTACGGAAAATTTATTCGCAAAATTTCCAAACAGCGACAAGATGCATTGGCTAATTCAAATGTTGTTGTAGAAGAAACATTACAAAACATTCATACAGTTAAAACTTTTACCAACGAAAATTATGAATCCAAACGTTATAAAACTTTTATGCAAAAAGTGGTGGAAACCGGCATTAAAGGGGCTGTTAACCGCGGCGGATTCTCCACTTTTTTAATCCTCGGATTATTCGGAGGATTTGTGGCTGTTATATGGTATGGCACAACCTTATTAAAAGCAGGTGAAATTTTTGAAGGAGATCTTTTTTCTTTTGTTTTATACACTGGTTTCATAGGAGGTGCAGTTGGTGGTTTGGGTGATCTCTACGGGCGACTTCAAAAAACAGTGGGGGCATCAGAAAGGATCTTTGAAATATTACATGAAAAAAGCGAGTTGGATCTTTTAAGTGAACCTGATCAAAAAATAAAATTAGAGGGTAAGATAGAATTAAAGGATATCGTTTTTTCCTATCCCACAAGACAAGATATAAATGTGTTGGATGGAATATCCCTTACCGTAAACCGCGGAGATAAAATTGCACTCGCAGGATATAGCGGAGCAGGAAAATCTACCATTGCACAATTGATCATGCAGATATATCCTTTGGAAAATGGTAAGATCTTATTTGATGGAAAAGAAAGTAACTCTTATTCCATCCGACAACTTCGATATAACATGGCAGTGGTTCCACAGGAAGTATTATTGTTTGGAGGAACGATCGCAGAAAATATCGCCTACGGAAAACCCGGTGCAAGCAATGATGACCTGATAGAAGCAGCCAAAAAAGCAAATGCCTGGCAGTTTATTTCGCAATTTCCCGAAAAATTAAATACCATTGTAGGGGAACGCGGCGTTAAATTATCGGGAGGCCAGCGGCAAAGAATTGCCATTGCAAGAGCGATATTAAAAGATCCTGCAATTCTGATTCTCGATGAAGCTACAAGTTCTTTGGATGCAGAAAGTGAAAAATTGGTTCAAGACGCACTGGAGGAGCTCATGAAAAACCGCACCACCATCATTATTGCACACCGATTATCTACCATCAGAAATGTAGATACTATCTTTGTGCTCAACAAAGGAAAAATTATGGAATCGGGTTCCTTTGAACAATTGTCGAAAATGGAAAATGGTTTATTTAATAATTTATTAAAGTTACAATTCGAGGAAAAGAATAAAAATGAAAAATGAAGGAATGAAAGAATTAACTCCGACTCGGACCCCCATTCCTTCATTCTTTAATTCCTTAATTATATTTTATGGATAGTTTTGTATATTTTATATTGATAGGAGCACTTGCCGGATGGGTGGGTGGTAAATTAGTGAAAGGCGAAGGTTTCGGTATAATCGGAAATATTATCGTCGGAATAGTTGGCGCCGTTTTAGGTGGATGGATATTCGAGAAACTCGGAATTGCGGAAACGAATTTACTTTATAGTATTGCGGCAGCGGTGGTTGGGTCTGTTGTGTTTTTATTGGTAATTGGATTGATAAAACGAAAATAATTATTCGAAGTATTTTAATTCTTATTAAAATGAAAAAGGCAAAAAAAGACAAACAAGAAGTTAACGACCCTGTAATCACTTATAAAAAGTCGTTAATCAAGGCCTTTACTTCATTTGAAGAAGCAAATCTTTTTGAGCAAAACAAAATATTATTAGAACCACCACTGCATCGAATTTCTCAAACAGTGGATCTTATTTTGCGTATTTATGGGTTTTCCAGAGAAACACTTCTTCAAAGAAAACCAGTTAATAAAATCATTATTGACAAATAGAATGAATTTATTTATAGACCGTCATCAAGAATTATTAAGTGTATTATTAAAATACAAAGTTGATTTTATAATTGTTGGTGGATACTCAGTAATTTATCATGGATATAAAAGAACAACGGGAGATGTAGATATCTGGCTAAAACCAGATAATGAGAATAAGGCAAAATTGGTCGCAGCATTACGAGAATTTGACATAGATGAATCTGGGCTAGAATTGATTTCAAAACTTGACTTTACCAATATTCATATTTTTCACTTGTGGGAAGAACCAGAAAAAGTAGATTTTATGACAAGAATAAATATGGTAAAATATGAAGATGCAGACAAACACAAAATAATTGCAATTGTTGATGATTTAAAAATACCATTTCTTCATTTAAATGATCTTGTTTTATCAAAAATTAATACCGATCGACAAAAAGACAAAGCAGATATTGAAGAATTACAAAAATTAAATAAATCAAATCCGAAAAAATAACAATTTTATTTATAAATAGCCAAAGTAAAGTTTATTTTATTCGACAACCAATTAACTGATATTTTCTCAAAAATTTATTTTATACTGCACCGTAAAATTTCTCGGCGGATCATATTTGGCAGGACGAAGGGCATACATTCTATTGAACATATTTTTTACAAGAAATTGCACTTTTGAATTTTTGGTGATAGTATATCCTACCCTGGCATCAAAAATCCAATCTCCTTGTAAATGATCTTCGCGATATTCGTTAATTCCCGGTATAAAGGAGATATAAATGGCATCCAGATTTTCCATTAAGCTGTAATAATTAACATCTGCACCAAAAGAAAATTTCTTAATCGAATATTGGAGATCCATGCGTATCATGTGACGGAACCTATACTTTAATACAGATGCTAAAAAGACACTATCAGTTGATTTAGCAGTAAATCCTTCCATGAAATTTTTCATGAAATTTCCTACATCGAGATTACTGGAATCGCCCGCAAGATCTGCCGGATAGATATAGTTATATCCCCCTGAAAAACTTAAATTATTTCCAAAAACAGAAACATCACCATTCAAGGTAAGTTCTACACCTCCAATTCTAGCTCTTGTTGTATTCAGCGATTTAAATCCCGGACCTTCACCCGGATAAAAATTAAAACTAAACTCCGTCATCTCAAAATAATCGGTCACATAAAATGCAATATCTGCGTAACCTTTTAAATTATCTCCGGTAAATGACCTTTTAATTCCGAGTTCTGTATTCCAACCATATTCTGCAAGCAGATCAGGATTGGGAAAAATTGCTAACGATCCAAGATTTGAATGCGCATATTTCTCCACCAAACTTGGGAAACGATAACCTTGCCCGAATGACAACCTGATATTTGTTAATCTTCCTACCTTATAATTCAATCCTCCTTTAAATATCGGAACAGCAGATCCTGCAATGGTATCCAGTTGATAAAATTCTTCCCGCATTCCTACATTCAATATCAATTTATCAATTAATTTTTTATCCACCTGAACATAAGTTCCACCCGAGAATCCTGAATGCACACCTAATTCAAAATCATCCACATTAAAATAATATCCTGTAACCCCGAATGTGAGTACAATATCTCTGCTAAATTCACGATGAAACTGATAATCGAAATTTAATAAATATCCGTTGCCACCGGTAGTATCGGAATAATCAACATTATTATTATAAAACCGCATTTTAAATTTATGCGAATTATTGTGTTTATCAAAATAATTTAACCAGGGATCTACCGACAACCATTTGAATTGCCAGTTTAATAAAGTGGAAGTACTGGTGTCCACATATCCTTGAAATGGTAAATATGCTCCTGTATCCGCTCCCTCCCATAAAAAAAATAACCCCTCGCGATCCGACATTACATTACCATTTATTCCCCAGGATATTTTATCATTATTTTGAGGATGAAAACGCGTTTTCCAATTTAATCTTGCGCGATTGGAGTACTGCCCGAGTAAATACGAATTATTATCTGAAATATGTCCTCCTAAAACAAGGTCCATTTTTTCAAATTTCTGCCTGTGCGAAAAATTAATTCCGGTAAAGGTCGGATTATTATCATACCAGGTTGCAGGAGTAAAACTTGGATTATCATATATTCCGTGATACATGATAATACTGCTTTCAGGTGTAGTAGTTGGCCAGGCGGTCCGCACTGCTATTACTCCATTTAATGCACTGCTTCCATACAATACCGATGAAGCACCTTTAATAATTTCAATCTGCTCCACATTTTCGATCGGAACAAAATTCCACTTTGCATCGCCTCTGTCGGCAGCCAATAATATTTGGTCATCAACAACCAACATCACCCTGCTTCCGGCTCCATAAGTAAATCCGGTTCCACCCCGTATATTCGCCTGCTCATCCATCATATAAACACCGGGGGCTTTTAAAATGGCATCAGATAAATTGGTCGAATTTGTTTGAGTAAGCATTTCCTTTTTTATTACTTCAATGCTCATAGTTTCCTCGGTGAGTTTCTTTTCATATAAACTACCGCTTACAACATACACATCGAGTAATACCGACAAGGGCACCATTTGTATATCATATCCCAAAGTTTGCCCGTTATTAATTTCTAATGTGAGAGTATTTATTTCAAATCCTATATAACTGAAATTTATAGTTACCAACGTATCCGGTAAAAAAAGATTATAATATCCATCAGGATCAGAAACTGCAACTTGCACATTATTTGCAGAGATATTTACACTCGGAAGTGGTTCCCCGGAATTTTTATCTGTTATTCGTCCCATTACCGATTGTGCAGAAATAATTTCTGTCACAAAAGTTAAAACAAAAAACAAATAAAAGGTTAACTTTTTCATTTGAGATGATAAATATAGCAACAACAGATATAAAATTAAAATGCTACCAATATAATATCGGTATTTTATGCTCAAATCATATTATTTCACCCCATACTCGCTCAACCACCAACAATACATCGCCATAACACTTGCTCCCATATGCAATTCGCGTTTATTTACCTTATCAAAAGTATCGTTTGCTGTGTGATGCAGGTCCATATAACGCTGCGAATCCGGTCTTAATCCAAATAATAATGTTCCGGCTTCTCCCATTGGTCCAATATCGGTACCACCATGACCTACAGAAAAATCATAAACACCATAAGTTAAAAATAAAGGTTTAATTGCACTTAATGCTTTTGTATTATATTGAAAAACAGAATCTATACTTATTCCTCTCGGCGAAAATCCTCCGGCATCACTTTCCAATGCAGCAATATGTTTTTCTGTTTTATTATTTTTCACATATTCTCCATATGTTTTTCCGCCCATATTTCCATTTTCTTCATTCATAAATAAAATGCAGCGAATGGTTCTTTTAGGTTTTAATCCTGTAGCCTTTAATGCTCTGATCACTTCCATACTTTGCACACAACCTGCGCCATCATCATGTGCACCTTCCCCAACATCCCAACTATCTAAATGTCCACCCACAACAATTATTTCATTTGGAAATTCTGAACCTGTAATTTCACCTATTACATTATAAGATTTTACATCCGGAAATTTTTTACAATTCAATATCATTTTAAATTTTGCTGCGGGATCCTTTTTTAATGCCGCACTCAATTCATCAGCTCCCATTGTTGAAATAGCAACACATGGAATAGGTTCTCCACCATGACGAAACCCAGTGCTTCCTGTATGTGCATATTCATCGTGCGCACTGCTTACACTTCGGGTAATGGAAGCAATAGCACCCATTTTACTTGCTTCCTCCGGACCATACCACCTGTAAGGCCCCGCTTCACCATATCCGTCAAATCCTCCTATCACATTCTGAGGGAAAATATGATTAAAAAAAACAATTTTCCCCTTGATGAAATCAGCACCTAATTTTTTCATCTCTTCAAAATCACTCACTTCCACTACTTGAGCAGTAATTCCGGCATCGGGCGTTGCAATACTGCCTCCGAGTGCTAAAATTTCAAATTGACCATAACCTAAAAGTTCACCATATTCCTTTTGTCCGCGTTCCCAATGGGGAACCATCACTTCCTGTAACCATACCTTATCAAAACCTGCTGCTTTCATTTCTGCCTCACCCCAACGCACAGCCATGTCAGCTTGTGGAGAACCACTTAACCTGTGACCTACATTTTTACAGAGATCGTGCAGCTGGTCATATGCATCACCGTTGAGCATTATTTCATCAAAAATTTTTCTGAATGCCACGCTATCTGCATTTTGAGCGAATACGTTAATGGAAATACCTGTAGTCAATAAGAATAGAAAAACACTTTTCATCGAATTAATTTTAATTTTGGAGCGAATATAATGAACTAAGTTATTATAATACAGTTTTAACAATTGGTAAAAGGGTATTCTCTTAACAATTCAGGTAATATTACAATCCTTTATTTTTTGAAGGTATCTATACTTTAAAAAACTAAATTTTACATTTTAATTAAAATATCATAATGAAATATAAATTACTCGGCAGAAGCGGATTAAGGGTTTCAGAAATTTGTTTAGGCACTATGACCTTCGGAGAGGAATGGGGATGGGGAGCAGATCACAGGGAAAGCAAAAAACAATTTTTCACCTATCTGGAAAATGGCGGAAATTTTATTGATACCGCTAACAGATACACCGAAGGCACAAGTGAAAAATATCTCGGAGAATTTATTAAAGAAAGCAATCAACGCAAGGAAATAGTTCTTGCTACAAAATATTCCTTAATTACAGACAGAAGTTCCGGATTAAATCAAAGTGGCAACCATAAAAAAAATATGGTGCAATCGGTAGAGGATAGTTTAAGAAGATTACAAACCGATTATATCGATGTGTATTATTTACATGCCTGGGATTTTACTACTTCCATTGAAGAAGTGTTGAGAGCTATGGATGACCTTGTTCGTCAAGGAAAAATATTATATGTTGCAATTTCCGATACTCCCGCATGGATAGTTTCCCGTGCTAATGCGATAGCGGAATTTAAAAATTGGAGTCCATTTATTGCATTACAAATAGAATATTCCCTTTTGCAAAGATCAGTAGAACGCGATCTTATACCAATGGCTGAAGCTTTGGAACTTGGAGTAGTATGCTGGGCACCAATTGCAGGTGGTGCACTCACCGGAAAATATTTAAATACAAATGAGGATGCAAAAAGGTTGAAAGAAAACAGTGTTCGTTTGAGTGAAAAAAATAAAGAGATAGCAAGAGAAGTTGTGAAGGTTGCAGAAGAATTAAATTGCACTCCAGCACAAGTTGCAATTAAATGGGTAATGCAAAACGGGAAAAATAATATTCCAATTGTTGGCGCACGCAATACCGATCAATTAATAAATAGTTTGCGTGCAGGGGAAATTGAAATCCATGCCGACCAACTAAAACGATTAGATGATATAAGCAAAATTGACCTGGGGTTTCCACATGAATTTTTAAAGGGTGAAGGAGTGCAGGATATTTTGTTCAGCGGCAAAAGCGCGGGATTGGAAAAACGCAGAAGTTAAATAAATAGATCTTATCAATGTTAGGGAACAGATTTTCAAAATTTGAAGAAAAGGATAAAACAACCTTCGAGAAACTTTTCGAATTGTTGCAGGAACTATTGATATACACCAGCGGCGACCTTACAGAAGCTTTGGATTGGCTGAATCAATTAGACAGAAAATATAATCTCACAACACCTGAATATGGCATGGGTGATTTCATACAGGAATTAAAAGACAGAGGTTTTATTAAAGATGAAAATGAGGAGAACGGAGTTATGCGTATTACTTCCAAAATGGAACAAAGTATACGTAAAAATTCGCTTGATCAGATCTTCGGGAAATTAAAAAAATCACCACATGGAAATCATAAGACCTCCTTTACGGGAACCGGCGATGAAAATTCCACTGATAGAAGAAATTATGCGTTTGGAGATACACACGAACAAATTGATTATAACGAATCGATAAAAAATGCGCATATCAATCATGGAATTGGTGAATTCAGTCTGGATGAAGATGATCTTGTAGTAGTAGAAAAAGAATACAAGGCACAAACCTCTACTGTTTTAATGATCGATATTTCTCATTCCATGATATTGTACGGTGAAGATAGAATTACTCCTGCCAAAAAAGTAGCCATGGCATTGAGTGAACTTATCAAAACAAAATACCCAAAAGATACGCTCGATGTAATTGTTTTTGGAAATGATGCATGGCAGATTGAAATAAAGGATATTCCTTATTTACAGGTTGGACCCTATCACACAAATACAGTTGCCGGATTGGAACTCGCAATGGATCTGTTGCGCAGAAGAAAAAATCCGAACAAACAAATTTTTATGATCACCGATGGAAAACCAACCTGCATTATTAAAGACGGCAAATATTACAAGAACAGTTTCGGATTGGATCGCATCATCGTAAATAAAACCTTAAACCTTGCAGGACATTGCAGAAAGATCGGAATTAAGATCACCACCTTTATGATTGCACAAGATCCGTATTTACAGCAGTTTGTACAAGAATTTACGGAAACAAATCAGGGCAAAGCATTTTATACCTCACTTAAAGGATTAGGCGAATATATTTTTGAAGATTACGAAAGAAACAGAAAAAGAAATACACGGTAAATTGCAGATCATATGCAATAAAAAAGAAGTAAATTAATTATAAATAAAAAGAACAGAGATGCAAATTGAAACAATAAAAACCTTTGGTGAATTAAAAAAGTCGGGATACCAAAGTTTAACGATAAAACAAGAATTGAGGAAAAATCTTATTGCAAAACTGAAGTCCGGCGATAAATTTTTTGATGGCATTCATGGATTTGAACACACGGTAATTCCTGACCTCGAACGAGCAATTTTATCCAGGCACAACATGATCTTATTGGGTTTACGCGGTCAGGCAAAAACAAAAATAGCGCGTTTGCTTACAACACTTTTGGATGAATATATTCCGGTGGTTGAGGGAAGTGATCTTAACGACGACCCGTTTAATCCAATATCAGTTTATGCAAAAAATAAATTGGAATCTGAAGGTGATAAAACACCTATAGGTTGGATGCACAGGGATGCGCGATATACTGAAAAATTAGCGACACCTGATGTGAGTGTTGCCGATCTTATTGGTGATGTGGATCCCATAAAAGCAGCAAACTTAAAATTAAATTATAACGATGAACGCGTAATACATTTCGGATTGATACCGCGTTCACACAGATGCATTTTTGTGATCAATGAATTACCCGATCTTCAGGCTAGAATACAGGTTGCTTTATTTAATATTTTGCAGGAAGGAGATATTCAGATACGCGGATTTAAAATAAGATTACCACTTGATATTCAATTTGTATTTACTGCAAATCCCGAAGATTATACCAATCGTGGTTCTATTGTAACACCGTTAAAGGATAGAATTGAAAGTCAGATACTCACCCATTATCCAAAAGACATCTACACTTCAAAAATAATTACCACGCAGGAAGCAAGAATAATAAATGCACAAAATGAAATTGTAAAGCTGAATGATCTAAGTCGTGACCTGATAGAACAAATTGCATTTGAAGCGCGCAACAGTGAATTCGTGGATCAAAAAAGTGGTGTCAGTGCAAGGATGACGATAACCGCAATGGAAAATTTAATTTCCAATGCCGAACGCCGTGCATTAAAAAATAAGGATGTTCAAACTTATATTCGTGTAAGCGATTTTTGGGGAGTAATTCCTTCCATTACCGGAAAAATAGAATTAGTGTATGAAGGCGAACAGGAAGGACCATTTATTGTTGCCGTAAATTTAATTGGCAAGGCAATAAGAACGCAATTCACAAATTATTTTCCCGCACCGGAAAAATCGAAAAAGATACCGGCGAAAAAAATCGAAAATCCAGCCTCAACCAAGCGCGTAAATATCTATCAGGAAATTGTAGATTATTTCAATGAAGGCAATAAACTGGATCTTTTTAACGATTTAAATAATGATGCATACCACAGTGCTTTACTTTCAGTTCCGGGATTAAAAAGATTGGTAGAAAAATATTATCCAAAGGTTTCCGGAGACGAAAAGTATTTTCTGATGGAATTTGTCCTGCATGGCCTTTCTGAATATTCGCTCCTGAGTAAACATATTCTCCAAGCCGGCGTCCAGTTCAGCGACCTATTCTCCAGTATGTTCGCAAGTAATGAGTTGGATGGCTTTGAAGACGAGGAAGACTTCAAAATATAGGTCGAAAATTGAAACCTATTTAAAACGCTTACGTTTAAAGAAACTAGGTATCTCAGAGGAATTCGTGTTTTCAGTGGTTAAAAACTGTTAATCAGGATATCCACATTGTGAAATTTTTGAATTTCGGAATAAATAAATATATCTTTACATGCTTTGACATCAGCCTATGCGTAAAATTTACACAACACTATTAGTTTCTGCGACAATTTTTACCTCCTACAGTGCACTACCGTTGTATTCCAGCGAAGTAACCGGTGGAGAAGAAATCGATTGTATTACTACTGATGCGTTGTTCACTTACCCTGATACCAGCACTATTGCGCTAAGTTCAGGAGATGCAACTGTGTCTATTTACCCAAACCCGGTGAAAAGTTTTGCCACTATTAGCTTTACCTATCAGAATATAGACAGGATCAGCATTATGAACATAGTTGGCAGAGAAATTAAGAGTATTACTCCGGAATCCGGTAAACAAGAGGTGAAAGTGAGTTTGGTTGATCTGCAACCAGGTGTTTACTTTTTGGCTGCCTATTATCAGGGAAATACTCTCATTACCAAGAAATTTTTAAAGGAGGATTAATTCTCTCCAAAACCATATTTAAAGCGGCTTAGGTCGCTTTTTTTTATCCCTTTTACTGCCAACCGTAAAATGTACCTTAACTTCGCCATCATTTTCAAAATTTTCTAATAACTACGCTATGATAAAACGAAAAGTTAAATTTACCCTTATGGCGGTTGTCCTTTTTTTGGCAACAGCCGTAAAACCCACACAGGCAGCCAGTTTTCCGGATGAAGGAATGTGGTTGGCAAACCTGGTGCGACAGCTCAATTTTGAATACCTGAAACAATTGGGATTACAACTTTCTGCTGATGAGATCTATAATACAGAAAACGCAAGTTTGAAGGATGCAGTGGTTCAATTATACCAAGGCGGAAGTGGATTCTGCACAGGCGAATTGGTTTCACCAAACGGTTTGTTATTCACCAATCATCACTGTGGTTTTGAAGCAATCGCTTCTCAGTCAACTCCCGAACACAACTATATTGACGACGGTTTTTGGGCAAAAAGTTATGCTGAAGAATTACCTATACCGGGATTAGGTATTCGTATACTTCAAAACGCATTTGAAATTTCCGATTCTATTGTTCCATTTGTAGAAGGTTTGGATCCTGCTGCAAGAAGAGGAGCCGTTACTGAAATTCAAAACAGAATTATTGCAAGATATGCCGAACAAGGTTTTGAAGCAGAAGTGAAATCCATGTATTATGGCAATCAGTATTTTGTGTATTTATACAAAACTTATAATGATGTACGGTTAACCGGCGCACCTCCTTCATCCGTTGGAAATTATGGTGGTGATACCGACAACTGGATGTGGCCACGGCATACCGGTGACTTCAGTATTTTCAGAGTATATGCTGATAAAAATAATGAAGCTGCTGAATACAGCGCTGATAATGTTCCTTATACTCCAAAAAAATATTTAAAAGTTTCTGTTGCGGGATATCAGGAAGGAGATTTTACCATGATCATGGGTTATCCCGGATCTACAGAGCGATATTTAACCAGTTACGGAATTGAAGAGGTGATGAATGAAAGTAATCCTGCACAAATTGATGTTTTCGGAACAGCGACAGCAGTGATGAAAGCAGAAATGGATAAAGATGAGGATGTTCGCATTCAATTAGCTGCTGATTATGCTCAATTAATGAATGGATTGAAATTATATAAAACGCAATTAGACGGTTTAGAAAGAATGGATGCAGTTTCTATTAAAAAAGAATATGAAACAGAATTCATGAAATGGGCAAAAGCAGAAGGCAAAGCAACGGAAGATAAATATAAAACCATGTTTACCAATTTCGATAATGCCTATAAATTAATGAGTACGGTAAGCAAGGAATTTTATTACAAAATTTACTCTGTTGTTTTATTACCAACCGGAAATTTTGCATTGGATTTTAATCAGGTAGAATCTTTATTTGGAGAAAATGCATTAACCGGTGAGGAGAGAACTGCAACCATTGAGGCAATTAATGCTTCAGCTGAATCTTTGTGGGAGGGAATGCATTATGATACTGAGGTAAAAAAAGTAAGCGCCCTATTAAATATGATGCACACTAAATTGCCTGCAGAAAAATATCCTCAGGTGATGAAAGATATTTTGGCTGATACAAAAGGTGAAACACCACAAGCTAAATTTGATACATGGAGTAAAAATGCTTTTGCAAAATCCGTATTTACTTCCAAAGAAAAATTGGATGCATTTTTAAAAGCACCAAGTGAAAAGAAATTGAAAAAAGATCCATTATATAATTATTATATCGCATTATATACTGATGCACAAACAGCAGGTGCTGTTTTCCGTGCAGCAAATACAGAAATTGGAAAATTGGAACGAGAATTCACCGCAGCTATTTTGAAAAAAGATCCTAAAAAATCTTTTTATCCTGATGCAAATTCAACATTGCGTTTAACTTACGGAACTGTTCAGGATTATGAAGCGAGAGATGCTGTTCATTATCATTGGCAAACAACAATTGATGGTGTAATGGAAAAACGCGATAATACAGATCCTGAATTTATTGTTCCCGATAAATTATATAATCTTTACAAGTCAAAAGATTATGGTATGTATGCCGATAAAAACGGATCTATGCCTGTTTGTTTCCTTTCCAATCTTGATATTACGGGTGGAAATAGCGGAAGCCCTATCATGAATGGTAAAGGTGAATTAATAGGTTTGGCGTTTGATGGAAATTATGAAGGTACACCGGGAGATTATATTGTAGATCCGGCTATGAATCGCACGATCTCAGTTGATATCCGTTATGTATTATTTATTATTGATAAATATGCAGGTGCAACCAATCTGATCAAAGAATTAGATATAAAAAAATAAGTATAAAACTATTGTTGAAAAAACTCCGGCTAACACCGGAGTTTTTTTTTATTTCAACAGTTTTGTTATTTTTATACTACATCTGAAAATAATTTATGAGAACACCCATATCCATCCTACTGCTTTTTTTGTTCATAACGGCATTTTCATTGAAAGGTCAGGTTCAATGTGACAATGATTCAACCGGCAATATCCCTTTAGTAGATCTCAAAACCGGATTTTACTTCGGAGCATATCAGGGAGGTTTATATCCGGGAGGAAAAAATAAACCGCCGAAAACGCATCTTAAAAAAGGTCTGCAGATCTCAAAAAGTATTAAACCACTGGATTCTTTGGGAAATGTAAATTATGCTGAGGGAAAGATAATATTTGCTGGTTTCGGAGGCTCCACAACCGGTGAACCCTTTAATCACCTTGTGGAAATTGTTCAGGATGATCCATCAGTAAATCCTTGTCTGCTTTTATTAAATGCAACCAATGCCGGAGAAGGAATGGAAGGAATGACGCTTGATAATCCAAACTACTGGGATATTATTTATGAAAACAGGCTTGAACCAAAGGGCATAACTCCGGAACAAATTCAAATTGCCTGGTTATTTCAAGGCTCACGTGCCGACACTATTTTTGACATGCCTGATTATGGTGAAACAATCAAAGATCGTATCCAGGTAACACTGAGTAGTATGTGGGTTCGATATCCTAATTTAAAGATCGTGTATGTTGCCAGTCCTTATTATGGTGGATATGCTGACCCAACATACGAAATGTATAAATCCATTCATGAACCGGGTGCTTACCGCTGTGGGTTCGGATATAAATGGGCTATGGAGGCTCAAATTACAGGTGATCTGGAATTTAAATTTATGGATCCCGGTAAAGTAATGCCCTATATGATCTGGGGGCCTTATACCTGGGCCGACGGAATTAATCCCCGTGATTATGATTCTCTTTATTGGAATTGTGGGGAGGATTTTTCGGTTGACGGCGGGGGATTTCATTTGAGTGGTTCCGGAAAAGATAAACTTGCACATATTTGGAACGACTTTTTTAAAACAGATACACTTTCTGAAATTTGGTATAACGATGGACCGAAATGGGTGAGTTGTGGTGAAGGACGAGCAGCCGACGGAAGTATATTTTCATCTCACCAAAATAAAAATACAGAATTTATAATCTATCCGACAGTTAATAATGGCCTGTTTACAATTACACCACCGGAGGGAGAAGAAAACTATTTTATTAAGATCTATAATAATCTGGGAGAAGTTATCTGGCACTCCGAAAAAGAGGATAGAAATATGATTACTATCAATTTATCCAATCAACCTTCCGGTTCTTATTTTTGTCTTATCAGCAACAATGATCAATATTTTACTAAACAGTTTATCATTACCAAATAGTACATTGGGTATTGAATATAGGGTACATTTATAAACGTTGGGGATAGGAATATTTTAAGATTAGAAGTCCGAATTTAATTTACTTGCTTTTTTATACAATATCATTATAGTTCTATGAGCTACATTTTTAAAAAATGGCTGGGGTTAAGATTCAATCTATAATACGGGATTTTTGATCCTCCATAAAAGTATACGGAGCTGAGGATGGGCATCAGCAGGTGGCTTTAATGTCCCTTATACGCCGCCACATCAAAACAAAAGCACCAATGGTAGTAGAATTTGAGCGAAAATAAGCGCCACCATTTTGAGAAGTATTATTTTGTTTTTGGAACTGAATTTAATACGCAGCAGATAATTTTCGGTTAGTCGTGGCGCCTTTTTCGGTCCGGGTGGCAAGCAAAAGGTGGCAAAACTGATGTAACTGTAATTAATAAATCGGAGCTGGATTTTGATTTTTTATATTTTTATAGCCTTTTTGCATGTATAAAAGTAAAAATGCAATGATAGACACTCCTCAGAAAATGAAGGTGACCCGAATAAAATCATGGGTCGTTCACAAATTTTAAACAGGCATGCCCTACCTTTGTACCCACAAATTAATTTAAACTAAAAACAAATAATAAGAATGAAACGCAATGGAACTGCCGTTTGGAACGGAACAGGAAAAGAAGGAACAGGACATGTTTCTACTCAATCAGGAGTATTAAATCAAAGTCAATATAGCTGGTCAACCAGATTTGCAGATGGAATCGGAACCAATCCGGAGGAATTAATTGCTGCTGCTCATGCAGGTTGTTTCAGTATGAAACTGAGTTTTGTATTAAATTCGAAAGAACTTACACCTGACGAAATTAACACCACTTGCACTATTACCTTGGACAACGGAGCAATAACAGAATCGCATCTGGAGGTAACGGCAAAAGTGCCCGGAGCAACAACCTTATCGTTTGCAGCAGCAGCAGAGGAGGCAAAATTAACTTGTCCTGTTTCTAAATTATTGAACACTACTATCACTCTGAACGCCACTTTGATCGAATAATTCTTTTATCTTTCCGTATTAATAATTTTATCCCAACAAATTATGCGCATAACTATTTTAGGAGCAGGCAATATCGGACTTGCAGCAGGAACAAAATGGAAGGCCAAAGGACATGATATCACTTTTGGTGTACGTGATACCCAAAGTCAGAAGGCATGGAACGCCATGAATATTGGTGCCAAGGTTACCACATTTCAGGAAGCGGTGGAAAATGCCGAAGTTGTTCTCGTTGCAATTCCCTTTGGTGTTGCAGATGAAGTAATAAAAAGCATAGATGTTGAATGGGAAGGAAAGATCATTATCGACGCTACAAACCCTGTTTCCGCCAGTACTGAACCCTTTGAATCTGCAGCAGAAGCAATAAGTGCATGGACGGGAAATGGTGAAGTGGTAAAAGCCTTTAATACCACGGGTGTTTCCAATTTGATAAATCCTGTTTATGACGGTAAGGCTATTGAAACTTTTATTTGCGGGGAAGATATTGCTGCCAAACAAATTGTTTCCGTTCTAGCCGAAGACCTCGGTTTTCGAGTAACCGATATCGGAGGAATAGAAAATGCAGTGATGCTTGAAAATCTCGCAAAACTATGGATTACCATGGCGTATAAATTGGGCAAGGGACCGAATTTTGCGTTTACGATTGTGGAACGCTGAAAAAAATTGACAATTGACAATTGTCAATTGACAATTTTTTACTTTGAGGTGGGATTAAAATTTTCTTTTCTGATTGGAAGTTTTTTTTCGTGAATCGTGAGGCGTGAGTTTAGTTCTTTGTAGGTTGATAGATTTTTCTCCAATTAAAAATTTTAGTTAAAAGGTAACAATTAAAGGCAAGCCTTTAAATGAGTAATGAGTCATGAGTAATGAGAGCAACCTCCTAAAATATACATTTAGCTTTAAGTTTAAAATCCCATTTTAATTCTGCGCAAACCGGACTCACGATTCACGAAAATGAGTGCGACGACTTAATAATTACGTATTGCTTTAAATTGAAATTTGATTATTAGTTCAAATCACACAAAATTCTCGCCTCACCATAAATAAAATTCCCACCTAAGCCCAAAATTATCATCCCACCGACATTGCATTCCTGAGTCCCATTTGCAATGTCCTTTGTCTAGTCCTGTGTCTTGTGTCCTGCATCCTATGTCCCTATTTATATGCTCTCCTCCAAATAACCAACCCAAACACCAACGAAACGATCCAAAGAATAACCTCTATCAAAATCGGGTTGCTGTTGTAGCCAAATAATCCTTTGAAGAATACGCCAATTATTCCTTTGTCGTTTAAGATGTGAATATATTCATCCTTTTCTTCTGTTTGTCGATACCAGGTATGGGATGGATTGTCAGCCGATTTTTTTGCTTTAAAAATATCATATACCACTTCCTCTTTTTCTTCCACTACAGGAGTTGGATTTGATATTTGAACTTCAGTTGATATTATTTCCTCTGCATATTCCTTTTTCTCTTTTTCCTCAAAATACTCATGCATTTCATGTGTTCCATAAGCCATCATCCCTGCTGCAAAAAATACAAGTAATAAGGATGTGTATTTAAAAAATGGACGAAGCTGAATTTTTTTACCTTGAATTATTATTAAATATCCAATTAATACTGCTATTAATATCCCCCCAAAAAAACCACCGTAAGAAAAACTACTATCAATACTTGTGCTTGCGACCAAAAAGAGTGCGGTTTCAAAACCCTCTCGTAAAATGGCAAAGAATACCATTAAAAATATCCCCCAACTACCCTTTGATTGCATCGCTGCATTTGTCTGATCAGTAATGGCCGATCTGCTCGCAAGCGTTTTACTCATCCAGAATATTACATAAAATAATAATCCGGCTGTTATATACATAAAAATACCTTCGAGTAAAGCTTGCAATCCTTCCCCCGCCTGCTCCAAAATTTCATAGAGTGCAACACCCATTATAGCAGATGCAACAACTGCGGCAAAAACACTCAGCCATAAGGTCCGTTTTTGTTTGTGGAGATTATTTTTATCTAAAACCGTAAAAATAATACCCACTATGAGGGCAGCTTCCAAACATTCGCGAAAGGTGATGAGGAACTCGTTCATACTCTTAAATCTTGTTAATTATTTAGAACCATTCTAAACTTATGCAAACATAGCACACTAACTTTGGAGGAAAAAGAGTTATGAACTATGCCTCCGATTATACCTAAAAGTAGGTATGGAGTAAAAGAGTTGGTCAATTTTACCTCAGAGTGCTTAGTATGTAGTTATTTTGTGCAAATTTTAAATTCAAAACGTGAATAATAACAGATTTTTATTGCCTTTGGCCTTTGCCGCTGTGTTAGCCTTGGGTGTGATGATTGGAACAAAAATTTCCCCATTTACCTCCGAAAAACCTGGTTATGGCACAAATTCGGATCAAACCCGCAGAATTGACGATATCGTGAATTTCATCAGCAGCCGTTATGTGGATTCTATCAATGTGGATTCTATTGTGGATGCGTTTGTAGCAGATTATTTAAATGATCCTGAGGCAATTGACGAATTATTTAAAAAACTGGATCCGCATTCCAGTTATATTCACAAAGAAGATCTGTCAGCATTTAATGAAGGTTTGGAAGGAAATTTTGACGGAGTTGGCATTGAATTCAATATTGTTGATGATACCATTCTGGTAGTTGCGGCAATGAGTGGCGGACCTTCGGAAAAATTAGGTATAAAAGCGGGTGATAAAATAATTATGATAGGTGATTCCATGGTTGCCGGAATCGGAATTACCAGCGACAGAGTAGTATCAAAACTGCGTGGAAAAAAAGGAACCACCGTTGATGTAAAAATTAAAAGAACGGGAGATAAAAAATTATTGGCTTTCAGCATTAAGAGAGATGTAATTCCAATAACAAGTATTGATGCTTCTTATATGGTGAATGAAGAAACCGGATATATTAAAGTAAATAAATTTGCCCAGGAAACACCTTTGGAATTTGATGATGCCTTGCAGGGATTGGTAAATCAAGGCATGAAAAATTTAGTGCTCGATTTGCGCGGAAATCCCGGAGGATATTTAACGGGTGCAGTGGAATTAGCAGATGAATTTTTAGCAGGCACTCCGTTAATTGTTTATACCGAAGGTAGAGCTGTGGGAAGAGATGAATATCGCGCGGGAAAAAATGGTTTATTTGAAAATGGAAATTTAGTTGTTTTATTAAATGAATATTCTGCTTCTGCAAGTGAAATTTTAGCAGGTGCTTTGCAGGATAATAAAAGAGCAACTATTATTGGAAGAAGAAGTTTTGGAAAAGGACTTGTGCAACAAGTATATGATCTTTCCGATAGCTCTGCGATAAGATTAACCATTGCCAGATATTATACCCCATCGGGAAAAAGTATTCAGCGACCATATACTGATGGTGTTGATGCTTACTACGATCAGTATGTAAGCATCATGATGAATGGCGGCGAATTACCCGACAGTTTAAAAAATGATAAAAATATGGACTGGGGAATTCATCCGGATATTGCCGTGCCTATTGATACATCTCCCATAAATAAAACAGTAAATTATTTATTTAATCGCAGTGTAATTCAGCAATTCGGATATTCTACCTACTCCGAAAATCCCGGAACATTTAATAAATTTAGCGATGCAAAAGACTTTGGTGTTAAATATGTAATTAGCGATGAACAATTCTCAAAATTCGTTAAATACGCTTTAGCACACGATCCTGATAAAGGAGTTACAGAAGCAGAAATTCGCGCCGCACGAACCAAAGTGGAAATAGGAATTAAAGCATTTATTGCGCGACAAAAATGGGGGAATAATGGGTATTATTCTTTTATTAATCAGATAGATGATACGTATTTGGTTGCGTTGAAGAAGTTTGGGGTGGAGTAAATAAGAAATATTTGTAATAAAAATAATTAACCACAAAGCACACAAGAGAACACACTAAGAACACAAAGTATTTTATGTTAATCATAGTGCTCTTTGTGGGTTCCTTTGTGCTCCTTGTGGTAAAAATAATTAACCACAAAGCACACAAGAAAACACACTAAGAACACAAAGTATTTTATGTTAATCATTGTGCTCTTTGTGGTTTCCTTTGTGCTCCTTGTGGTAAAAAAAATAATCACAAAAAATAACAAAAAAAGCCATCTTTTCAGATGGCTTTTTCATTATAATATTTTTAAATTTATTTCTTTGTTGCACTTTCAACAGCAGCATCATCAACATCAGTTCCAAACAATTCATCTTCAGATGGTTGGTTTAAAACTTCGTCCACTTTAGCGGCATTTTCGATGGATTCAGATGCGCCTGTTTCTACTTGTGTAGAGATAGTATCCATGTTTTCGTCCTCAGCATCTTTAGCCGATTTTCCTTTGCAGGATACAAATATGGTAAGTGCGAGTGCGATGGTCAAATAAGATAATTTTTTCATTTTGATTCGATTTGGTTTAATAGTATGGTACAAAAATATAAAAAAGTTTAACAACTATTTTTTGCGGAAGAAAATATTGATCGGAACTCCCGACAAAGGAAAGGCTTCCCGCAACTTATTTTCCAGGTAGTTTTTATACGCTTCGCGGATATCGTTGGGATAATTGGTGAAAAACACGAAAGTTGGCACCGAAGCCGGCATTTGTGTAACATATTTTATTTTTATGTGACTTCCACGCACTGCTGGTGGATGATAAGAGGCGAGGGCTTCCTGCATTACTTCATTTAATTTAGAAGTGGAAACTTTCGTCTGCTTATTTTCATAAACCTTAATTGCTTCCTCCATTGCCTGATATATCCTCGTTTTTTCGAGTGCGGAAATAAAAATGATAGGCACGTCGCGGAACGGAGCTATTTTTTCTCTGATCTTGGCTTCCACATCACGCATGGTATTTGTTTCCTTTTGCACCATGTCCCATTTGTTTACCAAAATCACCAATCCCTTGTGTTTCCTTTCTATCATCTGCAGAATAGCCAGATCCTGACTTTCAATGCCTGAATTTGCATCAATCACCAATAAACAAACATCACTGTCGTCTACCGCTTTTATAGCGCGTATAACAGTATAAAATTCAAGATCTTCTTTTACTGAAGCTTTTTTTCTGATACCCGCTGTATCAATTAATATAAAATCTTTGTCGAATAATTGATATCTGGTATGGATGGAATCTCTGGTAGTTCCGGCGATATCGGTAACCAGGGTTCGTTCTTGTCCGGTCAATGCATTTAATAACGTAGATTTTCCTGCATTCGGCTGACCAACGATCGCAAAACGCGGTAAACCTTTTTCCTTTAATACGTCACTGCTATCCGGTTCCTGAATTTGTGCCGCAACAGCATCCAAAATTTCTCCGGTTCCACTTCCGGTAATGGAAGAAACAAAAAACACATCTTCAAAACCTGCTGCATAAAACTGCGTTGCTTCCAAATGGCGAACATTATTATCCACCTTATTTACAGCAACAAATACCTTTTTACCCGATTTACGCAACATTTTTATCACATCATCATCAAAATCAGTAATTCCGGTTGTAACATCCATCATAAAAATGAGCAGATCGGCTTCATCAATGGCAATTTTCACCTGGCGGCGAATTTCTGTCTCAAAAACATCGCTAGACCGCGCAACAAAACCACCGGTATCTATCAGGTCGAAGGTCTTTCCGTTCCATTCCACTGTTCCGTAATGCCTGTCGCGGGTAACTCCGCTTATATCATCCACAATAGCCACCCTCTCCCCTGTTAAACGGTTAAATAAGGTTGATTTCCCAACATTCGGACGACCAATAATTGCAACTGTAAATCCCACTTTAATTCAATTCTTTTATAAAAAACAATTTCCCGCAATTACAGCCAAAAAGCCTTAAAAATCAGCACTTTTTGCTTTATCTGCGAGAAACCTGGAGTTGTGCAAGAAACAAAAACTGCATTTCAAAACAGCTTTTTTTCTTAAATATTAAAAAAATTAGTAGCGGGGACAGGACTCGAACCTGTGGCCTTCGGGTTATGAGCCCGACGAGCTACCAACTGCTCCACCCCGCGGTATATCTTAAAAATGTTAATCTATTTCAGAACGAGGTGCAAAGATACGGGATTTTGGGGAGATTACCTAAATTATCGATTATTACTGAATTGTGTTCTGAGTTCTAGGTTCTGAGTTCTGAGTTCTGAGTTCTGGGTTCTATACGGAGGGAACTCCGCTTCAATCCGGAGCGACTGAGGGTCTCGCTCTTAGCGAGGCTCTCAGTAATGGCAATTTCCCAAAAACCAAACCGACTGAGAGTCTCGCTCATAGCGAGGCTCTCAGTAATGGCAAAACATTCAATTCGAAGGAAAATCTCCATCCCGTCAGCAACTCTGAACCCAGACCCCCGAACTCAGAACTTTTTTAGTCGAAAAGTTATAATTCGAAGCAAAAACCTCCCTCCTGACAAAACTCAGAACCCAGAACCCCGAACTCAGAACCCTTTTCTGCTTAATTTTACAAAATGACTTTCAGATCAGGATACGTAAACATAATAGGCAAACCCAACGTCGGGAAATCTACTTTAATGAATGTGTTGGTGGGGGAAAAACTTTCTATTATTAGTCCAAAGGCACAAACCACGCGAAAAAGAATTTTGGGAATTGTAAGCGATGAAAATTCGCAAATTGTATTTTCGGATACTCCCGGAATTATAGATTCACCGGAATATAAATTACACAGCTGGATGAACGATCAGGTTAAAGTTGCTTTGCAGGATGCAGATATTATTTTATTTATGACAGATCCCTGGGACAGAATTAATGATCAACATGAAATTATTCAGCAATTAAATAAAAGTACAATTCCTGTTATTGTCATCATCAATAAAACAGATGCAATTACGCAACCCAAAACATTGGAATTAATTGCAAACTGGAAGGAAATATTACCCGGAAAAGAAGTGCTGCCAATTTCCGCTCAGGAGAAAACAAATATTGATGTTTTAATAAAATTAATTTCCTCCCAACTTCCCGAACATCCACCCTATTTTGATCCGGAAGAAATTACAGATCAATCGGAAAGATTTATTGCTGCAGAAATTGTACGCGAAAAAATATTTTATAATTACAAACAGGAAATTCCATATTCCGTAGAAGTTGCAATTGAAGAATATAAAGACAAAGAAACATTAATCGCAATTCGCGCAGTAATTTATGTGAGTAAAGAAACGCATAAATCCATTATAATAGGAAAAGGCGGATTAGCAATAAAAAAAGTAGGCATAGAAGCGCGTTTAGACATAGAAAAATTCACCGGCAGAAAAATATTTCTCGAATTATTTGTTAAGGTGAAGGAGAATTGGAAGAATGAAGATAGGAGTCTTAAATATTTTGGATATAATTAATGAGTATTTTGTAGATAGTATATAGTAGTTAGATAGCGCCGTTTTTAGGATGGGGATGAGTAAATTCATAACTCAACACCCAATCTTTATAAATTCTTTCTATCATTTTAAAATATACTCCTTCCCTTAGACCTGCACAGGTTTTCGAAACCTGTGAGGTCATCGGGCTTCATTCATTCATTACTTCATTTTAATCTCTACTCTGCGATTTTGCGCCCTTCCTGTTGCAGTTTTATTATCTGCAATCGGAGTTGTTTCACCAAATCCTGCAGAAGTTGTTCTATTTGCTTCCACTCCTTTATCAGTAAAATATTTTTTAACGGATGCTGCTCTTTTATCGGAAAGTTCCTGATTCATTTTATCATCACCAACATTATCGGTATGTCCTTCAATTGACCAATATGTTGTTGGATATAATTTCATGATACTAACAATATTGTCTAATGTGGTGTAAGATGATTTTTTAATTACATCAGAACCGGTTTCAAACTGAATTGATTTTGCAGCAAAATTTACTTTGGCAACAATTTCTTTTTTTATTTCTTCTGCAATTGCAGGACAACCATTGGTTGCTTTTACACCTGCTTTATCCGGACAACTATCATCCATATCTGCAATTCCATCTCCATCGGCATCGGGGCATCCTTTTAAAGTAAGATCACCTCTGTCTTTCGGACAACGATCATCTTTATCTGCCAAACCATCTCCATCAGAATCGGGACAGCCATTAAATTTTGCAAGTCCTTTTTCATTTTTACATGCATCATCCAGATCTGCAATTCCGTCGCTATCTGTATCGGGGCATCCCTTAAATTCTGATTTACCTTTATCCTTCGGACAACGATCATCTTTATCTGCAATTCCATCTGCATCGGTATCCGGACAACCATTAAATGCTGCTAATCCTTTTTCATTCGGACAGGCATCATCTTTATCAGCTAAACCATCGCGATCAGTGTCTGGGCAGCCGTTAAATTCAGGCAGACCTGCATTATTGGGACATGCATCTTCTGCATCTGTAATATCATCGAAATCAGAATCGGGACAACCATTAAATTTTAAAAGTCCGGCTTTTTCAGGACACATATCTTCCCAATTTGCAATTCCGTCACCATCGGTGTCCTCTCCTTTTCCGAATCGGATTACCATACCCACTGCGTGATGCATATAATTTCTTCCGTCCTCATTAAATTGTTGCGTGAGCCCTGTTTGAGCATTTATTCCGAATAAAGGACTTAGCCAAATATCGAAACCCAAACCTAATTTTCCTTCAGGAAAACCCGTAGTTGCATCAGGATTAGCGGATTCCAGATAATTATAACCAACACCTCCAAACAAATAAGGTGCAAAACAACTTTGCTCTTTTAAGATATAACCATTGGCCAGATGATATAACAGACTAATATCGCCATTGACCCATAACAAGGAACTTTCTCTGTTCGAAATCCTATTTGGGTTGATTCCAGCAAGTGAGACAGAAGCATCCAACGAAAAAGACCTGTTTAAGGAACTGCCGAAGGTATATCTGCTTATCACCAATCCACAATTAATATCCCCGGTATCCACAAGATCCCGGAAATAAGTTTGACCGTCAACGCGATAATCTATAAGGTGTGTGCCAAATCCAAATTTGTAGGGATGATCAGAATTCTGTGCTCTGGCAATGGAAAAAGAAACCAGAAAACAGAAAATGAGCAAGTAGATCTTAGTCCTCATAAAATATATTTTAAGGTTAAATGATGCATCAAAATAAGTGTTAAATTTTAACTAAAAGGATGTTTTACATCATTTTTTTTCAGATTTTTCACAGCAACGCATTACCTGTGGAAACCTTTAAAAATTTATATATGCTATGATTAACTTTGTCGCTCTAATTTTTGTTACCTATTACAGTTATGGAAAGAGTAAAGTGTTTAATAATCGGATCGGGACCCGCAGGTTATACTGCCGCAATTTATGCTTCACGTGCAAACATGAAACCGGTTATGTATACCGGAATTGAGCCCGGTGGTCAATTAATGCAAACAACGGATGTGGAAAATTTTCCGGGTTATCCCAATGGAATTTTGGGGCCTGAAATGATGGATGATCTGAAAAAACAGGCTGAGCGGTTTGGAACAGATGTTCGTTTTGGTATTGCTACCCGGGTGGAACTCTCAGGAAAGGTAAAAAAAGTATTTTTTGACGACGGTACTTCCATTGAAGCATACACTGTAATTATTTGCACCGGTGCGAGTGCAAAATGGTTAGGACTGGAATCAGAAAAACGTTTGAATGGAAATGGTGTAAGTGCATGCGCTGTTTGCGATGGATTTTTCTTTCGCAATCAGGAGGTTGCGTTGGTTGGTGCCGGTGATACAGCATGCGAGGAAGCGCTTTATCTTGCTAAACTTTGCACAACAGTGCATATGATCGTTAGAAAAGATCATTTTCGTGCCAGTAAAATTATGCAGGAACGCGTATTAAGTACTCCAAATATTAAAGTGTATTGGAATTCTGAAACAGTGGAAGTAATTGGCGAAGGCGTTGTTACTGCGGTTAAAATTAAAAATACTATCTCTAATGAAATTACAGAAATTCCAATTACAGGATTTTTTGTAGCCATTGGACATCAGCCTAATACATCTATTTTTGAAGGTATTATAGATATGGATGCACAAAAATATATTGTTACAAAAAACGGTTCTACAAAAACGAATATAGAGGGTGTATTTGCAGCCGGTGATGTGCAGGATAAACATTATCGCCAGGCAGTTACAGCAGCAGGTACGGGCTGTATGGCAGCTTTAGATGCAGAAAGGTATTTAACAGAGGCAGGAATTGAATAAGAAATTATTTCACAACTGAACATTTAATTATTCTGCGTGTTAGCATATTAGAATGGAAAAAACAATTTATGGTTTTACTGCGCGTAATTCAGCAGGTAAAAAAATATTATTTGATCAGTTTAAAGACAAGGTTTTACTCATTGTAAATACTGCTTCCGGATGTGGACACACTCCGCAATTAGCAGAACTGGAAGAAATTTATCAACGGTATAAAAATTCGGGTCTAATTGTAATTGGTTTTCCAACTGATCAATTTTCTCAGGAACCATTGGAAGGAAAAGCGATAGATGAATTTTGCTCCGTTAATTACGGAGTAACTTTTCCCATCATGGAAAAATGTAAAATAAAAGGGGAACATGCACACCCGATATTTCAATTCTTTGCGGACAAAAAACAGAACGGAAAAATAAGCTCTGCTCCTTATTGGAATTTTTATAAGTATTTAATTGGTCGCGATGGTAAGGTTATAGATTATTTTTTCACTTACCGTCATCCCACAAACAAGAAAATTATCCGTGCCATAGAAAAGGCATTGTCGATTAAACCTTTAGGGGCTGAACACAAAACAGAGCTTCAAAAACTATAATAAGTTCGTGTAACTTTGTTACATGAAACTGAACATACTAGCCTTCGGGGCACACCCTGATGATGTAGAACTTAGTGCAAGTGGCACATTGATAAGCCAAATACAAAAAGGTAATACTGCCGGCATAATTGATCTCACAAGAGGAGAATTAGGGTCTCGAGGAAATGCAGAAATAAGGGATCAGGAGGGTGAAGATGCCCGGAAAATAATCGGGGCATCCATTCGTGAAAATTTAAATCTGGAAGATGGCTTTTTTAGCAATGACCGCGAAACGCAATTGAAAGTAATTACCACAATAAGGAAATATCAACCTGAATATATTTTATGCAATGCAATTGAAGATCGCCATCCCGATCATGGTCGCGGATGTAAATTAATTGAAGATGCTGTTTTTTTATCAGGACTTGTTAAAATTGTTACTACAGATAATGGAATTGCACAAAAACCCTGGCGTCCGAAAATGGTTTTACAATATATTCAGGACAGATATATTAACCCTGATATTGTAATTGATATTTCAGATGTTTGGGAACAACGCATGGAAAGCATTAAAGCACATCGCTCGCAATTTTATGATCCGAATTCAAACGAACCCGAAACCTATATTGCTTCCAAAGTATTTTTCGAAATGATAGAAAGCCGCGCAAGAGAAATGGGAAGAAGCAGCGGATTCAAATATGCGGAAGGATATACTTGTGGCAGAATGTTTGGTATAAAAGACCTCACACAACTATATTAATCATGCTGGTCAATTTTATATTTTTTACTTTCTCCTTATTCATCCCCTTTGAACCTAATGCGCCTTCATCCACTAATGAAAATACAGAACCCGTATACCTATTGCACCCGGGTCAGTTTCACGGTGACGAGGTTGTGGAAAATGCCGAAAAAATGGAATGGTATGGATTATTTGTAAATGAAAAAGGAAGTTATATCGAAAAAACAAAAATAGAATCTGAAGCAGTATTTGATGTTATACTCGATACAGACAGCCTTGTGAAATCCGGTAAATTAATAACAATAAAGAATAATGATCAATGTATTACTCTAATATCCGGATTAAAATTAAAAGAGGGATATGTTACCTCCGTAAAATTTGAAAAATATTATCTAAACCCGGGAGAAAGCATGGAATTTAATATGCATAATAAAAATTATGTATTAGAGGCGAGTGGAATCAAATCGGACACTGCATTTCAGGAATGGAGGGATATTACCGACTATAAATTAATTTTTCGTGTTAAGGAAGATGCATTAAAAAATCAATTGTTGATGTCGGAATCATATTTAAACGGGAATATAGCCGGTTTTATCTGGATAGGTGATCTCGATAATGATAAAAAACCTGACCTTATTATGAATTTATCAAATCACTATAATCGTGGCAACACCACATTATTACTTTCTGATAAATCAGAAAAAAATGATCTTGTAAAAAAAATAGCAGAGTTAAACACAACAGGATGCTAATAAAAAAATCCCGGAACTTTCGAACCGGGATCAACTGATATACATATAATCAAGACAACTCTCTTTATTTGGTAACAGCGCTTTTAGCTTCTTTAATTCTTGCTGATTTACCTTTTAGTCCACGAAGATAAAATATTTTTGCTCTGCGAACCTTACCAACTTTGTTCAATTCAATACTTTCAATATTGGGCGAAAATAATGGAAAAATTCTTTCCACACCTACTCCATTAGAAATTTTTCTTACTGTAAAGGTTGCCGTTCTGCCTGTTCCTTTTCTCTGAAGCACATCACCTTTAAAGGCCTGTGTTCTGGATTTATCACCCTCAATGATCCTGTAATTAACGGTAATTGTATCACCAGCCTTAAATTGCGGAATTTCCCTAGGTGCTATCAGGTCAAATTCCAATGTTTTTAAAATATCCATAACCCTTTTTTAAAAGTGGACTGCAAAGATAATTCTAAATTCGTGTTTATTCAAGCCTGAATAAGAAAATCTGTGTGTTTTCTGATAAATCTTGAAAGTTCATGCAATTTTCCCTTCCGGCTAAGGTCTTGATGTGCATAGGAAAACCTGAATTTATCCGTCCGGATTTCATTCTCTGGGGTTGAGTAAATCAGGCCGGCGTTCCTGTGTTTTTTTCAGCGCTTCTTCCTGACGCCATTCTTCAATTTTAGCCGTATGTCCACTCAAAAGTATTTCAGGTACTTCCCAATTATTAAAAACAGCAGGCCTTGTATATACA
Organism: Chitinophagales bacterium; assembly: GCA_044227505.1. Lineage (GTDB taxonomy): Bacteria > Bacteroidota > Bacteroidia > Chitinophagales > BACL12 > UBA7236. The sequence goes on along the minus strand of JBGAWP010000021.1, from coordinate 28,805 downwards.
GGTGGCGCAAGCAGATCGTCCTGAAATGAGTCTGATAACGCTGAGGTTTCGTCATTTAAAACACCGGGAATCAGTCGCCCTATCGCATCCACCAGCACTGCGGCAGCTAATTCGCCACCGCTTAAAACGTAATCTCCAATGGAAATTTCACGGGTAATAAGGTGTTTTCGAACCCGTTCATCCACCCCCTTATAATGACCACATAAAATGATAATATTTTCATAGAGAGAGAGCCGGTTTGCAGTTTTCTGATTAAAGGTTTCGCCATCGGGTGTCAAATATATGATCTCATCGTAGTCTCTTTCCGCTTTTAAACTATTGATGCAATTAAAAATGGGTTCGATCATCATCACCATACCCGCACCTCCTCCAAACTGGTAATCATCTACCTGTTGATGTTTGAAGGTGGAAAAATCTCTTAAATTGATCAGATTAACTTCCAGCAAACCTTTATCCGCTGCTCTTTTCAGAATAGAGTGGTCGAATGGAGATCGCAACAATTCAGGTAGTACGGTAATGATATCAATTCGCATAATAGAGATTTAATAAAGACCCTAAAGTTCGGCAACATTTCAAAGGTCCAGTAATCCGTCGGGTATCCTGAGATAAAGGATATTCTTTTCTTCATCAATGGAAATGATAATATCCTCGTGAATGGGAATCATAATATCCTTGCCATTAAAATTCACTTCTATCAATTCATAGTCGCCCATATCTGAATAACCTATCACAGTGCCGATTTCACCGGCAATTTCATCCATTACCTGATATCCAAGAAAAGGCGTAACTTCTTCTTCATCCTCTTCCAATTGGTAATCTTTGCTTCCAAAAACAGGTTTCTTCGTAAAGTATTCTGCGTCTTCCTTATTGTTAAGTTCTTCCACTTGCACCAAGGCGTCGCCATCCTTAAAATATTCTATTTGCTGAATAAAGTAGGGCATCTTCACTCCTTTCACCAAAAAATAAAGAGCTTCCGAAACCGAAAGCTCTTTAATATTTTCATTAAAAGTAATACGCAACTGACCCTTCACACCGTGGGTCTTTATAACGAAACCGATCTCTGTCAGTTCGTCACCCACGAATTATTGCTCGTTTGATTTTTCTTCTTCTGTTGTGTTTTCCACTGCATCAGGTGCAGCTTCTTCCGCAGCAGTTTCCACAGCGTCAATAACCTCTGGCGTATCAACAACAGCATTTTCCACTTCAGGAGTTTCCACTTCCGCAGTTACCTCGGCAGCAGCTTCATCAGCAGCAGCTTTTGCAGCAGCGGCCTTTTTAGATGCTTCTTCCAATCGTTTTGTATTGATACGTGCAACTTCAGCAGCTTTTTTAGTTGCAATGCTATCTTCCACTTTTTTCACATGGTCCATCACCGCACCTTCATGTGCTTTGATCCATTCCTGAAATTTAGTTTCTGCCACATCTAAGGTAAATGCACCTTTAGCTACACCACGCAATAAATGTTTTTTGTATAAAACACCTTTGTAACGCAAGATCGCGTTGGCAGTTGTAGTAGGCTGAGCACCTTTCTGCATCCAGTCAACGGTTTTATCCACGTTAAGGGTTATTTGCGCTGGAACGGTTGTAGGGTTATAAGTTCCTAAACGTTCGATAAATTTTCCGTCGCGCGGAGAATTTACGTTTGCCACAACAATGTGATAGAAAGGCGCTTTTTTTCTACCGTGACGCTGTAATCTGATTTTCGTAGCCATGTTAAAACATGTTTTTTTTAAGTTAATAAAAGTCTCAGATCAACTCCGATGAACGGAGGGGTTGAGATTGGAGCGCAAAGGTACGAAAAAACCCCGAAATAACCAAAAAAGGAGCAGTTGCCATACAATTACTGCCAGTTGCTAAGGTCACGGTTGATCAGAGTCGCGAGTTTCGAGATATCGTCGCGATAGTAGTCTTTCAGGTGTACTTTTTCTGCTTCCGTTATCTTTGGGATGTTATCCTGAGAGTAGATCAATCCCTTAATCTTGTTCTTTAGGTCCGGAGGGAATATTCTTTTTACCAAACCGTAAACACCAATTTGTGTGAGCCAATAATTTAATTTTCCAAACCGCGGCATTCCTGCTTCATTATACCTTTTACTCATATCAAGCTCAAATTCCGGATCAACACCAAGAAATTTAAATAGATCTTTCATGGTACCCTTCGCATCCTTTTTAAAATCATCAAACAAAATCACCTTTATTTGTTCCGATGGAAATTGATCATAATATCTTTTTACCTGCTCATAATAATTTCCCACTTCCAGATATAAATGACTTACCCCCCATCCCTTTTTTTGTTTTTGCTGATCTGCTTCTATCTCTTTTAAAAGGTCCCTTTCTTTTATTTTCCCCAATTTAAGATTCATTAAAAACTGGGAATATAATCTCTCCACCGGATCTCTTAATATCATTACAATTTTTACTGTTGGCAGTTTATCTTTAATAGCTGTTGGGGTGGATGGAAGGAATAAATATGAATTGGAAACTTCACCAATCGCCTTTTCATTTTTAATATTTCTGAATAATTTTTGATATTGTTCCCAGGTTCTCACATGTGCAATATGCAGTTTAGTATCCATTGCACCGGATAAATATTTATCTACATTGATGGAGACATCCTGTTTGTAGTCCACATTAAAATCATCAAACAACATATCAGCATCACTAAAAAAATTTGTCTCCTTTATCGGCGACATATACACCTCGGGATGCAACTGCAAATACTCATGCAATGAAGTTGTTCCCGCTTTTACGGCACCTACGATCAGGAATGTTGGAAGGTTTTTCATTGCTTTTTTCGTTCTGGGTTCTGAGTTCGGGGTTCTGACATGTAGTAGATTTCCTGCGTCGATCACTACATGTTTCGGTTCTGGGTTAGCAAAAAGTTTACGTGGATACTAAAAGTTCCAGGGTTACGATCCGATTAATGTTCTTTATTCCTTGTTCTTTATTCGATATTATTTTAAAGTAAACATGGTTTGCAAAAGTTTTAGGGTTAAGATACAAATTTCAACACTCAATTCTCCTTTCCACCCGAAGCTTAATCATCATGCCTACTGCCATTGTCAATTCTCAATTGTCAATTGTCAATTATCAATTATCAATTACCTCAGGTATTTCCAAAAAACAATTCTCGCCACATTTATACATTTATACATCACAAAAGAGTACCACGGCACTTTGATATTATTCCAGCTTTCAGGGAAATCGTAATCCCAGCGTTTTAAATAAGGTCCGAAAATGTATTTAGCTCTCCTTTTTGCTTTGTCGGTTTCATAATATTCCCAAAAGGTTTTTGTTTTATCAGCAGTTTTATTTGCAACAGGTATGTCCCTGACTTTTTCAACTCCGATAATTTTCAATGCTTCCGCAAAATCATTATTGAGATTTTCGAAACGGATGATATAATCCATGCGTTTATGTTCGATTATACTCCAGCTTGCGTAGGGAAAACTATAAGCACGCATAAAAAAATCCTCGAAATTTTCACCTTTCTCTATAATAGATTTGTATTGACGCACATTCCACCAACGCATGATATATTTTCTCAAAAAACCATGTTTCATCAATTTTGGTTGCGAATATCTATTCTCGTGGTCAGTTTTAAATTTAAAATAATTACTTACACAAATATCCATTGGATTGCGTAAACCGCTTATCACTTTAAATGTTTTTTCTTCAGCAGTAGCCTTTTTTAAAAAATCAGTACTATACAGGGCATGTTTGAAAAGAATTTCGTGTCCGTCATAATTGGTTTTTAATTCTTTTGCAATTGCGCTGCTGGCTGTTTGCGGCAGTTCTACAAAAATGTATTTATGTTTATGACTTATGATCATGATTCAAATTTGGTGTTAAAAATTGCCTTATAGATCACCTTGGCTTCACTCATATTACCTTTCGAAATATATTTTAAACTTCTGGTGAATAAATGAAGATATAGAAAAAATAATTGGGGGCGATAATACTTTTTATATAATTTAATTTTTCCTCTATATTTATAATTTAAAGCCGTGATCTGCCACTTACTTTTTTTAGGACTATTTCCTGTGGAGGCTCCTTGTTTATGGTATACCTTACTTTGAGTGGCCACACCAACTTTCCATCCTTTTAATTTAGCCCTTGCACTCCAATCGTTCTCTTCGTTGTATAAAAAATATTCTTCACTCATTAAACCAACATCCAATAAAAATGCAGAGCTTACAAACATGGATGCACCTATTACATAGTTACATTCAATTTCTACATTATCGTACTGCCCATTATCCTTTTCCTGAGCACCTATAATGTTTGATTTTCCTGAATACTTATTAAAAACAGCACCAACACCCTGAAAGATATCAGGCTTATGGTATAACATTAATTTACTTCCAATGATTCCAACATTTTGTTTTTCGATTCGCTTCGTTTCTGCATATTTTACCAATTCCGAAATCGCATTTTTTTCAATTACGGTATCGTTATTCAATAACCAAACGTAATCGAACTTGCTGTTTAACGCATACCGAATTCCGGTATTGTTGCCACCTGCAAAACCAAGATTTATTTTGCTCTTTATAAACAACAAAGGCATAATACCATCTAAAGGGCCAAGCCGCATAGTATCAGATTCGCCAGACTCGGCTCGAAAATATAAAAGTGGTTTGTGTGCGGGAGGGCATGATAAATTCAATAATTTATTATCAGCTGTTAACGTAGTGCTTACCTCTCCCCTTGCCCATTTTAAAAACTTCTCCCAACTTTCATCCTCACTTCCATTTTCCACAACAACGATCTGGTAATTTCGGTAATCACTTTTTAAAATGCTTTCCATGCACTCAATGGTATCTTGCCAGGTTTTATAGTTAACCAGCACAATACAAACTTTTGGATTATTTGCTGTTATCATTTAATCCAGTTTGAAAGATCTTTGTTCAACAATAAGGATAACTTCGAAATATCATCAGAAAATTTCTCTTTCATAAATTGTTTGGCATTTTCCGGAATTTCTCCCTTCTCCCCTTTTCCTTTATAAAATACTTTTACAACAATATTTTTAAGAAATTGGGGGGATAATCTTTTCATTAATGGCCTGATACCCGACTTGTTCAGGAACCAGGTAATATTTTTATATTTGGGTGTGAACACTTCATTATACCGGGTTGAAGTGTCTGGTATAAAAGAACTATCCACGCCGATAAATTCATATAATTCTTTTATTACCTGAGGGGCATTTTTTTTCATATCCTCGGTAAAGATGATCTTCACATTTTCTTTGCCGAATACATCTAAATAACGTTTTACTTGCTCATAATACAAACCAATCTCTGTATATAAATGCGCATTTCCCCATACTTTAGGTGTGTGATTAAAATCTTCGATCAAGGCCTTATAAAAATCAAATTCATTGCTGTTTCCCGTCCACAAATTCATTCTATAGTGTGAATAAGCCCTTTCAAAGGGATTTCTCAAACAGATTATTATCTTACAATCAGGTAAAAGGTTTTTTATTTCTTTAGCTGCAACCTTTGAATACAAATAGGAAGTACTTAATTCACCAATTGCCTTTTGATCCTGAACTCTTGAAAATAGTTTCTTATATTGTTCAATATCTCTGATAAAAGCGGCGTGATATTCTTCCTTCATGTCGCCACTTACATACTTTTCAATGTCCTGAAGCTTATTATGTGCGAATTCTTTTTTAAATAAATTAATATCTATATCCTGCGAGAAAAAATGGGGTTCCTTTATAGGAGATAAATAAACCTGTTTGTGTTGTTTCAAATAATGATATATTGATGTTGTACCGCCTTTATTTGCGCCAACAACAATAAATGTAGGTAATATGGTTTTAAAATTATCCATTTAAGCTTTAAAGTTCAACAATAGATCAGCAACCTCTTTTTGAAGACAATATACATTGTTGATTTGTTCTATATTAGGAATTTTAATAGATCCGATCAATTTATAATCAGGAACAGAAATGACCTGGACCATATTAGGTACCGCTTCTCCCCCAGGAAAAAGACCAAGATACCTTTTACGTGTTTCGCTTACACCACCGTAATACAAATTTTTATTTGTATCCAGATCACCACCTCTGCCGAAACCTTTGGTGTCCATAGTTCTCAAAAAATTCCAGTTCTTATCGAATATTTTTAATTCAAAGTGCCCGCTATCAAAAACCCAATATTGATTGTTTATTTTCCTTACACTGTGTGGAGCCTTAAAATTTAATGGGAATCTTTTTCTTTTTGAAATATTTACCACACCGCCATTTCCCTGACTTTTAATAAATTTTTGTGCAATGCGTTTCATGAGTTGACGTCCGGAGGTATGATGTACTAAAATATAAAGATCACCGTCATAACTTTCAAATATGAGATTACAGTGAAATTTATCCACTACTTCAGTATCAGCATCGCTTTCTCCTTCTTCAGGAGTGTTTGATTTAAAGTCTGAAAGATTAATTCTTTCTCCGATAGAATTTGTATCAATATTATAACTTACAATTTCGTCGTGTTTTGTATTGGATATCCAGATAAATTTGCCGATCATGGTTATTTCATGAATATCAGTAAGGTTTGGTATTTCAAGTTTTTCATATCTGTTTTCTTTCAACAAAAAACGAAACACCTCACTGCTGGAAGCTATGTATAAGGTGTAAGGATCATTTTGATGCCAGCACATGCTGCTCATACCCAGATCGCCCCACCCATTAAAAAAATCCACGGGAATTATTTTAGTTTCCTCATCGATAATTTGCATGGAACGTATATTATCGCGACTAATTTCCCTATCGGCAGGATTGGCATTTAAAGAGCCAATTACGAGAATTCTTTTTTCCTTGTCGATCAATTGCATTTTTTTCAGATTTTATATTAGAATGAATTTTTTAATGCTACAGTTTCTGGCAATCCCTGTTTATCCATTTGCACTTCTAATAATTTATATGCATAAATTATCAAAATAAATATTGCAGTGGAACCCGGCTGCATAAACAAATATCCTTTTGCCAGCGATGATAGAAAACAAAATATGAGGAAATATTTTGAAGCTATCATAAAGGGTTCATGTTTATATCTCCTGATAAATTTAAAACTTCTGAATGCGATAAAAAACTGGAAATAAATAACCAGCGACCCCAAAATACCATAGGTCATAATGGAACCTAGAATTCCTATATCTCCAGGAGGTACAGTAGTTATATCATTAATTCCACTTCCTGATTGTGATTCAGCTCCAAGTTTGCCGACACCTATCCACCAGCCTATTGCATAGTCTTGCAGATAAATAAGTAAAATTCCAATTTCTTCAATTCGAGCATCTACTGAACTTTCGCCTGTTACGTCTCCGGTAAAGATCAAGGCAAACAAACTTGTGTATTGAAAAATATAATCATTAACACGATCGGGAATAATTGCGTACATAATTCCCATGATAACTAAAAATCCTACTCCAATGGAGGTGAAAATTCTGACTGCACGCTGCCAGTTAACTTCAAACATATAAAACACAAAAAGTGTAGCCACTACCGAAAGCATTACCGAGCGCCCCTGATGAAGAAAAAATAAATAAGATAAATTGATCACAGAAAACCACAAACTTGCTCTATCCTTTTGTTTTACATATTTAACTGTATAATAAACGGACAAAAATGCGATAAAGTCAATTCCAAACTTAAAGCGATATCCTCCTTTAATATCACTAAATCCAACAAATGAATAATCAAGGTATTGTTTTGGATCAAGAAATAAATAACATAAAATAAAATAAACCATTGTTCCCCATCCAAGCCACACAAGAGCCCTATAGAGGTCGCCTATCGTAATAAATCGTGTTTGCAGAAGATAAATTATAACAAATATTCCGCTTATTCCGTACCAGTGGCGCTGGGAAGAAAGCCCGATCATAAAATTTTGCCCTTCGCTTAATACCGCACCTAATCCTGCCCAAACCGGCAAAACGATTATCATTACATAATAATAATTTATCTCGTCCACTGTTTTGCGCACCATAAAAATATATAACGCGTAAACAAAAGTGAAACTAATTATAAACAGGTACCAAAGAATTTCAAAAGGTGTATAATAATCAACGAGGGGTGTTCTTGTTAATATCCTTGTGGTAAATAAAATAAATACGATCAATATGATCGTTTTACCAAAAACGGACATTGGTTCCTTAAAAATACCTTTTTCCTGTGCTAATATTCCCATTTTATTTATACCAAACTCCCAGGTTGCGGTTTATTAATTTTTCTGTTAAATGAATATCATCCATAAAATATGTCTGCAAAATTTTACTGCGCATTTCCTGCGATAATTTTGGACTTGCAACTTTTTGCATGTTTTTGCGGATGAAAAATTTTCTGATATCCTTTCTCACCTCTTTAGAAGGGAGAACGAATTTCATCAGTTTTTTTACAAAATTAGGTTTTCTAACCAAATCCCTGATTGCTTCGCTTTGGGCCTCACCGGCCTCATTACTGTGCACATTAATATCCAGTTCTTCAAAAGGAACATTTAAAAACTCCTGAACGCGTTGAATTGTTTTTTCCCTGTTCAGTATAAAGTCCTCTTCAAAAACCAGAAATAAGAAATTCTCAAGTGGAAAAACCTTCAAATACTCCTCTAGGTGTTTTCCATAATAACCTCTTTCGATGTAGGCAAATATTTTTTGGGTTTTGATATCTTGTTTTCTGTCTTTTTCCGCTGCTAAAGCCTTTTCAAATTCAAGATCATCAAGTCCTTTCTTCCGGGTCATAAGATAATGAGAATATGCACGGTCGGCAGGATTTCTTAAAACAACTATTATTTTTATCGCATTTCCCAGTGTTTCTGCAATCCGTTTAGCAGTGAATGGAAATAACAAATAATCAGGATCAAACTCGCCAATTGCTTTCTGGCCATGGTAATTTGTAAAAAAACTATTGTAATAGGAAGCTCCCTTGCTATAATCAGCATCAAATAAAAAAAACTTGGTTTCTTTTATCGGGGGGATACAAATTTCACTATGCTGACATAAAATGTCAGCCAGAGTAGTTGTGCCAGCTTTTTGTGCACCAATACAAATGAAATTTTGTTTCAGCTCTTTCATATTAAACTCTAAGCCAATCGCTCAGATCTCTATCTACAATTGTTTGTAATTTTAAAATATCCTCTTTGTATTTATTAATAAGTAATTGTCTTGTTTTAGGATCCATTTCCGTTTTCTTTAAATTGTATCTCAACAATTTATCCTTGATCCAATTACGCAATTTTTTCTTGGTTTCCCGGTTCATACCTTTTCTGAAAAAATTCAAAATTGGATTTTTTCTTGTTGTAATGATCTTTTTAAACCACTTTACCTTCATTTCTCCGCTTTGATTCCTTCTGATCATTTCCTTTTTTTCACTTACATCCACCTGGAGGAAGGAATAAATATCCTCCAACAATTTATCAGGATTTTTCTCCAGTGTGTCGTAGAACACGATCTTCACATCATCAAAATTATCGAGATAATCTTTCACCTGATCATAATAAAATCCTTTATCCGTATAAAAAAAATCAAAGTGCCAGTTTTCCTTTTTTCTTGTTTCCTCAGCATCAATTGCCTCTTCAAAGGTCAATGGTTCACGAAGATCTCTTCTGTTGTGCATATATTGCGAATAGGCTCTTTCTGACGGGTCGCGAAGCACAATTAAAATTTTTATTTTTCTAGGATCAGGAACAAGTTTTTTGATATTTGTTATGGTTTGTTCATGAAAATACAAATAGGGTGTTGATGATTCACCTGCAATTTTTTCTTCGTGCCCGTTAAATAATTCCTGATATGAATCAATGGTTGTTGTATACCTGTGCCGCATATCCTTATATTGCGGGTCCTGATTATAAAAGGTAAAAAAACAAGGTTCTTTTTGAAGAGGCATATATATATCAGCATGACTACCGAGATATTCATGCAGCGAAGTGGTGCCGGCTCGTGCCGTTCCAACAATTAAAAAATTTGGCCATCTGCTTTTTAATTCACTCACTTTCTATATCCTTATTTATGTTGTTTCCCTTTTTTTTCTTGTTTGAATTTTTTCCCTTAAATGCTGCTAAGAGGTCGGCAAATGGATTGTAAATTGTATTAATACCCATTGTAAAATATATCTGCAAAGCACATCCTAAATTTAAAACAGTTCTTGAAACTGCAGTCGCAATTGCAGCCCCGATAATTCCATACATCGGAATTAATATTAAATTCAAACCAACATCAATTACAACAGTTGCCAATGCATAATACATTGTTACTTTTTGACGGCCTGTCATATTCAGCAATACTGTAACCGGACCTGTAAGAACATTTGCAGCCTGTCCCAATGTTACAATGATAAAAACTATAATTGCCTCTTCCGTGGTAAAACCCTTTCCAAAAGTCCATAAACAGAACTTAGGAAAAACTAAAAATAATAAAAGTATTGGAACACATGACCAGAATATAAGTCGTGTTGCCTGTTTAACGCTGTTTTGGAGGCGTTTATCATCATTTGCGCCAAAAGCTTCGGCAAATTTTGGTCCTGCAATAGCATTTATAGAAATGAGTGGGATAGTAGCCAGTGAGGTCAATCGAGTTGCAACTCTGTAAATAGCAACCACCGGTTCCTTGGCGTACCATGCCAAAATTAAAATATCCAACCAAGTGTATATCATGGTCAAATATTTTGCCGACATCATTGGAGCTGATACTTTAATCAGTTCGCCGGAACTTATTTTTTCCTGTTTTGCAATTATAACATTAAGTGGTGATGAGATTTGCTCGTCCTTTTTTAATTTTTTATTCTTTTTAACAAAAAATTCGCTTCTGGCAATGGTTGGATTTTTTAAATAATAGATCCAAAAAAACTGGGCGATTAAAAAGGCAACAAAAATACCTATACAATAAGATAGATTTACCCAGAGTTGGTCTTTAGAAAAAATACCGAAAATCAGCAAAAACACTATTGCAACCAATTGATTTACAAATTGCGATATCCAATTAAATTGTTTGGTTTTTTTGAGGCCCTTAATACATTCTTCACTCAAACCTCCTAAAACATAAAACAAAATTGATACGGCAAATATCTGCATGAAGAATGTGTACTTTTCAAAATCCGGTGCTGCCGGATCAAATAAGTTATCAGTAAAAAAGGGTATAATAAAAAAGGTTGCCGCTGATAAAAATGCACCTATGGGAACCACTATTTTAAGTGCAATTTTATAGGTGTGTTGCACTAGATCCCAACGATCTGCCGCACTGTATTGAGCAACAAATCTCGACATGGCCATGTCTACACCAAATCTTCCGAAAATACCTACTATGCTTAAAATACTTAAGCCGACCGTGTAAACGCCCATTGCCTCTTCCCCATAAATGCGGCCGATTACAATTAATAAAAGATACCCGGTAAAACGTCCCACTAAACTTATGATCGTTCCGGAAAAACCTTTTTTGAAGATCTCAGAAAAATCCTGATCTCCAAATTTTCTAGTAATTTTCTTTTTAAGTTTGTTGATCATAACGAATCATCCGCAGAAGTATTTTGAATGATCATTAAACTATCGGGTTTCATTTTCTCAGCTGGTTGAATTCCATTTTGCATATCAATTCGTTGCAAAAATTCATCAACAAATATCTCGGTAAATATTTTTGCCCCGGGGGCATTCAAGTGAGCCAGGTCAAAAAGATTTTCCCTTTCATTTAACATTGGATATGCCGACGGATCCTGAAATCCAATTTTATTTTCGGCAGGCAATTGATTGTAAAGAGGGATCAAATATTCATACCTGTCGCCCAAACGCTGCGATAACATAATTATTAATTTGATGTCATTCTGTTCACAATACTTAATGAGGTCTGTTAAGTTTTTTTCAATTGTTTTGTTTGGATTAACAGTTGCATCCTTGTATTTGTCAAATAAAAACTGACAGCGTTGTGTGCGATATGCAATAGTATCAGGAGTGCGCAACTCAGAATAACGAACAGCAAGATCACCATCAGGGTCGTCTTTCATTTCCTGATCAAGAGAATAAAATCCTCTTCTGTCGGGACCCAAAGTACGTTCATCTACATTCATCCCGGTTGCCTGTTGAACCATTGCGGTTCCCATACCGATCATTAATGATTTTTCACAGAAAGAGAATGCATGTAAACCCGGAACACTTATTTTTTTTGTAATTCCCTTTTCCGATTCCCAACTTGCTTTCATTACATCGAAAATATTATCCGGTGTATACCAAAAGATCATTTCCTTTTTGTGGAGATTATCCGCTCCCATTTTAGTGAGTTCGGAGAGGTCAATTACAACATATTTCAAATTAGATTTATCATACTTGATTAAATTTTCAAGCATATAAACTGATTGGGGAGTTCTGTTTGCAGGAATACCAAAATTGTAAGATTTGATATTTAATTCCGGACGTTCTGCATTAACAATAGAATCAAACTCTACCGGATTAATGTGTCTGTATGTTGTACTTGCTCCAATAAAAAGGGTATTGTATTGATCGCTGTTATCAACGTATGATTCGTATTTTGAATTCAATCGGATATTCCCCCAGGAAAAAGGCATAGCTATAATAGCGATCTGACTTAAAATCAGCACTATTAAAACCAATAACCCAAACCTAAGAAATAATTTTTTCATGTTTTAAAATTGGAAATAGATAAATACGGAATCTGTTGTTACTGCAAACCAGGAAACCAAAACTGTTATCAATACATAAAATCCCCAGCGCAAATAAACCGGTTTTGCTGCAATTCTTTTTTCTATTGTTACATCTTTATTAAGATATAAATTATAATCGGTATATAATAATATTGCCACGAAAAACAAGGATAACCAAAATTCAATTACACTCGGTGTTGATCCTGCAGGTGAACTTGAATTTATTAATGCCCATGTCGTGTCAGGGTGATTAAAAATACTTTGTATGATGATCCATGATTCATTAATATTTCTGGAACAGAAGAAAATATCCGGGATACAAGTTAAATTAAAGATCCAGAACATTAACAAGAAATTAGTCAGCCATTTTGCTTTTGGTAAAAGCGTGGGCAAATTAATTTTTGGTAAATACCTATCCCATATTCGCGAGACCACAATGAAGGACCCATGTACAAATCCGAACATAATAAAAGTCCAGTTTGCACCATGCCAAAATCCCATAATCGTTAACGTTGCCAAATTATTGAACAACATGCGAGGAAACGAAACTTTGCTTCCACCCATTGGAATATATAAATAATCGCGAACCCAAACCGTTAACGTCAAATGCCAGCGTTCCCAGAACTCTCTGATAGATTTTGCGAAATAAGGCGTTTTAAAATTTTCTCGCAGGTTATGTCCCATTATTTTAGAGGAACCAATTGCAATATCACAATATCCGGAAAAATCGCAATAAACCTGAATAGCGAATAACCAGGTTGCAAGAACTACCGCAAAACCACCGTGTTCACCCGGTTGATTATACACCTCACGAACAAAAATTGCTAATCTATCGGCAATTACAACTTTTTTAAAGAATCCATATAAAATTCTGATGAGACCTTGTTTTACTCTATCGTAATCAAAGTCAAAATTTTGTTTGAGTTGGGGAAGAAACTCTTCTTTACGCTGAATAGGACCAGCTACCAATTGTGGCCAATAGGCAACAAAGGTTGCAAAATATCCAAAATTCTTTTCTGCTTTGGCTGTACCTCTGTATACATCTACTGTATAACTTATCGCCTGAAAAGTATAAAACGATAAACCCACCGGCAATAACAATTTAAATTCAGGGACGTTATAAAATATGTTGAGGCTATCGAATACGATTCGAGCGGAATCATTAAAAAAATTGAAGTATTTAAATAAAAAGAGTATGGATAGATTCATCACAATACTCAAAATCATCCAAGGTTTTCGTTTCTTTTTATCCTCGTGTTTCGACATTTGCAATCCGCATAAATAATCGATGGAGGTAGAAAGAACGATAAGGAAAGCGTATTCAGCCTTCCAACACATGTAGAAATAGTAACTGACAAATAACAACAACAACCATCTCCATTTATAGGGAATAGAGAAGTACAAAAAAATGACAGCAGGTAAAAAAATTAAAAAATGTAATGAGTTAAAAACCATTTTCCGTTAAATTCTTTAATTATACCTCAGTGTCAAATTTTATTACTATCGGTATCTATTAGTGATTGATTTTCTTTTTCCTTTTTATATTTTTCAATCACAAGTTGTTTTTGTTTACCCTCTTCAACAGAGTCGCGGATATATTTACGGATTCCCAGTCCAATACTTGTGAGAAAAGCACCCAGAATAAACCCAATGATCATGAACATGGTTGTTTGTTCCTTTTCTTTAATTGTAGAATATCTTGGTTGATCAATAATATCCACAAGTGGAGTTTTATTCTGCAGATCGAATAATGCTAATTGTAATTGGGCATAGGTAGTTGAATATTCAGTAGTAACTAAACCGATATCCCTCAATAATCTGTTTTGTCCGAGATAACCTGCAAATTTTACCTGATAACTTGAATTATCCTGCAATTTAGCAAGCAGATCTTCTTTTTGTTCCAATAATTGTCTTAATGAGTCAGATTTTATCTGCAAAAAATTCACAGTTATTTCTTCATTTTTTACTTGAGTACTGATATAATATGCAGATCCGGCATAAGCGAGATAATCAGCCATAAAATAAGAAAAATCTCTGCTGAGAGAAGAAACTTCCATCTGATTCATTCCAAGATCATCGCTGAATTCGGTAGTGATATCATTCTCAATAAATTCATCATAAATTACGGTCAAACAACTATCCTCTTTCCTGGTTAAGGAATCTAAACTACCATGTTCCAACCTGAAATCCTTGATCTTTTTTTTCTTTGCCCACTTCGGATACATTTCTACATAAAAATTCGCAAGATAATCTTCTCGTGGCGGCACTCCTTTCTTTACTGACAATGTTCTTTTCTCTGTCAACGCCTGTTTCACCAAAGTTCTTGACTGAAGAACGCCCAAAAATAATTCGTTCGTAAATTCCGATCCTGTTGCAAGACCAATTCCAAATGAACTTGCTAAAGATGCAAGCGATGAAGTTGACGAACCCTCTGTTCCTTTAACAGCAAAATCTGCATGCGAAATATAATTTTCCTTTTTCCAAACAGAGTAAAATCGAAGCAGAATGGCAAGTACAATTGCCACAATTAAAACAACCCACCATTTTTTTAATATATAACGGCGGTATTCACCGAATTTGGTAAATAAATCACCAATATTTATCTCATCATTATAAGGACGATCGTACTGCATAACTTTTATTCTCCCTTTTACTTATTTGGTTAATATCAGCGTTGTAACAATACATAAATTGTTGCAAAACTCAAGATACCTGCACTAAATGTAGTTGCAAAAGTATTCCAGTCAAATGGTTCCTTTGGTTCAGTATCCTGTTCTATAGGCTCCTTATCCTCCGGTTTTTGTGGTACTACGATCTGGCTTCCTTTTACTTTAACTCTAGGATAAAAATGTATAAAGAGGAAATTATGTGTTCTATGAACATACCCGTTTGGTTCAACAACATAAGTTTCACTTCGTTTTGCATCCTCATCGAAATTTTTACCATATTTTTTGATGAAATGACGGGCTGATCTTCCTTTTTCATAAGGCACTACCACAGTTCCCGGATCACCAATGAATGGATATTTAATTTCCCCCTTAAGCGCAACAAGATCTCCCTGTTTAGGAACAGTAACAACATCTCCTTCGCGCATTACATAATTGTATTTTGATTCCGGATTATCCATTGCTTTACCAAGAAAAACTAATGTTGAGGTAACATCCATCCTATTCATCGTGGCACCCTCTGCATAAGCCCATTGAGTTAAACCACCTGCTCTTTCTATTACATCAGCTAAAGTTTCAGTGCGTGATAATAAGGTGTAAACCCCTGGATATTTAACCTCACCCAATACAGTGATATTTTTTTGATATTCAAATTCCGGAGTGGTTCTTACATAAACCTGATCATATGGTTGTAAAACAAAGGTATTTGCTGCGTCTTCCACATCAAGTGCTTTATCAACCGAAACTGATTGCACAATTACACGGGTTGGCTCATTCTGACTGCTGGCATCACTAAAGTTCACTATACGGGAAACCTCAATTTTATTATTTGCAGCTTCCACTTTTAGTCCGCCGGAATAATAGAGAAGGTCTTTTAAGGTCATTTGTTGATAGTAGGGAAATGTTCCCGGCATTTTAACCGCTCCTGCTATGGATACATTAAATGTTTCTCTGAATTCTTGTTTCGAAAAGATATCTACAACATCAAATTTTGCTAATTTAAAGTTGAATGGGGAATTTGAATTTGCCAATACTTCATCCAATTCGAAAGGAATATAAACATCATTCATTTTCGCGTCCTTGCGAATTAAATAAGCTCTATCAGTATATGCATCATAATTCAGACCTTTTGCTTTTTCAATCAGGTCAGAAATACGCATATCTGTTGTTAATTGATAATTACCGGGAAACCGGCAAGACCCTTGAATGGTCACAATATTTTCAATTACTTCCGGAATTTTCGAAAACACAATTTTATCACCATTCAGAAGTGGGAAATTTATTTTCTCTCTCTCCACACTGTCAAGATTAAAATCGAGAACAACATTTTCGTTATTAATATATCTGAAAATGGATACATTACGCTTATATGCAGTTGATTTAAGTCCGCCGGCGTAATAAATGAGTTCATTCAGATTTTCACCAGGCACCAATTCGTATTTTGTTGGTCTGTTCACTTCCCCTTCAACCTGCACAACTCTGCCTATTCCATTCACCACTATATAATCATTGGCTTCGAGGTAGGTATCATCCGTTGAACCCGGATTCATCAGAAATTGATAAACATCCAAGGTTTTGATGATTCGGTTATTTCTTTTGATCTGAATATTTCTCACAGAACCGATATCTGTAACTCCGCCGGCTGCCACAAGTGCATTGAAAGCGGTATTAAAAGAGGATATATTGTAGGAACCGGGATTGATTACCTCCCCAACGATATTTACTTTTATACTTTTTGAATATGTTAAGGTTACATCAAATTTTGAATTTGTAAGATCAAAAGCAGAAGCAAAACGCTGGCGCAGCAACTGTTTTGCAGCGCTGAAGGTAAGTCCCTTCAGATAGATCCTGCCCACTTCAATCGTGGTGATATATCCTTCTTCGTTAATGGTAAAATTGGAATTGTAATAGGCATAACCCCATACTGCTATGGTGATCATATCTCCTTCTCCAAGAATGTAATTATCTCCAACTTTAGAATTTGGGACCTTTTCGAATAGATCTATGGAACCGCTGCGGAAGAAATCCTGACCCCAAACAGGAGCAGGAGCGGGTTCGTCACCTGTAACTTCAGCAATTACTTCCTGAATTGCGGGGGAAACAATGGTTCCGGTGTTGGGTGCCAAGGTGTTTATCTGACTATTGGCAGCATCAACTGCTGTTTGTTGAGCATCCTGTATCATGGTAGCAGACTCCACGGCTGTGGAAGTTGAGGTACCGGTAGTTTCCATAATGGCATCAATTTCAGTTTGATCGAAGCCAAGAGACTCCAATGTTCCTGAGGAAACCGTAGGTATTACAGGTGTTTGTGCGTTTAAGGTAAAAATGGAACTTGCTACTAATAAGATCAAGACCAACGAAGAAATCTTCTTCATACTTTTTTTAAAATTTCGTGCAAAGATATAGCTATTCGACCAATCAACCAGTACAGGTTGAAAAACAAATTTGACTTTCATGAATTTGAGTTGTGATTCTTAGACAACCTTCGAAAGACGACAATGCAGAGTTATGACGTTGCGTGGGGAAAGAATTAATTTATTTATATTTTTATGTGATCGCCAGGCTCAGCTTATAGGTAGTCCAAGGTCAGAAGACCCTTCATCCGCAATAAAAAACAATTTCCCTGATTTATTTTCAGCCATGAGGATCATTCCATTGCTCTCTACACCGCGCATTTTCCGTGGAGCCAGATTTGCCAGAACTGTTACCTTTTTACCGGGTAATTCGCCCGGATCAAAATGTTTTGCAATACCCGAAACGATAATTCGCGTTTCAAATCCCAGATCTACCGACAATTTTAATAATTTATCTGCACCTTCAATTTTTTCCGCTGCTTTAATTACACCTGTCCGCAGGTCCAATTTTGAAAAATCTTCAAATTGAATTGTTGGTTTTACCAAAGGTTTTTCAGTAACCTGTATATTCTCCGATTTTTTATTTTCGGTTTGTTCATCCCGCGACAAACGTATTTCTTCTAAGGCCGATAATTTGGCTTCGATCACTTCATCTTCCACTTTTTCAAATAAATAAACTGCATTACCCAGCTGTTTTCCTGATTCTAGTTTTGAATTGGTGAATTCAAAACCGGGTTCATTATTTATTCCTAAAGTTTTAAAGATTTTAATTGCTGTAAAGGGTAAGAAAGGTTCGCACAATATTCCGATATCCAACAAACTTTCAAGACATATTCTCAGTACCGCACCGGTTTTTTCGTTGTCTGATTTTATTAATTTCCATGGCTCATAATCCGTCAACAATTTATTGCCAAGACGAACAACATCCAACATAGCATTTAATGCATCGCGGAAGCGATAATTTTCCAAGGAAGGAACATATACTTCCTCTATTATTTGTTGTATAGATCTTTTATAATTAATGATATATTCTTCCTGTAAAAACATCTCATTTTCTGAAGGAGTTTTCCCTTCAAAATATTTATGTGTTAAAACCAAAACCCGGTTTGCGAAATTACCTAAAATAGCCACCAATTCGTTGTTATTCCGCGCCTGATAGTCCTTCCAGGTGAATTCACTGTCTTTGGTCTCGGGCATATTTGCACATAGAACATATCGCAAAACATCTTCTTTACCCGGAAACTCTTCCAAATATTTATGTAATTGAATATTCCAATTTCGCGAGGTTGACATTTTATCACCCTCCATATTCATAAATTCATTTGCAGGAACATTTGTAGGTATAATAAAATCACCATGACTCTTTAAAATACATGGAAATATTAAACAATGAAAAACAATATTATCCTTACCAATAAAATGCAATAATTTTGTGTTTTTATCCTTCCAATACGGTTCCCAGTTTTTATTATTATCTATTGCCCATTGTTTTGTTGCACTAATGTAACCTATAGGTGCATCGAGCCAAACATATAATACTTTTCCTTCCGCATTTTTCAACGGGACTTTAACCCCCCAATCGAGATCTCTGGTAATTGATCGCGGATGCAATCCTTGTTTTAACCAACTTGAACATTGGCCCAAAACATTTTTTTTCCACTCTTCTGTTCTGCCTACCCCATCAATGATCCAACTTGTGAGCCAATCCTGATATTTATTTAATGGAAGATACCAATGCGTTGTTTTTCTTTTAATTGGTTTTTCATTACTCAGAGAGGAAACAGGATCAATTAGATCATCTGGTGAAAGTGAAGTTCCGCATTTTTCGCATTGATCGCCAAATGCATTTGGATTTGCACAAACCGGGCAAGTACCAATAATATATCTGTCGGCTAAAAACTGGTTAAATTTCTCATCGTAATACTGTTCGCTTTCCTTTTCTTCAAACACATTTTTATTGTACAAATTCAAAAAGAACTCACTGGAAGTTTCATGGTGAATTTTTGAGGAGGTCCTATGGTAGATATCAAAGCTGATCGCCAATCCCTGAAATGCATTTTTAATGATCTCGTGATATTTATCGATTATTGCCTGAGGAGTAGTATTTTCTTTTTTTGCCTGAATAGTTATGGCAGCGCCATGTTCATCGCTTCCACAAACAAAAACCACATCTCTTTTTCTTCTGCGCAGATAACGCACATAAATATCTGCCGGAAGGTATGCTCCGGCAATATGGCCTATATGTAATGGCCCGTTTGCATAAGGCAGTGCTGATGTTATTAAATATCTTTCGGGGTGTTGCAAGTTTTTGTCAATTTTGAACTGCAAAATTAAAAAATAATATGCTCAACCGTTTAGCCGTGAAACCCGGTGATAAAATTGGAATACTCTCAACTGCAAGATGGATAGAAAAAAGTGAATTACAATTTGCTGATCAACTGTTCCGTTCCTGGAACCTGAATCCGGTTTATGGGAAATCTATATCTGCACAGCACGGTCAGTTTGCGGGTGACGACCAATTAAGAGCAAAAAATCTCCAGCAATTTTTAGATGATCCTGAAATCAGGGCCATCATTTGCGCCCGGGGAGGTTATGGCACAATCAGAATAATGGATAAAATTGATTTTACCGGTTTTATGCAAAATCCGAAATTTATTTGCGGGTATAGCGACATGACCGTTTTATTCAGCCATATTACAGATAAACTAGGTTTGCCTGTTATTCACTCGGCTATGCCATTTGCATTTGCAAAAAATACTGCAATCTCATTAGAATCATTGAAAAATGCATTGTTTGGAATAGCCCCCGAATATATTATTCCTTCAAATTCAAATAATATTTATGGTGAGTCCCGCGGAGTTTTGATCGGTGGAAATTTATCCATTTTAAATTCACTTTTAGGGACAAAATTTGGATTCTCCTCTGCAGGAAAAATTTTATTCATGGAAGATATTGATGAATACCTGTATCATATAGACAGAATGATGTGGAGCCTTAAGCTTGCAGGCAAGTTAGATAACCTGAAAGGTTTGGTAGTTGGAGGTATGACTGATATGAAAGACAATCAGGTTCCCTTTGGCAGATCAGTGGAGGAAATAATTCTTGATCAGGTACGAGATCATAATATTCCGGTTTGTTTCGGATTTCCTGCAGGACACCAGGATGACAATCGAGCAATATATTTAGGAAGAGAAGTTTTATTAAAAACAGATAAAGAACAAAGTCTTCTTAAATATATCTGATTATTATAATATATTAATAATTAAAAAAGCCGGTTTAAGTCCGGCTTTTTTAATTATTTCTTATTCCACTTTTGAGGTAAAGGGATATTTATTTCCACCATAAGATTTAAGATCACACGTTATTCTCCCAACGCGCAATTCGGATTCGATCCTTACAGGAATTCTATTATCATCATCAGTTAACCACAAGGTCATACCTTCACCTTCCTTAAATATTTCTCCTTCTTTTAACAATGGTTTTAATTTGATACAATTAAATTTTCCCAATTTAGTTTCATATACTTCTTTACCATCGTAACGAACATACATATCGTATTCCTCATCATCAATAGCCATTTTCACATGGATCTTATCACCTGTTTTTGCGTTGGAAAGATCTAATGTCCTCATCCAATAAAAAGTGGAAAGCAGATCAACACCGCATGGATCAACATCGGTAATTGTTTTGGTCATCTTTTTTCCTTTGCGATTATCCTGATAGGAATAAATGATATTTTTTTCTCTGTCCCAGTCATAAGAACGATAAAAGGTATAACCTCCTTCATAAACATCGCGACTAAATTTGTACGACTGAAGTGTTTCACTGTTCATCCAGGTGTCAGCTTTATCGCGCACTTTAAATAACCAATCAAATGATTTATAACTATTGGCTTCTCCTGCAGCATGCAAAACAGATATACCTTTATATGTTTCTCCTGTAAGTTTAAAATAAACCTCGCCGCCGCTTAACCAAACAGCTCCCCAGTTATAATATACTTTGTATGTCAACGATTCGCCTGATTGAAATGCCATATGTGGAATTTCGCAGGTTTCAGAAACCGGGATTAAAGTTGTTGGATAATCATTTTCTTTATTATCAGAAAATAAAGTTCCAATAGAAAGTGAGGCGAATAATAATGGTTTGATCATGATTGTTTGTTTTTAAAAAAATTATATTTAAAAATAAATATATAACCCAATGTTGCCGGTACGATCAGATTCAGTATCCAAATACTGGAAGTTGCAGCCAGTGTTGTTCCTACATTCACATCATAATTTGAAAAAATGAGCGTTGCTATCGGCAATCTGGTTAGCAGATCAACTATCGCAAAACTAGGAACCACTGTTTGTGCCAGATAAATAACACCTATTGCAACTATTCCATCAAAAACACCGATCTCCGCACCAAACAATCGCAGAAAAATCAAATACTGTGCCGCGTAAACTGCATAGCGGACTAAAGACAAAAACAAAAGCCCTGTAACATCTCCGGAATGGTATATTTTCAGCACTTCCGTATAGGGATAAATTCTTTTCAGGAATTTGGTTCTTTTAAAAACCTGTATCACTACATCCAGATTATAATAGGCAAGCAACAACAAAATAATAGTGATGGAGCTAACCAGTATTACCGAAAAAAACAGGAATGAGGCTATATGTTCCACCTTATAGAGATAAATGATCATGCTTATGATCCCGGTTATGATGGTTGCCAGGTTTTGGCTAAAACTTCCGATCAGAGAGACTATTACCGCTGGAATTCGGAATTTTCTTGGTACGTACAATATTCTTCCCCCAAATTCTCCTACCCTGTTCGGTGTAAATAATCCCAAAGTAACTCCGGTCCATACGGCTTTAAAAGTTCTTATAAACCGAATAGGGTTTAACTTTTGTATCAGCAGTTTCCATTTATAAGCTTCTATACCCCAATTCAGGAACATTAACAAGATTAAAATTACCAGAATGAAAAAAGTATTACCCCCGGTTCTGTCCTGAAGAAGCTTAGGAATTTGAAGAACATCCTCATTCTGATATAATTGTTTATAAAGTGCAAAAGCCAATAAAAGTAAAACCGCTACTTTTATAGCCAAAGACCAGAGCAGGGATCTATTCGTTTTGTTTTTCAATTCGGTTTAAATAATGTCAGAAAAAAATCTACAACAAATAATAATGGGCGTTGACCCGGGTACAAATATTTTGGGTTATAGTATTATTAGTGCCGATAAAAATACTATCAAAATATTAATAAACGGTGTAATACAGTTAAAAAAAACGGATGACCATTTTATTCGTTTAGGTATTATATACGAAAAACTAACAGCCTATATTAAGGAATACAAACCTTCTGCCTTAGCAATTGAAGCACCTTTTTTTGGAAAAAATGTACAATCCATGTTGAAACTGGGTCGTGCACAGGGTGCAGCTATCATAGCTGGAGTAAATAACAATGTTCCGGTTATTGAATACAGTCCCAGGCGAATAAAACAATCCATTACCGGTAAAGGAAATGCATCTAAAGAGCAGGTAGCTAAAATGTTGGAAAGCACATTAAAGATTATTGAAATGCCTAAATATTTTGATGCCACTGATGCATTAGCGGTTGCAGTTTGTCATTTTAATTCCGGAAAAAAAATTACACCAAAAGGAAAACAATTTAATGGTTGGGCAGATTACATTACTGCAAATCCTGGAAAAGTAAAAAAATAAACAGGTAAATACTTTTTGAAGTTTCGTGGCTCCAAATAAATTAAATTTCCAATTGAGCAACTATCTTGTCTGCAATTTCTGCCAATTCTTTATCCGACATTTTTAATTTAGGACGGGAGAAATTAATATCGTCCATTGTTCTAAGCGGGATCAAATGAACATGTGCATGCGGCACTTCCAGGCCGATAACCGAAATCCCAATACGTTCACATGGAATTACCTTTTCCATAGCTATTGCAATTTTTTTTGCAAAGGGTAAAATGCCACTTAACAGCTCATCATCCACATCAAAAATATAATCAATTTGTTTTTTGGGAACTACCAACACGTGTCCCGGAGCCAATGGCATAATATCAAGAAATGCAAAAAAATTATCATCCTCTGCAATTTTAAAGCAGGGAATTTCACCATTTATTATTCGGGTAAAGAGGGTTGGCATTATACAACAGAGATATCCAAAATTTTAAATTCAATAGTGCCGGCAGGAACAACAATATTCACAACATCTCCAACACTTTTTCCCAATAAACCTTTTCCAATTGGTGAGGTTACAGATATTTTTCCAGTTTTAATATCTGCTTCCTTTTCAGAAACCAATTTGTAGGAAATATCTTTGTTGAACTTAATATCATGTAGTTTAACTGTAGTAAATACAGAAACCTTAGATACATCTATTTTTGATTCATCCAATAATCTAGCATTCATCAACAACTCTTCCAGCTTGGCAATTTTCATTTCCATTAAACCCTGAGCCTCTTTTGCAGCATGATATTCCGCATTTTCTGCAAGATCACCTTTTTCGCGGGCTTCATTAATTTGTTGAGACATTTCCTTGCGGCCATTGGTTTTTAATTCCTGAATTTCAATCTTCAGGTTTTCCATTCCCTCTTTACTCAAATAGCTTATTTCACCCATAACATTGTTTTTAAAATAAAAAAAAAGAAACGTTTCCTGTTCAGAAACGTTTCCGCAAAGTTATAAAAAGTATTTAATCAGAAACTTAAACGAAGACCGAAACAATGAGATCCTTCGTATTGATAAGAAGTTCTGTAAGAATAATTTAATGCAACAAGGTTATTCCCCAATTTATCGATTGGATATTGGAAGGTTAATCCGGCAGCAATACCAGTTGAAGCTGAAGTTCTTTCCACGTCGTCGGTAATTCCGCTTTCGTATCTGTAACCTGCACGCAACATGAACATTTCAGTATTTTTTACCTTTAATGCATATTCCAAACCTGCACCAAACTGATCTTTATAGAAAGAGTTGGAAACGAAGTTACCTACAGCGGTTAGCCTGTGCTCCTGACCAAAATAGAAGTCGTAAGACACACCTATTGTAAGAAGTGAAGGCAATTCAAAAGTTTCTGCTCTGAAATCCTGTGTCATGGAATAATCGCCATCCGGTACGTTTCCTCTGAAACTGAGACCATCTCCGCTAAATTTCATTGGTGTTCCTATATTTTTTAAAGCAATACCCATTTTAATTTGCTCAGGATGTTCCGCAGGGCCACTGATATATTGAATTCCCACATCCATGGAAACCCCAATTGCCTTAACATCGGAAATACTTTCGGTAATTACTCTAACGGTTACTCCTCCACTCAAATAATCCGCAAATTTTCGCGAATAAGAAAGGCCCAGATTTGAAAAACGGGGTTTGTAATAAGCGCCCGTTCCGTCAGGACTTTCGGTAGTTGTTACTTCAATTTCTCCAAGATCCATGGAAGTAAGTGTCAAACCTATTGCGCCATCCCCAACTTTTTGTGCAAATCCGAAGGTAGTTAAACTGATCTCAGACCCTACCAACCATTCTGTTCTGCAAAATTCAATTTGGCTTCCTTCCAAAAAGGATAAACCGGCAACATTGATATTGGGTGCTTCAACACCGCGCACAGAGGCGATATTCAAACCATACCAACCAGAGCTTTGAGCCCACGGATTTATCAATAATTCCGATGCGCCCGCCTCGCCTGAACGGTCAGGATTTCCTGCTAAAACCACTGCCGGGATCGCTATAAATAAGGTAACTAGTATTTTTTTCATTTTTGTCATGTGTTTCGGTTTTAGAAAGTATCCAGATCTATTGGTCTCATTACGCCAAACCATTTAATTGTTTTTTCTCCAAGTGCTCCTGCATCAATATGCACAATATACATACCGCTGGCCAAAGGAACATTCTTCTCATTTTTAAGATCCCAATCCAGCGCAGTGTCAGTATTTGATTCCTTTGCGTTTAATTCGCCACCTGCAGTATTGTCTGCACTCACATCGCGTTCAAACCTGCGCACTAAGGTTCCATCTAAAGTAAATATGGAAACAGTACATTGTGGTGGAAGATTTGTGATCTTCACATTGTTATCGATCGAACTCGTTTCATAGGCTGAATACGCATAATAAGGATTTGGTACTACTCTGATAAGATCAAGAGCTTTACTAGCCACTTCAGTATCATTAACTCCAGGAGCCAAAGATGCAGTTGAGAAACGATAAAGCGGAAAACCAAGATTTTCACCGGTTACAAATTGCGACAAATAAGGTTTAGTTACGCGCAACTGTACTGTTGTGGTTGTTGGAATATCCATTGGTTGACCAATTGTTGAAGTATAACCAGGTTGCAAAAATGGCATTGAGATCCACACCACATTCAGGAATACGTCTTTGTAATAAGAAGTCTCAGGTTTTGAACCGCCGATCCATTGTAATGAATCGTGCATGTTTTTACAACCATCGTATTTGGTTTTGGTAACATATATATAATGTTTACCACCATAAACCGGGTTAAAGGTCTCATCGAAGAAAGTGGATGAAGGGTTCCAAACCATATCTTTACCTCTGCCGTCTGGCTGACCAGAACAACCATCTTCACCAAAGAAAATATTTACTCTTGTACCTGTTTCCACATCTATTGCATAACCAGGGAAATAGGAATACCCAATGGAACCATCACCTACTGGAGCGCCTGTGTTATCAACGGAAGGTAGCTGACGCAAATCTAATTTAACCTCATCTCTAACTGTGGTACATTCTCCGCTTTCTACTACCATACATTTTGACCATTTCGATACATCTGAAGTGAAAATAATATCCACCCCAATTGTTTCCTCGATAGGAATTTGAGGACGTAGACCAACAATAGAACGCAAAGGCATATACGGCACATCGGCAGTATTAAATGCCACAAGTTCAGTTGGAGCCCATGTTCCACCTAATATACCTTCAAACACTTGATTTTCATCAGGATTAGGTAATACATCGGCAAAAAGTCCATCGGCAATTCCGGAACGAATCCAATCCAAAACAGTTCCATCATTATCAGGAACACCTGTTAACCATTGTTTATTAGGATCCTCATACGTTAAGGTTGCAGATAAGAAACCATTATTTTCTTCCTTTTCAACGAAAGAACCACTCACGGTTTGTCCCCCCGGATTTAGCACATTGTGTACTGTTACCGATAAACCCCAATCTGGAATTACCTGTTCGTTCACAAAATTTATCGGGAAATCTGAAACAACTGAATTTCCATCAGTAAGATTAGTTAGAACCCACCAGGTACTATCAGGATTAAGTGGATTACTATTAGTTGAATCCACCATTTTTAATTCAAACTCAGCTGCGGGTAAACGAACCGGGTCGTAAACCATAACATCGATCGGTGCTTTACGGCCTTTATAAACCGGTGCTAACATAGCAGCATTTGCAAGGATAGTTTCAACTGAAGCATCGGTCAATTCCTGGAAATTTCCACCGTTACCTATGCCTTCAATTTTTGTAATATCAGGACCATCGCCATAATCTGCATTTAATACCATACCTCCATTTTCAGGATCCGGTTTATGCGGAATTGCAGTATAAATCTTAATATTTTTTCTACCCTCCAAATAAGGTCTTTTTTGTGAATTCGGATTAGTTACATCGTAGGAAAGAAAGTTATTATGCGCATACGATACAACCGAAAAATAATATGTTTTAAAATTGATAAGTTTTGAATTTCCGGCAGCAAATGCATCGTCGGTAACATAGAAAGTATGTTTTACGCCTTCATCTGTACCTTCCACCATTAATTCGGGAACATCCGCACCAATTGTCACATCAAAACTATAATTAACGATCTTGTCGATACCATCTTTAAGATCGCATTGGTAGATCAATTTAGCTTTTGTTACATCATTATATTCGGATGGAGACACCTGTGCATTCTCCAACTGATAAATTTTATACCCCTGGAAATTGAAAGTAGTATCGGTGATACCTGGATTTGCTTCAATAACACTATCAGGCAACTGACTTACAATACTCACTATCAAAGGATCAGTTTCTTCATATGCCTCTCCAATGTTATTGGAAGTAGTTCCATTTGTTAATGATAAAACCAATGCCTGATCTAATTCACGTATTCCAAGATCCGGTGCATCAGGACCACCAATTAATTGGAAATTTGCATCAAATAATGCTTGTGCTTTTTGATCAGCTAAACGGGCAAGGTCAAAAGAGGTTTGACAGCCGCCGGATACCGGAGGGCGAACCCAAATTGCGCCCATAACTATTTCATTTTTTGCACCTGGTAATAATCTGAAAGGACCTGATGATTGTAAATAACGTCTGTCGAAAGCAGTATTTCCTTCAGTACATTCACTCCATCCCGTAGGATCAGAAGGATCGCTTGGGAAGATGAAGTTCGTGCGTTCGGTTCCACCATATCCATTTCCACCATAAGTAAATGGAGAACCATCTTTCCAGGTTCCGGACATATATCCATAATAATGTGCAGCAACCTCAGGGTTACCGGTAATTAAGAAGTTATTATCATAATATAAAAATGATGACATACCCAATCTCACGCTATCGGTAATTACTCCATCATCAAGAGTATATTTGATTGGACCTTGGAAAAAGTCAGTTCCAAAGATCGGAGGGTTAGGTCCGTAATTTGGTGATGTAGGTCCATCTACAAGATCACCATTATAACATAAACCTAAAGAAAGAACTGTATCGCAACCAACCCAGTCGTCGTCATAAGCTCCAAGATCCGAATCCACCCACTGACCAAAATAAGTTGAGTCAAGTGATGTAGTTGCAAAATTGGTAACCTTATAACGATAGAAGGTCATGTCGTTAATTTCATCATTGGTAGTAAATCCGAAAGCAAGTGCCTGGATTTCTAAACCAATTGCATCTCCACCTGATTCAGTATGGATATTTCCTTTATCATTATAAACCCAGAAGATCGCCTGATCACCATCAATATCGGGATATTCTCCAAATTGTGGTTCATAATATCCGTTAAAGTTAACGTCAACGAATGGGCCCAGATCTCTGGTAACATTTAACAATTCACCAGCTTTTCCGGTAGCCATTGGATTTCCTAATCCCGGCCATTCGCGAATCACTGTTGGAATTCTGTTCTCAGGAATTTCTGCAGGTGTTTCTGAA
>JBGAWP010000020.1:0-59327 GCA_044227505.1 Chitinophagales bacterium | reverse complement strand
CTACTGTAGTATCTAATAATTTAGTAACAAGTTTTTCATTTTCGTCAAGAACTGTAACCTTACATTTAATATTAGCATGTAATTCTACTTTTCCCTCGTTGTATGCAATAATAACTTCTTCTGCAGAATAGAATATTTTTCCATCACCTTTTACAAGATCATCTTTGGTACTTTTCTTTCCCTTAGATGTATAATATAATCCCAATACCATGTCCTGAGAAGGAACGGTAATTGGATTACCATTTTGCGGGTTAAGGATATTATGTGCAGATAACATGAGCAACTGCGCTTCTAAAATTGCAGCATTACTCAAAGGAACGTGCACTGCCATCTGATCCCCGTCAAAATCGGCGTTGAATGCAGAACATACAAGTGGGTGAAGCTGTATCGCTTTTCCTTCGATCAATTTAGGCTGGAATGCCTGAATGGAAAGTCTGTGCAGTGTTGGTGCACGGTTAAGCATGATGGGATGTCCTTTCAAAATATTTTCAAGAATATCCCAAATTACCGGTTCTTTTCTATCGACAAGTTTCTTTGCAGATTTAACCGTTTTTACAATTCCGCGCTCAATTAATTTGCGGATAATAAATGGTTTAAATAACTCAGAAGCCATGTCTTTTGGAAGACCGCACTCGTGTAATTTTAATTCAGGTCCTACCACAATTACGGAACGTCCGGAATAATCCACACGTTTACCCAATAAATTCTGGCGGAAACGACCTTGTTTACCTTTTAATACATCACTTAAAGATTTAAGTGCACGTCCACCTTCCGCTTTAACAGCATTTGATTTACGCGAATTATCAAATAATGAGTCAACAGCTTCCTGCAACATCCTTTTTTCGTTACGAAGGATAACCTCAGGTGCTTTGATCTCTATTAATCTTTTTAAACGATTGTTGCGGATAATTACCCTGCGATAAAGATCATTAAGATCGGAACTCGCAAAACGACCACCATCCAATGGAACCAAAGGACGTAATTCAGGAGGTATTACAGGTAAATATTGAACAACCATCCATTCAGGGCGATTTTCGTAACGACCAACTGCCTCACGGAACATTTCCACAACACTCAAACGCTTTAATGCTTCTGCTTTTCTTTGTTGAGATGTTTCTGTGTTTGCCTGGTGACGTAAAGCCGCTGAAAGATCATCAAGGTTTATGCGTGATAACATGGTGAACACCGAAGGTGCTCCCATATCAGCAAGAAACTTATTCGGATCATTATCATCCAGCATTTGATTTTCTTTCGGCAATGTTTCCAATACCTCAAGATATTCTTCCTCAGTGATGAGGTCGTGAACTTTGTAACTTTTTAATTCACCATTGATCATCACCCCTTCTGCCATCGGGCCGGGCTGTATTACGCAAAAACGTTCGTAGTACACGATGGACTCCAATTTCTTAGAGCTCATACCCAACAAATAACCGATCTTATTAGGAAGTGATTTAAAATACCAGATATGCACAACCGGAACAACCAATTTGATATGTCCCATGCGCTCGCGACGCACTTTCTTTTCTGTAACTTCCACACCGCATCTGTCGCAAACAATGCCCTTATATCTGATACGTTTGTATTTTCCGCAATAACACTCGTAATCCTTAATAGGACCAAAAATGCGCTCACAGAATAAACCGTCACGTTCAGGTTTATAAGTTCTGTAATTTATTGTTTCAGGTTTCAATACCTCACCGAAAGACCTTTCGAGAATGGAATCCGGAGAAGCCAGTCCGATACTGATCCTTGTGAAATCTGGTTTGATCTTTATATCCTTTTTAAAAGGCATATGCTGATTGTATTTAACTATGAAATAATATTATTCAAATTTAAGATCAAGTGCTAATCCGCGTAATTCATGAACCAATACATTGAATGATTCCGGAATTGACGGTGTTGGCATATTTTCTCCTTTAACGATAGACTCATAAGTTTTTGCACGTCCAACGATATCATCTGATTTCACAGTAAGTAATTCCTGTAAAATTGTAGATGCTCCGTAAGCTTCTAGTGCCCAAACCTCCATCTCACCAAAACGCTGACCTCCGAACTGTGCTTTACCGCCCAGTGGTTGTTGTGTAATAAGTGAATATGGTCCGATAGAACGAGCATGCATTTTATCATCCACCATGTGATTAAGTTTTATCATATAGATAACACCAACCGTGGCTTTTTGATGGAAACGCACTCCTGTTTCACCATCGTGAAGATAAGTACTACCTAATTCAGGTAATTCTGCCTTTTTAATATAGCTCTCAATTTCATTTAAACTTGCACCATCAAAGATCGGGGTGGCGAATTTTACGCCTAATTTAATACCTGCCCAACCTAAAACAGTTTCGTAGATCTGCCCTAAATTCATACGGGAAGGTACACCAAGCGGATTCAATACGATATCTACCGGTGTTCCATCCTCAAGGAACGGCATATCCTCGTGACGAACGATTCTTGCTACGATACCTTTATTACCATGACGACCCGCTAATTTGTCACCAACACGTAATTTACGTTTGTTAGCAATAAATACTTTTGCAAGTTTGATAACTCCGGTAGGTAATTCATCACCAACGCTGATATTGAATTTCTCGCGTTTGTAACGACCCAATTCCTCGTTCACTTTAATTCCGAAATTGTGCAAGGTCATACGAACCATATCATCTGTTTCAGGTTCACCTGTCCAGTTGTACGGATCTATACTATCGTAACTAATTCCTTCTAAGATCTTAACGTTGAATTTAGTTTTTGCCGGAATTAATTCTTCTCTGTATGCTGTTTTTACACCTGCCGATTTTTTCTCCTTAAGGATGGTCGATAATTTATCGATCAAAATTGTCCTTAATTCGTCCAAGGCACGTGAATGTTCCTTTTCTAATTTTTCAAGCGCTATTTTTTCTCTCGCTTTCGCGTTCTTATCTTTTTTAGCTCTTGCAAAAAGTTTTTTATCAATAACAGTTCCTTCAATGGATGGCGGAACTTTTAATGATGCATCCTTAACATCACCTGCTTTATCACCGAATATCGCACGTAATAATTTTTCTTCCGGAGTCGGATCAGTTTCTCCTTTCGGAGTAATTTTTCCAATTAATATATCTCCTTCTTTTACATGCGCACCTAAACGGATAACACCATTTGCATCCAGATCTTTTGTAGCTTCTTCCGAAACGTTTGGAATATCAGAAGTTAATTCTTCTTCACCCAATTTCGTATCGCGCACTTCCAATTCAAATTCTTCAATTTGGATGGAAGTAAATAAGTCTTCGCGCACAACACGTTCAGAAATTACGATAGCATCCTCGAAATTGTATCCTTTCCACGGCATGAATGCCACTTTAAGGTTTGTTCCAAGTGCTAATTCGCCACCTTCTGTTCCGTATCCTTCGCATAAAACTTCTCCTTCAGAAACTCTTTGTCCTTTTACAACAATTGGACGCAAATTGATACAAGTGCTCTGGTTTGTCTTTTTGAATTTACGCAGTTTATAAACACGGCGATTATCCTCAAAACTTACCAACTGATCATTTTCGCCTTTATCGTAGCGGATGATGATCTCATTTGCATCTACATATTCTACAACACCATTTCCTTCGGCATTTACAAGCATTTTTGAATCGGATGCAACTTTTTCTTCCAAACCGGTTCCAACTACAGGCGATTGTGGCTTGATAAGCGGCACAGCCTGACGTTGCATGTTTGAACCCATCAATGCACGGTTGGCATCATCGTGTTCAAGGAATGGAATTAAAGATGCGGATACACCAACGATCTGATTTGGCGCAACATCCATGAACTGAACCTTTTCCGGTTCAAATTCGAGGAATTCACCTTGTTCGCGGCCTTTTATTTTGTTGATCAGGAAATTTCCTTTCTCATCGAGAGGAACGTTTGCCTGAGCAATTACAAAATGATCTTCATCGTCGGCATTCATATAGGATATTTCACCTTTTATGTCTACTCTTCCATTTTCCACCTTGCGGTAAGGAGTTTCGATAAAGCCCATTCTGTTGATCTTTGCATGTACACACAATGTAGAGATCAAACCGATGTTTGGTCCCTCCGGGGTTTCGATGGTACATAAACGGCCATAATGGCTGTAATGCACGTCACGAACCTCAAATCCGGCGCGTTCACGACTCAAACCACCAGGTCCGAGAGCGGAAATACGACGTTTATGTGTGATCTCTGCCAATGGATTCACCTGATCCAAAAACTGGCTCAGCTGACTTGTTCCAAAGAAAGAGTTAATAACAGAAGATAAAGTTCTTGCATTGATCAGTTCGATAGGTGTGAACACTTCGTTATCGCGCACATTCATACGCTCGCGAATTGTTCTTGCCATTCTTGCAAGACCAACGCCAAACTGCGCATACAATTGTTCACCAACGGTACGAACACGTCTGTTGCTAAGGTGATCGATATCGTCAACCTCTGCTTTATTATTTGAAAGTTCCACTAAATACCTGATGATGGCAATAATATCATCCTTTGTTAAAACCTTAGTTTCAACAGGTATATGGTGGTGATTTAATTTTTGATTGATCTTATATCTACCAACTTCACCAAGATCGTAGCGTTTATCGGAAAAGAATAATTTTTCGATAATACCGCGAGCTGTTTCATCATCAGGTGGTTCTGCACCACGCAATTGGCGATAAATATGCTGAACCGCTTCCAACTCAGAGTTAGAAACGTCTTTTTGCAATGTATTCAGGATGATTCCGTAGTCAACAGTAACGTCATCGCGGGTAAGAATTACTTTAGGAACTGCAGTTTCCAATATTTGCGAAATATTGTCAGCGCTAAGTTCTGTATCTCTTTCCAGGATAACCTCATTACGTTCGATAGAAACAACTTCTCCGGTATCCTCATCCACGAAATCCTCACGCCATGTTTTAAGTACACGGGCAGCAAGTTTTCTTCCGATGTGTTTGCGGAGCGTTTTTTCGTCAGCCTTCACTTCTTCAGCCAGACCGAAAAGTTCCAATATGTCTTTATCAGAATCGTATCCGATTGCACGTAATAATGTAGTAACCGGGAATTTCTTCTTACGGTCGATATACGCATACATTACGTTATTAATATCGGTTGCAAATTCCATCCAGGCTCCTTTAAAAGGAATTACGCGGGCCGAAAATATTTTCGTTCCGTTTGGATGGATGGATTGTCCGAAAAATACACCCGGAGATCTGTGTAACTGTGAAACAACGATACGTTCGGCACCATTAATAATAAAGGTTCCTTTCGGAGTCATGTAGGGGATGTTTCCTAAGAATACATCCTGCACAATTGTCTGAAAATCGATATGTTCTTCATCGTTACAGGAAAGACGGAGTTTTGCTTTTAGCGGTACGCTATAAGTAAGACCACGTTCCATACATTCCTCCATAGAATAGCGGGGAGGATCTATAAAATAGTCAAGAAATTCCAGCACGAAAATACTGCGGGCATCTGTGATAGGGAAGTTTTCAGTAAACACCCTGTACAGGCCTTCAGACCTTCTGTTTTCAGAAGTTGTCTCCAGCTGAAAAAAGTCTTTGAACGATTTTACTTGTATGTCTAATAGGTCTGGATAAGTACCTGCTCTTTTAATTTTTCCGAAATTTACCCTTTCAGGTTTTCTGGTAATTGCAGTAGATTTTGGCATACAATATCAAAGCTTTGATAACACTAAATAAGTAAAAGACTATCCACCTATTCGGCGGACTAGTCTATTTTAAATTTCCCGAATTGAATCAGGATGAACCTTTGCAAAGATTATTTAATCTCTACTTCGGCACCAGCTTCTTGAAGCTGCTTAGCGATATCATCAGCAGTTGCTTTATCCACGCCTTCTTTAACCGGCTTCGGAGCAGCATCTACAAGATCTTTAGCTTCTTTCAAGCCAAGACCTGTAAGATCTTTTACGATTTTCACTACGGATAATTTTGCAGCACCTGCATTTTTAAGAATTACGTCGAAAGCAGTTTTTTCTGCTACAGCATCAGCACCGGCACCGGCTCCTCCACCACCTGCAACCATTACGGCAGCAGCAGCAGCTGGTTCGATACCATATTCGTCTTTAAGAATTTTTGCTAGTTCATTAACCTCTTTTACAGTTAAGCTTACTAACTTTTCTGCAAATTCTTTTAATTCAGCCATTGATTTAAGTTTTTATTGATTTAGAAAAATTGTTAATTAATATTTATGATTTGTCTTCTCTTTCAGAGAGTGTTTTTACGATACCTGCAAGTTTTTTCTCACTTGATAAAAGCGCAGAAATAACATTTTTAGCAGGGGATTGTAATAAACCAATGATCTCTCCAATAAGTTCTTCTTTGCTCTTAAGATTGATCAGTGATTCAAGCGTGTCGTCGCCGATAAATACATCTGCACCAACATAGGCTCCCTTTAAAAGTGGTTTTTCTTTCGCGTTATCTTTGCGGAATTTGCTGATAAGTTTAGCGGGTTCATTGGATGATTCGCTGAACATAACAGAAGTTTCGCCATGGAGAAGTTCGAATAGTTTTTCATATTTATCTCCATGGGCTTCAAATGCTTTGCGGAGTAAAGTATTTTTAACTACTTCGTATTTTACACCTCTATCGAAGCATAATCTTCTCAGTTTATTTACATCAGCTACATTTAATGAAGATGCATCTGTAAGATAAAAGTTATCATATTTTGATACCTTTTCCTTAAGGTCTTCAATTACGGCTGATTTTTGTTCTTTGTTCATCTTGAATTAATTACGATGATAGAATTAATGAATATCTAAAACTGTTTTTGGGTCGATGGAAATACCAGGACTCATGGTACTAGCCATTGTAATGCTTCTGAAATATGCTCCTTTTGCGGAAGAAGGTTTCAATTTTGCCAATGCTTTGATCAGTTCTTCACTGTTCTCTGCTATCTGACTAACATCGAAAGAAATTCTTCCAATAGAGGAATGTATAATTCCATATTTATCAACTTTGAAAGCAACCTTACCTTTTTTCACTTCGGTGATAGCAATTCCAACATCGTTGGTAACTGTACCTACCTTAGGATTTGGCATTAAGTTTCTTGGTCCTAATACACGTCCTAATTTCGCGATCTTTGGCATTACAGATGGTGTTGCTATAACCACATCCATATCGATCCAACCTGCAGAAATTTTATCTACGAATTCGTCGAGTCCGACATAATCGGCACCGGCTTTTCTTGCTTCATCTTCTTTATCAGGAGTACATAATACAAGCACTTTCTTATCTCTACCGGTTCCGTGAGGAAGAGCGGTAGTTCCTCTGATCGCCTGATCGGCTTTACGAGGATCGATTCCCAATCTAACATGCAGATCTACTGATGCATTGAACTTGCATGTTGTTGCTTTTTTTACAAGTTCAGCAGCTTCCTTCAACGAATATAGTTTGTTGGAGTCAACTAATGCCTGAACCTTTTTTCTGTTCTTTGTAAGTTTCACTTCTTATATTTTTTTAGTTGACTAATTATTCATCCAGGGTGCCTGACCTGTAACGTTTATACCCATACTGCGGGCAGTTCCAGCTATCATTTTCATAGCACTGTCGATTGTAAAACAATTAAGGTCGGGCATTTTTTCCGCTGCGATCGTTTGAACCTGATCCCAGGAGATTGTTGCTACCTTGTTGCGGTTTGGTTCTGCTGAGCCTTTTTGTTTTTTTGTGGCTTCAAGAATAAGTATTGCAGCAGGAGGTGTTTTAATGATAAACTCGAAAGATTTATCTTTATAAACAGTGATAACTACCGGTAATACCTTACCCATTCTATCTTGTGTTCTGGCATTAAATTGTTTGCAGAACTCCATGATATTGATTCCTTTGGAACCTAATGCAGGACCGATTGGTGGGGCAGGGTTTGCCTGTCCTCCTTTAACCTGCAGTTTTACGTATGTTTGAATTTCTTTCGCCATATCAGCTTACTTTTTCTACCTGTGCAAAATTTAGTTCCACAGGTGTTTTTCTACCAAATATTTTAACAATTACTTTAACTTTTTTCTTATCCTCATGCACTTCATCCACATTTCCAAGGAATTCGTTGAAAGGTCCGTCAACAATTTTCACCGTTTCACCAATTATGAAAGGTTCGTTCATTGCTTTTCCTTCCTCACTCATTTCATCAATTTTGCCTAAGATCCTGTTCACTTCATTTCTTCTCAGGGCAATTGGATTTTCTTTTCCCAAAAAGTGAATAACACCTGTAACATTTGTAATTGTTTGAATAATGTCATGTGTCATTTTACCTTCCGTAGCTTCAATCAGAATATATCCCGGCAAAGAGTTTTTTTCATGAATAACTTTTTTACCATTTTTGATCTTGTATATCTTTTCTGTAGGAACCACAATTTGTGAAACAACATGATCATAACTCAATCGCTTGAGTTGTTGGTCGATATAGTCTTTCAACTTGCGTTCCTTCCCACTAATCACCCTTAATACATACCATTTTTTATCCTCTGACATACAATTACGCGATTAAGTGGTTAAAACAATCCATAAAATAAGTCGAGCAATTCTTTAGAGGAAAAATCCATAAAAAAAACTACTATTGACAAGATCAGAAAAGTAACAAGCACTAATTGAGTACTTGCCTGAAGTTCTTGCCATGTTGGCCAACTTACTTTGAACCTCAGTTCCTGATATGCTTCGCTTATAAACGCTCTTAGCTTATTCATTTTTCATTTTTATTGCACGGGTGGAGAGGCTCGAACTCCCAGCCTACGGTTTTGGAGACCGCCACTCTACCAATTGAGCTACACCCGTATGGGCGGAAAATCCGCTTTTCCGGGCGGATTTTCCAATTTTATTATTTTAAAATTTCAGTTACCTGACCGGCACCTACGGTTCTTCCGCCTTCGCGAATTGCGAAACGAAGATTTTTTTCCATAGCGATCGGATAAATGAGTTTAACTGTCATTGTGATATTATCACCTGGCATAACCATTTCCACTCCTTCCGGTAAGGTGATCTCACCTGTTACGTCAGTTGTACGGAAATAGAATTGAGGGCGATATTTGTTAAAGAATGGAGTGTGACGTCCACCTTCTTCTTTTTTCAGAACGTAAGTTTCGCATTTGAATTCAGTGTGTGGAGTTACAGAACCCGGCTTGCAAATAACCATACCGCGACGCAGTTGGTCTTTTTCAATACCGCGTAATAATAAACCAGCATTATCACCTGCTTCACCGCGATCAAGGATCTTGCGGAACATCTCAACACCTGTTACGGTTGATTTTAACGATTCTGCAGTTAATCCAATGATATCTACTGACTCACCTGAATTGATGATACCTCTTTCAATACGACCAGTTGCAACTGTTCCGCGACCAGTGATCGAGAAAACGTCCTCAACAGGCATAAGGAATGGAAGATCAACTAATCTCGGAGGAATTGGAATGTCTTTATCCACTGCAGCCATAAGGTCAAGGATAGCTTGTTTTGAAGCAGCATCACCTTCTAAAGCTTTAGTTGCAGAACCTTTGATAATTGAAATTGAATCACCTTTAAATCCGTAAAAACTTAAAAGATCGCGAATTTCCATTTCCACAAGTTCCAATAATTCCGGATCATCAACAAGGTCAACCTTATTCATGAAAACAACAATTTCAGGAACACCTACCTGACGAGCAAGAAGAATGTGTTCGCGTGTTTGAGGCATAGGACCATCAGTTGCAGCAACTACGAGAATAGCTCCATCCATTTGGGCAGCACCGGTAACCATGTTCTTAACATAGTCGGCGTGACCAGGACAGTCAACGTGTGCATAGTGACGCGTTTCTGTTTGGTATTCAACGTGTGCGGTATTAATGGTAATACCTCTTTCTTTTTCTTCAGGTGCAGCATCGATAGAATCATAATCTTTCTTCGTTGCAAGTCCTTTCTCAGAAAGTACATACGTGATTGCCGAAGTAAGAGTGGTTTTACCATGATCTACGTGACCGATTGTTCCGATATTCACGTGTGGTT
Source organism: Chitinophagales bacterium (assembly GCA_044227505.1). Classification (GTDB taxonomy): domain Bacteria; phylum Bacteroidota; class Bacteroidia; order Chitinophagales; family BACL12; genus UBA7236. The sequence continues at coordinate 49,368 of JBGAWP010000020.1, read as the reverse complement.
TGCTACGATCAAATGTTTCTTTAGCCATTTTTATAAAATTTAATTTAGGTGTATTATTATTTAGTTTTTAAAATAATCTGTTTGTTGTTTTGTGTTTTTATTATTTGAGCCAATGACCAGGTTCGAACTGGTGACCTCATCCTTACCATGGATGCGCTCTACCAACTGAGCTACATCGGCGGTATTGATACCTGCTGAAAAATAATTTTCATTTGATATCAAAAGCCTGCTGATCTGATTTTCGACCTGGATCGAAAACTGACTTGCAGTCCACAATTGGTTTGAGCGGGAGACGAGACTCGAACCCGCGACTTTCAGCTTGGAAGGCTGACGCTCTACCAACTGAGCTACTCCCGCTTTTAATAATAATTTAATACATGCTGATAAAAATACGAAGACAGTGGTGCCATTAGGGGATAGTAATCCCTAGCGACACACAGTATTCGGCGTATTTTATCAGTTTCAAAGAACTGATGGTTAGTGGGAAGAGGTGGATTCGAACCACCGTAGTCGTAAGACAGCAGATTTACAGTCTGCCCCATTTGGCCACTCTGGTATCTTCCCTCCGCCTGGAGCCAATGGACGGACTCGAACCGCCGACCTGCTGATTACAAATCAGCAGCTCTACCAACTGAGCTACATTGGCCACTATACCAAAAAAATAATTTCAAAGAATTTTAAGCCCATTTTCCCCTGATTCTTGGAAAATGAGTGCAAATATACGAAGCTTTTTAATTGAATGTGTAAAACTTTGAAAAAAATTGGAATGATTTTTTATTGCAGCTTATACGCGAAGCTTTTCCTTATGCTTTTTGATCTGGGTCAAAACGTTATCCAGTGCGCCTTCAAACGATTCTTCAAAGCTTCCGCTGTGTTCTTTTGAAAAGATTATTTTTCCGGGCAGATTTACTTTGATCTCCGTAATTTTTTCATGAATTCCACCATTGGAGGCATCCAGACGTAAAAATACCTGTATATCGGTAGCATTGGGCTCCAGTTTCTCAATTTTCAGCATTTTCTGATCAATAAGGTCTAATAATCTCTGATCCGCATCAAAATGAATTGATTGTACTTTCACTTCCATATTATCTGTTTTTCCTTGTTGTTATAATATTACACTAACCTTTTGGGTGTGCAAGATGATGAATATTTTTCAGTTGATCAATAGTGTTATGGGTATAAACCTGCGTGGATGCCAGGCTTGCATGACCAAGCAATTCTTTAATAGCATTGAGTTCTGCGCCATTATTTGATAAATGGGTTGCAAAAGTATGGCGCAGTATATGCGGACTTTTCCTTGTTAATGTAGTTACGAATTGCAAAATCCTGTTCACTACATTATAGATCATTTTAGGATAAGGCTTTTTACCCGAATCGGTAATAATAAACGATTTTCCATTTGAAAATAATTTATTGCGGCTATTCAAATAGGTGTCTATTAATTGAAGCAGGTCCTTACTGATCGGAATTATGCGCTCCTTATTTCCTTTACCAAGCACCTTTACATTTTGTTGAGACCTGTCGAAGGAATTGTCAGATAAGTTTAATAATTCCGTTCTGCGCATTCCAGTGGAATATAATAATTCGATAATTAGCAGGTCGCGGATCTTGATAAATCGCTCCAATTCTGTATTTTCAGGATATATGGTATCAATATTATCAAACACATTTTCCATATTCCCCTTTTCGACAAAAAGGGGCAGATTTTTCGGCGTTTTAGGGGAAACCACCTTTAACATCGGGTTTTTGGTAATAGCGCCGGTTCGGAGCAGATATTTATAATATGTTTTAAGGGAGGATATTTTTCGATTAACGCTTTTGGCTGTGATCTTATCGTTCATCAGCCTCACTATCCATGACCTTATTTGTTTGTGATGCACTTCAATCAGTTCAGGATCTGACCCGGGATATTCATCTGATAAAAAAGCAGAAAACTGTTCGATATCGTTTTTATAGGCCTCAAGCGTATTGAGACTATACCGTTTTTCAAATTGTAAATATGCGTAAAAGCCCTCTTTTTGCATCAAAATAGTTGAGTTTGTTCCTAAAAACAGGCAGTTACACCAAAATTACTAGGGTTAATATATTAACCCTGATTAGCCACGGTTACAAACTGTTGTTTGTAACGTGCTTTAATGATCTCTTGTCGGCGATCAATAGATGGCTTTGAAAAAGCCTGACGGCGGCGTAATTCCTTAACAATTCCGGCCTTTTCAAATTTTTTCTTGTAATTTTTAAGCGCTTTGTCTATTGATTCAACTTCTCTTGCGTCGATTATTAACATTATATTTTTTATTTTGGGACTGCAAAAATATGCATATGTATTTAAAAATCCTAATACGTGTAAAAAATGATTTAGTTACCTTAACACTTCTCTTGCTATAACAAGCTTCTGAATTTCGGAAGTTCCTTCTCCTATGGTACACAATTTAGCATCGCGATAAAATTTTTCAACCGGAAAATCTTTTGTATAACCATATCCACCAAAGATCTGTACGGCATCATTGGCAACACTCACCGCCACTTCTGAAGCATAATACTTAGCCATTGCCGATGCAGTAGTTACTTTTTTCCCTTTATTTTTAAGATCAGCGGCTTTCATGATGAGCAATTCAGACGCTTCAATTTTAGTTGCCATGTCGGCAAGTTTAAAGGAGATTCCTTGAAAACTGGATATCGGCTGATCGAATTGATATCTTTCTTTGGAGTAATTCAGTGCTGCTCTGTAAGCACCTTTGGCAATTCCCAAACTAAGAGCCGCGATAGAAATTCTTCCTCCATCGAGTACTTTCATAGCTTGTTGGAATCCATCTCCTACCTCACCCAAACGTTGCGCATCAGAAATAACGAAATTATCGAAGATCACTTCGGTGGTTTCGCTGGCTCGCATACCGAGTTTATTTTCTTTTTTTCCGGCGCTAAATCCGGGGGCACCTTTTTCAACGATAAAAGCTGTGCAATTTTTCGGTGTTCTTGGTGCACCTGTTCTTGCTATTACCACCATTACGTCGCAAGATTTGCCGTGGGTTATCCAGCATTTTGTCCCATTGATAACCCAATTTTCTCCCTCTTGTTTAGCAGTGCATTGCATATTTCCGGCATCGCTTCCTGTATTGGGTTCTGTAAGTCCCCAAGCGCCGATCCAGGTTCCGGTGGCGAGTTTGGGCAAATACAATTCCTTTTGCGATTCATTTCCAAAGGCAAGTATATGCCCAGTGCATAATGAGTTATGTGCAGCAATGGAAAGTCCAATCGATCCGCAAACGGCAGATATCTCATCAATTATTTTAACATATTCCTGATATCCCAATCCGGCTCCCCCGTATTGTTCGGGAACCAGAACTCCCATTAATCCTAATTCTCCTGCCTTTTTAAACAGTTCAACCGGAAAATACTGAGATTCATCCCACTCCATCATGTTCGGTCTGATATGTTTATCTGCAAAGTTTTTCGCAGATTCTGTGATCATTGCTAAATTTTCTAACACGTCCAATTCCATTTGCCTGAATTTAAAAAGAGTGTAAAAGTATCAATAGGTAGCCAATGAAACAATATTATCGCAATAAGGTTTCAATTTATTAATACCGTGAAAAAAGGAAAGTTCAATTACGAAAGCAAAGGCGGCTACATGTGCATTTTGCATTGTGATGAGTTCTGCGGCAGCATGTGCTGTTCCACCCGTGGCAAGAAGATCGTCGTGAACGAGGATATTCCAACCGCGTTTAATATCCATGCTGTGAATCTCCACCGTTGCGGATCCGTATTCGAGATCATAGGAAAATTCAACAGTTTCACCGGGTAATTTTCCTTTCTTGCGAACGGGTATAAAGGGAACATTCAATTTATTTGCCAGTAAAAACCCATAAAGAAATCCTCTGCTTTCAATTGCGACAACTGCATCAATTTTCAGATGTGCCGTTTTCCTTATCATTTCGTCAACGATCTCATTGGAAAGTTCCGGATCTGCAAGTAACGGAGTAATATCCTTAAAAACCACTCCTTCCTGAGGAAAATCTGCTACATCGCGAATAGCATTCTTTATTTTTTGTTCAATATTCATAATATCAAATACGGTTTCAATTTTTCAAATAAGGAGGGATACATTCCTTTCACTTTCATCAGTTCATTGATGGAATAAAACTTCCCTGTTAAATTTTTGTAATCAATAATAGCCTGTGCCAATTCATCCGAAATATACGCATGATTTGCGAGTTGTTCAAATGAAACCGTGTTGATATTAATTTTAATTAAATGATTTTTATCAACTGTTAAATACGCTTTTACATTTTCCAGTGTTTCCATATCAATACCGAAAACAGTATGCAATTGATCTAGGGAATAAATTCCACCGGCACTTTCCCGAAATTTTATGATCCGGATGGCATTATCGGCAGAAAAGCCGAGTTCCATAAATTGCTCCTTTAATGCGGTATTTATTTCGATGAGTTCATGCGGTTCTGTAATTTCAACATGATTATTAATTAATTTATTATTTAGAATAAATTGTGTTGTGTCAATTAAAATAAAAGGTTCCAATCGCACAAAATCTGCATTTGTAAAACCATATGTTTTCAGGAGATCCTCCTTTTTTTTGAATTTACCTCCTTTACTTCTATAATTTACTATTCGCTCAGCCAACCAGGACGAAATTCCCAATTGGACCCATTGATCAACAGTTATTAAATTGGGATCAAAAACAAATAATTTAATATTCTCGGATGTACTTGCTGAATTTAAAAAAGTTTCGGTTTCTGAATATTGAGGGTAGTGATTTTCAGCCTGCACAAATTTTTTATTATATGCGGTATAATTCTCATTATAGGAAACCTCCTCCTCAAGAGGAATACTAATTAATAGTGGATATAGTGATTCGTAATTAACAATATTTTGCTTTCGGAAGAATTCTTTTTGGAAAGAAGGAAGTAATGTAATTAATACGATAACCGCAGCCAGATATAAAGCAACATTTCTTTCCTTTTTAGAAAAGATAAAATAGTTTTGGGTTAATTTTTTAAGGTTCCGCATCACTGAAATCGCGTCAACAGTTAAATAAATAACCCCCGTTAATTATTTTAATGCAATAAAGATAATAATTTCCAATTACATCGGCAAATGCCGAAATAAAACCGGAATAACTACCTTTTTACATCATCATTATCCTCATACGAATCCGGTTCAGCTCTTGGCGGTGTTTTTAAAACCAACCAGAAAAAATAACCGGTAACACCGATAACAACAGCAATTGTTGCAATCATCATAATTAAAGCTTCTGAGCTCATCCTAACCTCCCTTGTTTAATGCGTTTGCGGTATGCTATAAATACCAAATATCCGATACCTAAAAAGACGGCAAGCAACAATAATCTTGCGCCGGTGATGTAAAGTAATTTTTCATCAAGAATTGCAACTGTTTCAAGATCACCTGCAGCTTGTGCTATGGAGATCTGTTCTCGCAAACCGGAATTTGTAATTTGTTTTATAATAGAACTGTTATCAAGCTTCCAGCCATTATTGAATGCGCCTACCCAATCATTTCCTTTCGGCGTAATTAATGCCCCCAAAAAAACAAAGAGCAACATAAATGGTGTTACCCACTTGATAATAAATCTGAATATTTTAGGAATTCTGATATCGCTTCCCGAATTAATTTCCGCCCAACCTCTGTTCATTCCAAATACCCATGAAAACAATATAATTTCAGCAAGAGCAAATACAACCAATGAAACAGTTCCTGCCCAATAATCATATTCATCAAATACTCCCTGATTAAAAAATAAAACAGTAGGTAAACCGAGTATTAAAACAATTGCACCAAAACTCCAAGCGCCTTTTTGTCGGCTCCATCCAAATTCGTCGCGCATGAATCCCATCCATGGTGTACCCATGGCTAAAGAGGAAGTTATTCCTGCAAAAAACAATAATCCAAACCAGAACACTCCACAAATTATAGCAAGAACAGTTCCCCATTGTTCAAATAAATAAGGCAGGGTCCTGAATCCGAGGCCAAGTCCCCCACTTTGAGTGAGTTCAACAACTCTGTCAATTCCCAAGTATCCTACTGAAATTGGAATAATGATCGCGGCACCTAAAACAACTTCCACAAATTCGTTCATCCATCCTGCACTCATTGCATTTAGAGCAATATCATCTTTTTTCTTTACATAGGAAGCATAACATTGAATAGAACCCATACCAACTGACAATGTAAAAAATATTTGACCTGCTGCGGCAAGCCATACTTTCGGATTCCAAATTGTTGAAAAATCTGGCGTCCACAAAAAGTTTAATCCAACTGAGCCTCCATTTACAGCACCATGCGATCCTGACTGGAGCGTAATACCCATAATCGCAAGAAACACTCCAAATACAATTAAAAGAGGCATTCCAATTTTTGCAACTTTTTCAACTCCACCGCTTAGTCCTTTCGATAAAATCCAGGTATTTAATATTAAACAAATCACCCAAAAAATAATCGGTTCCATTGTTCCCAGGGAGACATAATTTGTAAAAAATGATGCTACCTCATCCTGGCTTTGACCACTAAATGATCTCGACACAGAATGCCAAACCCAAGAGAGTGTCCAACTTTCCAAATAACAATAATATGCCGCAACTGCGAGGTTTGTAAAAATTCCGAAAACTCCTATGTATTTCCAAAATCTCCGTTTATCCATATTATTCAGGATAAAGGGGGTGCTGTGATTTCCGCTTGCGCCGCCAAATCTACCGGATGCCCATTCTACCCATAAAAGCGGAATGCCCATTAGCAAAAAACACACGAGGTAAGGAATGATAAATGCTCCTCCCCCATTTTGAATTGCCTGTACTGGAAACCGAAGGAAATTACCTAACCCAACTGCATTTCCAGCCATTGCTAAAATAAGACCGATCCGTGAACCCCATGCTTCTTTTTGTTGTGCCATAAATATGAACTTGGTTGTTAATTCGGGCTCAAAATACGACATTTTAGTATTTCCAAGTCTTAAGAGAAATGTTAATCTTAAAAAACAGCAAGAACTCCGGGAGTTTATTATAGTATTGTTTGTAAAAAAATAACCTGCCTTAAATTTCTTTATATGTTCATTGCCAATTTTTTAATTTATGCAAATTGTATTTAATAGCAGTAATTGAATATACTTCCTTTAAAATTCAAATTGGTAAGATCTGTTAATAGATTAACAATTTTTTAAGCGTGCAATTAAACCTATCCCAATAAAATTTCTCCAAACAAACACCCCGTATAAAATTCAATTTTGGGAAATAACCTCGGAATAAAATTATTTATTTGGGTCAGCAGAATTAAGTTTACTTTTATGTCGGCCGTATGCAAAATATATAATCACACCTAACACCATCCAAATGCCCAAACGCATCCAGTTTGGCCAACCCAGTCCATAGATCATTGCCGTGCAAACAATAATACCTAATATCGGTACCACTGGTACAAAAGGCGTTTTGAACTGTCGTTGAATTTCCGGACTTTTTACTCTCAATATCCAAACTCCGGCACAAACTAATATAAATGCGAATAATGTTCCGATACTCGTCATATCTCCAACAATATCACCGGGAACGAAAGCTGCAAATAATCCGACGAAAACACAAAAAAGGATATTTGATTTATAGGGAGTTCTGAATTTCGGATGAATATCAGAAAATACTTTCGGAACCAATCCATCGCGACTCATGGAATAAAAAACACGTGATTGACCCATCAACATAACGAGGATTACAGAAGAAAAACCTGCCAGAATTGCAACTGTAACCAATTTGCCTAACCATGAATACCCCTCCATATAGGTTTGAATGGCATAGGTAACCGAGGCTTCCTTTCCATTTGTTCTAAAATCTTCCGTAGAGGCAACACCGGTCAATACATACGAAAACAGAATATATAGGACGGTACAAATTACAAGCGAACCCAAAATACCCCAGGGCATATCTTTTTTTGGATTTTTTGCTTCCTGAGCCGCTGTAGAAACGGCATCAAATCCAATAAATGCAAAAAACACAACGCCCGCTGCGCCTAAAATTCCAAGAAGACCTCCAAAATTATGTGTCACGCCCTGATCATCAACATATTTAGTTGCCTCTGGAATAAATGGAACATGATTATCAGGGTTTATAAATCCCCAACCAAAAACAATAAATAAAATTACGATCGCAACTTTAGTAATAACAATCAAACTATTTACAAAAGAGGAACCTTTCATACCTCTGATCAATAACCAGGTAAGAATGGTAATGATAAAAACTGCCGGTAAATTAATAATTCCATTAATTACACTTCCATCATCAGTAGTCATGGAATTAAAGGGTGAATGGCACCATTGATACGGGATCTGGACATTAAAATACCCGAGCAATTTGTTTAAATATTCACTCCAGGCAATTCCGACCGTTGCTGCCCCTAAGGCATATTCTAAAACAAGATCCCATCCAATGATCCAGGCAACCAGTTCTCCCATGGTTGTATAGGAATAGGTGTAAGCGCTTCCCGAAATTGGCACCATAGACGCAAATTCTGCATAACATAAACCGGCAAATGCACATCCTATACCTGCAATAATAAATCCATAAGTTACCGCGGGACCGGCATTATTTGCAGCTGCCGCAGCTGTTCTCACGAATAAACCCGCTCCAATTATTGCTCCAACACCTAAGGCTATGAGTGCCCATTTTCCAAGCGATCTTTTAAGGGTTGTTGCATCATCTAAAGGATCTGCAGCTTCAGCTAGTAATCCAACCAACGATTTTTTCCGGAATAATGGATTTCCCATAATTGATATTTGTCAATTGTAAAAAATGATCACAAACATAAAATATTTTTTTTATGGATATCATAAAATAACTTAAAACCCATTCTTTTTGGTTATTTGAGGCGATTTTTAGGAATTATTTACAAAAAAAATAAAAAAGGATTGGGTATGTTTTTCTTTCCAAGTGCTTATACCTACCTTTGCCGCCTCTTAAATTAATCCAATTCTATGAGTCTTATTGTCTATTTGATCCCCATTCTAGGAATTTTCGCATTGCTTTATATGGGTGTAGTTGCTATTTGGGTGAACCGTCAGGCAAGCGGTAACGATCGCATGAAAACAATCGCCGGTTACATCAGTGAAGGTGCTATGGCATTTTTGAAGGCCGAATATCTTATCCTGGGCGGATATGTTGTTATAGCTTCTGTTTTGTTGGGATGGTTATCTACCACAAATGAAAGGAGCGATCCAACCATTGTGATCGCGTTTATTATTGGTGCCATTTTCAGCGGACTTGCGGGTTTTATCGGAATGAAAATAGCTACACGTGCCAACGTAAGAACTACAGAGGCAGCCAGAACGAGTCTATCAAAAGCACTGCGTGTTTCCTTTGCCGGTGGTTCTGTTATGGGATTAGGGGTAGCAGGTTTAGCGGTATTAGGACTTGGATCGCTGTTTATTGCTTTATATTTCATGTTTGTTGATGGTAGTTCCGTAAACGGCGCTGAAATGGAAAAAGCGTTGGAAGTTTTAACCGGATTTTCACTCGGTGCGGAAAGTATTGCTTTATTTGCACGTGTTGGAGGTGGTATTTATACAAAGGCTGCAGATGTTGGAGCCGATCTTGTTGGAAAAGTAGAAGCCGGTATACCGGAAGATGATCCTCGAAACCCTGCTACTATTGCAGATAACGTAGGAGATAACGTTGGAGATGTTGCAGGAATGGGTGCCGATTTGTTCGGTAGCTATGTGGCTACAGTTCTTGCAACAATGGTTTTGGGCAGGGAAATTATTTCCGATGATACAGTTGGAGGAATGGCTCCGATGATATTACCCATGGTAATTGCAGGAATGGGGATTCTGGCCTCCGTAGCAGGTACTTTCTTCGTTAGAGTAAGAGAAGGAGGAAATGTGCAAAAGGCTCTCAATATGGGTAACTGGGTGTCAATTATTATCACAGCTATAGCTAGTTATTTCATTGTAATGAATATAATGCCATCCGGACCTATGCAAATGGGTGAAGCAGAACCCGGAGAAACAATAAAAACTTTTACTGCACTTGATATTTATTTAGCAATTGTAGTCGGACTTGTTGTTGGAACTCTTATAAGTATCATCACCGAATTTTATACCTCCATGGGAAGAAAACCGGTAATGTCAATCGTGCGCCAGTCATCAACGGGACATGCTACAAATATTATTGGTGGACTTGCGATGGGTATGCAATCTACCATGTTACCAATTTTGGTATTGGCAACGGGAATAGTTGCGTCCTTCTCCTTTGCAGGAATATATGGTGTGGCAATTGCCGCAGCAGGAATGATGGCCACAACAGCCATGCAACTTGCAATTGATGCTTTTGGACCAATTGCAGATAATGCAGGTGGTATTGCTGAAATGAGTGATCTTCCTAAGGAAGTGCGTGAAAGAACCGATGTGCTTGATGCAGCCGGAAATACAACTGCGGCAATCGGAAAAGGTTTTGCAATTGCTTCTGCAGCTTTAACCTCTTTGGCATTATTTGCTGCTTTTGTTGGTGTTGCTGACATTGATGGAATTGATATCTATAAAGCTCCTGTTTTAGCAGGTTTATTTGTTGGTGGAATGATTCCATTTTTATTCTCCTCCATGGCAATTAAAGCTGTTGGAAATGCAGCCATGAGTATGGTGGAAGAAGTGCGTCGTCAATTCCGGGAAATTCCGGGAATTATGGAAGGCACAGCTAAACCTGAATACGAAAAGTGTGTGGCAATTTCAACACAAGCCGCATTGCGTCAGATGATTTTACCTGGCTTACTTGCACTTGGAACACCTGTATTGATCGGATTTGGATTAAAAGGTGTATTTGAAGGGGTAAGTTCTGCTGAAATACTTGGCGGGGTGCTTGCGGGAGTAACGGTAAGCGGTGTATTGATGGCCATGTTCCAAAGTAATTCGGGTGGAGCCTGGGATAATGCAAAAAAATCATTTGAAAAAGGCGCCTCCATCAGTGGAGAAATTCACTATAAAGGCTCTGATGCGCATAAGGCTTCAGTTACGGGTGATACAGTTGGCGATCCATTTAAAGACACTTCAGGACCTTCGATGAATATTTTAATTAAATTGATGAGTATTGTAAGTTTGATTATTGCTGCTTATTTATAATTTAATATTCCTGCAATTATTTTATAGTTTTTAAAAATATTTGATCGGCAATTTTTACCAATTGGTGACAGGTGCTGATCAAATATTTTATATTTTCATATTGCAATCAAGAGGATACAAATCTTAATGTATCTTTAATCAACAAAACCACGCAATATGAAATATCGCTTCTCAATTATCATTATTGTTTTAATTAATTTAGCTATCTCCTCCTCGCAAATATTTGCACAAGCAACGGAGTCATGGTATATCCGCCGAACACCTCCCGAGCCATGGACCTGGGCACCCATTTTAAATACTAATATTACTGAAATGGATGAGGTGTTTGGTGTTGATGAATGGCATTCTGCCTATTTTGATGATGTGGATCCAATAGAAGCATTTGGACCCAGTTCCTGTTTTATTTTTTTGGAGGGCGGAGATGATCATGCGGATGAATTAAATGCTTTTCTCAGCGATAATATTTCCCTTATCGAGGATTGGGTTTTTGCGGGTGGAAGTTTGTTTTTAAATGCCGCACCAAATGAAGGGGGAAATATTGATTTTGGATTCGGTGGAGTAACATTGATATATCCTTCATTTACAAATACCGGAACTGGAGTTGATCTCACACATCCTATTTTTAATGGCCCATATACACCTGTAGGAAGTAGTTGGAACGGTACGTATTTTGGCCATTCCACCATTGATGGTCCGGATATTATTCCCTTGATAACCAATGAAGTTTCAGATGTTGTAATGGCAGAAAAATCGTGGGGTGCGGGAAAGGTTATTTTTGGAGGGATGACAGTTACATCATGGCATGACCCCGCACCCGATGCAGTGAATATGCGGTTAAATATTATGAAATATTTAGCATCCTATGCGTTTTTAGACTTTTCTTATGGGGAGGATATTTTTTGTTCTTACGATACAGAAATTTACTTTCCGATCTTTTCTCCCGGTGCTGATACCGGAACATTTTCTGCTGAACCGTCAGGGCTTGTAATTGATGAGATTACAGGTGCAATTGATATTGATGCATCCTTACCCGGAACCTATTCCGTGAGTAATAATTTTTTAGGAATTGGTTGTAAAAGCGACTCAGCGCAAACAGAAATTACAATAGTACTTCCTCCGGTTGCCGATGCAGGAGAAGATGTTACGATTTGCAAGGGTGGAACTGCTCAGTTAGATGGCAGCGGAGGTGTGGAATACTTATGGGTTCCGCCGGCTTACCTTGATAATGAATTAAGTGAAGATCCCATTGCAGAAGGTCCACTTACCGAGATGTATTATAATTTAATCGTTACGGATATTAACGGTTGTACTGACACTGATGATGTTAACGTATTTTTATTTCCTGATCCGATTATTGATGCAGGAGAAGATCAATATATTTTATTGGGAAGTTATGTTATGATCACTGCAAGTGGGGGTGAAAGTTATGTATGGACACCCGAGGAAAGTTTATCAGACCCGACCATTTTTAATCCGCTGAGTTATGCAACTGAAAATACAACTTATTACGTATATGGAACCGACGAGAATGGATGTACCGGCATGGATTCCGTAAATGTAATTTTGAGAGATGATGCAATAATCGGAATTCCAAATGCATTTTCTCCAAATAGTGATGGGATAAATGATTTTTTTCAGGCTATTGCAATAGGCACAGTAGCATCATTTGACCTGGTTATTTACAATAGATGGGGAGAATTGGTGTACCAAAATAATACTGATATAACTAAAGGCTGGGACGGCACATTTGAAGATAAGCTCCAACCGATCGGGAGTTATATCTATAAATTTAATGCTATTGATGGTGAAGGGACCTCTCTGAATTATCAGGGCAATTTTACCCTTGTAAGGTAGATTTAGGTAAACTTGTTTGAAAGGTTAACACCTTCTTTAAATATGGATTTAATGTCATTTTAATATTCTTAACAAGATTTTTTCTTATAAAAGTTTTTACTTCTCAAAAAATAGTTAACTTTATACGAGTAAAATTGGTATAATAGTCAAAATCTAAATACACCATTATGAAAAAAATTCTCCTCTCGCTGTTTTTCTTTATTAGTTTAAGTTGCACTGTAAATGAATTATTTTCACAGGCAACTGAGGTGTGGTATCTAAGAAGAACACCGCCTGAACCATGGACCTGGGCCCCGATACTCAACGATAATATAACTGAGATGGATGCGGTTTTTGGTGCAGGTATCTGGAATTCAGGATATTACAGCACTGTTGACCCTGCTGTTGCATTTGGACCAACCTCCAAATTTGTTTTTATGGAAGGTGGAGATGATCATGCTATTGACATGGATGATTTTTTCACAGCAAACATGACCACCATTCAGGATTGGGTTTATAATGGAGGACATTTATTTATGAATGCTGCTCCGAATGAAGGCTCTGATATGGATTGGGGATTTAATGGAGCTACTCTGGTTTATCCTGATTATACATCAACGGGATATGCAGCAGCACCTTTACATCCGATTTTCAACGGTCCTTACCTTCCAACCGGATTGGTTTGGGATGGTAACTATTTTGGCCACTCAACAGTAGAGGTTCCTTGCGGATTTGTTTTGATCGACAATGGAGGTTCTTCTTCCCTTGCGTCAGAAATGACCTATGGTTCAGGAATAGTAATTTTCGGTGGAATGACTGTTACCTCATGGCATGATCCTGCTCCTCATGCTTCGAACATGCGTAAAAATATTTTACACTATTTGGCAAATACAGCAGAACCATTCTTTGTAAGTACCTATTTCGAATACAGTGATACAGTATATTGTCAATTTGAAGATAACCAGTTCCCAATCTTTGACGTGGGTGCTGATACGGGAATTTTTGCGGCAACACCAACGGGTTTAGTGATAGACACAATAACAGGTGAAATTGACCTGGGTGCATCATTACCTGGTGTTTATGATGTAACCAACACTGTTACTTTTGCCGGCTGCGAATACCTGTCCTCATTTGAAATAACAATTGCAGGCACTCCTGTAGCTGATGCAGGTCCGGACCAGCAAGTTTGTGTTGGGAACAATGTGCAGTTGGATGGCGCCGGTGGGGTTACCTATCTTTGGACTCCCCCTTCTTATTTAGATGATCCGACTCTGGAAGACCCTTGGGTATTAGCTCCACCTACAAATATGTATTATTCACTTATTGCCTATAATGAGTTTGGATGTCCTGATACCGATGATGTGGTGGTTACTTTATTTCCACTTCCTTTAATTGATGCCGGTGAAGACCAGATCATGGTTTTAGGTGGTTTTGCTGAATTAAATGCCTCTGGTGGTGTATCTTACACCTGGACGCCAACCGAAACTTTAACAGATCCATTAATATCAAATCCAACAGCATTTCCTGAAGATACAACCACCTACATGGTAATTGGTGTTGATGCAAATGGCTGCCAGGATACTGATTATGTTACCATATTTGTAATTGAAGAATCAGACATTGCAACTCCAAATGCATTTACTCCAAATGGTGACGGCGTAAATGATCTTTATAAGCCAAGTTTTGTTGGTTTAGGAGAAATTACCGACTTCTCCATTTACAGCCGTTGGGGGTCTATTTTATACTTTACAAATGATCCAACTCTTGGATGGGATGGAAATTACAGAGGGTTAGAACAGGAAGTAGGAACATATGTTGTAATTATTAAGGCAACTAATCAATTTGGAGATGTGGTTGTTAAAACAGGAACTTTAGCCTTATTGAGATAAATTAAAAATCGTCAAATTTACTTTGAGCCCTTGATTTAGAATAATAATCCATCTAAATTAAGGGTTCATTTTTTTGGTTATATTTATATAAAAATCAAATGATCTGAGTAAACAATAACATAGTTATGATATCATTTGATAAGTTTTAAGAATATCACCAAATTTAGGAAATTATACCCTTTACACCCACAGTTAACTAATTATTCATTTCATTAAACTATTCAGGCAAATCTATGAAAATTGAAAACTTATTAAGTTTTGGTTTATCAATATTGGTAACCACGACAATGACACTCAGCGCACAAGTCGACTGCGACAACACTTCAACAGGAAACATTCCATTAACTGATCTTGGAACAGGTTTCTTTATGGGTGCTCAAGGTGGATTGTATCCCGGGGGCTCAAATGTGATGCCTTCAGCACATACAAAAGCAGGTAAAACCATTGGCAACTCTATCAAACCTCTTAATGCTCTGGGCATGGTAGATCTGGAAAATGGCGAGGTTGTTATTGCAGGCTTTGGAGCATCTACCGCCGGCAATACTTTCAATAGTTTAAAAGCAACTGTGAATGGCACCCCGGATCTGTATAATCCATGCTTGAAATTTGTTAATTTATGCATGGGAGGAAAAGGTCTGGAAACCATGATTCCACCTTTTCATGATTGGTATTGGGAATTTCTTACCGACTCGCTCATACCTGATGCAGGGCTTACAAAAGCACAAGTGCAAATAGGTTGGATAAAAACTGCTTCAAAAGATGACTCCATTCCAGAATTTCCTTTACAGGCAGATGCTATTTATGAAAAATATATTCCTTCCATTCAGCGATTGAAAGAAAATTTTCCAAATCTAAAAATTCTTTATATAAGTAGTCATGCATATGGCGGTTATGCGGGTGAAGAGTCTGATAATGCTGATCTTGCAGGTGAACCTGCTGCATATTACGGTGGGTTTGCGGTTAAATGGGTTATTGAAGATCAAATAACCGGAAATCCTGAGCTTGCTTTTAAAGGACCCGCAATTGAAGCTCCCTGGTTAAGTTGGGGACCCTATTTTTGGGCCGATGGCATTAACCCAAGAGCCACAGATGGTTTAACATGGGAGTGTTCTGATTATGAGCCTGATGGCGGTGGCTTTCATCTTGCAGAATCAGGTAAAGAAAAAGAAGTATCAATGTTAATTGATTTCTTATACTATAATTCCAGTTCAAAAAATTGGTTTAGAAACGGACCGGCCTGGGCAGCGTGTGATCCTGCGATGAGAAATGCAGATGGTTCTGCAATTAATAATTATCCTAAATCAAATTATTTTGAAGATGAATTAACTGTTTATCCTTCACCAAATACGGGTAATTTTTATATCTCCTATTATAGCACTTCTGAAGAACCTCGTTTTATAAAAGTAATTAATAATCAAGGACAAATAGTTTTTGAAGAAACAATTTTGAAAGGAATTGGCGATGTATCCGTGCATGTTCAAATAGATGATTTACCTGCGGGAATTTATCATATTAAAGCTGACGGCAACGGAATGCAATTAGCAAGATCGATCGTTGTTAATTGAGATTGAAAAACATTTAATAAAAAGAGCACTTGAGAGATCAAGTGCTTTTTTCGTGAAGCGTGAGTTTTGATCCTGCCCGGATCATATTCACCACTCACCATTCACCACTCACCCTTAGAGCTCATTTTCGTGAATCGTGAAGCGTGAAGCGTGAGTTTTGATCCTGCACGGATCATACTCACCACTCACCATTCACCATTCACCCTTGGATCGGAAGTTTTAATCCAACTCGGGTTTTTTCGTGAATCGTGAAGCGTGAATCGTGAGTTTTGATCCTGCACGGATCATACTCACCACTCACCATTCACCATTCACCCTTGGATCGGAAGTTTTAATCCAACCCGGGTTTTTTCGTGAATCGTGAAGCGTGAATCGTGAGTTTTGATCCTTCCCGGATCATACTCACCACTCACCACTCCCCTTTCACTAAAATAAAAAAGGCGCTCGTGAAAAACAGAGCGCCTTTTGAATTATTTATTTTTAATTTATTTAATGTTGTATAATGATCCGTTTATTTTGGACCGTTCCTTCATTTTTAACACTGAGCGTATAAATACCCTGAGGTAATTGCGCGGTATTAATTGTAAAGGAAGTATTTGCAATTGCATTTAAATTTTCAGTCAATATCATTTCACCAATTGCATTTGATAAAACGAGTTCAACATCACCTGAAACATCATTAAAGAATATACTAACACTTGCATTTGCTGGATTCGGGAAAATTCCGGAAATAATTAATTCTTCTTCAATGGCATTTTGGGTTGTGTCTTCAGTTGTGTCGATCACCACATCATCCCAATCATATAAGAAAAGATCATCAACTGCCGCTTCTACTAAACTTCCGCCATTTAGTTCTGCGTCAACGATAAAACTATCCTGAGCAATAAAGATCATTGCTACGTCTTCAGTAAGATCAACATAATCCAGAACACGAACAACATTTCTTCTCCAATCGTTGTCTTCAGTATGTGTTCTTTCTACTCTTTTCCAATCACTTCCATCATCAGTGATATATACCTGCCAAACGTCATTACCCGGATTAGCGCTGGTTGGTGAGGCATTGGAATATTTTCTATAATAGGTAAATACCGGATCAGTATAATCTGTAACATCAAAAAATGGAGAACGAAGCGTTGTAAAGCCGTTATCCACATCATTCGTTCCAACACCATCAAACTCACCTGCATTTCCGGTAAATCCGCATAAATTTCCTGCACCTGCAGTATGATCTGTTTCTGTTTGTACCATATATCCAGTTGCGTCTGTTGAAGGAATCGGAGTGTTTATATCCCAAGTTCCTGTTTCTGCATTGTCAGTTCCAAATGGATCAACCTCCCAGCTACCAAATTCATTGTCAAAATCTTCAAATTCGATTAATTCATATCCAACAATTGCAAAATAAGGCAGGTTTGGTTCAACTGCGAGGTCTGCATTCATAGGCAATACCACTCCACCGCAACCGTTCGTATCCTCAACTTTAAAATAATATTCTATTATGGTTCCCTGATCCTGAGCAGGAATAGTTCCTTGAAAGGTGGTTCCCACAACTTCCGTCATTACTGTTTCGGTATATGCTCCAGCCCCAGTTGTTCTATAAAATAAAGATGCTGAACCGATATATTCAGGGTAATCCACTTCAAGATCAGTTTCAACTACTAAAGGAACTGCAACTTCCACCGGAGTGGTAAATTCAGTATGATCAAGACCAATATTTCCGATCAAAGTAATTCCATGCTCGCAAAAAGCATCAGTAATGATGTCATCATTTGGAGTTCCGTCGCCAAGATCTGCATTATCATCATCGGCAATTAGCGCTTCCAATAAAACGTCTCTGTAAATTTCACCTTCATTACCGTCAGCACCATCAACAGTTGCACTGAAAGTTTGCAACCAAAGGGCAGTCATAGTTGTAAGGTCACCACCAAAATTCTCATTTACATCCCACCATGCTCCGGCAATAATTTCGCCATCTGCATGTACTTCACCAACCAGATCTTCAGGATATACTTTAGGTTCAAGGTCATATCTGCGAACATTAGTTCCGGCACCACCTAAAAATCCTTGTCCCAAAATTGGATTATCGGTAACAGTCATACCCCAAAGGTCGGCATAACCTTCATTCATAGCTCCATTTCCCATCCCACCCGGATCTCCAAGATCAAGATAAAGATCAGCATTTATGCCATGACCATATTCATGCATTACCACATCATTAAATAAACCTGTGGACGGGCATCCACCACCATCTTCATAAAAATTGGTGCTTGATCCGTCGTAAAATGCATTACAAGATCCATCATTTCTTTCCACGCGAATTAACTGATCAACATCAAGATCAGTAAATGTTGGAAAATAAAATTTCATATGATCATGTACGATATTCTGCCAATAGTATGCAGAAACCTCTGAAGGCATTGCACCGGATTCTTCATCAAATTCGATGAGGTTCATTCCCGGATTGAGGATGATATCTATGCTTTCAATATTTGTAGCACCTGTTCCCTGACTCACTCTTGCATATCTTCCTTTCAGGTCAATGGTTGCAGGAGTTGGGTCGGTGATCGTATTTACTGTTAAAAAACCATTTGCATCTGTAAAATATTCATCACCATCAATTTCTACACGCAGATAAGGTAACCCTCTGTTTACAGGTGCCACTAACGGGTTGTCGGTGATATCGCTGTTCACTTGCACATCAGCAGTCATAATAAATGCTCCGCATTCTTTTACTTCGTTTTGACGATAATATACTTTTCCGGTATTGGCATCCACCAAAGAATAATATTTGCCGGGAATATTGTTTGTATTCATCGTATTAACGGTAACTTCATAAACCAGTTTGTATTCCAAACCAGCCTCTCCCGAAACCGGAAGTATTTTAAGATCCGGGTTAACCGTGATCTCATTCACTTCAATTGTAAAGTCGGAAGAAGCATATGATTTGATACCTTCTGTGCTAATTCCAGGAATAGTGGAAACTGTAATTCCATTATAAATATCAAGACCGAACATAATTACTTTGCCCGATAAACTCAATCGCACTGTTGCCTCACTCCAAAGAATATCAAGTCCATTATATTGTTGTATGTAGGTTACATAATGGTATTTTTCGGTGGTGTTATTTGCCAATAACGAAAGATCGCTGCTTTTAACATTAAACCCTTTTAGTTCATTAGTTAAAAAATTAAGTGCCTGTAATTCAGGTGTAGCACCACTTGCAGCAATTGGTGTTCCGAATGCACGGTGTGGTGTACCGGTTTGTTCATTAAATTCAACCCACCAATCGCCATGCGATTGCTTAAAACTTTTCCAAGCTTCACTTTTGCGCATTTCAGACTGAATTTGCTGATTTGGGAGCCTCTTCGTGTTTTGAATAAATGTTTTTGTGTAAGGGTCCTTTTGGTGTGTAACCTGGGCGTTAATTGCGGACAGAAATACTACTGCCGCGAGGAGTGTAAGCACTTTCTTCATAGATTGACGTGTAGGTTTAATTGTTTTTAAATTGAGTATTAATAGCAGTGGTCGTTTTACAAATTTGGCGTTTCTGAAAAGTTAACGCTCTACAAAGATAATTGTTCAGCTTGTCATTGTCAAGTCATTTTTAAACCGGAATTTGGGAAGAAATCTTAGCCTTGGAATTTTAGAAAAGGTACAAATGGAGAGGGAGAATATTACAGTTTATAATTCTATCGCTAAACCATCAAAGGCGATAAACACATTTGCCGGCAATTCCTTTTCAATATCGACATGTTTACCCATTTGGTGCGACAGATGTGTGAGGTATGCTTTTTCTGGTTTTAGTTCGGCAATAAGCTGCAATGCCTCTTCCAGATTATAATGAGAGATATGTTTTTCCTTTCGCAAAGCATTTAAAATCAACACCTTACTACCTAAAATCTTGTTTTTTTCCTCCTCAGAAATATAATTTGCGTCAGTGATATAGGTAAAATCCCCTACTCTGTATCCAAAAACTTACATTTTGTAATGCATAACTTCAATTGGAGTAAAACTTATTTCACCAATATTAAATGGTGAATTAGTTATCTGACAAAAGTTGATCTTAGGCAATCCGGGGTACCAAACATCATTAAATACATAGTGATATTCCTTTCGAAGAGAATTTTCAGTTTCCGCTGTAACATATATATCCATGGCCTTTTGCTGAAAATGGTTATATGCTCTTACATCGTCAAGACCCGCAGTATGATCGCGATGGGGATGGGTGAAAATAATGGCCTCCAGCGTATCTACTTTTTCGCGCAACATCTGTTGCCTGAAATCCGGCCCGGCGTCAAAAACGAAATTTTTATTATTTATCTGCAGCAGAACTGAGGTTCTTAATCTTTTATCTCTGGGATCATTGCTCAAGCACACCTCACAATTGCAACCTATCATAGGTACACCACCCGAAGTGCCAGAACCTAATATTTTTACGATCAAACCTTAACTGTTTGTGTTTGAGCTGCCATTTCATGGTAAAAGTCGCGAGATGATTCACTGAGTTCGTTTTCATCCACGCCTATCTTACCGATTATTTCCAGAAGATTGTTGATTCTGGCTTCCGTTTCGTAATATCTGTTGATCACGATAACCTTCCTGCTTTCTAAAATACAATATCCCGCGGTAAAATTTCCACGCTCGTAGCGAACTATATATCCGGACTCCTTTAACAGGTCCTCCACCTTCTTCAAAGTATGTATTGTATATTTAAACATGAATATTTACGTTATTTGCAAATTATAACGTCAAAAGTAAGCAGCTATTATTGGGATAAAAAGATAAGTAATGCACATAATATGAGGATAAATATTTTAATCACGTTTTTTTTGATCTCTTTTTCTGTTAAAGCGCAGATCAATGCAGGTGAAAAGGATGACAACACATTTCATGTTTTTGAAGGAGGAATATCTGCAGGCTTTAATTTTTCGCAGGTGGATGGAGATAATTATGCCGGTTTTAATAAACTGGGAATAAATGCCGGACCTATTGTACATATAAATTTTACGCCGAATTGGAATGTAAGTATGGAAGTACTTTTCTCACAAAAAGGAAGCAGAACCAAACCGGATCCTAATAATTACAATACCTATTATCTTGCCATGAATTATGTGGAAATTCCAATTATGGCAAATTATAACGACAAGAACCGACTTATTTTTCAAGCCGGTGCAGCATATGGCAGATTATTTACAGTAAAAGAAGAGATAAATGGAATATTAAATAATAATACTGAAGCATTTTACACTGACGAAATAAGTTATATAGTTGGGGGAACTTTTTTATTGGGAGAAAATAAACATTGGGGAATTAATGCGAGATATCAAGGTTCTATAACTGCTGTTGGTGATTCTCCAAATCCAACGGTAATTGGACTCGTAAATCGATTGTTGACTTTGAGAGGGGTTTATTATTTTTAGTTCAAGATTTTATGTTCTGAGTTCTGAGTTCTGGGTTCTGGGTTCTGGGTTCTGAGTTCTGGATTCTGACATGTAGTAGATCTCCTGCGTCGATCACTACATGTTTCAGTTCTGAGTTCAATACGGAGGAAAATCATCCGGGTGTGTTTCGTTGGATGTTCTTTATTCCTTGTTCATTATTCTTTTTTATTTTGCTCCAGATCCAAAGGATAATTTACTTTTCAGTAAAATGATAATTTTCAGGATAGTATTTCGTTAATTATTAATTCACTAGATCGTTCCATACGAAGGAATATCTTTCGGCTGAGAATCCGATTAATGCCTGCCCGGCCACTGAAGGGTTCTTTATTCCTTGTTCTTTATTCGATATTAAAATCAAGGTTTCAGACTAGAAAAAGTTTACATGGTTACCAAAATCATCAGGGTGGTCCGTCCGATTAAAGTTCTTTATTCCTTGTTCTTTATTCATTATTATTTTTCCACCTAACACCATAAAAAAAGGGCAACAAATAATTGTTGCCCTTTTTTATTAAAAATTTATTTATTTCATCCCTGTTTAATAAATCGCAAAGTAGATATTTTATTGTTCATCAATACTTTTGCAAAATAAATTCCATTTGGTTTTCCGGTCATATCAATATAAATAGAAGTTGAAAAATTTTCTTCGTGTAAAAATTTATCTATAACTTGTCCTAATTCATTAAGAATAGTAACCTCGGCAGGATAATTTTCATTTGGAAGTCCGATATAAAATTCATCATAACCAGGATTTGGTGATATTGTTAGATTATCCAAAGTTGCAATCTCAGGTTTTTCTCTCAATCCACCTGCCAGCGTATCCAACCATGGAATACAATTTTCCCAAACTACACTGTTTTTAGTGAATTGTTTTCCAACAACACCATAATACAATACATCAAGAATATCCAAAGCATCTTTGGAATCTTGTTGATCGCTAAGGTGGTAACCATCATCTAGTGAATAGGATAATTCACAAATATATTTTTTATCATCGTAATTGCGCTTTAAATCACCATCGCACCAGAAATTTGGACCCCATAAAATATAAGGCGCTTTAGGATTAGCTCCTTTATATTGAAGCATTGGATTTGCGTTATTGATCTGATCCTGCACCAACCATTTTATTGTCCAGCTATTTTGATAAGAAGTTGGTTCTGCAAGAGAGTAATATTCTACTATTGAAGTATCGGCATATCCTCCAAAATGACGAGAACTCATATACATTATTTTCAAATTGGGGAAATGCTCTTTCGCTTTATTGATAAAAATAATATCGAGTTCTTTTGTTTCCAATGCCTTATCTGGAAACACGGGAGGTTCAGTTAATCCTTTGGAATTAAAATACATCCAGCCTACCTGCACTTGTTCGGGTGTATATCCTACATCATACACTTTTTGAACAAGGCTTTCCCAATAATCTTCTGAGGTTGAGTCTACAGTTGCATATCCGAGATCTTTTCCGCCAACACAAAGGTTTAATGCATCGAGACAAGGATTCAGATCATATTTGTAAGACGGCGTGCGAACATGTTCCACAAATTTGTTATAAATATGTCCGGGAACAGATGGGCCGAATCCGGCAACAAGCACTACACCGTCTCCAAAATTCACATTTCCATCTCCGTCAAGTGGTTTTATGCCGCTGGCTATGGTTTTTCCACTTTTCAAATGAGGGCCTGTTAAATCATTTGAACCACCGGGATATAATCCAGCCTGGTATCCAAGATAATAACCTGTTTGCAGATCGAGAAAGGGAGTAAGTCCGGTATTCGGAAAATCGCAGTTACTTTGAGCGGAAAGCTGAGCACCATGGATTCCGAAAAGGCCAACTAATGAAATAAATAAGTACTTCTGGAGTTTCATATAAGACAGTTTGTTTTTGATGGGTTATGTTTAAATGGGTGATTTTGAATTGCAAAGATATTAATAATTATTTCGACAATTTGTTTAATGGCAGACGATATTTTTACCATTTAAGATGTTTTTACATCACTCAAATAATTTATAATTAGCCGAAGGTGGAATTTTGTTCAGATGTTTATATGCTTTTTCGGTAGCCTCTCTTCCCCTTGGAGTGCGTTTCAGGTAGCCCTCCTGAATCAGAAACGGTTCATACACTTCTTCAATAGTTCCGGGTTCTTCTCCAACAGCGGTTGCAATAGTGGTTAATCCGACAGGACCCCCACCAAATTTTTCAATTATGTCTGTCAGAATGCGGTTATCCATCTCATCAAGTCCATGTTCATCAACGTTTAATGCATTTAAACCAAATTTTGCAATATCCATATCTATGATCCCTTTGCCCTTTACCTGGGCAAAATCTCGAATCCGGCGCAACAGGTTATTTGCAATTCGTGGAGTACCGCGGCTTCTACGCGCAATTTCGTAAGCTCCATCGGAAGTAATTTTTGTATTGAGTATTTCTGATGACCTTACCACTATTTGTTGCAGAACATCGGTTTTATAATATTCTATCCGGCTAGTTATGCCAAAGCGGGAGCGCAAGGGCGAACTCAACATACCAGATCGGGTAGTTGCTCCAACCAGGGTGAATGGATTCAGATTGATCTGAATGGATCGGGCATTCGGTCCCGATTCAATCATGATATCGATCTTAAAATCCTCCATAGCCTGATAGAGATATTCCTCAATAACGGTGCTTAATCGGTGAATCTCATCAATAAATAAGACATCCCGTGCTTCAAGGCTGGTTAAAAGACCTGCGAGATCACCCGGTTTTTCCAATACCGGTCCTGAAGTGATCTTCATATTAACACCCAGTTCATTCGCGACTATATAAGAAAGGGTAGTTTTTCCCAAACCGGGGGGGCCATGTAATAAAACATGGTCGAGAGCATCTCCTCTTTGTTTTGCGGCTGTAATAAATACTTTGAGATTATCCACCAATTTATCCTGTCCCTGAAATTCAAAAAATCCTTGCGGACGAAGTACTTTCTCAAGCTCTTTTTCGGAGTTGGAAAGGTTATCTTCGGTAGGATCTAGGTTAGGATTTGGCACTTGGGCTCAAAGATAGTGTGTATGTTATTGAAAACACACCTTAATATTTTCCACATAGTGAGGAGTATTTCCACATAAAATATATATCTACTTTTATAAATTATTTTAGAAATGCTTGATTTCAGAGGGTTCTGGACCTTTTGTAATACTTGGCAAATTATTTTCAATATACAATACAAATTCAAAAATTATGAAAAAGTATATTTTAGTGTTCGGACTTATGCCTTTCTTATTCGCATGTAACCAAGGTAAGATTGATGATCTAACAAAACAAAATAGCGATTTGTCAAATCAAAGCGCGGAATATAAACAAGGCTGGGATGCTGCGGTAAATGAAATAGGAGAGTATATGGGGATGATGAACGAAATTGATTCTTCATTAATGGAGATCAAAAGAACTGAAGGAATTATAAATTCCAACTTAAACAGTGAGGGCAGATCAAAACAACAACAAAAAGATGATATGATCGCCAGCATCAAAACTTTAAATGAGTTAATTCAAAAAAACAAAAAATTAGTTGCTGACCTTGATAAAAAATACAAAAACAGTAACTTAAAAGTGAAACAATTAGACGAGCAGATCGCAATGTTGAATGAACAACTCACAGCAAAAGAATCTGACCTGCTAGCTTTAAAAGGTGAATTAGAAAAAGCAAATTACCAGATCGTTTCGTTGAATACAGAATTAACAACGGTATCAACTGCGAAACAACAATTAGAAGTACAGACTGCTGAGCAAGCAAATGTAATTGCAAAACAAACTGAAGATCTGAACACTGCTTACTATATTGCCGGAACTTACAAAGAGTTAAAAGAACTTGGTGTGGTTGATAAAGAAGGTGGATTCATAGGTATAGGTTCAAACAAAGAATTAGTAAACAATTTTGACGCAAGTGCCTTCACAAAAGTTGATATCAGAAATTTCAAAGAATTATCTATCAACTCTAAAAGTGCTAAAGTTATAACTACCCACTCTACCTCTTCTTATACAATGGTAGAAGGTGAAAAAACAATTGAAGAATTAAAAATTGATAATCCGGATGAATTCTGGAAATCAAGCAAGTTTCTGGTTGTGCTGACAGATTGATACTTCTAATAATGGCTGTAAGAGAAGTATTATCTAAGAAAAGGGTGTCCGCTTTGGACCCCTTTCTTTTTTTATGTAAAGGCTAAATAATTCTCATTAGAAATAAAAAAACCAACAGAAAATAAACTGTTGGTTTTTTTATTATTCCGATTTTATACTTTCGTCTTTAGCATACTGGTTTTTCAAATAAAAATAAACCGGAATTCCGATCAGAAAAAAACTTAAACCGGTTAAACTTAGTTCAGGCGCAGTGATCACATTATTTATGGTAAGGCAAATACAAAATACCACAAAAATGGCCGGAACATAGGGATAACCGAATACCTTGGCTGTAATTCTGCCTTTCATTTTCATTATGATCAACCCTAAAGCACCTGCACCATAAAATATAAAAGATGCAAAAATGAGCATATCAGTGAGCTGGTCGAATGTTCCGGAAATAACTAAAATACTGCACCAGATCATTTGAAAAAAAAGTGAAATATGGGGAGTGTGATATTTTGGATGCACCTTGCCAAAACTTTGAAAAAATAATTTTTGAGAGGCCATTCTGTGATATATTCTTGGCGAACTCATTAAACTTGCATTGGTAGCACCAAAAGTACAGATCATGATCAAAATAGAAATGATGGTGAATCCAATTCCGGGTAAAATTTCTCTTGCAACTTCAGCGGCGGCGATCTGGTTTCCGGCGTTATTAATTTCTATGAAATTATTTATTGGCATCACACGCATATATACATAATTTACCAATACATAAATGATCATAACAATAGCAGTTCCTCCAATAATTGCTATTGGAATATTTTTTTTAGGGTTTTTTACTTCTCCGCCGATATAAGCAAGATTTATCCATCCATCATAAGCCCAAAAAGCCATTAACATTGCAGTAAACATGGCAGAAATAAGATTAAAATCTTCCGGTTTTATCAGCGGACTTTTTGCTGAACTATCAGCACCTGCATCTCCTCCCAATAAAAAACCTATAATGATTAGAAATACAATTCCTCCAATTTTAGTATAAGAAAATATATCGTTTAACAACCCACCTTTTTTTACCCCAAAATAATTGATAACGGTTAAAATTATTATTGTTAAAATTGCAAATATTTTTACCCCTGAATTTTGAAATGGAAATATATAATTAAATATAGATACGTTCTTCCAACCCTCAGTAGGATCTTTGAAATTAAATAAATTATTTACTGATTCTGAAAAAACGAAAGCAATGGAGGATATGGATGCAGACTGAATTACAAAAAAGCATGTCCATCCGAATAAAAAGGCAAAAAACTTTCCATAAATGATCCTGAAATATTCAAATTGCCCACCACCTTCTTCGGTTAATGTTGCCAATCCCGAATAACTGAATACCCCGAACATAGAAACCACACCGGCGAGTATCCATGCTAATAAAATAAGGTTGCTGTCCATTAGTGTTGCACTCATCGGTGCTATCTTCTTAAAAACACCTGATCCTATCATGGAGCTTAATACTAAAAGAATAGCGGTAGATAAGCCCAGCGCTCTTTTAAGTTGTGGTTTTTCATTCATCGTGTAACATTACAAAAAAATATTTTTGTTGTTCTGTAATCTGCAATCGGATTAATTACCTTTGCAGCCTGTAAGCCAACAAAGGCGGACGTTAAAAAAATAAAATCATCATGGCGGGTCAAAAAATTACAATTCAGAACGGGAAATTAACTGTGCCGGACAATCCGGTGATACCATTTATTGAGGGTGACGGAACAGGTCCGGATATTTGGAAGGCATCGGTAAAGGTATTTGATGCTGCGGTGGAAAAAGCCTATGGCGGAAAACGCAAAATAGAATGGATGGAAGTGCTGGCAGGGGAAAAAGCATTCAACCAGACACAAAATTGGCTTCCCGATGCAACGCTTGATGCTTTCAGAGATTATTTAGTTGGGATTAAGGGACCATTAACCACACCTGTTGGAGGCGGAATGCGTTCACTCAACGTTGCACTTCGTCAAATTCTCGATCTGTATGTGTGTTTAAGGCCTGTGCGGTATTTTACCGGTGTTCCTTCACCTGTAAAAAATCCTGAACTGGTGAGCATGGTAATTTTCAGAGAAAATACAGAGGATATTTACACCGGCATCGACTGGCAGGCAAACGGGGATCTGACAACTAAATTTTTGGCTTGGTTAAAAGAAAATGCTCCGAAAGAATTTGAGAAAATTCGTTTTGGAGATAAGGAAAAATCGGAAGAATGGCAAAAACAATTAGAAAGTATCGGAGCTCCGCAGCGCAATGTTGAAGCCATGGTTGGAATAGGTATAAAACCGGTTAGTTTTTTAGGAAGCGAACGCTTAATTTATTCCGCAATTGATTATGCAATAAAATTCAAACAAAAAACGGTTACCATAGTACACAAAGGCAATATCATGAAATATACCGAAGGTGCATTTCGCGATTGGGGATATCAGGTTGCCAAAGAAATGTTTGGCGCAGTTCCATTAGATGGAGGACCCTGGCATATTATTCCTGAAGGAAAACCAGGTGCGGGAATAATTATCAAAGATGCAATTGCAGATATCACCTTACAACAAGTTTTAACAAGACCGGAAGATTTTGATGTAATTGCAACATTAAATTTAAATGGTGATTATTTAAGTGATGCACTTGCCGCACAAGTTGGAGGCATAGGTATTGCTCCTGGTGCAAACATCAATTATATTACAGGACATGCAATTTTTGAAGCAACACATGGAACAGCTCCCAAATACGCTGATCAGGATAAAGTAAATCCAGGTTCCGTTATTTTAAGTGGATGTATGATGCTCGAATATATGGGTTGGCAGGAAGCAAATGATCTTATCCTAAAAGGTATGGAACAAGCCATTGCTAACAAACGCGTAACTTATGATTTTCATCGTTTGATGGATGGCGCTACGTTATTAAAGTGCAGTGAGTTTGGCGATGAGATCATTAAGAATATGTAATATTATTGAGAATTGAGAATTGAGAATTTGAACAGCCAAAAAAATAATTGACAATTGATAATTGACAATTGACAATTTGAACAGCCGGTCTTCGGTCATAAATTAAATATTTCAAAATTTAAAAATGGGATCTGTTTTCAGAACCCATTTTTTTTTGAAGTAGGAAATAGGAAGTAGGAAGTAGGAAAACCAACAATGGAATTTACCAAAATTTCGCAAGAAATTTAAACTCCTTTCTCCTCACTCCTTTCTCCTTTTCTCCTTTTCTCCTTACATTTACCCCATGTCCATCCAGCCCAAGCTCAAACAATTCGACCTTACCATGATCGTGGTGAGTCTGGTTATAGGGGTTGGAATATTCAGAACACCCGCATTGGTGGCAGAAAAATCTGGCAATGAATTTATCTTTTTTGCCGTGTGGATCTTTGGAGGAATAATTTCTATTTGTGGTGCATTAACTTTTGCAGAGATAGGTGCGCGGTTGCCTGCTGCCGGTGGATATTATAAAATATTTTCTTATGCTTATCATCCCGCTTTTGCATTTATGCTCAACTGGAGTCAGGTTATAATTAATGCCGGAAGCAGTGCGGGAGTTGCGATAATTGGCGCGGAATATATTACACCTGTCTTATTTCCGGAAGCAGCAGATCCCGGTTTGATCATTAAAATAATTGCGGTTAGTATTATCACTTTGCTTTTTGCAATAAATTATGCAGGAATAAAAATGGGTGCAAGAACTCAAAATATGTTGAGTGTTTTGAAGATTGTAATGATTCTTGTATTTTGTTTCGCAATTTTTGGAAAACATGCTGAAGAAACTACCATATCAAAATCCATTGGTGAAATAAATTATATTCAGGCGTTTGGAATTAGTTTAATTTCCATATTTTTTACTTACGGAGGATATCAACAAACAGTAAATTTTGGAGCAGATGTGGAAAATGCAAAACGAAACATACCCAGAGCAATATTTACAGGAATAGGTATCGTAATATTTTTATATCTCCTGCTCAATTTCGCCTATGTTAAAGTATTGGGATTTGAACAAATGCAAAATTCTCCGTTGATCGCAAAAGACCTAGCACAGGCTTTTCTTGGCCCTATTGGAGGAACAATAATTTCTGTAGTATTATTTACTTCCGTTTTGGGGTTTTTAAATACTTCCGTTATGAGTAACCCCAGAGTGTATTATGCTATGGCAGAGGATAAAATTCTTCCTCCCGTATTCAAAAAAGTAAATACAAAAACGCAAGTACAAGAATTTGGGTTGACATTTTTTATAAGTGTTATGATAGCTTCCGTATTTTTATTGGGAAGTTTTGAGAATATTGTAAATTATGTTTTGTTTATCGACAGTATAAGTCTTGCGAGTGCTGCTGCTGCAATCTTTATTTTACGCAGGAAGTCAGAAAAAGATTACAGCGATTTTAAGATGAAATTATATCCCATTGTTCCGTTACTTTTTATTGTAACATTGTTATTTGTAACTTACAATACCATACTTGATGATAGCACTACTGCATTTTATGGTTTTCTGATATTTATTGGAGGTTTGCCTTTGTATTACCTGATGAGAAAGGTAATACTAAAATAATCGTTTACTTCGCTACATCAATAATGGTCTTTACCATTCTATCCCAACCAAATCTTTTCTTTTCTTCTAAAATATTGGAAACAAAATCATCCTTTCTATGTAAGGTATAAAAATTCACAATGGCATCGGCAATTTTATTTACATCAACATCTACCACATATCCAACCTGTTGATCGGGTACTAATTCACTCAACCCACCAACATCGGTAACAAGCATTGGTACTTCAAAATGATAAGCAATTTGTGTTACTCCGCTTTGAGTAGCGTTTTTATAAGGCTGAACAACCAGATCAGCTGCACAAAAATAATTTTTCACTTCTTCATCCGAAATAAATTTGGGGAACGAATGAACGTTTTCCGTTAAGTGAAGTTCATTTATTAATTGTTTGTAGGGTTTTTCATCTTCATAAAATTCACCTGCAATGATCAATTGGATATTGAGTTCCCTTATACGTAAATCGGCAAATGCTCTTAGTAATAGGTCAAGTCCTTTATAGGCGCGTATAAATCCAAAAAATAGAATATAATTTTTAGAAGTATCGAGACCTAATTTTGAGCAGGCAATTTCTTTGGAGACCTTTTCACCAAAATTATCAAAAAGCGGATGCGGGTTTTTTGCCCTTAATTTACTTCTGTTAAATTGCGCAAGGTCACGCAGAACACTATCACTCATCACAACAAAGGCGTCAACATTTTTAATAAAAAACCTTGTGAACGAACGGTCGTAAAATTTTTGTTCATGCGGAATGATATTATCTGCAATGCAAACCACCTTTGTTTTTTTATTGGTTTTGGCAATGCTTGCAATAGTCCCGAAGCAAGGGGCCATAAATGGCATCCAATATTTAATGATCAGAATGTCGGGTGCAATTGCTTTTATTTCTTTTCCGGTCTTACGCCAGTTAAATGGATTAATCGAATTTACTTTTCTTGAAATATTAATATCAGCGGGTGCAGGTGATTCAGAATATTGTGTTTTGCCGGGAAAAAGGATGGAAGGATATTGTAAAGTGAAAGTAATGATCCGTGCATCATGACCTTCTATAGAAAACTGTTTGATTAAACGTTCATTAAAAGAGGCCAAGCCTCCCCGATAAGGCCAGGCTGTTCCGAGCAGCACAATTTTCATTTGACACCCACTCTTTTATCCACCTGATAATCATTTCTATTTGGTGAATTACGTGAAATGAGTTCGCCCAAAAAGCCTGCAACAAATAATTGCACACCCACAACTATGGCTACTAATGCTATATAAAATAATGGCTGATCAGTTACTTGTCTGAATTTTTCTCCTGAATTCATTTTCATGATCTTGTCAATGATCAACCAGATAGTGATTATACCACCAACCAAAAAGGATAAAAATCCCATGGTGCCAAAAAGATGCATCGGTTTTTTTCCAAATTTGGAAACAAACATTATAGAAGTGAGATCTAAAAAACCTTTCATAAATCTTTCCCAACCAAATTTTGATGTGCCGTATTTTCTTGCCCTGTGCTCCACTATCTTCTCCCCGATCTTATAAAATCCTGCAGTTTTTGCAATTTGAGGAATATAACGATGCATTTCGCCATACACTTCAATACTTTTTACCAATTCCTTTTTATAAGCCTTCAATCCGCAATTGAAATCATGTAGTTTAATTCCGGTAATTTGTGCGGTGGTCCAGTTAAAAAATTTGGAAGGAATCGTTTTCGAAACAGGGTCGTGTCTTCTTTTTTTCCAACCACTTACAAGATCGTATTTTTCGTCCGCGATCATTTTATATAAACCCGGAATTTCGTCCGGACTATCCTGCATATCAGCATCCATAGTTATTACAACATCACCTTCTGCAAGTGCAAATCCCTCATTTAATGCTGCGGATTTGCCATAATTTCTTCGAAATTTAATGCCTTTGATATTGGAATTTTTTTCATGCAATGTTGTAATAATATTCCATGAATTATCTCTGCTTCCATCATCAATAAAGATCACTTCATACGAATAGTGAAATTCCTGCATAACCCTTTCAATCCACGCAGTTAATTCAGGTAGGCTTTCCTCTTCATTTAATAATGGTATGATTACGGATATCTGCATTTAATTAGTGCGTTGAGTGAAAATAGAGGCTATCAGTGACATGATCAAACCAAAAAATAAATAACCAATCACGGAAACCAGAAACATACCAAATGGTGTAAATATTCTTCTTGTAAATGTCATCCTATCTTCCAGATCTTCACCTTCATATCCCTGACTTTTTAAAGAATTTTCAGCGATGGTGATCATTTCATTCAGAATTTCCGGTGCAATGAACATATAAAATATTAATGTAAATGTCGAAAAGATGGCCATTACAATTAATACAAATATAACTCCCGTACTAAATGCGCGGTTAAAAGGCATAATCCCATCAAAAATTTTTGACCGAACCTCCAGTTGCGTAAATAACACTGCAAAAAGTAATAAAACATATTCTATTAATGCAATTTGCGTTGTTGTAAGGGGCAATGCATCACCGGCATAGTGGGCTCCTAACATTATTGATATCAATAGTATTACAAACAAAATTGCATTGCGCACAATAATTGGTTTGCGCGATTTTCTGACAACCTGATCATCCAAAACCTGCCCTTCCATTTTATACTATATTGATTTTATTTTTATTGATCACAGCAATTGCTTTACCTTTCATAGGCTTACCTATGAATCCGGAATTAAAGGAGCGCGATCTTATATCTGATTTTTCGAAATTCCACTCTACTTCATCATCAAAAATGGTAAGTTCTGCCTTATTCTTTTCCTTAATAGAGGGTATTTGCAAACCCAAAATATTTCTTGGATTTATTGCAATCTTTGTGATCAACTGTTCTGTGGAAATTTTGTTTCCCATCATAAGGTGGGCTGCTCCAAAACATGCTTCCATACTTCCCATTCCAAATGCAGCGTATTCAAACTCTACATCTTTCACATCATTTTCATGTGGTAAATGAAAACTGCAAATTACATCAATGGTGCCATCTGCAACGGCTTGTTTTAAAAGTTCTATATCCTGTTTGGTGCGGAGTGGCGGATTTACTTTATAATTTGTATTATAATCGTGCAACTCATTTTCATCAAAATATAATTGATAAGCACTAACACCTGCAGTAATCTGTATACCTTTGTTTTTTGCGTCTCTGATATGTGGTAATGAGGTTGCAGAGGAAATTATTCCGATATGTATTTTTGAATTTGTATATTCGGCTAATTTAATGTCGCGAATCACCATAAGTTCTTCTAATACTTCCGGTATTCCGTACATTCCTAATTGAACACTCATATTTCCCTCATTCACATTTGCATTACCAACAATTTTATGATCACTGGGAATATTAATGATAACTCCATTAAATGGTTTTACATATAATAAACTTCTCAAAAGAATTCCAGCATCCCGAATTGCATAATCAGCGTCGGTAAAAGCAATTGCACCGGCATGATGCATATCATATATCTCTGTTAATTCTTTTCCTTCCCTGTTTTTAGTAATTGCACCATAGGGATAAATATTGGCAAGTTCAACAGATGCTTTATTTATTACATATTCAATTTCTGATTTAGAATGTAATGCAGGCTCCGTATTTGGCATTAAACAAACGGAAGTAAATCCTCCTGCAAGGGCAGCTTGAATTCCGGTTTGAATGGTCTCTTTATATTCATGTCCTGGATCGCCGAATGCTGTGAGCATATCGATCCAACCAGGTGAAATACATTTGCCATTGAAGTTATATGCTTTTTGATCACCACTCACGGTTAAATTATCACCAATTTCAGTGATCAGACCATGTTCAATACGAATATCTTTAACTAACTTATTAAAAGGTGAAGTTGGGTCGATTATCTTTACTCCCTGAATTATGAAGTGCATAGTTTTTATTTACTACGGCAGCAAACGTATTAAAGCTATTTCTGCTGCTAGGAATATGAGGACAAATATAATACAAAATTTCCACAGTGGCGTTCCTTCGTTCATTTGTGCAACCACATTTGTGAAATTCCGGTCAATTTCATCCATTATACTGAAATTCGGGGCATCATACATTTCCTTTAAAACATCTTTCGCATAAAAACGCAGGTCGGATTCACTGCGGTTATAGTTTAAAGCAAGCAATTGCCCTGATACGGGAGTGTTACCGGGAATGATATTATAGATTCCAGCCTCATTCGTGTAAGCACTAAGATTAATGGAGGTGGTATTTCCTATTTTTCTGATTTCCGGTATAAATTCGTTTTCAGCACTTTTAACTTTCAACGTTTGATCGCCCGCCAATGAAATTCCTTTGAGGTCAATCCATTTTGTTTCACCAATAGTGGAAAATAATTCGGTACCTTTTTGTGTATTCAGGGCAATCTTATACATCATTGGAACAAACAACCCTCCTTGCACCGGAAGATCGGTCACTTCTCGGTTGAAGGGAACCGCGCTTAAAAATATAGCACCTTTATTTACCGGGCAAACCGTTACCATTGGTTTTTTATCAGCAAATAAAAATACCGGCTCAGAATTTGTACGGGAAAATGATTCAATTGCAAAACTTTGATCCGCATAAGGCAATGCGAGATTTTTCGGAATTTTTTCGAAAACATCATTGAATAATGCATTACGTGTTTCTAACACCGTTACATTTCTTTTGCTTTTTATGAGTGACCCATAAGTTGCTGCATTATTTTTTTGAAGAAATCCATTGAATACAGCAACATCCATATCCAAAGCGGGCAAAATTAAAATATTGCAACCTCGGTCCAATTGTTCCGACAAGGCTTGTTCTAATCCTCCTGAAATTGTTTTTAATTCATTTAAAATAATAAGATCGTACTGGTCCAACTCACTGAATCCAATTTGATTTGCTAAATTATTATTCAAAAGAAACAAAGCATTGTTTCCATATAAGGATTGAATAAATGTATTTTGTTCACTTCCGTTAATACTTAAAACAGGAATTTTACTTACCGGTTTAAAAGAAAAATATAAAACATCGTCGAAGGTGACAGGATAATCTTTGATACTCAGCTCTCCGGAATACCAAACATCTTCATTAACCGTAAATGCCAATGTATCTATAACTTCCCCATTTACTGATATAGAAACATCTGTAAGTGATTTAATTTCCCCATTTAATTTTAAGGTGACAGGTACATTATTAATTTCTTCCTCCCCAAAATTTTTAATCCTGATGCACAACTGTGATTGCTGGTTTAATAATTGCACCGGAGTGATAAACCAAGCTGAATCGATTGTTACATTTCTCTTATCATTACTTTTTAACTGCACAAGATTTACTTGAATGGAAGTATCATTTTCCAGTTTTCCGGTATTGGTTTGAAAATCGCTTAATTCATAAACGATCTTAGAAACATTATCGTCTTCGCGTTTTAGAATATCGTTTTGCCTTTTAAATATCTCGTTCAGTTCTTTTACTTCCGGGCTCGATTTCACTTGTGCTATCATATTCAGCATTTCATCTTTACTGACCAATTGCTGGTGTTTAGCCTCCATATCATTTGTGAGGAGTTGAAATTTATCGTCAACAGTAAACCCCTTAACAATTTCTTCAGCCTTGCGTTTTGCAACCTGAATTAATTGTTCATCGCCATATGATGCTTCCATACTGAAAGAATTATCAATATAAATACTTACAGCTCTTTTATTTGTTTTATTTTCTGCGTTTGAGGAAGGAATAAATGGTTGGGCAAAAGCAAGCACCAAAAAAGTTAATGCCAAAAGCCGAGAAAAAAGTATAAGAAGATGTTTGAGTTTATTTTTTGTAGCCGTTTCTTCTTCTATATCCTTTAAGAATTTTACATTAGAAAAATAAATGGTTTTAAATCTCCGGAAATTAAACAGGTGAATGATAACCGGGATAACAAGAGCCAGGAGTCCAAATAAAAATGCCGGATATACAAAATTCATAAGGTGCTAAGTTGTGCAATTAACTGTGCTTCAGTTGGTTTTAGTATGTTTGGTTAAATGTTTGACTATAAATTAAATAATATTAACATGGTCCTAAAAAAATATAGCTGCTGAAAAGCAGCCGTATTCTAGTCGGGATGACAAGATTTGAACTTGCGACTCCACGCCCCCCAGACGTGTACTCTACCGGGCTGAGCTACATCCCGAAACATTTGAGCTGTAAAAGTAGGAAGCAAAAATGACATTTAATATCAAAAATTAATTTTCCTATTATGTTAATTTTCAGGTCATTATGTAGTTTTGAGCGTATTTTGGCTATTTTACTTTAAAATATTGACATCCGGATTGATTAGCTTGGCATGGTTTTCGTAAAATGTTCCATATTCAAAATTTAAAAAAATAAAATTATGAAAAAACTAATGTTCACACTTTCCCTCGCCTTCTTTGTATTAGCAGGCAACATATACGCACAGGCACCTGCTGCAGGAACTTCCACTGATGAGGCAACTGTTAAAACTAAAACTCCCGGTGGTAAAACAACCACCTTACATAAAGGAGCTCAAAGTAAAGCTGCAGCTAATGGCAAATTCAAAGCGAACTCTGCAAAAAAGGCTAAGGTGATGAAACACAAAGATGAGATCAAAGCAAATGCTGATAATAAAGAAGAAGCTAAAGATTATATCCAGGAAAAACATCAGGGAAGCGGTGATGTTTCACAAAAAGATAAAGTGAAATCTCACAGAGCGGAAATTAAAGCAAAAGCAGACAGCAAGGAAGAAGCGAAATCTAAATTGCAAAGAAAACACGAAAAAAATAAGACTGAATAATTAAGTTGGTTAAGGAGTGAAAGAAATCCTCTCTGAGAGATCAGGGGGGATTTTTTATGCGTGGTGAAATAAAAATGCCAAAAAAAGATACACCCATAAAAAATCGATAGTATGCCAGTAGTTGTTTAAATCATTTGTGTTCTTATATGACCGAAAGAGGGAAACGAATAAAAAAATAATTCCCACAGCAACATGCACCACATGCAATCCGGTCAATATATATAAATAGGAGACCGATGGTGAACTTTGCAGGTCAAGGCCTTTTGACATTAAAGTAGACCATCCAGATATCTGAAAACAAACAAACGAAATTGCGAATAACAACGATACAAACAAGGATCGTTTTAATTTTTTTGGTTTATCCAGATCGTACATTTTTAATGTTCGTTGCAAAAACAAACTGACACATAAAATTGCACCTGTGCTTAACCAAAACACCTTGGGTAATTTAAATTCGATCCAGTTGGAACCCATGGTAAAAATATAACCATAAGATAAAGCAAGAAATAATATCACAATCCCGGCTAACAGAAAATTGACAATAATAACAGCAGGAATTTTAATAACTTGCCTTTGTCCCGAAGATACATTTTTTGAGTTGGCCATGATGCAAAATTAACACTGTATAACCATTAAAAGTTTAACTTTACAACTTTATACTACACATGAAAAAATTATTGATATTCTCCTTATTGTGCACCTTGGGCATATCCCTTTTTGCACAAAACAGTTCCCAAAAGAATAAGAAGCACTACTATGTATTTATTGATGATACTTCATTCGTAACCTCTATGCCGGAGCAGGGAGCAACATTAACAGCCTATTTTAAGAACGATACCCTTTATAAGATCAAAACGTGGTTCGGGTTTAATTTTGGTGATGTTACAAGGGAATATTTTTATTGGAATGATACATTAAGCCTCATTCTGGAAACACAAAAGATGTATGCCTCCACGGCTGTTCCAAAAATTAACCCGGATTCGATAAAGGCGCATTATACAGGCAGATATATCTTTAAAAAGGGAAAACTTACCGATATTTCACAAAAGGGGAATTACAGTATTTCAGATACACCTTCCACCAAAGAAGAAACAGAGGCTACCTTCTTAATGCTCAGTGAAAAATACAGGAAAGTGGCTTATACAAAAGCCAAGAAAAAGAAAAACCGCATCAAGGTGACCGAATAAAGCAGCAAATCTTTGTATTTTAGCGGCTCATAAATTCACATAAATCACTACTTATGGGTCATGATCTTCTGAAAGGAAAGAGAGGAATTATTTTCGGAGCTTTAGATGAAAGTTCCATTGCTTGGAAAGTTGCTGAAAAATGTCATGAGGAAGGCGCGGTTTTCACACTTACCAATGCTCCTATCGCAATGCGCATGGGCGCTATCCAACAATTAGCCGAAAAATGTAATGCGGAGATCATTCCGGCTGATGCTACTTTGGTAGAGGATCTTGAGAAATTGATAGACCGTTCAACCGAAGTGTTGGGAGGAAAAATAGATTTCATCCTACACTCTATTGGAATGAGCCCGAATGTGCGCAAAAGCCGTGCATACACCGATCTGAGTTATGAATTTTTGATGAAAACACTGGATGTTTCTGCAGTGAGCTTTCACAAAGTATTGCAATCTGCCTTTAAAAAAGATGCTATAAGTGAATGGGGAAGTGTTTTAGGATTAACCTATATAGCCGCCCAGCGCACATTTCCGAGTTACAGCGATATGGCCGAAGCAAAAGCGACATTGGAAAGTATTGCAAGAAGTTTTGGATATCACTATGGAAAATTTCGCAAGGTGCGGGTGAATACTGTTTCTCAATCGCCAACCTGGACTACTGCCGGAAGCAGAGTAAAGGGATTTGATGCCTTTTATAATTATGCTGATAAGTTATCACCACTTGGAAATGCAAGTGCTGAAGCTTGTGCAGATTATTGTATTTTCCTTTTCAGTGATCTGAGCAGGATGATCACTATGCAGAATTTGTATCATGACGGTGGATTTAGTTCGGTGGGTGTGAGTGAGGAAATTATGGGGATGATGGGAGCGAAAGATGAGAACAGCAGTTTGTGAATCAGGTTTTCCGCAAGCTAATTTGGTTGTTTCACGCAGAGGACACTGAGTAGAGGTATTTAAATCTCTATATATTCCACCTATAATCAATAACTTTTTTTATCCTTTTTTAATCTGCAAGATCAGCGTCATCCGTGTTCCTTGTATTTGATTTCTAATGCCAAATAAAAAAAACCGCTCTATTCAGAACGGTTTTTTAATTTAAGAATATTAATGAATATTAAACTTCCTTTTCTTCCTTCTTCTCTTTTTTCTTCTTCTCTTTTTCAGGATTTATCACTAATTCATTTTTTACTTTATCGTACTCAACAACTAAAGTATCTCCTGCTTTCACTTTTCCGGAAAGAATAGTTTCTGCGAGCGGATCTTCCAGATATTTTTGAATAGCGCGGTGTAAAGGTCTTGCTCCGAATTGCGGATCGTATCCTTTTTCACTTAAAAATTCTTTTGCGCTATCATCCAGTTGTAATTTATAATTCAATAATTCCAATCTGGCTTTTACATCGCGTAAAGTGATATCAATAATTTTAAAGATATCTTCCTTACCTAATGCATTAAATATCACAACATCATCAATACGATTTAAAAATTCAGGAGAGAAAGTTCTCTTTAAAGATGTTTCAATTACACCTTTGGTATTTTCTTCCGCATTGATCTGACGCGCTGAAGTATTAAATCCAACACCTGCACCAAAATCTTTTAATTGACGGGCACCAATATTGGAGGTCATGATAATAAGTGTATTTTTAAAATCCACTTTGCGTCCTAAACCATCAGTTAAAATACCATCATCCAATACTTGTAATAAAATATTAAAAATATCCGGATGTGCTTTTTCAATTTCGTCCAATAAAATTACAGAGTAAGGTTTGCGACGAACTTTTTCGGTTAATTGTCCACCTTCCTCATATCCAACATATCCCGGAGGAGCACCAATTAAACGACTTACACTGAATTTCTCCATGTATTCGCTCATATCAATTCTCACTAAAGAATCTTTAGCGTCAAATAAATATTCACTCAACACTTTTGCCAATTCTGTTTTTCCCACTCCGGTTGGTCCTAAGAAAATAAATGAACCAATTGGTTTTTTCGGATCTTTTAATCCTACTCTGTTTCTTTGAATTGCTTTGGTAATTTTTGAAATTGCTTCATCTTGTCCAATCACACCTTTGCGCATTTCATCGGCCATTCCAACTAACTTGGTGCCTTCACTTTGTGCGATGCGTTTTGTTGGAATTCCTGTCATCATTGCCACAACTTCTGCAATATCATCTTCTGTAACCGGATAACGTTCCGACTTAACTAATTCTTCCCAACTGTGTTTTGCTTTTTCCAGATCTTCCAGCAAACGTTTTTCAGTATCGCGCAATTTTGCGGCTTCCTCATAACGCTGACTTTTTACAACTTTATTTTTTTCTTCCTTGATCGCTTCTATTTGTGCTTCCAAACTAACGATATCTTCGGGAACGTGAATATTTTTTAAATGTACACGTGCACCAACTTCGTCCAGAACATCAATTGCTTTATCCGGTAAAAAACGATCGGTAATATATCTTGTACTTAAAGAAACACAAGCATTAATTGCCTCATCAGAATAAACCACATTGTGAAACTCTTCGTATTTCGATTTAATATTTCCTAAAATTTCAACAGTTTCTTCCGGACTTGGTGGATCGATCAACACTTTTTGAAATCTTCTGTCAAGGGCTCCGTCCTTTTCGATATACTGACGGTACTCATCCAAAGTGGAAGCACCAATGCATTGTAATTCGCCACGGGCGAGAGCAGGTTTAAAAATATTGGAAGCATCAAGTGATCCTGTTGCGCCACCTGCACCAACAATTGTATGAATTTCATCGATAAATAAAATTACATCGCGATTTTTTTCCAACTCATTCATGATCGCTTTCATGCGTTCTTCAAATTGTCCGCGATATTTTGTTCCGGCAACCAAAGCAGCAAGATCGAGCATGATTATACGTTTGTCGAATAAAACCCTGGAAACTTTGCGCTGAATAATTCTCAAGGCCAATCCCTCCACAATTGCAGTTTTACCAACACCCGGTTCACCTATTAGTATAGGGTTATTCTTTTTTCTGCGGGAAAGTATCTGTGAAACGCGTTCAATTTCTTCCTGACGGCCTACAATTGGGTCAAGACGACCTTCTTCAGCGGCACGGGTAACATCCCTTCCAAAATTATCGAGAACAGGTGTTTTAGATTTTGCAGCTCCCGGTTTACGGGGAACATTAAATCCACGTTCGCCTTTATCTTCCTCTTCAAAGCCATCATCCTCCTGTTGATTTGTTGGAGGAATATCTTTTTGACCTTGCAGATCTTGGCGCACATAATCCAGCTCCTGGCGGAAAACATCGTAATCCACGTCAAATTGTCCTAAAATCTGTGTAGCGATATTGTCTTTGTTTTTTAGAATCGACAACATCAGGTGTTCGGTGCCAATAGTTTCGCTTTTCAGCACTTTCGCTTCCAGCACCGTGATCTTAAGCACCTTTTCGGCTTGTTTTGTGAGGGGCAATGACCCGGAATTGAAAGGCATGCGTGCCGTTTTGTCCTTAATTGCATCCTCCACGGTCTTGCGCAGCACGGCTATATCCACTTCCAGGCTCAACAGAACCTTAATTGCTAACCCATCACCATCTCTAATCAAACCGAGTAACAGATGTTCTGTCCCGATATGATCGTGGCCCAGCCTTATGGCTTCTTCGCGGCTGTAAGAAATCACTTCTTTTACTTTAGGAGAAAATTTTGCGTCCATAGTACTTTTCTTTTCAATAATTAAACCATCCCGGCAGTCCTGACATAATAACAAGGAAAGTTGATGTTAAATGTTCATTGAATTGTCGTATTATTGTCAACGTTTCAATTAAAATAAAATTCCAACCTTTGTTCCTTTCTCAAAAGACAAACAAATTTGGAAAAAATTTTAATTAGTTACCTTCGCGGAGACAATTATATTTTTACACTTAACATAGAATTATGAAGTTTACAGTAGACAAAAAAGAAAGATATTGCATTTTTAAGCTAGATCAGCCCAAATTGGACTCAATAATATCAGCAGATCTGAAGAGCGAACTGGTTATTTTGAACCAGGAAGGCTACAGAAATCTGATCTGCGACCTCAGTGAAGTTAGTTTTATCGATTCTTCAGGCCTAAGTGCCTTATTGATTGGACATCGGTTATGTAAGGAGAGCAAAGGAACCTTTGTTCTGATCGGATGCAGTGAATCTACCATGAAATTGATCAAGATATCTCAACTCGACACCATTTTGAATGTAGTTCCTACTGAAAGTGAAGCAACGGACTTTATTCTTATGGAGGAAATTGAACGGGAAATCGACAAGGAATAATCCATGTCATTTAGTGTTTCGGTAATCGGAAGTAATTCAGCTGTGCCTGCGCATGGCCGGCACCCGAGTGCGCAAGTGCTTTCGATCAACGACCGTTTATACCTGATAGATTGCGGCGAAGGGACCCAAATGCGTTTTAATGAATTGGGAATACGGTGGATGAAGATAAATCAGGTTTTTATCTCCCACTTGCACGGCGACCATTATTTCGGATTGATAGGAATGATATCCACTTATCATTTACTTAAAAGAACCAGACCCCTCGACATTTTTGCACCGGCTGAATTATTGAATATTTTGATGTTGCAACTTGAAGTTGGTCATACGGTATTGTGTTACGATTTAAATTTTCACATTCTTGATCCGAAGGAAGGAAAAAGGATTTATGAAAATGAAGATATTACCGTTGATACCATCGTTTTAAAACATCGAATTGATTGTCTTGGGTTTTTATTTAAAGAAAAACAACGCGACCGGAAAATAAATCGGGATAAATTGGCGGAATACGATATTCCTGTTGAATTGATACCTGACATTAAAAAGGGGATGGATATCGTGGATGAAAAAACCGGTGAACGAATTTTAAATAAGGATATTACCATAGATCCGGCACGCGTCCGATCATTTGCGTATTGTTGCGACACCGCATTTAATACTGATATGATAGAACAAATAAAAGGAGTTGATCTTTTATATCACGATTGCACTTTTGATGAACAAAGCACTCAACGAGCATTAGATACTTTTCATTCCACTACAATTCAGGCAGCGGAAATTGCTAAACTTTCGGGTGCTAAAAAATTATTAATAGGACATTTTTCTTCGAAGTATGATAATTTAAATCCTTTATTAGTGGAGGCCAAACGGGTATTTGAAAATACTGTGTTGGCAATTGAGGGGAAAACGTTTGTTATTGAGCGGTGAATCAGCAGCGTCTCACCAACTGATTTTACATGTTTGATCATCTTCTTCAGAGAAATAAATTATTATTGGTATAATTATTTATTCCTTGTGAGGACACTGCTGGGATTATTGTGTCTCACCATTTGATTTTATTTGTTAATTTATCTTCTTTGAGAAAATAATTTTTTATCGAGATATTTATTTATTCCTTGTGAGGACACTGCTGGGACTATTGTGTCTCACAACAACAGATCCACTATCCATATTAACCCTACGATAATAAGTATTATGACAATAATGCCTATTCCGATATTTCCAAGGTCTGAAGAGACAGTGGATGTTTCTTGTTTTTTGTCCTTAATGATGTTGCGATCAGTAACCTGTTCCTTATTGGTTTTCATATTAAGACAGATTTAGCATCAATCGCGTTTCAAATTATACTTCTCGATCTTATTGTATAAGTGACTTCGTTGTATATCGAGTTCTTCAGCCGTTTTGGATACATTCCATCCATTTTTATTTAAACGGTGCAGGATAAATTCTTTTTCGATATGATCCTTAAAATCCTGGAATTTTTCGAAACGTTCGTATAGATCTTTGGGGCTTCCTCCACTTTTTGGTGATTGCGCATAATTAATTACATCTTCTTCTGTAATTTTTTGTTCACTTAAAATTACAAGACGCTCTATCACGTTTCTCAACTCGCGGATATTTCCTGTGAAATTGATATTCATGATCTCGTTCATTGCCTTTGGCGTGATCACTTTTTTGGGGATACCATAATCCTCACAAATTTCTTTTACAAATCTTTCCGACAATAGAGGAATATCATCTGTTCTGTCGTTTAATGACGGAACATGAATTAATATTACGCTGATACGATGATATAAGTCGATACGGAATTGATTTGCATCCACTTCTTTTATAAGATCTTTATTTGTTGCTGCAACAACACGCACATCAACAGGTATTTCTTTGTCTCCGCCAACACGTGTAATTTTATTTTCCTGCAATGCGCGCAAAACTTTTGCTTGTGCACTCAGGCTCATATCACCGATCTCATCTAAAAATAAAGTTCCGCCGTTCGCTTGCTCAAATTTTCCTATTCGCTGTTTAATTGCGGAGGTAAATGCACCTTTTTCATGGCCGAACAATTCGCTTTCAATTAATTCACTGGGAATTGCAGCGCAGTTCACTTCAATGAGAGGACCGTTTGCGCGATTACTTTTTTCGTGTATCCATCGCGCCACTAATTCTTTTCCTGTTCCGTTATCGCCCGTGATCAAAACACGTGCATCAGTAGGAGCAACCCGTTCAATTGTTTCTTTAA
This sequence comes from Chitinophagales bacterium, assembly GCA_044227505.1. Taxonomy (GTDB): domain Bacteria; phylum Bacteroidota; class Bacteroidia; order Chitinophagales; family BACL12; genus UBA7236. Next base: position 4,415 of record JBGAWP010000020.1, on the reverse strand, counting down.
TTTTTACAATCGCCGGAGAATCTCCGATAATTTCGCGGGTTTTCGTAACTCTGCGTTTGAGCACCTTTGTTTCGGTGATCAAATTGGATTTATCCAATGCGTTTCTGATGGTGATCAATAAACGATTGAGATCAGGTGGTTTTGCCACATAATCAAAAGCACCTTTTTTAACTGCTTCCACTGCTGTTTCCAAAGTACCATGGCCACTGATCATTATGAAGGGAACATCGGCATGAGCAACCTGAGCTTTTTCGAGCACTTCCATGCCATCCATTTTGGGCATTTTAATATCGCAAAGCACAATATCGTAATCACCTTCCTGAATCATTCGAAAACCTTCAGCGCCATCACCCGCTTCATCAACTACGTATCCTTCATATTCCAAAATCTCGCGCAATGTCTTGCGGATGCTTTTTTCATCATCTATCAATAAAATATTCGCCATTTAAGTATAAGATTTATTGGTTTTGGGGAATTTCACCAAAAACGAAACCCCCGATTAGTCTAAAAAACTAAACGAGGGTAAATATAATTTATTGGACAGAATTGAGGAAATTTTTGTATATTTTTTCAGAAATTTTCTGTTTTTGACAGATTTCCTGCCTCATCGTATAATTTCCAGGCTCCGGTTTTTTTATCCTCTGTGTAATTTCCCTGCGCTTTCATTTTTCCGCTGTCGTAATATTCTGTCCACAACCCGCTCTTTAAATTATTCACAAATTTCCCTTCGCTGAGTAAAACACCTTGCTGGTTATAAATTTTTTGAGTGCCATTCAGCATTTCATTGGTATAAAATTGTTCCATTGCCAATTTTCCATTAGAAAAAAACCACCTTGTAGCACCATCTTTTTTACCATTGGAATATTGTACCTGACTTTGCATTAATCCGCCTTCACTATACTCGGTGCATGTGCCATGAAATTTACCTTCTTTGTAATTATTACTTGTTTTAAGTATTCTTCCATTTTTTGCATTGAAATATTTTTTTTGTTCACCGTCTAATTTATCATTTTTAAAATTTTCCTGCACGAGAACCGCACCATTTTTATCACATTCCAGATAAAGACCGTTTTTCATGCCGTTTTCATATTCCGACATAGATAATAAAACTCCGTTTGGATAATAAATGTACCATTTGCCCGTTTTCTTGTTATTCATTAAATAACCATCCTGTGTCGTGATGTCATTTTCAAGAACGGTAAAATGTTTCAGATTTTTAGCTGCATCCACCACCTGAATAATGGTATCAATTTTAATTTTAGGAGTAGACTCCGGTGGTATAAATGTCACTTGATTTTGTGCAATAATTGACTGGGAAACCAATAGGAAAATTCCCAAAAAATTCAGCTTATTTATTTTCATCTTGCGTATTATTTTCTATTTCTTTTTTAATTGGTTCTTTTTCGATCTCCGGTGTTTCTATATTTCCAATTATCTCCCCACGGCAACATTCATCAATTGTAGTTTTGCAAATTGCACACTGACCATGACCGTGCACCCAGACAATTTTGGAAATTTGACCACAATATGGGCAAAGTATTATGTCTTTATCGATCTCCAACACTTCTTATAATTTTTAATAGCTTCTTTAAATCAATTTTCAAATCAGAAAACGTCCAACCTTGAAAACCGAAAATAAGTTGTTCAATTCTTGTTATGTTCTTAGCCGGGATGATCCCGAATAAGAAAATCAATGATACTTTATTTACATCCCTAAAGATTTGTGATGATTTTCTATTCGGGATAAATCCCGAATAAGAAAATCTATCAGATTTTTTCACATCCCTGGTGATTTCAGTCGATTTTCCATTCGGGATAAATCCAACTAACCCCGAATAAGAAAATAATAAAATCAACCTACAACCCTAAAGTTTTTGTGATTTTCTATTCGGGGTAAGTTGGATTAAAATTTCTGCAAACTCATAAGCCGGATTCTGTTTCACTCACCGAAGCTTCAGCGAAGGTGAGTTAATCACCTTACCTCTACTTAGTAAATTTTTCTATCATTTATCTGGTCCCAAAGTCGCCAATGGGATCTTGCTGCCTACCCGTCGAAGAATTAAAGCGAGCAGCTTTTCTTTTACTCCGACATATTTGACATTGTAACACGCAGGGTTTACCCGCATTCATTATTGCTAACAAATGCTGTGCGCTCCTTATATCTTACGATATAAAGGCAACACATTTTCACCATCGCCTCCGCCGAGGCGGAGAGCTGTTATTTTCTGTGGCACTTTCCAGTCGCGATCATCACTGATCGTTTTTCCACCCGTTAGGTGGTGCGTTGCTCTGTGTTATCCGGACTTTCCTCTCCGCCGAGGCGGAACGATAGACCGGTTTGCAGAAATTATTTTAAAGAACGTTTTTATATTATCAACTCAAAAATATCTCCGTTGCACCAAAACCGAAACGGGGATTATAATCATTGTTATAACTATCAATTTCGGGATATTGTTTCAATATTTTTTCTACTTCCTGTTTTAATACCCCTTTCCCGATGCCATGCACCACATAAATTTTATGCAAGTTATAACGAATTGCTTTTTCGAGGAAATTTTTACAGTGATTTAACTGATATCGCAAAATTTCGCCGGATTCAAGATTGCGGTATCCGGGAACCAGATTTTCGGCATGCAGGTCAATAAAATCGGGCAATTCAGATTTTGTGATCACTTCATTTTCTTTGGATACCGCCTTTTTTGTCGCAAAAAAATCGTCTTTTTCCTTTTTGGGAATAATTTTTACGGCTTTGGGTTTAGCAAAGGGAATATCTTTTAATAATTCGATAGTGAAATAGCCTTTCATTCTAAATTCCTCTGATTCAATTTTTGCGAAAAATATTTTTGCTTTGAGTTTTATTTCTTTGGTGAAATGAAACTGAAATTCGGGTTGCACATTGCGCGGCCAGAATGCAAAATCGAACCAGGGAGTATCATTTAACTGATCCGTTTTAAATTCATTTAATTTGATATTGGAATATTTATTTATTTCCTTACGCAGGGTGTTCTCTTTTTCCTGGCTGAGATAAAAATGATATTCCACCAAAAGATCAACGTCGGTATTATTCAACAACATCAGATCGAAACGCTGAATTTCACCGTGAAAATTTTTAATTGCCAAAAATTGCAGGTGTATGCCTTCTTCGTAAGGTGAATTTGTGACGGAGTCTTCTCCTTTCTCCTCCTCTCCTCTCTCCTTTTTTCCTCCTCCACCAAAATCGCTCACCTTTTCAATATCATTCTTATGCACCTGCACAATTTCCCCCTCCACATCCACAAAAGCAGTGCTGCCATCATAATATTGTATGATGCCCGTTTCTCCGCTTTCGAGAATGACTACCTTTTCGCCCTCAGGTATTTTCATTGTTTGTTTAATTTTACCACTGAAAGGCAAAGTTACTGATTAAATGGGCAGCTTTGACCACTAAAATGAAATGGGAATTGTTCTAGTTTAGTGTTCTTTGTGCATTCTTTAGTGACCTTTGTGGTAAAAAATGTATTCTGAAAATTACCACTAAGAACACGATGGAACCCACAAAGGACACAAGGAAAATAATTTTGGATTGGAAATTATAGTCCTGATTGTAAATGTTTATTGGCATGAAGAAACCATTTTTTAATATTTGAACTTTGTGATCCTTGTGGTAAAAAATGTGTTCTGAAAATTACCACTAAGAACACGATTGACCCACAAAGGACACAAGGAAAATAATTTTGGATTGGAAATTATAGTCCTGATCGTAAATTATTATTGGCATGAAGAAACCATTTTTTAATATTTGAACTTTGTGACCCTTGTGGGTTCCCTTGTGACCCTTGTGGTAGAAAATGATTGGATAAATTAAGAAAGAAAATGAAAAAGACTTTAAAGTGGAATATCGCTCAAAAGGCCGAATTAAAATGGTGGGAGAATTATCTTAAAGGGAAAGACGTTGAACAATATCACAGTTGGAAAAAAGCGTATTGGCAAAAATTATTGGATACTATTAAAGAAAGTTGCCCGGTAAAACCCGGTATGGATGTTCTGGATGCCGGTTGCGGGCCTGCGGGTGTATTTATGAATTTAGCGGAATGCAAAGTAGATGCCGTTGATCCTTTAGTGGATGAATATGAAAAAAATCTTTCGCATTTTAAAAGAAGTAATTATCCTTTTACCACTTTTTATAGTCTGCCAATAGAACAATACAAAACAGATAAAAAATACGATATCATTTTTTGTATGAACGCAATTAACCATGTTGCGGATATTAATTTTAGTTACGATCTGCTCGCATCCATGGTGAAACCGGGAGGAAAAATAGTTGTGACCATTGATGCACATAATCATAAATTCTTTAAACATTTATTTCGATTGGTTCCCGGAGATATTTTACATCCGCATCAGTACGACCTGAAAGAATACGAGACCTTTTTAAC
>JBGAWP010000001.1:0-151921 GCA_044227505.1 Chitinophagales bacterium | reverse complement strand
ATCTGCCTCAGAATAATTTTCGATAACGCAAAACTTTGTATTTTTATTAAGATTTTCGATTGACTTCCCCGCCATCGCAAATCTGCTAAACGTTATAAGCAATAAAGAGTTAAATAAAAATGGATTTTAATATTAAGTATATTGTTCAGGTAGATATGAATATCAATATGTTTCAAAGAAAGCATTTTGAAAAACTTATATCGTTATTAAGGGTAGATCAGGATGGTAATCATCTGGAAACAATTAATTTCAGAAAATCAAAAATAAAAAATCTTGATCTAAGTGGCTTAGATATTTCAAATTTTGATTTTAGTTCAGCTTACCTTAAAAATATTGATTTTTCAAATTGTAATCTGAATAAATGTAATTTTGAAAAAGCCACCCTGCATTCCTGTAATTTTTCTAATGCACGTATGGAGATGTATGGTTCATTATTCCAAATCAAAGCCAAAGAATGTGACTTTTCGAATGCTATTTTAAACGGCTATTTGAAATCGATGGAAGTTGAAAATTGTGATTTTAGAAATACTACTTTTAAAGGACTTTTGAGTGGCATTGATTTTAGCTCTTGTAAAATGGACAACTACAAAACAGACGGATACACAGAAATGAGCGGACTTATTTTTCCGAAATAATACATATATAAGCACTTCACCCATGCGGTCTCTATACTTCCCAACAATAGTCTTTGTTAAAAAATGATTCCTAACCTTAATCTAAACCTCGATTGAAATCCCCACAGTGCGTTACTGCCATCCATACAATCAAATTTGCGCCAGAGGGAGAACAATTTCCTCCAAATTATTTTCGATAACCCAAAACTTTGTATTTTTATTAAAGATTTTCGATTGCCTTCCACTTTGTTGTAAATCTACCGCTCGTAAGTAGCAATTTTATGAAAAACTTAAAATACACACTGATTTTTCTAATATTTTTCAGCTTTACTATTCAGACCTTTGCTCAAAAGGGTTTTGATGTTATTAACAAAGCAGCATTGAAATATGAGAATGGCCAAAATAAAAGAGCTCTTAAATTATTATCCAAGGCAGAAAATATGAACTTTGGTTTTTGTGGAAATGCCTGGATGGAGGCAGATAGAGCAATCAATCTATTAAGATCTAAAATTTACATAAACGAAAAAGAGTATCAATTGGCAAGAAATAGTTTAGATTCTATTGGTTGGGAGCATTATGAAGATAACTTTGATTCACTCAGAATCAGAACATACCAAATGGAATATGGAAAGGATTCGTTAAGCAGTATGATCGATTCTTCTTTGGTTAATATTAAAGTTGAATGTGGAGAGTATGACTGCATTGCAATTATTCCTTTAACAAATGGAAAATCAGTAAAATTGAAAGGCTATCAAATCAAATTTGACGTGATATTTTTAGACGATGAAAAGAAACAAACAGAGACTTGGGTGAATAGATTTAAGGAATCAGAAAATTATAAATTGATAAAAGAAAAAAGTTGAGAATAGCGTTATTATGTGCTGTTAAACGAATCTTACCCCAGGCGGTTAATGTGCAACCCAGACAATAAACAGAATGAAAACAATATTATTTACTATTCCGTTAATTTTTTCGTTTGCCAATATTTTTGGACAGACAGATGCACCAAAACTAAAAATTTCGCACCTTATTGACGACTTTTATATCTATACAACTTACAATGACTATGAAGGAATTAAATTACCGGCAAATGGTATGTATCTAATAACTAATAATGGTGGAATATTATTTGATACACCCTGGGACACAACACAATTTCAACCTCTGCTCGACAGTATACAATTGAAACACAACAAAAATGTGATCTTGTGCATTGCAACACATTGGCATAACGACAGAACAGAGGGATTAGAATATTATAAAAAACAAGGAATTAAAACTTACACCACCAGATTAACAGACGAATTTTCCAAAAAGAATGGTAAAAAAAGAGCAGAATACTTAATTGAAAATGATACAATATTTAATATTGCACAGTATACATTTGAAACATATTATCCCGGACAAGGACATACGGCAGACAACATAGTAATTTGGTTTAACAACGAAAAAATACTGTATGGAGGCTGTTTAATTAAAGGAGCAGACGCTGAAGATTTAGGTTATTTAGGAGATGCTAATATTTCGGAATATGAAACAACGCTTATAAACGTACAGAAAAAATGTCCTGACCCAAAATTTATCATCGTTTCACATCACGATTGGAATAATGTAAACTCATTAAACCATTCAATCAAGTTGGCAAGGAAACTGAAAAGGAAAAATTAACACTACCAACAAATTTGTGCCCCGGTATGACATTCTTCTTGAATAATTGTCGATACACTTAAATTTTGTATTTTTAGATCACACATGGACCAGTATATGGCAAACTAGATTTGACAGCAGGTGGTGCACATGTTGGTTGCAAAGACCTATTAGAAACAGTGAAGGCACTAAACCCAAAATTTCACATTTGCGGACACATACATGAGGCGTACGGTGAAGTAACGGATTTAAAAACGAAATTTAATAATGCCTCGGTCTTAAATGAAACTTATTCTTTGACCAATTTACCTATAACTTTTGAATTTTAAAAAACGTTCGATAGTAAGAAAAATAACTATCTATTAACAAAATACGTATAAATTTATTCAGTATAATTTATCATTTTTTCGCCAATGTAACGTCCCAAATCGATTCTTATACTCTATGAAAACCAAATTTAATATATTATTGACCAAGATACATTTCAGCACTTTATTACTTGCAATATTTAACTACTTGTTAAACGAATTAACTGAGTTTAGCCTGGAAAGCAGGGTTGAGTTAACTGTGGAACTCATCGCTGTATTGAGCGGAATTACTTTATTTTTCCTTTTTTTACTGCCTTTTAAAAAGATAATTTTTTACTATGCTATTTATCCAATCGCTTGTGCAATGTTAATCGCCGGGATATTATTCAGGGGAATATTTGGAGCTATAGTATTATCAATAATTCTATTTCCAATTATCCCCGATCAAAAGGAATTCGAACAAGACGGAATAATAATATCAAATCCTTACGGCGGATTTTTGGCTACTTGTTGCAGTTACCAAATGAAAGAACGAAAATTATTATTTTTTGAGGCTGAATACGGAAGATTCGAATCGGATGGCCCTATTGACTTTGAAACAATAAAAATAAAGGAGAATACAAATTCCATCGAAATATCTTATAAAACAGATTTTTCCAATGAGATCATAAAAAAGAAGATTCTGAAGTAATGTAACTGCAATGAATTTACCTTTCATTCGTGAAAATTTAATTCATAAAATTTACACTACAATTTATAAACAAACCGTTACTATAAAAACAAATTTCAGCAGACTTTGAAAAAATTTCTATTTGTTTTGTTATTTATGTTGCCATGCATACAAATATTTGCTAATGACAGCATATACATTAAAGTCCATTTCCTGTATGGCTCAAAACCCAAACGGGAGTTTAAGGATGTAGAATCAAAATGGTTTGGCGGAAAACTTGGCGGACATGTTGGAATTGAATTTGATTCCAATAAAGTAGTTGATTTTGTGCCTTCCGGTGATTTTCATTATTTCGCAAAAAATGACGACTGCAATAGTAGGTTTGCCCTGCATACTTTAGAATCGTTTTGGGAAATATTCGGAGGGAATTCAGAAGAAGTTAAAAAATTGTCGGTTAGCATACCTATTTCGCAAAAACAAAAATTGCAACTCGACAGTATTATAAATCAATACACAAATCAAACACCCTATGATTATGCCTTTATTGGCATGCGTTGTGGTGCTGCCACTTATGACATTTTAAGTCAGTTGGGTATTGTAAAACAATTCTCTCATAACAGAACCTATTTGAAAATATTTTATCCTAAAAAACTGAGAAAACCGCTGGTGGAGAAAGCTTCTGAAAATAACTGGGAAGTAAAAAAACAAGAAGGAACAACAAACAGGAAATGGGAAAAAGACTAACTTTACTTGATATTCTATTATACCTTCATTACTTATAAATAAAGAATTGGGAATACCTTTGATCTATTGCAGATCAATCTTATTTCATTCAACTTCAAAAATGAAAGCAATTTTTACATTTATATTATTTTCACCCTTATTTATCTATTCTCAAACTCAAGAGGAAGTAGTCAGGATAATTAATGAGAATTATAAAAATGGAAATCTTGATTCCTTAGACGTGAAAATCTGGCTTGCTGATAACGATTATTATCAAGTGGAAAGGTATCAAAATTTTTATGTTATGCCAGATACCATAATTGATAGTTCAAATAATTACTCAATCGGTTTAATTATTCTGGATCCATTTATGCAATATAATAACAGAAAAATTGGCGAATGGAAAGGTTACCATCCCAATGGACAATTGCAGTATATTGGAAATTATTCAATAGGTGCAACAATTTGGTGTCAAGTTGCAGGACCTACAGTCAGCGGGTACAATATTAAAAGTGGAATCTGGAGTTACTTTCATGTTAATAGCCAGCTTGAGGCGAAGGGGTTGTACATACATTCAGAAAGGAAAGTATTTAATAGTTGTGGCACAGAGACTATATATGAAGCATTTACAGGCTCCGAATGGCATTACTGGGATCAGGATGGAAAAGAGATCATTAAACCCAAAGAGTATTAAATATAAGTTATAAACAATCAGTAAAACATCAACGGATATATATAGTATCAGATATTTAAAATTATTATTTTCTCTACTTAAACAATTCTTAACTTTAGCTCTTCAATTAGGTACAATTAAATAAACAGGTTTTACTAATATAATGACACCGATATTTTTCCCAACACCCGCTGATTTCAGAAAGTGGCTACAAAAAAACCACAAAACGGAAACTGAATTATACGTAGGATTTTATAAGATCGCAACAAGGAAAAAATCTATTACCTGGTCGCAAGCTGTTGATCAAGCGCTTTGTTTTGGATGGATAGATGGTGTCAGAAATTCCATAGACAAGGATAGTTACTGCAACCGATTCACACCGCGAAAAAAGAACAGTAATTGGAGCGAGATCAATATTAAAAAAGTAGAAGAGCTTACGAAGCTTGGATTAATGATGCCTGAAGGACAAAAAGCATATGAATGGAGATTGGAAAACAGATCCGGCATTTATTCATACGAAAATGCACCTGTTGATCTAAGTCAAGTGTACAAAAAACAATTTAAAAAGAACAAAGCTTCGTGGGAATTTTTTGATAAACAAACGCCATCTTACAAAAAAGTGATCATTCATTGGATAATGAGTGCAAAACAGGAAAAAACCAGACTATCGCGGCTTGAAAAAACAATTAAATTTAGTGGAGAACAAAAACGACTGCTTTAAATATGCAAACCATACAAGTAGAATTTGCTAAACTTAGGATTGCCTACATTATTGTTAAAACTTTTCTAGACAATCACGGACATACCAAGGTAACTTCCCTCAACAATAAAGTGGAAGCTGACCTTGGGTTGTATGGCGATGACAACTATGAATTACTTGAAAAATTTGTCGCTACTTTCGAACTTGATCATCAGGATTTTGAATATTCCAAACATTTTTATTCTGAAGGTGAGTTATTTGGTTCATCAGCTGTTCTTCTAAACTTATTATACCTACCTATCTGGTTGCCCTTAAAAACAATTGAGCTACTGACGATGAATAAAATCAAGCTGAATTTTCCAAATTTTAGTATCCCTGAAAGACAAGTAAATGATCTGACATTCAAAGCCCTCATTACCTGGTATATAGAAAAAAAGTTTAAAACAAGTGATACAATTAGATATGAAGTTTTGAAATAAATAAATTGCCTAAAATTATCTGGAATGGACAAAATTAATATCAACGAAAAACTATCCTTCTTCAACGACCATTGGAACCCGAGAATAGTGGCGGAGCTAAACGGACAACATATCAAATTAGTTAAATTCCAAGGAGAATTTGTATGGCATAAGCACGACCATGAAGACGAAATGTTTTTAGTGTTGAAAGGTTCGTTTAAAATGGAATTTCGCGACAAAACAGTAGAACTTAAGGAAAATGAATTTCTAATTGTGCCGAGAGGAGTTGAACACAAACCAGTAGCGGAAAAGGAGGTTTCGGTGATGCTGTTTGAACCAAATACCACCTTGAATACCGGTGATGTTAGGGGAGAATTTACAAAAGAGAATTTGGATAGGATATGAAAATGATAAGAATCGATTGTGTTTAAGTTACACAATCAAAAACTATAATTCTGCATTACGGTAGTAAACAACTAATTTTGCAAAAATCGCACTATGAAAGTCACAATTACATCAATTGAACTAAAAGGGCCATTCAAATTCTTTCTATTATCGTCACGCGCCTTAAAAATTATTAAGCAGTTGAAGTCGACCAATAACATCGCTTATCAAAGCACCGGCTTCTGGACAAAACATTATACAATGACACTTTGGAACAATGAAGCGGAATTAAAAGATTTTGCAAGGAGTGGAGCACATCAGGATGCGATGAAAAAAAGCAAAGAGATCGCAAAGGAGATCAGAACCTACACTTATGATGCCGAAGTTTTGCCTACCTGGAAAGAGGGGAAAAAATTATTAGAAAAAGCAAAAATTCTACATTTCTGAAAAATGGAGATTAAATCAGCGCAGCGCATGTTTCAATAAATTTTTTTATAGTATGTATATAAAATTCAGAGGAAACAAGACATTATAAACGATATGATAACAAAAATTAAAATTGAAACGATCTACAACTGTTCCCTTGAAAGAGCTTTTAAAACACCCATGTTATGTGATGTATCAAAGGTGCATACCGGTTACGGAATTATGCCAAAAGTAACACATGTAACCGATGATGAAAATTGGGGCAAACCGGGATCCACTAAAAAGGTATTTGTTGCTAAATCCATTTCACAGAAAGGCGGATTTGCCTCTGTAGATAAAGTAATTGAACGTATAGAAAATAAATATTGGAAAATTGAAGTAAGCGATTTTCAAGCATGGATGCTGGGATTTTCAAAGTTTACAGGCGAATGGAAAACAACAGAACTGGAGCCTAATAAAATATTGGTGGAATATACTTATACTTTACATTCTGACATAGGAATACTATATCCCCTAAACTGGCTCTTTACCAAAACATTTTGGAGAACATATATGAAAAGAGTGTTGGAAAATATTAGAAAAATGGTTGTGAATAAGGAACCTTATTTATATCCATAAATAATATATAATACAAACAGCAACAGTTATTAAAAATGACTTTATACAATATGACAGACCATAACCAAACTCTGCTATATAAAAAAATAACCGGATTTACAGATATTGCTCCGGAAAGTATAAACAAACTGTTCGAGATAACTGTTGCTACAGATCTCAAAAAAGGAAAACTGATATTAAGAGAAGGAAGGGTTTGTAAAACAATTGTATTTGTTGAAAAAGGTTATTTACGTACCTATGTAGAAAAGGATGGTGTGGAAATTAACACCGATTTCACTTTTGAAAATAATTTTACCACTAATTTAAAGAGTTTAAGATCTAATTTAGCATCAGATACTAATATAATAACCGGTGAAGATTCCACCATCTTCGAATTCGATAAGGACAAATTACTTGACCTTTATAAGGTGTCTCCTGAATTTGAATCGTTTGGAAGAAAACTTTTAGAACAACTATTAATTACTCAGGAAGAACACAGCAATCTTTTTAAAATTTATTCTCCGACAGAACGGTATAATTATATCCTTCAACACAACCCCTTATTACTTCAAAGGGTAAGTTTATCACAACTCGCATCTTACCTTGGCGTAACAAGGGAAACACTTACAAGAATAAGAAGGAAAAAGTAAAACTTGCATTTTGTGACAATTGTCTCAGGTTCCATATTACGCAGCGCTACAATTTTACATTGCATCAGAATAAACTGATACGATAAAAAAAAACATATTATGAAATCTTTAAAACTAACAATTATGTTAATACTTGTAAGCGCAACCTTATTCGGACAAAACACAAATAAGGCAAAAGAAGAGATCAGTACTCTTGTAACTAATTTTTCATCAGCAGTTGAAAAAAGAGATACGTTACTATTAGAATCCTTACTGAATGAAAATTTCAGGGTAGTTGCTTTGCATTTTCCAACACCTGATAAAACAACTGTTTTGTCGAAAGAAAAGTATATTTCCCTTTTAACTGCCGGAAAGATAGGAGGTGAAAAACGCAGCATGGAGATCCAGAACCTGGATATCAACGAATATGTTGCAACTGCCAAAGTAGTATTTGAATCGGATAAAATGCTTTTTACGACATATCAAACCTACATTCTGAATTCAAAAGGCAAATGGCAGATAGTTTCAGATATACCGGTCACAAAAAATAAATAATGTAGTATTCCTGCATTTGAAAAAAAAGGAGGTAATTTTCCATTTTCCTGTTCGATAGAACGGAAAATGGAAAATTATATATGTATATACGGTTCATAACCCGGTTCAAAAATGAAAAAAATCAACTAGAAACCGGCATTTTCAGTGCTGCCGAATTTTTAAGAGTTGGTGATCTTATCTTTGAATACGATAAAAAGAATCTCGAACAGCTTGTAAAATGGTTTAGCCTTAACTTAAAAAAGCCAGATAGGCTTTCAAATTCAACACGTAAAAATCCGGCAAATGTTTCCTTATCCTGGTTTAAAAGTAGTGCTACCGAACATTTAAAGCAGATGTATGCAATTAAAGAAATTTTAGAAAAATATGAAATGCAGGTTGACGTAATAAAAAGAACAAATCCCGGATATATTATATATGAAGATGATTTTCAGATTTCAACAATTCCACATAGAGCCGATAAGAATAAAGTGCTATGAACAATATAATTTTGTCTTCAAATTATTACCCATTTATGTGAAAAGCTAATATTAACACTTCTGTTTAATGAAAACCCTTATACTTACATTCGCATTTATTTTAATTTCCTTCACAGGGTTTTCAAAAACTTCTCCAAACGAAACCAAAAAGATCGCAACCTTTTGTAAATTATGGGGATTTCTAAAATATTATCACCCTGAAGTGGCAAAGGGCGAAATTGACTGGGATAGTGAATTTATAAACAGGCTAAAATCAATTGATAAGTTAACATCCAAACAGGAAATAAACAACTATTATTCAGAATGGATCCGGGATTTAGGTGATGTTAAAAATTGCAAAAAATGTGATAATAATATTCCTGATATCCTGAAATTCAACTTAGACCTCAAATGGTTAGGAGATACTTCCATTTTTACAAATAACTTAATTGAACAATTGCAATACATTCAATTAAACAGAAATCTGAAAGATAATTATTATGTTCAAAAAACCAAGTTTGTAGGAAATACATTGTATTCCAATGAAAAACCCTACAACGACTCCATATATCCAACACCGGAAATGCGCCTTTTAACGCTTTCGCGATATTGGAATATCATCAATTATTTTTTCCCGTACAAGTATTTGATGGATGATGATTGGAATGATGTTCTCCACGAAATGATCCCCAAATTCAAATATGCGCAAGACACATTAAATTATCACATGGCAATACTTGAGTTAGTAGCTAAAATTAATGATAGCCATGCAAACTTTTCCTCTAACCAAACTTTCCAATATTTTGGGATGAAATGGACTCCGTTTATTTATAAGATCATTGATGATAAAGCCATCGTAACAGGGTTTTACAATGATTCTCTTTGTGAAAAAGACGATATTCAATACGGCGATGTGTTTTTAAAAGTTAATGATGTGAATATTGTGGATATTATTAATGAAAAGTCAAAATATATCTGTGCATCCAACAACGCAACAAAATTGAGAAAAATGTATTACGGCATTTTTACAGGGAATACAGATTCCGTAAATGTAACTTTCGAGAGAGATGGCAATATCATTGCTAAAACGATTAGCAGATACATGTTTTATGAATTTAATTACCTGTGGCAAAATCCAGATGATAGCGTAACCTATAAAGTATTGGAAGATAATATTGGATATGTGAATTTAGGAAATCTGAAAAAGCATCAGGTTGAAAATGTACTGGGAAAATTAAAAAATACTAAAGCGATCATTTTTGATGTAAGAAATTATCCTAACGGAACCATGTATAAAATTGCAGATGTATTAAACCCACAAAGTCGTGCATTTGCAAAATTTTCAAACCCTGATATTACCTATCCGGGAATTTTTCAATATACGAAACCATATTTCTGCGGTGGGAAAAATAAAGATCCATATAAGGGAAAAGTAGTATTACTTTTTAATGAAACAACCCAAAGCCATGCTGAATTTACCTTAATGGCATTAAAAACTGCTCCTGATGTAATAGGTATTGGCAGCCAAACAGCAGGAGCGGATGGAAACGTATCCATTATTATACTTCCGGGTGGATTTAAAACCGCAATGACAGGTATTGGAGTTTATTATCCTGATGGAACTGAAACACAAAGAATAGGTATAGTTCCAGACATTGAGGTACATCCAACAATTGATGGTATTAGAGCGGGCAAGGATGAAGTATTGGAAAAAGCGTTGGAAACTATAAAAAGCGGCAATTAATTATAAATTAGCTGATAATTTTACAAGTTGTAGAATAAAAAACGTTGAAAGCAAACCAAAACTTAAAATTTACCTAAATATCAAAAATGAAAACTATTCATGCGATTATTATTTCCACACTCATTTTGATCACAACAGGATGCAAAGAAGATCATCTTGAAGAAAAGGGCTTCCAGGTTAGTCCTACCTCAGAAGCTACCGAAGAAGACAGAGCTACCTGGATCAATCAGGACTCTCTGAAATTTGATACCAGACCAAGTAATGTACTATTGACCAGCGATCCAAATATTCGTGTCACCACCATATACAAAGTGAATTTTAATAAGGAAAGAAAAGCAACTTTTATTGGCTCTAATAGTTACTACGGAAATTACACCGAAATAGTGAATACCATAGGTAACGAATGGAATTACAATTTCATGCCGGGTTTAAGTGCCGTATATGGCTACAATATGGTGAACATTTCCCATTATGATATCGCGACAAACAAACAAAAAAACTTCTTTGAGAATCCCGTTTTAATTAAAACTTTTTATTTCCCTGCCTATTCCAAAGACACTTTAAATTTTAAACCTGTTAGTAGAAATTACTTTATGATTTCCGTTTATAATGAGGATACAAATAAAGATGGATTTATAAATTTGAAAGACCTGAGAAGACTTTTTTTATTCGACATCAATGGCGATAAACAAAAAGCACTTGTTCCTGAAAATTATTCCGTTTTAAAATCTGAATATGACCAGGAAAATGATTTTATGTATGTGTTTGCCAAATTGGATGAGAATCAAAATGGACAATTAGAGGATTCGGAACCTATACATATATATTGGATAGATCTGAAAGACCCGGGTAAAAGTGGTAGACAATATTAAACAAACCAATCTGAAACATCAATGACAGAAAAAATAAAACAAGAAGCACTTGAACAACTTGAACTTGATATAAAGTTTGGTTTTGAAAATGAATCCGAACTTTTTGATAGTATTCGTGAAATGTTTTATGAAGTAGCCGATTTCGATGAAAATTGGTTAATACAAACAATTTCGGAGAAATATTCAGGACATCTATCCGAAGGCCGAACGTGGACCCATCCCACTGATTTTGAAAGACTTGCAAAAGCATTTGATGAGCTTATAAAAGAAAAAATAGTTTGCCATCATTTCGCGGGATTTACAAAAAGTGATGGCGAAGAGGATTGTATGGAAACAATTGAACAGCTAGATGAACTGGGAATTAAAGCATTGGGTTTTTGTTATTATCATAGCCAGGACCTGGAACATGCAATTGATCCAACACTGAAAAATTTATTTTTAGGATTTGACAGTGCGAACGAGAATGATATGGAGGCTCTTATCGTAGCAAATAAAATTGTAGAGAAACTAAAAGAAAATGGTTTCGAGGTAAATTGGCCTGGAACTGTAAATAAACGAATAGAAATCTTAAACATTGATTGGAAAAAAATACCTGACGATCAGGATTGGGGTGGAGAACGGGTAATTAATATTCTATCAAATTTAAAATACAATAAAAAACCTTTTTGGAAATTCTGGTAAAAGACTCTGAGCCAGATATCAACATACAATTAAAACAAATCAAATTTTGAATACTTATATTTGGCTTTATATTAAATCCATTTCCAATGGAATTGCCTATAATTTTAAGCCTGATCTCCACCTCCACAATTTTTGCCGGAGGTATCTTTGCCGTTTTACAACTTCGTCATCTTAGTAAACAACGCTCCAGAGAATCGGCCTTACAAATGTTACAATCTTTTCGAACTCCGGGTTTTCTTGCAGCAGTTGATATCGTGTTTGACCTTCCGGAAGGATTAACTAAAAAAGAAATTGAAGACAAATTAGGAGATAAACTTCCGAGTATTCTCACCTTATTCGGCACCTTCGAAAGTTTAGGGATCTTGATCTATCGCCGCGATGTGGAGATTCAATTGGTAGAAGATTTTTTCAGCGGGATTATTATTCTTTCCGGAAGAAAACTAAAAAATTACCTTACTGAAATGCGAGATCAGGGAAACCGACAAACATATTACGAATGGTATCAATGGTTATATGAACAATTAGAAAAACGAGAATCCAAAACTCCAGCAATACCAGCATTTCTGGCATATCGCGATTGGGAGGAATAAAACACTGTAAACAATAATATCATGAACAGGACAAACAAATTAATTTTACTATTCATTATCATCACTAACTCTATTGTTCTTTTGGGTCAGTTATGGCCTGCAGGTGCGCCACCTTTTGCCAGAGTATTTAATATAGTTACACTTATTATTAATTTGCTGATCACCATTTTATTTTTCTTTAAACATAATAAATAATATATGTAAATTAATCATAAAGAAAGCGAAAATACTGCGGTGGAAATTGATTGTGGACGCTGAAATTCAATTATGTTTTACAATGAAACCAAAAAAATTAATTATGCAATTTTAGACCTATCGGCATCTCCATTTAAAAAATCAAACAGAATGCGAGCAAGGTCAATATTTTTTATTATTTGGAGTATCTTAGTAAATGTTGGATTAACTCAGGCCCAACTTGTTACAAAATATGATTCCGGCTTTAAATATGAACTGTCAATTGATCCCGGAGGTATTCCAATACCACAGGAAAAAGGAAGTTATGCAAAAAGATTAAGGATATACGACTTGAAAGACAATAGAGCTGTTCATGAACAAATAATATATGGAAACAAGTTGCAGGAAACAAAATTTCAACAGGATAGTTTCGAATTGCTTCATATCAATTTTGACGGAATTGCCGACATCAGGTTTACAAATCACAACCAAACATTTACCTATATTTTGTCGGCAGTGGATGTAGATAAAAGAACAATTTTTTATCAGGAGAACTTACTTAGCAGCATTGGAGAATTTACGCGAGATACAAGTTCAAATATATGTTCCGGAATATTTTACGATGGCTACAATGAAACAACCTACACTTTCAAAGGCAAACACTTCGACACTTTGATCAGGTTTCAACAAAGCCTTTATAAACCAATTATAGTGCAGGAGTTATACTTTCTAAATGAACTCGGAAGGTTGACCAATATCGAAAATCCCAATAAAGAACTTCCAAAGCCAAAACTCAAAAAGGAGTTTGGAGACTATAATTTTGATGGAAATGAAGATTTTCGCATTCAATCAATCGAAAATAATATTGAATGGAATTATTTTCTTTTTAATAAAATTAATAATTCCTATGAGTTAGATACCCTGTTAAGCAACATGCAAAGTGGTTTTTTTGATTGGAATAATAACATGTTCACCGGAACGATCAGCACGAGAATTAATAACCTTACACAACAAATTGATACATACGAATATCTAGAAGGGAAACTGACAATAGTAAGACGCAGGGTTTGCACTCAAAAATTTGACAATTCGGAACGAAGTGATTGTGTGATCTATGAATTGAAAGACGGTGAGTTAATATTTACAGACTTTATGCCAGGAGCGGAATAAGCATAAAAATTGAAAATATTTTGAATTATACTCAAACCAGATTTCGAAAGCGACAATTAACCATTATTTTTGAGTTTAAAATCTTTAAACCTCTAAAAAATATGCTCACATCAATCAATCCAAAACTCCCCATGCGGGATAAAGCCATTACGAGAGACTTCTATTTAAACAAATTGGGATTTCAGGAGTTTGGCAGTGCTGATTTTGATGGATATTTAATGGTTCAAAAGGATAACATTCAAATTCATTTTTTCGAGTATAAGGAGCTTGATCCCCTTGAAAATTACGGACAGGTATATATCAGAACGAACGATATCGAAAAATGGTATCAATTGGCCCTCGACAAAAAAATTAACATACCGGAAGCCGGTCACTTGGAAATGAAGCACTGGATGCAAAAAGAATTTTCTTTACTTGATCCGGATAATAATTTACTCACATTTGGGGAGAGTCTTAATTAATTTTTTAAAAATATTGAAATTATGAGCAATAAAAAGGTAATTGAAAAATATATGGAAGGCTTTAATGAAGGTGACCATACAAAAATATTATCCTGCCTCACCGATGATGTAATTTGGGAGATGCACGGCTTATTTTCACATGTGGGTAAGGAAGCCTTCGACAAAGAAATAGAAAATGATGCATTTGAAGGCAGACCAACCATTACATTGTTAAGAATGGTGGAGGAAGACAATATTATAGTAGCTGAAGGAAATGTTAAATTCAAAGTAAAAAATGGTCCAATGATGGATGCCATGTTTTGTGATGTGTTTCATTTTGAAGGAGATAAAATTAAACAACTTACAGGTTATTTAATGACACTTAAATAATACCAGATTCCTAAGAATTAAATTTTTTTGAAAATGATCTCCATATTGCGAACGAGTTCAGAAAATACAGATTTCCAACTGCTTGTAAAAGAATTAGACAAAGAATTAGCAATACGCGACGGAGACGATCATAGCTTTTATGCGCAATAAAATTGTGGCGTTAAAAAATGTTGTTGTTGCCTATGAAAATAATATTGCCATTGGCTGCGGAGCTATAAAACCTTTTGATACCGGCACAATGGAAATTAAAAGAATGTATGTTCCTCTAAACAAACGCGGGCAAGGCATTGCATCTTTACTTTTAAACGCATTAGAGACCTGGTGCCTGGAACTTAATTGTAAAAGGTGTGTATTAGAAACCGGCAAAAACCAACCGGAGGCAATAAGATTATATCAAAAAAACCATTACCAATCTATTCCTAATTTCGGTCAATACAAGCATATTGCGAATAGTATTTGTTTCGAAAAACTGCTGAAAGAAGATTAAGACTGCCCTTCCTGTAGCAGATCACACTTCAGATATAACTTGTTTGATTTCTTGAAAAACATCATTATATTTACCATCAAATCACACAACCATGCAGCAGCCAAAAAAAATATTTATCGTTGATGACGATATTATGTTAACTGAAGCATTAAGCGATTATCTCACAAGAAAAACTCCTCATAAAATTCGTGTCTTTCACACCGGTGAAGAATGTCTTACAAGCCTATCGGAACATCCTGACATTATTATTCTTGATTATTATTTAAACACAATTCAAAAGGACGCAGCCAATGGAATGGAAATCTTAACTAGTATAAGAAAACAAGATAAACATATTCATGTGATCATGCTTTCCAGTCAGGAAAGATATGGAATTGCACTACAAACCATACAAAAAGGAGCCGAACAGTACGTAATTAAAGATACTGATTCTTTTCAAAAAATTGAAGAGATGATAGATGCTATGCCATCTATTTGAATTATTTTTCAAATATTAAAATATAATATGAATTGAACTATCAGGGGAATTAATTCAAAATATGTACCTGACAAAAAATATATTTGAATCCACATAAAGCAAATATGTTATATGAAAAAATCTATTCTGCTTTTTACTTTTTTGTTAATTCCCTATTTAAAAGCATTTACTCAAATTCGTGGACAGCCTGTTATTGATTCACTTTTACTGGTATTGCCAAAGTCAAAAGAGGATACCAATAAGGTTAATATTTTGAGTGCTATTTCCTATAACTATCCTTACATCAATCCTGATGAAGGGTTAAAATACGGTAAACAGGCACTCGAACTCGCCGAAAAATTGAAATGGGAACGTGGAATTGCAGCAGCATCTTATTCTATCGGCGCCAACTACGCCAACAGGTCGGAATATGCAAAAGCTTTAGAATTCGAATATAGGGCTTTAGAGATCTATGAAAAATTACATGACAAACCACATCAGGCAATGTTACTCAGAAACATAGCCATAGTGCATCATAATTCGGATAATCAGGAAAAGGCATTAGAATATGATATGCGCTCTCTCAAATTATATGAAGAATTAAATAATAAGGAAGGCATTGCTGCTTTATTCGGAAATATTGCCAATGTTTATTATTCCATGGACAATTTTGAAAAGGTAATAGAATATGATCTCAAGGCATTACACCAATACGAAGCAATTAATAATGAACCGGGAATTGCCAGAATGTTGGGGAATATTGCAAATTTTTACGCAGAACAGGGAAATTACGCGGAAGCAATGGTGTATTATTTTAATGCACTCAGAAAAGAGAAAGCGCTTGGAAATAAAAATGGGGTAACCAGAAATATGGGTAATATCGGGGAAACCTATCTCGATATTTATAAAAGCAAAACTGTTACTAAACGTGATTCGTTAATTCCCTCAGGTAAAGCAGCGAACTTAAAAAAAGCATTGGAATATTTAAAAACAACAGTTGAAAATGCGAAGGAATTAAAACAAACAGAATATTATCTTGCATTTGGTGAAGTGCTTTCAGAAGCATATAACCTTTCAGGTAATCCAAAAGAAGCATTAAAGATCTATAAAGAATATATAGTTGTGCGCGACAGTGTTTATGATGTAGAAAAATATAATGAAGCTACACGCAGAGAAATGGATTATGAATACGGAAAAAGAGAAGACTCCATTACCTTTCAAAAGCAGCTTGCGGAAGTAAGGCTAACCGATGAGAAGAAAATGCGCAGCAGGGATAATACTTTTTTTATCAGTGGATTGATACTGGTTTTTGTTTTTTCAGGTTTTATGTATAACAGGTGGCGCCTGACCCAACATCAAAAAATAATCATTGAAAAAGAAAAACTGCGAAGTGATGAATTATTGTTAAATATTCTGCCTGAAGAAGTTGCTGAAGAACTTAAAACCAAGGGAAGTGCTGAAGCAAAACAATTTGATGACGTAACTGTAATGTTTACAGATTTTAAAGATTTTACCGGTATTTCCGAAAAACTGACCCCAGCTGAATTAGTTGCTGAAATAGATACCTGTTTTAAAGCCTTTGATGGCATTATAAGCAAACATAATATTGAAAAAATTAAAACGATTGGCGACAGTTATATGTGTGCCGGTGGATTACCCGTTGCAAACACCACAAACGCATCAGACGTTGTGAAAGCAGCAATTGAAATTCAGGAATATATGCAACAATATTCCCTGAAACAAAAAGAAAACAACAAAGAAGTATTCGAAATTCGCATCGGCATTCATACCGGACCGGTAGTTGCAGGAATTGTGGGTGTTAAAAAATTTGCTTATGATATTTGGGGTGATACTGTAAATATTGCCTCTCGCATGGAAAGCGCAGGAGAAACAGGCAAGATCAATATCAGTGGTAGCACTTATTTATTAGTAAAAGATAAATTCAAGTGTGTACACAGGGGAAAAATACAAGCCAAAAACAAAGGGGAGATAGATATGTATTTTGTCGAACAAATCAAATAGTTAAAATGCATTAACCTATTTTCTCGATCCTTATAGGAAGTGAATACAATTTATAAAAAATAATTTAAAAATATGACCACAAAAGAAACTACTTTTATTCAATGTGGAATGTTTAACGGGCTGGATAATAATGCGTTGGCAGATTGCATGGCGGGAATTACACTGCATAATTATAAAAAGGGTGAAATACTCATTGAAAAAGATAAACAATCTACAGGATTATTTATCATACATACCGGAATTGTCGGGATCTATAATGAGGATATTTTACTAGCACAATTAGGCCCGGCTACCATAATCGGTGAAAGTTTTATAGCCGGCACCCCTGCAACTGCATCAAGCATCACATTGGAAGAAACGGAAGTATTTATTGTTTTAAAGGATGATTTTTTTCGCATGATCAAAAATTATCCTCAAATTATTCAAAACCTGTTTTCCCAAACTATTAATAGATTGCGCAATTCGAATGATGCAGCTCTAGCAGAAGCGCGGTCACGCACCGAACAGTTAAAAATACTTGTTGAGGAACGAACGGCTGAATTACAAAACACGTTAACAGAATTGAATCATACGCAACAATTCCGCGATCAGTTTCTTGCGAATATGAGTCACGAAATAAGAACTCCTATGAACGCAATTGTAGGACTTACCAATTTGCTTGTTCAATCTCCTTTAAACAAACAACAAGAAAAATATTTACAGGTAATAAAAAAAAGTGGCGATAATCTTATTGTGATCATAAATGATATTTTAGACCTCTCTAAAATTGAAGCCGGAAAAATGGAATTAGAGATGGTCCCCTTTTCCCTTCACCAAACATTGGAAAATATAAAGACCATTCTTGAAATAAAAGCGATAGAAAAAGGAATTGCATTAAAATTAGATATACAAGAAAATGTTCCGGAATTTGTTGTTGGCGATGAGACGAGACTTACACAAATTTTGATCAACCTCACCGGAAACGCGATCAAGTTTACAGATTCGGGAGCTGTCACAATTGCTGCAAAGTTGGAAAACACAAGTGGAAGAATGGCAAAAATTCATTTTAGCGTTGAAGATTCCGGTATTGGAATTCCCGAAGATAAATTGGTAAAAATATTCGAATCCTTTGGGCAGGCTTCCGCAGATACCACAAGAAAATATGGCGGTACCGGATTAGGATTGAGTATATCTAAACAATTGGTAGAATTATATGATGGAAAACTTCAGGTAAAAAGCACTGTTGGAAAAGGCTCTACTTTTTATTTTTCCATTCCCTTGGAAATTTCAGAAGCTCCAAAGATCGAATTACCGGAAGCTCCATCAAGTGATTCAAAATTATCGCAGTTACAGATCTTATTGGTGGAAGATAATTTATTTAATCAGATGGTGGCACAAGACACTCTGGAAGTATTATTTCCCGGTTGCAAGGTTGATCTTGCAGAAAATGGAAAAACGGCTATAGCATTGGCATCATCAAATATGTATAATATAATACTGATGGATATTCGTTTACCGGATATTGATGGCTTTGAAATAACAAAGTTTATTCGGAAAGAATTAGATCATCCTAAAAACAGTGTTCCCATTTGTGCTATGACCGCGTCAGTTTCGAAAGAGCGCATTGACGAATGTATGAATGCAGGCATGAACGATTATATGTATAAACCATTTACACAAGAGGAATTGAAAAAAAAAGTGATTTCGAATATACAAACCATTAACAAACCGGAGAGATACGAACATTTAAAACAATTTATACTACAAAAACAAAAAAACGAATTAGCACCCTACCTTAAATATCACAGTGCAGAACATATTATTGATGTATTACAATCTGCTGAATTAATTGGCCGCATGGAATTAATTAATGCAAAAGATATGGAATTGTTGAAAGTGGCCGTGTTGTTTCATGACATCGGGTTTACGATAAGTAGCATCGAACATGAAAAATCAAGTTGCACCATCGCTGAAAAGGTGTTGCCTGAGTTTGGATATTTACCGAATGAGATTGATGTAATATTGCACATGATCATGTCAACCCGAATACCACAAACTCCAACCAATAAATTAGAGCAGATCATTTGTGATGCAGACCTTGATTATTTGGGCAGAGAAGATTATTACGCAACAGCAGAAAAATTGCGGGAAGAATTGGAATATGAAAACGATAAATTTACCCCTGAAACCTGGAATAAACTTCAGGAAGTGTTTTTAGAACAACACCAATATTTTACGAATACATCAAGACAACTCAGAAATAATAAAAAAATGGAACATCTCTCAGCAATAAAACACAGAAAAATAAATTGGTAATTTAAAATTAAAGAAATGGATATTGAACAATTAAAGTACCCCATAGGTAAATTCAGAAGACCCGAATCAATTAATGTAGAATTACTTGATCAATACATTACAATAATTTCCTCCTTTCCGGATAAACTTAAACAGGAAGTGAAGAATTTATCTGATGAACAACTTGACACCGAGTATCGACCGGAAGGTTGGACAATAAGACAACTTGTAAATCATTGTGCCGATAGCCATGCGAACAGTATAATAAGATATAAGCTTGCTTTAACAGAAGAAAATCCGATAGTTAAACCTTACCTTGAGGCGGAGTGGGCGAAACTTGCTGACAGTGTAAAAATTCCAATTGAACCGGCAATTAAAATGCTGGAAGGAATTCACGAAAGGTGGACGGTTTTATTAAACAATATGACCGAAACAGATTTTTTAAAAACTTTTGTTAATCCTCAGAACGGAAAATTATTTTCACTTGCGGTGGCAACGGCTCTTTATGCATGGCATTGTGAGCACCATCTTGCTCATATAACAGAACTGAAAAAAAATAAGGGGTGGTAACAATTTAAAAAACTGTTATTATAATTGATTATGATCATAATTAACGCTGTTTTCGTTTCTTTGTAACATTATGATAGCAAGTTTCCATTCAAAATACGGCCCTGCAGAAGTTCTTAAAATAAAAGAAGTTGAAAAACCAATCCCAAAAGACGATGAAGTATTAATTAAAATACATGCAACAACTGTAAATCGCACGGATTGCGGATTCCGACAACCGGAATATTTATTTGTCCGTTTATTCAGCGGAATATTTAAACCTAAAATTAATATCTTAGGAACGGAGTTTGCCGGTATAGTGGAAACCATAGGAAAAAATGTTACTCTATTTAAAGCTGGCGATGCAGTGTTCGGTTTAAATACCTTCAAATTCGGAACACACGCAGAGTATGTGTGTATTCCTGAAAAGAAATCAATTGCTTTAAAACCAAATAATTTTTCGTTTGAAGAGGCGGCTGCCGTTTGCGATGGTTTAATGCTTGCCATAAATTATATCAGGAAGATAGATTTTAAATCAAATCCTACAATACTGATCAACGGGGCTTCAGGTTCCATTGGATCTGCAGCTGTTCAATTAGCAAAATATTATGGCGCTGAGATAACGGCAGTTTGCAGAACAGAACATTTTGACCTAATCAGATCTCTTGGCGCCACAACGTTAATAGATTATACCAAAGAAGATTTCACAAAAACAAAAAATAGATTTGATACCGTTTTGGATGCTGTGGGAAAAAGCACCTTTGGAAAATGCAAAAACATACTAAACCCAAAAGGTGTTTATTATTCAACAGAATTAGGACCCTGGGGACAAAACGTTTTTTTACCGATCTACACTGCGCTATTCAGCAGTAAAAAAGTAAAATTTCCAATTCCTACGGACAGTAAAAAAGACATTCTGTTTTTTAAAGAATTAATTGAAACCGGAAATTATAAAGCTATTATCGACAGGAGCTATCCACTGGAAAAAATTGTGGAGGCGACTAAATATGTGGAGAGTGGAGAGAAGGTGGGGAATGTGGTGATAACGATTTAATAAAATAAAATCGACTTGATGAATTATATATTTTCACCAAGTCGATTTATTAAGATGTTTTAATTTATCTGAACTTTTAGATTTACCGTGACTTTCCAATTTTGTAATTGTAGAGACGCAATGCATTGCGTCTCTACAATTACAAAATTGGAAAGTCTAAATTAATCTCTTTCAAAAAACAGGTTTTTCCGGTAAAGTATAAACTCTTCCTTCGTTTTGTTTTTTAAGATAATCCATTAAAGGAAGAAAATAATCCAACATGGGTTTTGCGCTCATGTCGCTTCCAATGGATGCCTTTAAATGTTCGCGCCAATCAACTGTAGCGCCGGGAGCCATCACTTTTTTAAGGAAATCGCCTGTTGCAGTACTTCCCCAATAATTAGTAGCATGCGGATCTTGTTTTAAAATATTTTTTGCGATATAATCGTGGAATTGAAATAATAACACGTTGCTGATGGAATAATCATAATACTGTGCTGCATCATCATTAATATGTGTTTTTGTTGCAGCGTCACAATATTCTTCTCCACGAGCATATGGAGGAACAATTCCCTGATATTTTTTAACTAATTCCCACCATTTTGCATTGTATTGATCTTTAGGTAAATTTTGTGCGTATAATGCATATTCAAATTCTGTCATTACACCACTTCCCCAAGGAATATGTACGATAAAATCCAACGCTTCACTTAATAATTTTTGTGTGTCGTCTGTTTTAACACCGGCAGGAATTAAACCCTGACTTTCCAATAATGGTTTTTGCAAACTTGCCATTCCTATCATGGAACCAAATGCTTCATGATATCCTCTGTTTGCACCCGTTCTTAAAACATAAGGAACTTCAGGAGTGGAATAAGAACTGTAATAATAAATATGTCCGAGTTCATGCAAAACTGTTCCCCACCATTCTGTATTTGTTTCCACACTCATTAATGAACGAAGATCTTTATCAAGGTCAATATGCCATGCACTTGCGTGGTTATTTTTTGAAAATCCAGCTCCTTCCGGTGCGGGATATAATGATGATTTTTCATAAAATGAAGTTGGCAATGCAGGAAATCCCATGCTCATCCAAAATGCTTCTCCTTGTTTAACTACCCATTCCGCATCATGCGTTTTTAATACAGGATCTATATCTAATCCCTCCACATTTACCATTGCTGTCCAGTCTTGTCCCCAACGATTTGGCAACCATTCTGCAGGTAAATATTCCGGCACATCCTGACCATATTTTTTGGCAAGTTCGTAACGTGCCCAGGTATGTAATTCGCGATAAAGCGGCCACACATCATTAATCATACTATGTGTAAGCTCCAACATTTCTTCGCTTGTCATTCCGTATTCACTTGCCTGATATGCGAAAAAATCTTTATATCCGAGTGGAGTAACACTTGCATTTCGTAATTGTTGCAAATTTGCCAATCCATCTTTTAAAGTTTTTCCAACTTCTTTACTCGATTCCCATGCGGCTAATCTTTCTTTTAAGTCGGTTGATTCGCGTAAAATTCCGTCAATTGCATTTGGAGTTACAGGTTTTCCTTTAATTGTAAATTTAAATCCAAAAAGCGCTTCTGTTTGCGCATTGGTTGCATCAATTCTTTTTTTAACAACATCACCTGCAGTTTCCGGGTTATTTCCTGCAAAAAATAAAATATATTCCAGTTGTTTCACCTGCAGATCTGTGAGTTTATCTTTTTCCTTTAAATATTTTTGAGCAGTCTCGATGTTCAACTTACTACCTGTGAATTTTGAATAGGCCTCATCGGAAATTGCAGCATTGTGTTTTGCCATGGTATCCCCTTCCACTATATGCGTGTTCAATACCCATTGGCCTTCAGAAGCAGCAGTTACCAATTTCTGATATTCAGTATTGTATTGATCGAGATAAGTTTGCACCTCTTGTTGCAAAACACTATTATCCTGCTCCTTCGAGCCCTTACAGGAAACAAAAACAGCAGAAATTGTTAGTAATAAAAAGAGTAATTTTTTCATTTTGGTTGAGTTTTGAGCACGAAGTTAAGGGAATATAGTCCGGACTTCCCAATTCCTTAACAAACCTTACAATTTGAGATTTTGTCCACATTCTGTTTACAAACGCTAAAAATAATTTTTATTGGCATTGTAATTATTTAGCTTCGCAGATGCATTGAGGTAAAAAAAACAAAAGCACCAAAAATGCATCAATTTTACTTTATAAACCTTAAAAACTTAAACAAATGGCAGCAGACAAAAACGATGACAAAGCAAAAGCCTTAGGACTTGCAGTTGACAGTCTTAATAAATTGTACGGCAAAGGCACCGTAATGAAATTGGGAGATTCACCAGTAGTAGCAGAAGATGTTATACCCTCTGGTTCTATTGGGGTAGATCTTGCATTGGGTATAGGTGGAATTCCCCGTGGACGTGTAATTGAGATCTATGGCCCGGAAGCATCCGGAAAAACCACTTTAGCGATACATATTATTGCGGAAGCTCAAAAAAAGGGTGGAGTTTGTGCAATTATTGATGCAGAACACGCTTTTGACAAAGGTTACGCTGAAAAATTGGGTGTGGATGTGGAAAATCTTTTGATCTCTCAACCAGATTACGGTGAGCAGGGATTGGAAATTGCCGATCATTTGATCCGTTCAGGCGCTTTAGATGTAGTGGTGATCGACTCTGTAGCCGCTTTAGTTCCAAAAGCCGAGTTAGAAGGTGAAATGGGAGAAAGCAAAATGGGACTTCAAGCCCGTTTGATGAGCCAGGCACTGAGAAAATTAACCGGAACCATCAGCCGCACAGGATGTTGTTGTATTTTCATCAATCAGTTGCGTGAAAAGATCGGCGTTATGTTCGGAAATCCGGAAACTACCACCGGTGGTAATGCACTTAAATTTTATGCTTCCGTGAGAATTGATATTCGCCGTATCGGACAAATAAAAGATAAGGAAGACATGGTTGGTAACCGTGTTCGCGTAAAAATTGTGAAGAACAAAGTTGCACCTCCTTTCCGTCAGGCAGAATTTGATATTATGTATGGCGAAGGAATTTCCAAAATAGGTGAAATTGTAGATCTTGGAGCTGAATGCGGAGTTGTTCAAAAAAGCGGAGCCTGGTATAGTTACGAAGGCACCAAACTCGGACAAGGCCGTGAAGGTGTTAAAGAATTATTGAAAGATAATCCGGAATTAGCAGCAGAGATCGAAAAAAAGATCAAAGCAAAACTTGCAATGCATGCACCTGTAATTGCAGAGGTGAAAGAAAAATAAATACTGATCATTATTAAACCAATCCCGGATGGAAGTGAATTCTATTCGGGATTTTTTTGTGAGCAAAATATTGATTTTATATTTTATTTGTGAAAGGCCAATTTATTAAAAGGTGATACATAATACACTTCCATGTAAATCATTTTTATATATAAAAAAACAATTACTATAGGCAAATTTTAGTCTGCCATCACTTTTTTGTAGTTTGGGAAATAATGTCATCCGCCGCGGCTGATTTCCTAAAATATTCATCTGTTGTAACTATAATAATGTCACCCCTACCCGGGGTTTGCATTTCTCAAGGCTTGTGGTTTCAAGATATTAATACTACGCAACTTTTTGATTTATAGAGATTTCGCATTCTCAGAATGTTACAGATTATACCGCCCAATTATCTCAAATTATTTATATACCATCTAAAGCTAAATTCTTTATAACAAAATATATTATAATAGATTTTGCAATACGCAGAGTTCGGATATTTTATTTACCAATCTAAATATAAAAATGCACTTTAACCCCGGGTAGGGGTGGCATTATATCCCATCATACAACACATACCACTGAAATACCAATATTATAAATTCACCCTCACACTCTGTGCATACCTCACAACATCACTTGCATCATACTTTTTCTTCACCTCCTGCAACCTCGGATAATTGTTTCCATAATACGCATTTTCCCAGTTCGAAAATTCAGTGCTGCAATAATTGATGTATTGCGAGGTAATTCCGTTACTTTTAAATATATCCAAAATCTCAACGGATACATTATTTAATTTTTCTTCATGAGCAGGATCTTCCCAATAGGCTTGTAATTCGGAAATATAATTGTAAACACGATGCGGGTAACAGGAAACTTTTTCAAATTCAGCATCATTAATTTTTCCCCCCAAAGTATTCAATTGATAGATCATACCTGGACTATGTATTATTTTTTCAAATACATCAGCAATGAAGCCGGAAATATCATTATAACTTTTATACAATCCTGCGGAAGAATTTTTGAAATTTACCGGAACCAATGATCCGTAATAATTCTTTAATTTTTTAGATAGTTCGATTGGCGCAACGGATCGGAATTCATCAGTGTGCAGAGCAAGTTCCTTCAAATTATTTTCTAAATTGGAATTATGTTCGCCAAAATTTGTCACCAGAATATTTAATGTACTCCCATTTAAAACAAATGCCGAAAAACAGGTTTCCGATAATTTTGATGTAAATTCAAACCATTTTTCCAAAATATTTTTTGCGCGTTTTGCATCCAGCTTCCTTGCTTTAAAGTGATATGACCTCATTACCGCAGGAGCTTCCTGTGTGCGAAATACCATTTCGGTGACCACACCAAAATTTCCCGCTCCTCCACCACGCAATGCCCATAATAATTCAGGGTCATCATTTGTGGACTGGATCTTTCCATTTCCATCAACAAAAGTTGCTTCCATTAAATGATCGCAGGTCAAACCAAATTTTCTGGAAAATAATCCATATCCACCTCCCATAGTTAAACCGCCAATGCCAACGGTTCCACAAGAGCCAGCAGGTAATAATCGTTTTTTAGGTAAAATCTGATCATATAAATTTGACAAAGTACAACAGGGCCCAACTTTTATAGTATTGTTTTCTAAAAATTCCACAGAATTCATTTTCGACAAATTAATAACAAGTCCTCCATCATTAGATGAAAATCCTTCCATACTATGTCCGCCACTTTTAATAGCAACTGCCAGTTTATTTATTTTAGCATATTGGATTGCTTCAGAAACATCTTTTGTTGACGTGCACAGCGCGATGATCAATGGATATTTATTAATACGTTTATTAAATCCCTTCCGCAACACCTCATATTCAATATCCTCTTTTCGTATAAGTTTTACAGAATAAGTAAACTCCTTTTGCTCGTCTAGCCGATTCGTAGAATCGGCTAACTCCTCACTGCTTTCTCCTCTCTCCTTTTCTCCTCTCTCCCCTCCGGCACCACATGCATCTAAAATTAATCCTGCACCGGCAAGTGTAGTTAGTGTGATAAAATTTTTTCTGGAGAATTTATTTGGCATAAATTAATAATTGATTCAACTCATCCTTAAATTAAAACACAGGAGAATATATATTGAAATCACAAAACCAACTCGCCAAACAACCTCTCCGCCGTTGCATCCAAATTGTCGCACATACCTGGATGCGGCCGGGAAACCTGTATAGCGGAACTCCGAACTGCAGTTAACCAGCGAAAACGCGATGGCACATCCAACTCTGCTATCGGACCGGAATTTTTTTCTCCATTAGCAATTTTTACAAGGGATTCCAAATTCATTTTAATTTGCTGAACATCAAGATCTCCGGAAAAAACTTTTAATTTATTTTCATTTATTTTATAAAGCACTTTAATATAATTTGTTTTTTTGGAAAACAGAATTATTCCCACATTGAGAAATTCCTCCCGCTCCACAACAGGCAAAACGCGAATGATGGCATACTCATATAGATATTTCTCTGGCATGTATGGCTTCGTTTATAAAGATATCAGAATTATTTAATCGCGAAACTAAATAATGAAAATACATGTTGCGCAACTCGTCAGGGGTTTCTTCTGTTCCCTCCCAAAACAACCATTCATCGGGTATCAACATCGTGATATATCGCAATTTTTCTTCCGTCAAAATTAATTTGAAATCCGCATTAATTTGCTCCAGCATAGATGCTCTTGATAACAAAACATGATCCTTTATCAAACTAAAAGGACTTAATGCCTGTATTTTCCAATTGGAAATATTATGATGAAAATACAAACATGCACCGTGATCTATGAGCCATAATTCTTTGTGCCAGATCAACATATTCGTATTTTTAAATGTTCTGTCCACATTGGTAATAAACGCATCGAGCCATACAATTTGAGAAGCCAATTTTTGATCCACCTGTGTAACAACAGGATCGAAAGTAATGGCTCCAGATAAAAAATGAAGCGCAAGATTTAAGCCTTTACTCCATTGTAAAATATCCTGTATCTCCTCATCGCCTTCCGTTTGTCCGAACGCCTCATCAAGGTTTGCAAAAACCAATTCTGGTACTTTTAATCCCAATAACCGCGCAATTTCACCGCCAATTAATTCCGCTATCAATACTTTTGATCCATGTCCTGAACCTCTGAATTTTAATACGTATTTAAAATCATCATCTGCCTCCGCCAATGCAGGTAATGAACCTCCTTCACGCAATGGCATAATGTATCGTGTAACATTCACTTTTCTTAAACTCTGTGGAATTTTCTCCATGAAATATTATCTGTCTGAAACATTCTGAATATCATCAATTAACCATTTTCCGTTTTCCCAGGTCATGGCATATGCAAGTTTAAGCCCGTATGGAAATTCCAAAATGATATGAGAATTAGTATTACCTCCCGGATGCGCATTAATTTTCGCTTGCTCTAAAAAATCCAATTCAAAGTCCTGTGAAAGCATAATAAGATCAGCATCGAAACCCATAGGCGGACCATCATATTGTTGTTCAATTTTTAGTGCTTCATCACACTTTTTAAAATATGCCATTCTATTTTCAGCAAATTTGTTGGAAACAAATCCGCTTGCCTGCAATGCAGCTATATATTTTTCTGTTTCCGGAAAGTTTACAGAATATGGTTTTGAGGGATCAGGAGATTCATTACCATTATTTGTAACCAGATTATATGCATTCAGGTCCATCATATGCAATTTATACCATGTTAAAAAACCAATAACGGATTCGGATGCGGGATAGGATGGTGTCAAACTATCCGTATTAACCTCCTTCGAGTTTTGTTTTGATGAACAAGCCATAAAAAACAATGCAAGGTAAAAGAACATCACGCGATTCATAGATCTGCTTAATTTATACATAACCATATTTTAAACATAAATAAATTGTTGCGATTTCGATTAAAGATAATTTATGATAGCCAAAAATAGCCATAATTTGCAATTTTTTCTAAATATTAGTGATAATCAAATTTATAGGCTAAAAAATCAATTAAAAATGGACGAAATTCGAATGTAAAAATATCATTCTCCGGTATTAAAATTTATTCTAACTTTAGCGCAGGACAATACCCGAAATATGAAAAATTTGTTTGCCTTATTCACTTTCATTACCATTGCTTTCAGTGGTTTTTCTCAGGAAAACGCCTATGTGAAAGGTCTTGACAGTATGCTTACAGAATTATACAATACTGATAGATTCAACGGAACAGTATTATATGCTTCCAAAGGAAAAGTTTTGTATAAAAAAGCATTTGGGGTGACTGATATCAAATCCGGGGAGAGTTTACAAACCACTTCATCCTTTAATCTTGCTTCTGTATCAAAACAATTCATCGGCATGTGCATTTTGATTCTTTCAGAAGAGGGAAAACTGACTTTAGATGATAATATAAAAAAATATCTTCCTGAATTACCCTATGTAGATATTACTATTAGAAATCTGTTGAATCATACATCAGGTATTCCCGAATATTTCGATCTATACAATAATCACAGGGAAACATTGGATACCCTAAACAACGAAAAATTAATTCGTTTATTCGACACCTATTCACCAAGACTTGAATTTCTTCCCGGAACGGAATGGAAATATTGCAATACAAATTATGTATTTCTTGCAACCATTATTGAACGCATTACAAAACAACCTTTAAATATATTTTTTCAAAATAAGATCGCAACTCCTTTAGGATTAGACGACACCTATGTTTATCATTTATTATTACCAACGGTTCCCGCTAATCACGTTTACGGATTTTCAGAAATAAACGGAGTAAGAAAATTAAACGATCTGATCAATGTAGATGGAGTTACCGGCGACGGAAATATTTATTCCTCCGTGGAAGAT
Organism: Chitinophagales bacterium; assembly: GCA_044227505.1. Classification (GTDB taxonomy): domain Bacteria; phylum Bacteroidota; class Bacteroidia; order Chitinophagales; family BACL12; genus UBA7236. The sequence continues at coordinate 122,065 of JBGAWP010000001.1, read as the reverse complement.
CTTTATAAATGGGAACAAAGTTTAAATTCGGAAAAACTTGTAAAAAAAACCATACTGCAACAAGCCTTTGAGCCTGTTAAGTTAAAAGATGGTTCTACTTATAACTATGGTTTTGGATGGGGTATCGATAAGATCAATGAACAATATTCACATACCGGTGGTTGGGCAGGATTTATTAATGTGATCTGTCGCGACATAAAGAATGACCGCACCCTTATTGTGCTAAGCAGCGGAGATAATTATCTGGGAGCTTATACTGCAAGAAAAATATTTAATGGGCTACCATATAAAATTCCGGAAACATTTTTGATCTCCAATATAAAAGTAATTGATGGCACAGGATCACCTGCCAGAGATGTTTCCGTTAGAATTGAAGAGGACAAAATAATTGCGGTTGGTGATCTTAAAAAATTTGAAGGGGAAAAGGTAATTGATGGTGGTGGAAAAATTCTCGCACCGGGTTTTATTGATAGTCACAGTCACCTCGAAAGTTCCATGCAGGAAAATCCGGATGCAATTGCCGCATTAAGTCAAGGTATCACCACAATAATTGCAGGGCAGGATGGCGACAGCTATTTTATTGGTCCGATGAAAACTTTATTTAACCCTGCTATTAATTATGCAACCTATACGGGGCATTCCACTTTGCGTGAAAATGTTATGGGCACAGACCAATTAAAGAGACCTGCAACACAGGAGGAGATAAAGAAAATGATATCTATCCTGAGAAATGAAATGAAGAATGGATCTCTTGGTTTATCAACCGGATTAGAATACGAATCGGCATTTTATTCCAACAGAGATGAAATTATTCAGCTAGCAAAAGTTGTAGCAGAATATGATGGAAAATATATCAGCCATTTAAGAAGTGAAGATATAACCATGGCAGATGCAATTGACGAAATTATAGAAATTGGACGACAGGCAAAATTACCTGTTCAAATTTCTCATATTAAAATTGCATTAAAAGATGATTGGGGAACTGCGCCTGATCTTATTTCAAAATTAGAATCAGCGCGTGCAGAAGGAATTAATATTACTGCCGATTGTTACCCCTATACTTATTGGAACAGCACAGTTCGCGTATTATTTCCAAAAAAAGATTTTACAAGTATGGAAGGTGCTAATTACGCAGTAGAACATTTATTTGATCCCACAGGTTCAGTTATGGTTCGATTTAAACCTAATAATGAATATGTTGGAAAAACGGTATCTGAAATTGCGAAATTGCGCAACGAAACTGCAGCACAAACCTTATTATATTTAGTTGCAGCTGCTGAAGAATATGAAAAATTACATCCGGAGGAAGATGGCATAGAGACCATTATGGGTAAATCGATGAGTGATGCTGATATTATTCCATTTTTAAGTTGGTCGCATACTAATATTTGTTCAGATGGTGCTAATGGGGGACATCCCAGAGGATACGGTGCTTTTACGCGTGTGCTTGGATATTATGTGCGCGAACAAAAAATAATGAGTCTGGAAACCTGCATCAATAAAATGACAGCGCTCACAGCTGAACATGTTGGAATTAAAGAGAGAGGTTTAATTGCAAGAGGATATTATGCCGATATGGTATTGTTTGATCCGGAGACCGTAATTGATAAAGCGAATATAGAAAATTCAAAGGCTTTATCTGATGGAATTTTAATGGTTTGGGTGAATGGAGAACTGGTATTTAAAAATAAAGAATTTACCAATGTATTTCCCGGAAAATTTCTGAGCAGAACAGGCGAATATGATGTAATTATTGCAGATTAATAAATATTATACTTTAAGAACCAATTTCCATATTAATATTCATGAATTAAAAAAATATATTGTGAGCAACCATTACAAACCAAAAACAATTATATTAACAGGTGGCACGTTAAACGAATCGGATGCAAAAACTGCACATGGGTTGATACGAGGAACCGAACGATTTGAAATAGTTGGAATAATTGATCCTTTGCATAAAGGAAAAGATGCAGGAGAAGTATTGGATGGAAAAAAAAGGAATATTCCGGTGTATGAGGATGTGGAAAATGTTATTGCAGCGGTACCCGACATTCGTTATTGTATAATAGGAATTGCAACGGTTGGAGGAGTTTTACCCGAACATTTTATTCCGATAATAAAAACCTGTATTAAAAATAAAATGTCAATTGTGAACGGACTCCATGAATATCTGGTCAATATACCCGAACTGGTTGAACTTGCACAACAACATTCGGTTGAATTGATAGATGTGCGCAAACCAAAAAATAAAAAGGATCTTCATTTCTGGACCGGTGAAATATTTTCTGTTACCACTCCAATAATTGCCGTTATCGGAACAGATTGTGCAATGGGAAAACGCACCACCTGCAGACTTATACGTCAGGCTTGTGAAAAAGAGAATATTAACGCACAAATGATCTATACAGGGCAGACCGGTTGGTTACAGGGAGGTGAATATGGATTTATTTTTGACTCTACCTTAAATGATTTTATTTCAGGAGAGCTGGAACATGCTATTGTTTCCTGTTGGAAAGAAAAACAACCGGAAATTATTTTGGTGGAAGGACAATCTGCACTGCGCAATCCAAGTGGTCCATGTGGCTCAGAATTATTGATTTCCGGAAATGCAAAAAATGTAATTTTGGTACATGCACCAAAGAGAAAATATTATGAACACGATCCGGCATGGGGTGAAATACCAGATGTAACATCTGAAATTGCCCTTATCAATATGTATGGTTCCAGAGTTATAGCACTTGCATTAAATACAGAATTATGTACTGAAGGAGAGGCCAAACAATTTCAACAGCAATATGAATCGGAGTTGCAAATTCCAGTATTGTTGCCCTTACAGGAAGGCGTGGAAAAGATCATCCCGCTATTAAAGGAATTCCTTAAATAAAGAGCATGAAAATAAGATCGATAACTGCATATCTTGAAAAAATTCCTTTAACAAAACCTTATACTATTGCTTATCAGACTTTCACGTATACTGAAATTATTTACCTCGAAATAACATTAGAAAATGGGATGGTAGGATTAGGTTCTGCAAATCCATTCGCAGAAGTAGTTGGTGAAACTCCTGCAACCACACTTCAACATTTACAAAGCGATTTTATTAATCAATTGATTGGGAGAGATATTTCCGATTTTAATGTGATGATAAAAGAAGTTATCACACATTTCGAAGGACTCCCCGGAACCCAGGCGGCAATCGACATAGCATTACATGACGCCTACGGGAAATATAAAAATATTCCTGTTAGCGATATTTATCAAAAATGTATTGATCCACTGCCAACTTCCATAACCATAGGAATAAAAACAATTCCGGAAATGTTGAAGGAAGCAAAAGAATATCAGAAACTTGGTTTTAAGATACTGAAAATAAAAACAGGAGCCGATGTGGAGGAGGATATAGAGATAGTTTCAAAACTTTCTGAAACATTTGAAAGTTCCATGATCATTAGAGTGGATGCTAACCAAGGGTATTCTTTGTCACAGCTAAATCACTTTATTCATGCTACGGAAAAATTAAAAATAGAATTAATTGAACAACCGGTTGTTCACGATAAAGATCCGGAATTGTTATTACTGCCTGAAATTCAAAGGAATATTTTAGTTGCAGACGAATCGCTGATAAATGTTGATTCCGCAAAGGCATTGGTTAAAATTGGCAAACCCTATGGAGTTTTCAATATAAAACTCATGAAATGCGGCGGCATAAAAGCTGCGAAACACATAGCCGAAGTAGCATCTCAAAATAATATCAATTTATTCTGGGGTTGCAACGACGAGAGCCTCATTAGCATAACTGCTGCATTACACACTGCTTATTCCTGTCCGAATACAAAATATCTTGATCTGGATGGAAGTTTTGATATTGTTGAAAGTATAGTTACAGGTGGATTTATACTTAAGGATGGTTTTATGTACTCTAATAATTTACCGGGCTTTGGAGTTTGGAAAAAGTAAAATCTCAAGGGACATCATTCTCCAATAACATTCCTATTAACCTCTCCTCTCTGAAAAACATGGTAATTGAATGCCCAAAGCTATTTTCTGCAAGAGGTTTTGCTTTCAAATCGATCTTATGATCATAATAATAAATATCACCAATAAAATTCCAACGCAGTTTTTCTACACCATTTATTACATTGATGGTATCCGGATAACCATAAGTTTCAATAGCCTTATTTTTTGAATCTCTTAAGGAAAATCCTTTATTGGAGGTGAAATAATTTTTTGTTATTCCAGGAGCATTTTTTTGCATATTTAAAAGAGCCTGCTGTTTATTTTCTTTCAGCGCATATTGTCCATCACCGGTATAAATTGAAATTTTTTTAATCAACTCTTCTGGTATATCATCATTTAAAAAATGATACGTATTTACTCTGTAATAATCTGTATAAATATCAAATACCAATGTTTCCCTGAGGGAGTCGTTTATAAACCAAATTTGATCATCGGAGGCTAGTCCGGCTGCTTTTAATTTATTGATTCCCATTTTAAACATGCTGTCTGTTACAGGGTAATCATCCACTTTAAAAGTTGGAATGGTATCTTCACTAGAGGTATCTCCTAAATTTGAAATTTCAAAGTTCAAATGTATGACTTCAATTTCTTTATTGATGGAGCGTCTCATTGTAGAATTTGAAATAAACACAACACATGCTATAAAAATTATCATCATTGCAAAAATATTAAGTAAAGCAAATTTAGCACGTTTTAATTCTGCAAAAGAATGTATTTCCAACTCGGATTTAATACCCGATCAATAATGCAGAATTATTTTGAAAAAAAGCGTATAAATTATGTGTTCTGGTTTTACGATCAAAAGATTTTGCTTCTATAAGATAAATATCCGAATTAATTAACCCAATTTTGGGATACATTTCCATGATATTTCCTGCAAGAATTCCATCCACTGCATTTATAAATGGAATTGCTGCGAGGTTTAACACCGGCTCCTTTACGGTTGTTGTAAACAAGGTTTTATATCCAAGATCGAAAACCAATTTAACGAGATTATAAGCAAGCAGGATAACAAGCTTTTTATGTCCGGGAAGAAATGCCAATTGCTCGAAGTAACAAAGTTTATGATCTTCCCAATCTGATAAATTAATGAACCAATTTGCCTGTTTTCTGCGCAGCCACACATCCGAACTGCGCAGCATTTCGTCAGGGAAAATTATTCCGAAACCTACAATTACATTATCAACTTCTGAAACCAGGCAAAAGGCGTTCTCAATATAATATTCGTAAGTGGACAAATCGGTTCCAAGAAGAAAACCTCCGGTAGTTGTAGAGCCATCACTCTTCTGCATAGGAAGTTGATCCTTGATAGCTACAAAGGCAGCCGCGTCACGAAATTCTGCAATTCTAATCCTGCTTTTCATACACTATAATTGGACCCTTCAACTGATTGAGAATAGCTTTAAAAAAATTCCGTGTATTCTGATTTTTATTATCAAATGCCTCCGGAAGAGGAATACTTTTTTGCGGTAATTCGTACCATGGAATATTCGGATATTGGTGATGTGTTGCGTGTTCATTAAAATTCATGAGTATCCAGGAAAATACCGGAATACGATTTACCGATCGCACATTAAATCGCACCTCATCTCCCTTCGTGGTATCGTAATGAAAAATATAGACCAAAAGTGAAAGCACCCAAGCGAAAGCAAGCATTGGATAACCCAAGACATATAAATAAATTGTTTTGCCGAACAAATACAAAACGGCAAGATGAAAGCCTACTCCCAATAAAAAAAGAAAAATTGAACGCAACTGGTCCTTTGTTGTCCAGTTATTGAATGCCGGTGAAATTTTAACCGAAAGTTTTGGAGGGATGAATAAAAATAAAATCACCGAAATAAGGGAATGTAAAAAGAAACCTCCTAAAAAAACACTCAGGTACCAAAGAATGTAAACATACATTTTTTTTAAAATGGTTGGTTTACCTTGTATCACATAGGTATCTAATGCAGAGGTATGATCATCCTTTCTATTAAAACCATGATGGAAGTAATGAATTTTTCTATATATTGTGATCGGCACCATTAGTGGTATTAAAATTACAGATCCCCAAAAATCATTTTTTCTTCTATTGTCTGGAATTAATTTTTTATGCGCTGCCTCATGACCAACTATATAAAACCTATAAAACCAAAGGCCTTGAAATAATAATAGGGGTAAATAAATGCAAAATTTAATCCAAAATCCTACTGAAATGGTACTAACGTAAACCGCTGCACAACTATTCAATAGAAAAATGAGCAGGGTTTCCAGGATCAACTTATAATTACGTGACATCAATTTACGAAAATAAATAAAAAGCATGAAATAATAGGTAGCCATCTCGAAAAATCTGTTATATACTTAACCAATTAGAAAATTCTGATTACATTTGAAAAAACAACTACACCATCTGATGAAAAATATTTTTACTTTATGTATTGTGTCACTCTGTATTTTCCACTCCTATTCACAGGTTAAAATAGATACAGTGAATTTTAAGATGGCCGTAGAGCGCATTCTTGCTGACTATCCCTCCAAATTTCAAAATATTAAAGCAGTTGACAGTTGCATCACTTTTTGCCCACTGGACTTTTACGTCAATGGCTCATACTACCCGTTTTGTGAGGTATCACGCACTTACGACAAGGAGGTTGATTATAGTTGTACGCTTACCTGGTCAAACTATGATTTTCACCCGGATAACAGTGAAAAATATCGTCAGTATACCGACACCGACTCATTAACTATGCATAATTTCAGAAACGAAATTCAAAAAACAATAGAGGATGCAATACAAAAAACTTTTAGATCTGCAGAGATCAGCGAATACAATTGTGATGTTTTAAGCAATAAAGAATTTTGCAAAGAATATATATTGCGCACTGAAGTATTAAATAATGACAATGAATATTTTGAGGTCAAGTTGAAAATGATAACAGAGCTTGTTAAAGATGGTTCAACCTATTATTATACAACCGTTCAATTTGAAATGAATAAATGGTAGGGTTATTTGAGTGTAGAGAATTGAGAATTTTAAGAGCCGGATAAATTTCTGATTAATTTTTTTTAAGTAGTTGGCGGATAACAGCCAGATGGGAGAATAACACGAGGGGTACAATTACAGATGGCAGCCAAATAAATGGAAAGTATAAAACAGCAATATTCGGCTGATCGAAGGCGAATTTTTGAAAAGGAAAGGGTGCGGAAAAAACTGCATTTAATACAATATTTAAAAGGAGCATTAAACACAATACATTCCAGAAAATTAATATCTTTTTATTTAATCGTATTAATACAAATCCAAAATAATAAATAAGGGGAGCTGTAATTCCGGATACTATATCAAAATTTCTTCCTTCAAAGGTCATAAGTTCCGGAATGGCTTTATAAATAAATAACCAAAAGAGCACAATCTCAACAGGCACTCTTACTATATGTAATAGTGTTAATGTCTTGATATCCAAACCATCAATAAACATGCGTCCTTTGGGTGTTAGAAATAAAATAATTATCATAATAACCGGAGGTAGTACCAACAATATAAATCGCGGTGGAATTGTGTCAGTTACTGTATAAAAACCGGTTATTGAAATTATAGTTTGAAGTATCAGCCAAACTGATAAAATTGATATCGCAATTTTTGATTTTTTAGTGGCCTTATAAAAAAGTGCAAGCGTTATAAAAGTGGTAAGACCAAATACAATCGCTATATAATCAGGTAATTTTTCCATCGCGGTTATTAAAAACACAATTTCAAAATTAAACATAAATTGATCACCGGACTCACACCTAACGCACTTCCTTTTGTTACCAGTTATAGTTGACTCATTTATAGATCCACATAAGCACCGGTTTTTCAGCTGCCTTTAAAATCGGGTCTATTGCATTAAAACTATTATTGGAGATTACAGGGCATCCCCAGCCCTCAGGTGTGCCATTTGGATATACTTCCTCATCGGAAATTGCCTCCCAGGAATGAAATACAACGGATCTCGAAAGGGCATTACTATTGGTAGGTTCAAGGCCATGCAATACATATTTTGTTTTAACACCCCAATCGCTATATGCCCTTGCACCAATTTTGTATTTGCCCAGTGACGAACAATGACTTCCCTCCTCATTGCTAAATATCGGTTCCTCTTTTGTTTGGTCGCTGCTCCAGGAATAATTGCAACAGCCATGTCCTACTAAAAAACTATAGGTGATTGTATCCTTTGCAAAATCCCAGACAAAAAAACGTTTAACACCGGAGTGCAGACTCATATCAATTAAAATACAAAAATCGGTGTTAAACTTTTTGGCCTTACAATATTCAAGTGCTTCAACAGCCTTGTTGCGGGTAGAATCAACATTTACAGAAGGTTTAGCTGCCTCGGGTTGGATTGTTGGATTTCTGCAATCGATAAGCATAACAGTCATCAACAAAAAGAATGCGGTGCATACAATTTTCATGAATAAGGGTTAAAATGAAGGGTTTGTTATAAAACGTCATTTATAATGCGAAAATTGTAGACCCCAATTTTTCAGAACACATTTCAATCCTCAGAAGAAACGACAAGATCCATCAATTCAGAAAACTCTTTCATTTTTAAGGTTAAAAACGCACTGCCTTTGCTGTAATTATGCTTATATTCTTTTCCTGACAAAGTGTGGTCATAACAATCGGCTGTCAATTTATCCCTTTGTACAATATGTACGGAATCGTTATCAAACAAATATATCTCTTCTTTGATATCCCATCGAATTGGAGTTGTATCCGATTGCCACTTAGCAATATACATACTAAAATTTCTAACCATTTGAAGGCTATCCCTCACAAAATAAAATTGGTTATTCGAAAAGCCATATTCGCCGCAATCTGATTTAAAAATGTAATACTCGTAATTTGTTTTATATAATCTCTTGTATTTACCCGAACAATCACCCCAGGAAAATTCGGGTGAGATAAATATTTCAGTTTGCGAATCATTTTGAAACTTATTAATAGTTTCATCAAATAAATAATAATTTTCAACTAAATAAAAATTATTATGATCACGAATTGAGTCTTTCTGTACTTGTTGAATTACCGATGACGCAGTATTTATTTCAGAATTTGATTTATTTGAGGTAAAGTTTGGTGTATCGCTTTTTCCATTTGAGGAACAACTCCAAACTAAAACAATACTTAAAAGAAAGACATATATTTTCATGGGATAAAATTAGAAATTATTTGCAGCCAGCTAGTAAACTGGCTCGTCGCTATTAACTATGTCGCCCCTCCACTGATTAAGGTCCGTTATTACAAAATGGATCGTCCTTTCAGCACTTTTAATTCATTGTTATCATGAAATAGCAAGCCGGCTATTCATTTTTGTACTCCACCGTTTGTTTTCCCGATACCTGATACCTGATTCCCGAAACCCGTCCACGGACTAAAATCCGTTATTACAAAATAGGTAGTCCTTTCAGCACTTTTAATTCATTGTTATCATGAAATTAAAAGCCAGCTTTTCATTTTTGTACTCCACCGTTTGTTTTCCCGATACCTGATATCTGATACTTGCTACTTGATGTTTGATACCCGATACGCGCGCAGCGCTCTCCTATGTCCCCCTTCCCTTGTCCTATGTCGTATGTCCTATGTCGTATGTCCTATGTCGTATGTCCTATGTCCCTATGTCGTATGTCCTACGTCCTATTTAAGGTACTTCAACTTAATTATCTCCCGCTCTGTTAAATATCTCCATCTGCCTCTGGGAAGATCGCGTTTGGTTAATCCGGCATATAAAGTTCTGTCGAGACGTTCTACTTTATATCCAAGTGATTCAAATATGCGTCGAACAATTCTGTTTTTTCCGATGTGTAAGGAAATACCTAAAATATTTCTTTGGGTATGATGTGCGTAATCTATTCCATCCACAATTGCCAATCCATCTTCCAACATAACACCATCTGAAATTTTTTGCATATCAGCCTGAGTTACCGGTTTATCCACTTCCACTTCGTATATTTTTTTTGCACCAAAACTCGGATGCGCTAATTTTTGTGCGAGGTCGCCATCGTTTGTCAATAATAATAATCCCGTGGTATTTCTATCCAATCTTCCTACGGGATAAACACGTTCGGTAGTTGCATTGGAAATTAATTCCATTACGGTATTTCTCCCTTTATCATCATCTACTGTTGTTAAATAATCTTTTGGTTTATTCAACAATATATAAACGTAATTAACAGGTTTAACAGGTTTGTTTTTATATTTTACGGAGTCGCCGGGTTTTACTTTGTAACCCATTTCGCGCACTACTTTTCCATTAACGGTTACTTCACCTTTTTCAATAATTTCATCGCATTTTCTGCGCGCAGCAACACCTGAATTGGCGAGATATTTATTTAATCGAGTTCCATCATCAGTTAATGGAGTAGGTTTAGAAAGATTTAATGTAGAAGGATTTTTTACAAACCCCACTCTTTTATTTACCTTTCTTTTTTCGCTGAATTTTTGCAGATTTTTTACAAATTTTGTTTTACCGGTTTCCTTATCGTCGCGTTTGTTTTCTGACACTTTATTATCGCGACCAAATCTGTTTTCTTTATCTTCATTGCGGGTTGAAAATCTTTTTCTATCGGTATCTTTTGAATGATTTCTATTTTCTTTAAATGTTTTTTTAGGGTAACGTTCCGATTTATCACCGTACATTTTTTTCTGCTCCTCTCTTTTTGCTTTTAGAAAAGTTTCTTTTTTGACACCATATTTTTGAGGTTCAGAAAATTTGCTGTGGAATGGTTTTTTATCCGTTGGTTTTTTATTTTCCTTTGGTTCTTCTTTTCGGGAATCCGTATTTTTCCTGCTTAAGGAAGGAGTATGACGCACCCCTTTTTCATCCGGTTTTTTCGAATATTTTTTAGCCCTTTCCAAACGCTCTTGTTTGCGGTTGGGATTGCTTTTTGGTGCAGCATCCTTGTTGGATTCGCCCTTGCCCTCTTGTTTTTTGCGATCGGTAGTAGTGCGGGGAGATTCTTCAGTTCTCTTCCTGTTGTTCGTCGCCGGGCTGTTGGTCTTCATCGGACGATCCGAGTTCCTGTTCGTCCTGTTGTTCGTTCTCTTCATGATTTTCTTGTTGGGCATCGTCACGACGCTCGTTAGTCAGGACTTCGTCCTGATTGTTATTTTCTAAAACGGTTTCAGTTTCCATTTCCGTTTCCATGCGGCGATCATTATTTAATGTCACCTGATTGTATGCATCCTCCTCACTCATGGTTTCCATGATCTCGGAAGGAGCGCCAATGCTCATGTCCTTTTGTTCAAATTCTTTCAGGCGCGGTAATTCCTCCAGACCGTTAATGCCGAAATAATCCATAAAATACTGTGTGGTACCATATAATAATGGCCTTCCAGCGGTATCGCTTCTGCCAATTATTTTGATCAGATCACGTTCCATCAATTTTTGAATGGTATGGTCGCAGTTCACACCGCGTATCTGTTCAATCTCAATTTTGGTGATAGGCTGAGAATAAGCTATCATGGAAAGACACTCCAAAGCCGCCACAGATAACTTTCTTTTAGCCCTGTGCTGCAATAAAGTTGTTATTGGCTTGTGATAATAAGGTTTTGATAAAAACTGATATCCACCGCCGGTTTTAACGATCTCAAATACAAAATCATCGCTTTCATACTTCGTCTGCAGTGCATCAACGTGCTCCTGAATTGCTTCAAGACTCACCTCTTCACCGGAGTAGGTAAAAAGAATAGTTTGTAATTCAGCGGCAGTAATAGGCTGTTCAGAGCTGAAAATAAGGGCTTCTAAAAGTTTATGCAATTCATTCATCACAGCGCAAAACTAAACAATTGTGCCGTTTGAAGAGGTATTTTGGAGAGATTTTTGTGTAGTGGCAACTGCTTTTCTATCAAATGTTTAACTTTGGATCGATGAAATATTTTGCAGTTTTCCTCTTCACCCTTGTAATTTCCAAAACAAATTTACCTGCACAAACAATAAATTTCAGGGCTTTAACCCTGGAAGAAGCGGTTAAAACCTCTGCAATTGAGCAGAAACCAGTTTTATTTATGGCCTATCAGGCAACTTGTGGCCATTGCGAAAAAATGTTAAACGAGGTGTTTGTTGATACCGCGCTGGTAAACTTTTACAACAAATCTTATATCTGTATAAAGGAGGACCTTCAAGACCCGGATAAGGCAAAGGCATATTTAAAAAGATTTTATATCACTTCCTTCCCAACTTTTATTATTTTAAACAGCAATGCCGAATTGTTGTATCAATATGTAGGAGAATTTAAAGCCGAGGAATTTATTAACCAGGGAAAATTAGCTTTGGATCCTAAAAATCAGATACCAACTGTAAAAGCTGCATTTGATAAAAACACCAAAGATTCCACTGCCTGCTATAATTATTTATTGGTTTTATCGCGGGGAAGGTTACAAACGCAATCGGTGGCAAATATGTATTTTCATGCGCACGACAAAAATCCGGAGATAACTGCTGCCAACTGGAAAATTTTCAGCATGAGCGTAAGTGATATGGGTTCGGAAGTTTTTAAATACATGATCGCCAACAAAGAAGCTTATGCCGCAATTGTAACACAAAAAAAAGTAGACAGAAAAATATATCTCACTGCAGCATATAATTTGCAATCACCTGCCAATGCAAATGATACCACGGTATATTTTAAGAACCGAAAAACTGCAGAACAACTCCATTTACAAATTATAGATTCTTTAATTTTTATCAATGATCTCAACGTATATGAAAAAAATAAACTTTGGGATAAATATATGTTAGCTGCTCTCATCGGAGCAGAAAGGTTTGTGTGGAATGATGCAAATGTTTTGCGAAGGATCTGCGATGTTTTCAACAAAAACGGAAGCGATCCCGAAGCGCTGAACAAAGCTGTACGCTTCGCTGAACGCTGTGCAGAGCTACGTCCGGAATATTATAATTTTCTTGCTGCTGCAAACTTATATCTTAAAATAAATGATAAAATACATGCAAAAGAATTTGCATTAAAAGCAAAGGAAATTGGTTTATATAATAACATGAATGTAAGCGAGGCGAATTTGGTGATTACGCAGTGTGAGAAATAGGACGTAGGACGTAGGACATAGGACACAGGACATAGGACATAGGACTTGACATAGGACAAGGGAAATGGGACATAGGAAATAGGAAATAAGAAAACAAAAGATTTGAAAAAATTTTCTAATGGGAGATATTGAGGCTCTCGCTCTTAGCGAGTAACTATGTACCGATCCAAAAATTTCGCAAGAAATTTAAACTCCTTTCTCCTCTCTCCTTTCTCCTCCTTCAGTACTCCTTTTAATAAATGGCAACAGAGAAACAATTGCCCAAATTCCTTCCAATACAACAAAGGGATAAAATTCCAATAATAAAGAGGATATACATGCGATAACAGCACCTGAAAAATTAAGTGCTATATAAATTATTCCCTTATGGGAAATAATATTTCTTCCGTGTAAGAAATAGGCCAACAATAAAAGAGTAACTCCAATGGTGCCGAGTATATTTGAAATTAGCATGTGTACAATTTAAAAATCAAAAATAGGAAATTAAAATTGTTAGTCTATAAATTAAATCCGTTTTCCCATACTATCTATGCTAATTAATTAATATATTTAAGATCTATAAGGAAATATTATTATTGAAAAAACATAAAATTAATTTCCATATACATTTCAAATTTTAATTGCATAAAATGGCAGGAGACAATGAAGAAACTGACCGTTTTTAGAAAATTTCTTAAAAATAATTTACCTAAAATTTGGAAATTCAACCTTTAGTTATTTAGATTTGATAATAAGTTTAAACCACTTAAACCACAGGCACCCCGCCATTTCACCTTAAAATGACGGGAATTTGAAAACAAATTTTTTCTTTTCTAACACTCAAACACATTTATTATGACGAAAAATTTCACACAAAATCGCATGAAAAAGTTGTCGGCTTTAGTGTCCGGCAGCAAGTTGCGAGCAGCTGCATTTGTGATGGCTTTGATGCTGTCCTCCTCCCTGTTTGCACAAACTTTGGTCAATGTTTTACCTAATACTAACGCTACTTCCGGTAATGGACGTGCGCCACAGGGAACCAGACTATTTATTAATACAACGTATATTATCCTTCCTTCTGAAATGACAACATCCGGTTACGGTGCAGATAATATTACATCTGTGGGATGGACCTGGAACAACCCATTAGGAGCCGGTGCTCCAACTACACAAAGTATTGCAACTACCGGAACTCTTAAGATCTGGATGCAGAGCACTACTGATGTCATATATTCCAAAGGCACAACGTTTTCTACTGCAGGCATGACCAAAGTGTATGACGGAACTATTACTATTCCGGCTACAGCTGCTCAAATTAACCTGGATCTGCCAGTAGGTGGACCTGGTACATCCGTATTTACAACTGTTGCGGGTGAAGGTGTTTATGTGGCATTTGAATATCAAACCACAACAACTTTAGCAACTCCGATAGGTGCTCCAACGGTTTCATGTAATGCTGCAGTTGCAGGAAGTGCTGCAACCTATCAAAGTCAAACTGTAAATGGTACCGCCATGGTCCTTACCGCGTTCCGACCTGAAACCAGGTTTGGAACTGTAAATTCTGATATTATTCAGGTGCAAAATTTATACTGTTTGGGAACCACCGCAGCTTTATTTGGTAACCCTCAGCCATTGCAGGCAATTGTAAAAAATGTTTCTGCTGTATCACAATCCTTTAATGTTGATTTTACTATTTTGGAAAAAGCAACATTAACAGTTAGACATTCTTCTTCCATTCCGGTTATTTTAGGTGCCGGATTAACCGCAACTGTTGATGACCTTGGATGGAATGCCACCCTGACAGAATTGGATACTGCAATTGTTTCTGTTTCGCCAATGCCCGGTGAGACTATTTTAGGCAACAATGAAAAAGGTTACCGCCATAATGTTACAGCTGACAGCTATAATTATTCTGACCTTTCTGCCAGCACTGGTGGAGTTGGATATGGTTTAGGTGAAGGTTTGATCTTGAACAGATATCATATTGATGGTTGCAGTAATGTACCACAGGTAAGAGTTTTTATGGGTGATGCAAATAGTGCATTTAGCATTGTTTACGCTGTAGTTCTTGATGCTGCTGGAACCATTGTTGGCCAATCTGCTGATTATACTATTATGCCCGCAGATATTGGCACTTATGTAACTTTCAATATTGAAACTCCACCGAATTTCACTGATGCTGATGTTTATGTGGGACTTGCACAAACTATTGGAGTTGTAGCTTATTACCCCGTTGGTACACAGGCTGAACCTTTTCCTGCGAGAAGCAATGCCTACTATGCCACAGGTATTTTAGGCGGTTTACCTGCAATGTATACTACTTTAGGTAGATTTATGATTGAAGGAGTAATCACTCCATTATCAACAACACCAACTACATCAGGTGATGTTACTATCTGCTTAGGAGAATCTACAGATATTTCCGTTACAGATGGTATTCTTAATCCATATGCAACTTATAATTGGTATACAGACGGTTGCGGAACTACATTTGTTGGAACAGGAAGTTCCATTTCAGTATCTCCGGGTTCAACAACTACTTATTATGTAAGAGCAGAAGATCCTTGTAATGGAGTTAATACCTCTTGTGGTTCATTAACTGTTACAGTAGAGATACCAACCTTATGGTATGCTGATGCTGATGGTGATACATATGGTGATGCAGGAGTTTCCTCATTAGCGTGTGATGCACCTGTTGGTTATGTTACCGATGCTACCGATTGTAATGATGGCAACAGCGCCGTTAATCCGGGAGCAACAGAAGTATGTAATGCTATTGATGATGATTGTGAAGGCGGAATTGATGAGGGATTAGTTTTCTCAACCTGGTATGCAGATGGAGATGGTGACACTTATGGTGATGCCGGCACTTCTGTTTCAACTTGTGATGGTGCACCTGGTGGATATGTTGCCGACGCTACAGATTGTAACGACGAATCAGCTGCGGTTAATCCGGGCGCAACAGAAATTTGTAATACAATAGACGATAATTGCGATGGCAATACCGACGAAGGTTTGATAAGTGCTGCAATTACTACACCTGAACCTGCAACTTTCTGTAATGGAGGTTCTATCATGTTAAATGCTGCAACTGACCCTAGTTATTCTTACCAGTGGTATCGCAATGGATTACCAATCCCGGGTGCAATTGCATCAAGTTATAATGCAACTTTTGCCGGTAATTATGCAATAATGATCTCAGTTGCACCTTCTTGTGCTGAGTTATCTGAAGAGTTAACCGTAACTAAAATTGCATCTCCTGCAGCAGCTATTACCAATATGGATGCTACCAACGACCTTTGTTTTGATGCTTCTATCAAACTCAAAGCTAATGGCGGCGGAGGTTTAACATACCAGTGGTATAAAGGCCCAACACTTTTAGTTGGTGCTACTAGTAACGTTTATTACGCTACTACTCCAGGTGGTTATAAAGTTATTACTACTTATACCGCAACAGGTTGTTCTAAATTATCTGCTACCTATTCTATAATCCAAACTTGTCGTGAAGACGAAAGTACTATGGAAGAATCAATGTCAATATATCCGAATCCTACTTCAGGTGGATTTACACTTGATCTGAATCTTGGAGTTGATAATGCAGAAACAGCTTACATCAATGTTTACAATCTGGTTGGTGATGTAGTTTATACTACCACAGCTTCTGTAAATAATGGTGCTGTAGAAGAATTTATCAATCTGGAAGTTGCCGGAGGTGTTTATCTTGTTAAGGTTACTACTGATGGTTCTGACAGAGAATACAACACAAAAGTTGTTTTAACTAAATAACATATCAAATTTTAAAAAGAGGTTACCTAAATTGGGTAACCTCTTTTTAATTTTTAAACAAAATATTATTTTTACATTGGTTTCAGGTTATGAAAAGAGGTTTATTCATATTTAAAACATTACTATTTTTTGTATTACCAGCTATTTCTTATACTCAAACTCAGGGTGTTGGAATAGAAGGAAACAAATTTTTTAATTTTCAGTCCTTTGTTCCCGAAAACCAAATTGATATTTCAGAGGAATTAATGCAATTAACAAATGCAACTTTTTATTCCCATCCGGAATTCGGAAAAAATCCTTATGATACTCCATGTGAAGACTGCATTGAACTTGTTGACAGAAGAACAGAGAATACAAGATATTATGTTAAGAAAGGCACTTTAGGTAGTTACTTTTTTAAACAAACCTCTAATATTGATATAAATTATAAAAATGAAAACGACCAATTTATTTCTATAGATCACAGATTAAAACCAACATATACTTCCGGATTATATTCTGCAACACAACAAAATTTTTCCACCTACTTAAATCTCAATGAAGGATATTCTCAATTAGAAATTGGAGGAAATCAAGAAATTAAATTTAATAGAACGCTTTCGATATTTTCTTCAAATACATCTGATGGTAATTCTTCATCATTACCAAAAATTGGCGTTTATTCAAATAATACAGTTGGAAATGACGGATGTAGAATTTATGAGATGTGGAGCGGAATTAATACAGAGTTCTACTATATGGAATCCGGTATCAAAACTAATTTTATATTAAACGATCTGAGCGCAATTAATGTAGATGATAGATATACTATTTTTGAAGACGTTCTGGAATTGCCTGAAAACATGCGTATTATTTATGATCAATTTGAAGGTTCATTTAATGCAAATGGTATTTGGGTAGGAGATCTTTTAGTTGTAGATCAATATGATATGGAGTATGTACGGTTCTCAAGACCGGCTGTTTATGATGCAGATACGTCAGCACAAAATGAGAGAATTTCATTTTATTCAGGGTATAAAATAATTTCTATTGATGGGGAATATCGAATCCAACTTTTTGTTAGTAATGACTATTTAAAAGATGAGAGCAGAGTTTTTCCAATAACAGTTGATCCGTTGGTATTTATAACAACTTTATGGCTTGGAACAACTGGTTCAAATTTTGGTACAACTTGCGATTATATTGTAAATGTTGCAACTCCAGCAAATGCAACACTAACTAATGCCACAATATATTGGCAGGTATATGGTTCAGTTTTAGGAACTTGTGGCGCTTTAGCTACGCAAAGATGTTATATTGATAAGTCTTTCACACGATTTAGCACATCTTGTGGAACTAGCCCTACGGACCCAACCCTTTATTGGGTCTGTTTCCCACCTGCTGCTTGCGCTTTTTACTCTTTACCTGTATGGGGTGCTACAACACCTTCGCAACCAGGCTTAGTAACATGCCTAACTCCGCAATGTGCATCTTATACTATACCATTCACAATTGGACTTTTACGTAATGCATGTAATTCAACACCTTGCGCAACAAATTGTATACGGGTTATTAGAATTGATGTTACAATAGAAGGTCACACAATAGAACCTCTTGCTGTAATCGGCGCAATTGGCATGGATACCTATACCATTTTAGATTGTATAACACAAACTGCAACATTTACTGCGAATGTTTTATACGGCGTTCCACCCTATACTTATTCCTGGTCGCCATCCGGAGGAACAGGTGCTACCGATACTGATGTTTATCCGTTAGGTGTTACTGTTGTTACCTTAACGGTAACCGATGCTTGTGGAAATATTATTACGGATAATGTTACCGTAACCAATCCATGTTTGTTACCAATCACATTAACCTCATTCAACGGTTACCACGCTGATGGAATAAATTATTTGCACTGGACCACCGAATCGGAAAAAAATAGTGAGGTATTTTTTATTGAACGATCTTTTGATGGTCTGTCATTTGAAACGATAGGTTCATTACCTGCAGCAGGAAACAGCAGTTCAATAATTGATTATAATTTTATCGACACAAAACCGGGAGCATCCATAAATTATTATCGTTTAAGAGAAAAAGATCTTGACGGCACTATTTCTTATTCGGGAATTATAGCAATTCGATCTGAAGAGATCAATGTAAATTCCATTGAATTAAACTCTGCAAATCCTACCAGCGGTGAATTAAATATTTCCGTTGTTTCTGCAATGGAAGGAAATGGAAATTTTGAAATTATAGATATTGCAGGAAGAATTATTTACAATAAAAATCTTTTCCTCAACAATGGAATTAACTCCGTAATGTTATATCCGGGCCAAATTGCTGCAGGCACTTACATTTTAAAATTCACCAAGAACGATCAGTTTGAGACCATTAAGTTTGAGATGTTTTAAGGGAGGAGAAAGGAGAGAGGAGAGAGGAGTTTAAATTTCTTCGAAATTTTTATAGATACCATTGTTTGTTTTCCTGATTCTTGATACCTGATACCTGATACTAAAAAGGAGTGAGGAGTTTAAATTTCTTCGAAATTTTTATAGATACCATCGTTTGTTTTCCTGATTCTTGATACCTGATACTAAAAAGGAGAGAGGAATTTAAATTTCTTCGAAATTTTCAAGTCGTAAGTCGTAGGTCGTAGGTCATAAGTCCTATGTCAAGTCCTGTGTCGCGCGCCTCGCGCCCACCTACGCTCCCTGAAGTGCCGCAGCACCACTCACGATCTCTGTTAATTCAGTTGTGATCGCAGCCTGACGAGCGCGGTTATAAGAAATTTTTAATTCCTTTAATAATTCATTCGCGTTATCAGATGCTTTGTCCATGGCGGTCATACGGGCACCGTGTTCTGATGCGTTACTGTCGAGAATATATCGGTAGAATGTAGTATTTAATATTTTCGGAACAAGTTCTTCAATCATTGCTTCTTTTTCCGGATCGAAAATATAATCAGCTTTGGTTTTCTTTACTGCTTTATTTTCTATTTTTTTGATAGGAAGAAATTGTTCTATTTCTAAAAATTGTGTCGCAGCATTTTTAAAGCGATTGTAGATCACCATCACTTCATCAAAATCTTTTTTCACAAATCCTTCTTTAATATAATCGGTTGCACGCGTTACATTTTCGAAACTCACCTTGTGAAATAATTCTTTAAAATCAAGTATCTGCGGATAATTTGTGCGCTTCATAACATCATGCGCCTTTTTTCCGATGAACATCAATTTAATATGCTGATTATTTAAATGACTATAACGTTCCTCAATTAATCTTTTTGCTGCTTTAACAACATTACCGTTAAAGGCTCCGCATAATCCTTTATCAGAAGTAATTAAAACGATCAATACATTTTTTACCTCGCGTTCTTTGGCAAATTCAATTTTTACATCGCCCTGAGAAGCACCTGCAATATTGCTGAGCAATTCGCCCATTTTCATGGCGTAAGGACGCATTTGTACCACTGCATCCTGCGCTCTGCGCAACTTTGCAGCACTTACCATTTTCATGGCCTTGGTGATCTGCTGTGTGCTTATTACCGAAGTTATTCGGGTGCGGACTTCTTTTAATTTACCTGACATGTATTGTTATGCAGTTTTATATTGTTTACTCATGTCGGCTCCGATTCTTTCCATTGTTGCCGTCATTTCGTCTGTTAATTTACCTGCTTTAAGATCGTCTAATAATGCTTTGTTATGTGTTTCAA
Organism: Chitinophagales bacterium; assembly: GCA_044227505.1. GTDB lineage: Bacteria > Bacteroidota > Bacteroidia > Chitinophagales > BACL12 > UBA7236. Next base: position 101,516 of record JBGAWP010000001.1, on the reverse strand, counting down.
GATAAGTAACATAAGCATCTTCAAATTGCTTTATTTTTTCTACCGGAATTTCCGTTAATAATCCTCTTGTTCCCAAATAAATAATGGCAATTTGTTTTTCAACCGACATTGGTGAATATTGTTTTTGTTTCAATATTTCCACGTTGCGTTTTCCTTTATTTAATACTGCCATTGTTGCAGCATCAAGGTCAGATCCGAATTTTGAGAATGCCTCTAATTCGCGGTATTGTGCCTGATCTAATTTTAAAGTACCGGCAACTTTTTTCATCGATTTGATCTGTGCATTTCCACCCACGCGACTTACGGAGATACCCACGTTAATTGCGGGACGAACTCCGGAGTTAAATAAATTCGTTTCCAAAAATATCTGACCATCCGTAATGGAAATTACGTTGGTAGGAATATATGCAGAAACGTCACCGGCCTGTGTTTCAATAATTGGCAATGCTGTTAATGATCCACCACCTTTTACTAAATGTTTAATAGTATCAGGAAGGTCGTTCATTTGAGATGCGATAAGATCGTTGTTGATGATCTTGGCTGCACGTTCCAATAAACGACTGTGCAGATAAAATACATCTCCCGGGTATGCTTCACGGCCCGGTGGGCGACGCAATAATAATGACACCTCGCGATAAGCAACAGCTTGTTTAGAAAGATCATCATAAATAATTAATGCAGGACGTCCTGTATCACGGAAAAATTCTCCGATAGCAGCACCTGCGAAAGGAGCGTAAAATTGTAAAGGCGCAGGATCAGAAGCCGAAGCTGCAACAATTACCGTATAATCCATTGCACCGTGATCAGTTAATGTTTTTGCAACCTGTGCAACGGTCGAATTTTTTTGTCCGCATGCAACATAAATACAATACACAGGATTACCTGATTCAAAAAATTCTCTTTGATTAATAATAGTATCAATTGCAATTGCTGTTTTTCCTGTCTGACGATCGCCGATGATCAACTCACGCTGACCTCTTCCGATCGGGATCATGGCATCAATTGGTTTCAAACCAGTTTGCAATGGTTCGTTCACCGGCTGACGATAAATTACCCCCGGAGCTTTTCTTTCCAAAGGCATTTCATAAAGATCACCGCTCAATGGACCTTTTCCATCAATGGGTTCACCCAATGCATTAACCACGCGGCCAAGCATGCTTTCGCCTACTTTAATGCTCGCAATATTTCCTGTGCGTCGAACAGTATCTCCTTCTTTAATATTATCGCTTGCACCCATTAATACCACCCCAACATTATCTTCTTCCAGGTTCAATACGATAGCGCGAACGCCATTTTCGAATGATACAAGTTCTCCGGATTTTGCATTATTTAATCCATAAATACGTGCAATACCGTCACCCACTTGCAAAACTGTTCCAACTTCTTCTAATTCAGAACTTGTTTTAAAGTTGCTTAACTGCTGGCGAAGAATCGCGGAAATTTCATCAGGTTTTACGTCTACCATGATCTAATATTTAGTAATTTGTTAATTATTTCTATTTAGTAATTTGTTAATTGTCAATTTGTTAATTGTTTTGCTCCGATATAAAATTGATGCTCCGATTATAAGTTTACGCATCAATTATCCAATTGAAAATTAACAAATTGAAAATGCCTCAAAATTTTCGAACATAATCATTATTATCAAACTCATCCTTCAATATCGTCAATCCTCTTCTTATACTGTTGTCAATTAATTTATCTTCCCACTGTAATATATATCCACCCACAAGATCGGCATCTACTTTTGTTTCTAATTGTATTGTTTGAAGATGTGCGGTTTGTTTTAATTTATTGAGCACTTCATCAATTGCATCTTTAGATAGTTCCGTAGCCGAAGTGATAATAACAGGTGTAATTCCTTTTAAAACATTGTATTGATGAATAAAAGAATCGATTATTTCAGGAAGATGAGACTCGCGGTTTTTGCGCATTAAAATATCCATGAAATTTTCGGTGATATCTGAAATTTTTCCGTGGAATATCTGTTTTGTCACCTCCATTTTTTTATCACCAGTAACTATCGGACTTTTCAGCATCAGATAAAATTCACGCACCTTATCAGTGGTTTCATTTAATAAACGCATATCATTGGTAACCTCTTCCAATTTCCCTTTTTCAAGAGCCAGGTCTATGATAGATTTTGCGTAACGGTATGCGAGTTTTGTTGATGACATCGTAATTAATTCACTTTAATTTCGTCAACTAATTGTTTGATATATTTTTCCTGATCAGCTTTATTATCCAATTCTCTTTTTAAGATCTTCTCACTCACTTCAAGCACCATATTTCCAACATTATTTTTGATCTCAATTAAAGCGGCCATTTTCTGATTGTTGATAGCTTGTTTTGCTTCATCCACAATACGATTGTATTCCACATTTGCTTTTTCACGTGCTTCGGTGATCAGCATATCTTTCGCTTCTTTTGCTTCGCGCAACATTTTGCTTCTTTCTTCACGCGCTTCATTTAAAATGCGTTCGTTATCGGCCTTCATGTGACTCATTTCTTCACGCGCTTTTTGAGCCTGATGTAACGATTCGGTAATACCATCTTCGCGTTTTTTCAAAGATGCTTTTATCGGACCGAAAGCATATTTATTCAGCACCCATAAAACCACAAGAAATACAACAACCGTCCAGATAAATAAACCCGGATCCGGTGTTACGATGTCAAATGATCCTAGTATTAACATATGATAATTATTTTAATTTATTAATTTGGTAAATGTCAATTTGGTAATTTTTTACTCCGGTTTACCCTAATTGTTCAATTACTAAATTGACAATTACCAAACTGAAAATGAACTAATTTTTCGGCAGCAACCAACCGTTGCCACCGAAAAATATTTTTTGATCACCCTTGCAAAAGGGCAATAACCACAGCGAAAAGAGCAACCCCTTCCACCAAAGCCGCTGCAATGATCATGTTGGTTCTGATATCACCTAACATTTCAGGTTGACGAGCCATTGATTCAAGTGCGCTACCACCGATACGACCTACGCCGATACCAGCTCCGATAGCTGCTAAACCTGCTCCGATAGCTGCGATACCTTTAACGCCGCCTTCAGCTGCTTGCATAATAGTTAATAAATCCATGTTACTGTTGTTTATAATTGATTAAATAATAATTAATGATGTGCATCGGCAGCATGATCGTGATGTTCTTCCTGCGCCAATGAAATAAATAATGCACTTAACATTGTGAAAATAAATGCCTGTAAAAATGCTACCAGCAATTCCAGAAAACTCATAAAAATTGCGAATGGAACTGCAACTATGGATGCACCTAATCCAGCACCTAAACTCTCTCCTGCTTTTCCGAAAATAAATATCAAACCAACTAAACTGATAATGATAATATGTCCTGCTGTGATATTCGCGAAAAGACGGATCATCAATGCAACCGGTTTAATAAATATTCCTAAAAATTCGATTGGAACTAAAATGAGTTTCACCCAACCAGGCACTCCCGGCGGATTAAATATATGTCCCCAATAATATTTATTAGCATGTAAATTGGTCAATAAAAACACCATTAATGCTAAAGCAGAGGTTACTGCAATATTTCCTGTAAGATTCGGGTTGGAGATAAACGGAATCAAACCGAGCATATTGGATATCCAGATAAAAAAGAATACCGTTAACATAAATGGAAGATAACGATCTGTTTTATTTCCAAGATTTGGTTTCACCACCTCATCGCGAACGAATAAGATAAGCGGTTCCATAAAACTTTGTAAACCTTTAGGTGCTTGTCCTTCTCTTTTGTGATATGCTTTTGCAACGGAGGTAAAAACAAATATCATGATAAGTGATACTATTAATAGTGTAGCAACATTTTTTGTGATGGAAAGATCTAAAACAAATCCACCATCCTCATGCACTATTTTGCCACTTTCGTTGTAATAAAATCCTTTATAGGTCTCCTGTGTATGATGATCGTCGCCAATTAAACCCAATGTAGTATCGTGACCATGCCCATGAAGGCTATCTTCGATCGGCTGCATAACCTGAATTTCTTCGGCGCCATGGTGGGCTTCCGGCATTTTATTGCTCATAAAGAAATTAACTCCGTTATGGATCACAATGCATGGAAGCGGAATGGTCACATCTCCCACTATATGCCATTCATGCGCATCCGCAACGTGATGCATGGCGAACTCCTTCGGGTCGTAAGCACCTTCACTGCCCGATGCCAAAACATCAGAAATGCCAATGGTAACAATACTTAGAAAGGTAAGAAAAACGGCGGTAACTAGCTTCACTACAGGTGTTTTTAAAATCCGCCGCAAAGGTAGCCTTTGAAATTCAAAAATAAAAGCAAATTGAAAAGTATTAAGGCTAAAACTTATTTTTAGCTAAAACCCGTAAACAATAGGTATTTTGTTTGGAATAATTCAATTATAAATTTAGATTTGAAACCTAAACACTAACACTATGAAAATTATACATTCACTCTTTTTTGCACTTTCCCTTTTTTGTTTTTCAACAACGGCATTTTCTCAATCCATTATGTGGGAAAAAAACTATGGGGGCGACCAGTATGACTGGGGTCGCGACATTTTAGCGCTTGAAAACGGGCATCTCATTTATTTGTGTACGGCACGCTCTACGGAGCATGATCTGAGCGGTACCGGAAACCATGCTTTGGGTGATTTTTGGGTGGTGGAAACCGATGATATGGGTAATATTCTTTGGAGTAAGTGTTACGGAGGTACAGGAATTGAACATGCCCGTTCCATTATTTTGGATGAAGATGGAAACTATGTGGTTTGCGGTCACAGTGAATCTTCAGATGGAGATATTACCGGAAATCACGGTTTAAACGACAGTTGGGTGCTCAGAATATCACCAACCGGCACTTTATTGCAGGAAAAAAGTTTTGGTGGAACAGGAGAGGAATATATTTATGATATCATAGAAACTTCTGACGGTGGGTATGCCTTTGCCTCCGGAACCCGCTCCAACGACGGTGATGTTAGCGGATTGCATACCAGTCCGGGTCGCCAGGAACTCGATTTTTGGGTGGTAAAACTCGATACCGATTTTAATATTGAATGGCAACGCTGTTTTGGTGGAACCGAAGCAGATCAGGCGCAGGATATTATTGAAACTCCCGAAGGTGACTTTATAGTTACCGGCTGGACCAATTCTCCTGATGGTGATGTTACAGGTTATCATCCGGCTGTTGATGGCGGTGGTGGTGGATATTACGATTATGACGCTGCTAAAATATCTGACCTATGGTTAATAAGAGTAAGTAATTCAGGAGATCTGATGTGGCAAAAAACATACGGCGGCTCGGGCTACGATTTTGGAAAAAATCTTATCGCTGATGGTTCGGGCAATTATATGGTTGTAGGTTATTCGTCATCTGCCGATTATGATGTAAATGCCTGCGAGTATCCGGGAGTTTGGACTTTAAGGGTGGACGGAAACGGAAATATCCTCAAACAATATTGTTATGGTGAATCAGGAGATTATTGGATGGCAGCTTCACGCACATCAGATGGTGGATATATTTATACGATGGAAGCAGATGAAAATGAAGGAGTTGCGATGTGCGAATTTGGCGTGTATGATAATTATTGGGTTTTTAAAACGGATGCTCAGGGTCGCATTTTGTGGCAAACCTGCGTTGGTGGAAATAGTTGGGATTATCCTTATGCCGTGGAAGAAACATCCGATGGTAATTTTATTGTTATAGGTTCGATTGCGGATGATGGAATTGATATAAATAGTATCTACGGAGTAAAACACGATATCTGGGTGGTAAAAATTGCCAATGATGCTCCATCAAACTCTATTTTTATAAATACTTTCCCCGGTGAGGCATTATGTCCGGGAACAGATATTGAAGTTCCGATGGCTGCCTATGGTGTTTACACAACCGGAAATGTTTTCTCCGTTGAACTCTCAGATGAGAACGGAACTTTTGCAACACCGCAGGTAATTGCATCTGTGAGCAGCAAAAAAAGCGGTGCACAGGATATTGAAGCAACTTTACCCGGCGATATGATTCCGGGCGGCGATTATCGCATTCGTGTTACAAGTTCTAATCCTCCAACAATTGGTAGTTCTAATCAGGGAGATATTACAACTTGCCCTACCCCTGCAACGGCAAACGACATGGTACTTTCATCCACCAGCGCACAATTAACATGGGGAGCTGTTAATTGCGCTGATTCCTATACCATCAGTTACAGACCTGCATCATCTCCAACATGGTTGACTGCAACAAGCGCTTCAGAAACATTAATTCTTACAGGATTAATTCCTGACACAAAATATAAATGGAAAGTGCGCTCCAATTGTTCTGTAACACCAATTGATAATTCTCCTTACACGGCAGTATTGGAAAGTTTTAAAACACTTCCTTTGCGCGCCTCCGAAATGCCGGCAAATACATTTAGTATTTTCCCAAATCCCGCAACAGAAAATATTACTATACAATTAAATTACGACAGCAACGCACAATTTGAAATTTATGCCGCTGATGGTAAATTAGTTTCTTCCGGAAATATTAACGGAGAAAATAATATTTTAAATATTAGTGATCTTGCTGCAGGGATGTATGTTATGATTATTTCTCATAACAGTACTATTTCGTCTCATACTTTTGTGAAGGAATAAAAGAATTAAAGAATTAAAGAATTAAAAAAACCGGCATATTGCCGGTTTTTTTATTGGTTCGCATTAATTTCTTCAATCTTGATTGTTTAACCACTCCTAAATATTTACCTTAGCATAATGAAATGGAATTGTATCAGTATTTTATTATTTTTCACCTTAGGTTGTTCTTCTCAAAACAAAGACAAACCAAAGGATATTGAAGTAAAAGAAGTAAGCGAAACAAAATCCATATCTCTACTCGAACAACAAATGATCTCCTCCGGATTAATAAATGTGCAACAAAAAGAACCCGGAATTTTAGTAGAACTTAAATATTCATCCACCGATAATTTTTTAAATACAGATGTTTACGGCGAACTGGAAAATGCATATCTGCAACCTGATGTATTAATTAAATTACAAAAAGCGTATCAGTATTTAATTGCTAAAGACAGTTCACTTACATTTATTATTTATGATGCAACAAGACCGGTAAGTGTGCAACAAAAAATGTGGGATATTGTGCAGGAAAATTATCCGGAAAAAAGTAAATATGTTTCCAATCCTAAAAATGGATCTTTGCATAATTATGGAGCTGCAGTTGATATTACTGTAGCAACAAAAAATGGTGTAGCCTTGGACATGGGAACACCTTACGATTTTTTTGGCGAGGCTGCGGAACCACAATTGGAAAATAGTTTATTGGCAAACGGAACGCTTACAGAAAAACAAATTCAAAACAGAAAAATATTGCGGGAAGTAATGGTAAAAGCAGGTTTTGTTCAACTGCCTTCTGAGTGGTGGCATTATAATTCCTGTTCGCGCGAGGAAGCAAAAGTTTTATATAAAATTTTGGAATGATCAGATCTTAAACCGAAGAAATCCGGCAGCAAAAGAAACAGTCGGACTCGCTTCTCCGAACCAGGTCATAACATCTCTTGTAGCAACACCCAGTTCCCAGAATTTAAGGTCCAAACCAATTCCCGCAGGAATATTATAATTATATCCTCCGCCCGTAGATAATCCGGCGGATAATTTTATCACCTTAAACATTTTTACTTCTCCCCCCAAACCCAAAACCGGAGAAGCCAAAGAACCGGCAACAGTATTTACGGGAAATATTGCATCGACTCCAACATTAAAAATATCACTCACTTGCAGCGATCCGCCTAAACGCACTTTTGTGGGCAAACTCACTTCAAATTCCGAAAGTCCGGAATATTCGATCAAACTTTCCTCATCAAATATTTGGCTGATCAATTCTATTGGGTCAGTTGTATTTACTCCGCTGAAGGCAACGGTATCTAAAACAAAATCATTTACCTGTAAAACATTTGCATCGTAGGTCATTTTTCCGATATCGGTAATTGCGAGTCCGAGGGTTAAAGTTTTTGCAACCTTGGCACTTAATCCCAGATCAAAACCAACTCCTCTTCCAACAGGTTCTGCAGCAGAACTGGTAATGGGAAAAGGGGTGCTTAAGGTTTCCACATCGAGAATATCCAAACCGAGGGCACTTACTCCGCTCAAATTTCCATCTTGGGAAGAAATATCCAGATAAGCAAAACCTAAAATAAATTTAATTCCGGCACCACCGTATAGAGCGAATTTTTCATCATCACCAACAATTTTTCTACCATAAGCTAGATTAAATTCTGTATTTACATTTAACATCAATTCTGTATCCTCAAATAATTCTGATAAGCTTAGCGGTTCGTATGCTACTCCATAAATTGTTTCTCCATCAAAAATGATGGTATCAAAATATTCCGCATAATTATATCCTTCAAAAATGATATTTGCCGCTTCACCACCAAATTGTGTTCTGTAAGCAACATTTGCTTTCATGCTTAAACCGATAGTTCCCAATTTGGGAATTTCGAAACTCATTCCAACGGGCATTATATCAATATTTATAGTAAACCCTTCGTCTAAAAACGCTCTTGCAAGAAGTTCCTGTTCGGCGGGGCCTATGGTATCTTCATTATTAAAGAGAACATTGCGCACATCCTTTTTTGCCAGTGCTTCTGAATAAAATCCGTAACCGAACTCCCCTATTCCCAAAGCGATATGAAAATCCGTATCGAAACCCAGATTTGCAGGGTTTATACCAATTGCCTGATAATCAGTAACAAAGGAAGTTGCCGTTCCACCTCTACCCGTTGCACTAAACGATGAACCCTCCACCTGAGCAAATACTGCCACCCCACTTGAGATCAACAGAAAAACGATAAATAATTTTTTTCCCATACACTTGATTATTCTTTATCAAAAATAGAAATATATCCGAAGATGTATATTCTTTTATTCACATATACCCAGTGTTTTAAAGTTTTTTAGCAACAAACAGGAGCAAATATTTAACTAAATTTGAATGCGGTATAACCTTGCCGGATTTGATTTTAAATGCTGTTTTTTATCAATTATTAAATAACTGATTAATTTTGGGCATAATAACAATATTTTATTTTAGGTATAATTTTTGAAACTAAGAAGAAATTTTTTAACCCTTTAAATAATAGATCATGAAATATTTACAATTATCCATTTTTACGTTATTTATGATCACTGTTGCAACAGTATCAGCGCAAACAAAAGTTGAAGTAAAAGAAGTAGTTGCTCCATTAAGTATGGGAGAAAGAACCGGATATGAGGTAAGCCTTGGGGATAAAAGTGAAAAGGATGTAATTAAAGCCTTAAAAATATGGGTAAACGACATTCAGAAAAAAGTGGCTGTTGACGAAACGGGCAAACATGAATTTAAAGCTACAAATATTACTGCACCCACTTTAAGTGAAAATCCTTCCAATATTTATTTTTTATTCACATCAGAGAAAGATGAATTAATAGTTACTGGTTTTTTTGAAGTGAACGGCGCCTTTGTTTCTTCAACAACCAACCCCGATAAGGTAAAAGCTTGTGAAACATTAATGCAAAAATTTGCATATCGCATAGAAAAGATCGCCATTGAAGAAAAGGTAAACGCAGAACGAAAAATATTGGAACAGCGAAATGATGAACAAACATCACTAGAAAAAAAGAACAAACAATTAAACGACCAGATCACCGAATGGGAAGAATCCATTAAAAAAGCCAAAACAGATCTGGAAGCCAATGCCAAAAATCAGGAAGCAAAAAAAGCGGAAATTGCAACGCAACAAAAAAAATTGGATGAAATTCAAACAGAATTAAAAAAGTATGAAAGTTATTAAAAGCTAACTCACAGAATACTAAAAAAATGGGCCACAAAGGCACAAAGACACTAAGTATTCACTAAATATTGCTTTGTGAAACCTTCGTGCCTTTGTGTCTTAGTGGCAAAAAGTATTACCGTCATGAATAATTATAATATAAGGGTGCAAAAAAATCTTTTATTGAAAATACAGATTTCTCATTTAATAATAAAGTAGTGTAGTATTAAAACATGCCACTTCTTCTCAAAAATAAAAAATCCATTCTTTTTAAACAGGAGATCATCCTTGTTGGAGAAAAAGAATTTCGGGTTTTTGTTTATCACGAAATGCGCAACGATTGCAGGGCAAGCATCGGCAATAAAGGCATTCACATCAGATTATCAAAGTATTTAAATGAAACAGAAAAATTGCATCAGGAAATGCAATTGCTCGATTGGGCAAAAAAATATATCGCCAAACACGAATTACACAAAAAACCTCCATTATATCGTCAATATCATCATGGTGATACATTAAAAGTAATGGGACAAGAATTTTTAATTCGCATTAATTACACTCCAAAAAAAAATGCGAGCAGTGGTGAGTTAAAAAATAATATCATCATGCTCATGCTTTCTGAAGGAATGTCACCAACACAAGAACAAAAACACAAAACATATTTAGTTGGCAGATTAATTGGTAATCATTTTCAACCCGCCATTGCACAGCGCGTACAAATATTAAACGATCTCCATTTTCAAAAACCAATTAAAAAATTGCGTTTGCGCGATAGCATTACTAATTGGGGAAGTTGTTCCTGGGATGGCAATATTAATATCTCTATTCGATTATTATTCGCACCACCGGAAGTAATAGATTATATTTTAATTCACGAACTCGCTCACCTTGTAGAACATAACCACAGCCATCGGTTCTGGAAACAAGTGGAACGCGCAATGCCGGGTTATGAACTTGCGGAGAGCTGGTTGCGGAAGCATGGGGATCAATGTATTTTTTAGGACACAGGACATAGGACTTGACGTAGGACAATGGAAGGGGAAATAGGACGGGCGCTGCGCGCGTATCAGGTATCAGGTATCAAGTATTAGGAAAACAAACGCAGTTGGGAGTGGAGAGTACCGTTAGTGAGACCTTCGCTAAGAGCGAAAGCCTCACTAACGTACCACCCAATAAAATTTCGCCAGAAATTTAAACTCCTTTCTCCTCACTCCTTTCTCCTTTTTAAGTGCAGGAAAACAAAGGGTGGTATTTTAATATTTCGTTGGATACAGTGTGATTCTCGCTCTTAGCGAGGGTTTTAAATGTATGGTTTAGGGTATTAGCAATCATTAAATCATACGGTGTTGTCTTACAAAATTTCGCAAGAAATTTAAACTCCTCTCTCCTCTCTCCTTATTTAATGATTTGGTAAAGTTTCGGGAGGAAATAAAACATCGTTTTGCACGTCAAATAATACAAGTTTACGGGTGTAAAAAAACTTCAACCGAAACAATAATCTCCAATGCTACAAACTGCCCACTGTTGACTATTGACTTTTTCAACCATAATCAATAATCTCCAAAGTAACTACCTGTGACTGTCAACTCCCCGCAACTTCCCCTTAAACAACACCTCCCTCCCATTTTTATACCTCTTGACCTTAATCAATTTACCGGTTACAGAATAGACATTCACAAATCCATTCCCATCACAAAAATTACCAGGGTCCAAAATATTTCCATTTTGATCGTAGTACGCTACTATATTCCAAAGTTTATCATTCTTAAATTCAATGGTATTTTTTAGTTGCCCGTTATTGTGATAAAATGAACTGAGTCCTTCTTTTTTATTCTTAATGGTTTTAACTATGGCAATTATATTTCCATTGGGGTAATAGGTATAAGTATTTACTTTATTACAATTACCCGCCTCAGCTGAACAATATCTTTCGAATGTTTTATTTCCTCCAATATCAAATTCCTGTTGCCAACCGCTTTTTATTCTTTTGCCATTTTTCAGAATATAACGTTCCAGGTACCAGAATTTGTTTACATCAAATATTTCAATATAAACAATGGTATCATTTTGTTCTATAAGTTGTAATTTTTTTGTATACTTTTTATAAGTTGTATCACTGTAATGTATTGTAAACTCAGCATTCGAAATTTCGCTTGAATTTAATTTACTATGAGGTGATCCCAAAGCGGTTGATTGACATTGAACAATAAATGCAGTAACAAACAATGCTATAAAAAAGTAGAATTTCAACATGCTGTAAATTCAATTAATAGTAATGCCAATTTCCCCGTAATAGTTCTATTTTTTTAAGAAAATATAAAAGGGTTACGACGGCAATAAAACTTGTAAGCTGTTAAAACTTCGGACAAGGTATTCTTCTTTCGCGTTGTGGCAAATTTGTAATATAAGAAAGTGAAATTTCAGGTCCGCCATTATTTTTACTTGCCTCTGCAAGCGAAGAAATATTTACATCATAACTCACCCCTAAACTTATCTTATCGTAATCGAGTCGCGCTGCCAGAATGGTTGCTTCGGCCTTTGTTGCAGCCTCCACATCACCCACAACCCGTTGCCATACCCCGAATGAAATAGCGGTGGAACTCCACTGCATACCTTCGAGGTAAAATTTAAGATTTGCTCCGCCAAAGTATTCCGTATAAGGCCCCTGAACATTCATCATAAATGCCGGAACCAAAGAGGTCATTTTTCCTACAGGTATTTGAGCACCGGCATGACCGGAATACTTCATATATAATCTGTCATCTTCGGCGCCTATCGATTGGTTGGGTTCATTTACATGGTAAACCGAACCTCCCAGATACATACTGAATTTATCTTCTTTTGGAACAAGATACCACATTAATCCGGCTGATAGGTCCAAATACCCGCGCGATTCAAAACCGATGGACTCACCGGTTCCCAATGTAGGATCGTAATAAACACCATCGAACTGATTTGCGAAGGTCATTGCCAGGTAATTAACACTTTTTTGCGCATATCCACCCTGAAAACCGGCAGACATATAACTTGGATGATATTTATTTCCCAGTGTTTTTATATAACAAAAGGTCATATTGACCTGTGTGCTGCTATATTTTGTATCACCGGCAACATCAGAAAAAGCGCTTAATCCAAATCCCATAAGGTCATATTTTAAAAAACTCTGACCGAAATTCATATCTACCGAAGCTGCAAAAGTGTTAAACGGAGCAAAAGAATTCCACTGGTTCCTGTAATTTACAATACCGCGGATGTTGCCGTTAAATGCACCCGTTAACCCCGGATTGAGGGTTAACGGTGACGCATAAAACTGTGAAAAATGAATGTCTTGTGCGTGTACCGACAACGATAAAATACATGTAAATAGCAGAGTAAAAAATTTATTCATTCCTACAGTCGGTTTGTTTTGGAGGTTGAAGTTCCGACTATTGTGCGATATTTCAAAATATTTTCGATGACTTAGATTACTGAAATCCGACAGACACACGCAATTAAAGGGTTATCTTTGCCTAAATGCAGGAAAAGCAAAAAATAGCCATACGGGATCTAACCCTGAATGAGTTGACAGAAAAGATCATTGCTTTAGGCGATAAAAAGTTCAGAGCCAATCAAATACATGAATGGTTGTGGAAGAAAAGTGCTGTGCGTTTTGAGGAGATGAGTAACCTTTCCAAAGAACTAAGAGCACTTTTAGAGGATGAATTTGAAATACTTCCCCTGCAAATCAACATGGAACAAAAAAGTAACGATGGCACTGTAAAATGTCGTTTTCAACTCCATGACGGCCATTTTATTGAAGGTGTTCTCATCCCCACAAAACACAGAATGACCGCCTGTGTATCCAGTCAGGTGGGATGTAACCTCGGATGCACCTTTTGTGCAACTGGGTTTATTAAAACAAAAAGGAATTTGCAACCACATGAAATTTATGATCAGGTGGTATTATTAAATAAAATTGCCCTTAAAGAACACGATCAACCATTGAGCAATATTGTTTTTATGGGGATGGGTGAACCATTGTTGAATTATAAAAATGTTTTGGAAGCCATAGATAAAATTACTTCTGAAGAAGGATTAAATATTTCGGCAAAACGCATAACTGTTTCCACTGCAGGTTTGGCAAAAATGATAAAAAAATTGGGGGATGATGATGTTAAATTTAATCTTGCATTATCTCTCCATGCTGCAGATGATATTAAACGAAGTAAATTAATGCCAATCAATGATGCAAATAACTTAAATGATCTGGTAGAAGCATTAAATTACTTTTATGAAAAAACAGGCAATTCCATCACCTTCGAATATATTTTGTTTGACGGAATAAATGAAAGTATGGAGGATGCGAAAAACCTGGTGACCCTATGCGCAAGAGTTCCGGCAAAAGTAAATATTATTGAATACAATGCGATTCGCGAGGCGGATTTTCACAAATCAAAAGTGGAACAAAGAGAAAAATTTATAAGTTATCTCGAACAACATAATGTTGTGGCCGTGGTTCGAAGAAGCAGAGGGAAAGACATTGATGCAGCCTGCGGTCAATTGGCAAATAAATAAAACACTAAAAATGAAATTCCAATCAGCAACAAAATATTTCATTTTCTTTATCACACTTTTTGCATTTGTGTTACTTTTAAATTCCTGCGATAAAGAATTCAGATGCGATTGTTATCAGGATGTTTCCGGTTTCGACACAACCTATACGCTGGTAGGCGAAGGGCGAGATGCAAACAAAACCTGCGATGCCTTTGATTCAGAAACAACAGAATTCGGAATTACAAAAACAGTGGATTGTGAACCTTTTTAAGTTTTTCTGAGCACCATGAAATTCATTCCAAAATCATTCTTCCATCATTTCATCAGAATACTAATTGGAACTGTATTTATTTTATCAGCCATATTTAAGTTAGTTTCAATTGACACCTTCGAACTATACATTTTTAGCCTGCAATGGTTTAATTTTAACACTGCTGCAATAATAGCCCGCTTAATTATAAGCGTTGAATTATTATTGGGAATTTTATTGATAACCAACATTCGGTATGCTATTATTTGGCGAATAACGGTTATACTTCTTACCATTTTTTCACTTTTTCTTTTATATCAGGTTATCAGGGGTGAAAAAGAAAACTGCCATTGTTTCGGAGAAATGCTTCGTTTATCTCCGTTAGAATCACTTGTGAAAAATATAATTTTGATCGGGTTGTTGTTTTTGATAAAAAAAGAAAACCCTTTTCAACTTAAATTTCAATCCAATATTTTATTATTTTCCATTGTATTTTGTTTCGCGCTTCCACCAGTATTATCACGACCCGATTTTTTGATAAATTGGGAGCAACCCGGTGGATATACATTGGAGACCATCTCTGCCCGTATTGCCGATTCTCCGGTATCAGACACGTTGAATGTTGGTGAAAATAAAAAAATGGTATGCATGTTCAGTGTAACCTGCAAGTATTGTATACATGCAGCGAATAAAATTTCATTGATTTCGCAGAAATACAACCTTTCTGAAAATACTATTTATATATTTACAGGCGACGAAAATTTATTGAACAACTTTTGGGAGGAGAGTAATTCTGAAAAATACCGTTACGACTTCTTACCCATGAAACAATTTTTTTCCATTGCCGGGCCATCTGTCCCCAGTATTTATTTATTGGAAAATGGCAAAGTAGTGCATCAATACAATTACAGAAGCATTAATGAAAAAGAAATAAAAGATTTTTTTGAAGCAGAATGAAACATACACTTTTATACCTGTTTTTATTTATTTCCACACACGCATCGATCGGCCAAACTAATTATAAGATAAGGTGTGAAGCGGATAGTTTATTGGCGCCATTTTATCATGGTGTGGCCTCCGGCGATCCAAGTGCGGATGGATTTATAATCTGGACGCGCATTACTGTTGAAGATGACGAAACGCCCTCTGTTTCATGGCGTGTTGCAACAGATACATTATTCACTTCCATAGTTGCTTCGGGTACATCTGAGGCGGATATCAACAGCGATTTTTGTTTGCATATTGAGGTAAGCGGATTAAATGCCAATACCTGGTATTACTATCAATTTACTTACAATGGATTGCACTCTCTCACAGGTCGCACTAAAACATTACCAATTGGAGATGTTGACAGTATAAGGTTTGCAGTTATTTCCTGTGCAAGTTTAAATGCGGGTTATTTTAATGTGTATGATATCATTACAAAAAGAAATGATTTTGATGCTGTCATTTTCTTAGGGGATTATATTTATGAATATGAAAGCGACGGATACGGATATAATAATGCTGTGGACCGTCCTTATGAACCCGATGATGAAATTATTGATCTTTCTGATTATCACACCCGACATTCACAATATAAATTAGATGCACAACTTAGAACCTTACATCAAAATTTTCCATTTATTTGTCTGTGGGATGATCATGAATTTGCAGATAATGCCTATAATGACGGAGCGGTAAATCACCAACCTTTATTTGAGGGAGATTGGGACGAAAGAGTAAATTGTGCCGAAGACGCCTATTTCGATTGGATGCCGGTAAGAAAAAGCAACGATACATTATTTCCCAATAAAACATATCGCGCATTTAATTTCGGCGACCTCGCCGACCTGTATGTGTTAGATACGCGTATTGATGATCGCGACAAACAACTCGATTATTTTGACACGAATTGGGATGATACTTCGCGACATATTATTAGTTTAACACAACGCAATTGGTTATTCAATAACTTGAAGAATTCGAATGCTCAATGGAAAGTGATTGGGCAACAGGTTATGGTATCTCCATTAACAGCTTTCGGAATTCCGATCAATGACGATCAATGGGATGGCTATCCTCAGGACCAGGAAATATTTTTACAATTTTTACGCGATAGCATACCATCCAATAAAGTAATTTTAACCGGCGATATTCATTCCTCCTGGGCAAATGATGTTGCAACACCTTCTTATAGCCCGGGTGTGCATTTGGGTAGTGCTGCAGTGGAATTTGTAGGGCCTAGCGTTACCTCACCAAGTATGGAATTGGGTTGGGCGGAAGATGCAATTCAACTCATGAATGAGCATATTAAATTTATAGATATTGAACATCGCGGTTTTTTAATGCTTGATATCAGCAAAACAAAAACACAGGGCGATTATTATTTCATTAATAATATTAATTCCATCGATACCAATTATAATTATGACGACAGCTGGTATTGTCCGGATGGAGATAATTTTTTATTTCACAGCGATTCAGCAACTATAAGACCCGAACATAAAAAAATTCCTCTGGCACCTGAATGTCCACAGGCGCCTGACACTGCATCTATCAATATAAATGAATTTGATATAGTGGTATTAGGAACTTATCCCAATCCAGTTCACGATATCCTTACTATTCAGTATGCACTTTTTGAAAATACTGATTTTCAGATCGCCATTTTCGATCTGCAGGGTAAAATTATATTTGAGAATTCCTATTCAGCTCAAACAGGATTGTATGTAGAGAAAATAAATGTGTCTGAATTTTCCTCCGGAGAATATATATGCAGTTTTATTACAAAAAGAAACACGATCTCAAAAAAGATCGT
Source organism: Chitinophagales bacterium (assembly GCA_044227505.1). Taxonomy (GTDB): domain Bacteria; phylum Bacteroidota; class Bacteroidia; order Chitinophagales; family BACL12; genus UBA7236. The sequence goes on along the minus strand of JBGAWP010000001.1, from coordinate 84,127 downwards.
GTTTATAAAATAGCAACTTATTATTTAAATTATTTCTGCACTTTCCGCAACCACTTCTTTCACTTCGGGAACCATACGTTTTAATAAACCTTCAATTCCAGATTTTAGTGTTACGGTAGAAGAAGGACATCCGCTGCATGAACCTTGCATCATCAATGTAACAATTCCATTGTCGAAAGATTTGAACTGTATTGCACCACCATCCATTTCAACGGCTGGTTTCACATATTGGTCCAACATGGATTTTATTTTGGCAATGATCGCATCGCCATCCAGTTCGCCACTGATATTATCAATTTCAGGAATTTCACCAACTACGGTTTTTCCCTCGCTCACATAATTTTTGATAAATTCACTGATACCCGATTTCACTTCAAACCAATCAATTTCCGCCTCTTTTCTAACCGTTACGAAGTTATTCATGATAAATACACCCTTAATAAAGTCGAATTTGTTAAATAATTCCTCCGCCAAAGGCGCATAACTCACATTATCTCCTCTGTCGAAGTCGACACTTTGTCCGGTCAACAACATTTTATTCATCACAAATTTCAAACTGTCAGGGTTCGGGGTTCCTTCTGTATATATGCTTACGATAAAATTGCTCATAGTCTTTTCTTTTTGCAAAGGTATAAACTAAAGGGGGGAGAAAAAAGTTCGGGGTTCTGACATGTAGTAGATCTCCTGCGTCGATCACTGCATGTTTCAGTTCTGGGTTCGGGGCCTGCCTGCCGACTGCGTCAGCGTCAGGCAGGTTCTGAGTTCATTACGGAGGGAGACTCCGGTTCTACCTGAAACCATGAGGCGAGATTGGTTGAAGGAGTTGAAGGGGTTAAAGGGGTTTGTTACGGAGGATAATCATCCGGGAGAGAATCCGATTGTTATTTTTTATTTCTTGATTGTTATTGGATATTAATTTGGTTTGTTGCGGAGGAAAATCTTCAGGATTGTCGACATGTTAGATGCCTGCCTGGCGACTGCCGGCAGACAGGTTCTTTATTCCTTGTTCTTTACCTGCCTACCGGCAGGCAGGTTCGATATTAAATTGGGTTCGCAAGGTTCATTACAGAGGGAATTCCGATTCTACTTGAAACTTTGAGGTGAGATTGGTTGAAGGAGTTGAAGGGGTTTATTACGGAGGAAAATCTCCAGTGTGTCGATCCGAAGGGCCCCCTACCCTATAGGGGAGTATATTTTTCGTTTACATTGAAAGTTTCATTTCGGAGGAAAATCATCCGGGATGTCAATCCGATTAATATTCTTTATTCCTTGTTCGGTATTCGATATTATTGTTCTATAGGTTCCCTTCGAAGGAGGGACTTCCGGGTAGTCGATCCGATAAATGTTTTTTATTTTTTGATTGTTATTGGTTATTTATTCAGCTTGGTTCGAAGGTATATCTTCCGGTGATAGAGTCACTCCCTACTCACTATTCACCACTCACCCTTTGTGAATAGTGAGTGGTGAGTAGTGAGCTTACTCCTACTCGGATCAAACTCATTACCTGCCTGACGCTGACGCAGTCGGCAGGCAGGCTCATTACTCATACGTGAATGCGAAGTAAGACTCAGCTGGCTTAAAACTGCTTACTGAGACTGCGACTATTACGTAAATGGTGAGTGGTGAGCATAATCCTACCCGGATCACACTCATTACCTGCCTGACGCTGACGCAGTCGGCAGGCAGGCTCATAACTCATTACTCATTTCAAAACTTAAACCCAAGTTTCGCAAACACCGCCGTTCCATTATATCCCATTTGCACTGCATCCCAGGCACCACCGGTTTCTGTTTCGTATGGATCTGTTGGATCAGGATAGGTGTTTAATAAGTTTGCAGCACCTATAGTCAGATGTGAATTTTTAGTGATATCGTAACCTATACTTGCATCAATTGTTGTTTTAGCTGAATAAGTATATTCCAATCCACTGTAATTAATTAAATTAATCTCGCCGAAATAATTAGCGCGCAATGTTGCATTTAATTTTTTCGTGGAGTATTCTACTGTTAAATTCATTTTAGCAGGTGGAGCACTTGCAATTAAAAAATATTGCTCACGCAAACTGAAATAATTATCTTCCTTTCCGGTTAGCAGATCGTTGGTATAAATATTTTCAATTGTCATCTGATTAAAATTTCCGGCATAGGTAAATGTGAGGGCATTTTCCTGCATATAAATTTTATAAGCAAGAATAACATCCACACCCATTGTTTTTGTGTCCACTGCATTGGTAAAAAATCTTGCATAACCAACATTAAGATCAGATAGAATTCCGCCGATAATATCATCATCTGTTCCGAACCCATCGGTTAATACGATACGGTCATTTATGGTGATATAATATCCATCTATCGTTAAGGATAATCCGGTCATTGGTTTTGCCGTAAATCCAAAACTGCCATTCATACTTTCTTCCTGTTTTAATGCGGGTATACCGAGTTGACGGGCAATAGTGCTTTTATTATCCGCAATAACCTCATCAATAATTACCCCTGCTTCCACATTTGTGTAAGTGGAACTAAAATAAATTTGTGCTAAAGATGGTGCTCTGAAACCTGTGCTAAAAGATCCTCTGAATGCAAATTTTTCATTTATTGCAAATCGTGCCGCTAATTTTCCATTCACAGTATTTCCGAAGTCAGAATAATTTTCATAACGCAAGGCAGCATCCGCAGAAAATTGTTCCGTAAAATTTGCTTCCACATCAAAATAAGCTCCGAGATTAGAGCGGAATTCATTGGTTACATCTTTTGGTTGAAAGCCCGGAAACCCTTGTGAACCGCCAGGTCTGCCAATGGTATCTTCACCATCAATTAATACTGCTCCGTAATTATACCATGAAGCTTCTTCGCCTGCAAAGATCTGATAATTATCAATGCGATATTCCGCACCATAAGCAATATTTAATCCCTGTAAAACGCTGGCAAAATATTTTGTAAAATTAAGACTAGTTGAATTTTGCGCTAATGAAAATCCGCCGTCATCAAATTCAGTTGGAGATGCATCACCCATAGAAGCATTTAATGTTTCTCTTCCATAATAATGCATTTTATTTGCTCCGAAGGTATTATTAAAATCAACATCCCAACCATGAATATCACCGCGAATTCCTCCTGAAACAGACTTATCTGTTACAATGGATGCAATAACGGGATCAAATCCCTTTTCGTAAAGTGAAGTAACATTTCTCGGACTGCCAGCATCTCTTGTATAAGCATAAGCGGCAACATCTCTAGTGTTATATCCTCCGAAAGCATAAAAGTGTGCATTTCCGTTTAACTGATATTTCATATTGAACCAAGCTGAAAAATCTGTAACCTCAGCATCACCATACTGATTGCGCACATCCACATTATCGGGAAAATCGCCGGTAAATTCTGCGCGATTTGTATGTCCGCGATAATGATAATCTGCTGTTACATTCAGAAAGCCTTTTTCACCAATATCAAATCCATAATTTCCATTTATTTGCAAATTTTGCCCATCGATGGAACCCTGGTCGAAATTATATTGTGCGAGATTTCCGGAGGTATTTACATTGCCGGTAAATTCATTTACATTATCTTTTAAAACAATATTGATTACCCCCGCAATTGCATCTGATCCATATTGTGCAGATGCACCATCGCGTAAAATTTCAATTCTTTCAATTGCGGCAGCAGGTATTGTATTTAAATCAGTTCCTGTATTTCCTCTACCGCGAGTACCAAAAATATTTATAAGAGATGATTGATGATATCTTTTTCCATTTACAAGAACTAATGTTTGATCCGGACCCAATCCTCTTAATGTTGCAGGGTCAATATGATCGGCACCATCACTTCCGCTCTGCCGATTGGAATTAAAGGAAGGAGCAGCATATTGTAATAACTGATTCATATCCAATTGACCATTAGCAGCGGTAAATGCACTAACATCAATTATATCAATGGGTACCATACTTTCGGTGGAAGATCTGTTCAAACTTCTGGTTCCCAGCACTTCCACCTGGCTTAAACTATAGGAATCTGCCTCCAATATTACACGCAAGGTAGTTTGTGCAGTAACCTCGATCTCCTGTGTAGCATAACCCACATAGGTAAACACGAGCGTTGCAGGAGTGCTGCTGAGCGTGATGGTAAAATTACCGTCAACATCGGCCAAGGTGCCATTGGTAGTGCCCTTTTCAACTACGGTGGCACCTATAAGTGCACCTCCGTCGTATTCAGATACGTGGCCTTTAATCACAACCTGGGAGTTAACGATAGTACATAGAATTAAGGAAAGAAACAGTAAGTAAAGATTCTTAAGCATAGGTTTAGGGTTTAGTTGATGCGAATGTAAAGAAATTATGAATGCATGCTTAGCTGATATTCACAGGGATATTGTTTGTACTGAGGGTAGTGAAAATGTAACAACAAATATTTTTAAAAAAAATCAAAAAAAAAGGCCGGAGTAAATCCGGCCAATTAAAAAATTTTAATTATTTCAATTATTGCAACACTACTGTTTTAGTATTGGAGTATCCATTTTGAGTAACCTTAACAAAATAAGTTCCTTTTGGTTCGGTGGTCAATGCCACTGTCTTATCGTAGGCACCTGAAAAATTAGGTAAAGTTTCTGTATAAACCTCTTTTCCATTTATATCGGTGATCACAATTTTTGTGTCTCCGGTTTCCGGTAAATTAAATTTTACATTAAAAGTACCTGCACTGGGATTAGAATAAATACTTACACTATTTTGATCAAGCAATGGATGACTGAGGTCGGATGAATTTCCGTTAGGTGCCGGAGCTTTTTCATCTGAATTTTTAATTGCAGTGATGCAGATATTTATATTTCTTTTTCCGTCACCTGAATTATAGCTGTAAGCACTGCCCGGTGGACATGGTGCTACACGATCAATAATAATATTTGGCACATAACCTTCCTCCTTATCTTTAAAATAAAAATTCATTCCTTTTACTTCTTTCAAAGTTGCTTCGGTCGAATTTTTTTTGCCTTCGCGTTCGTAGGATATTTTAATTTTTTCTCCCGGAGTTGTTGTTTCCATAAACTCCATAACATCGTCGTAGGTAATTATTTTTTTACCATTTAATTCAGTAATTACATCTCCTTCCTTTAAACGTGCTTCTTGAGCTGCAGAATTGCCTTCCACTCCTGAAACTTTTACCATCCCTTCCTCATCCTGTAAATAAACACCTAAATATCCTCGTGTTGGTTTATTTATTTCCATTAATTTATCGAGATCGTTATCCCAATTTAAATTAAAACTATCTGAGAACCCTTCCATACCCGACCAACTGCCAAAATCATTTTTATTTTCTTTTAAAACTGCATTTACCGAAGCTGTTTTTCCGTCCCTTATATAGGTAACCTTAACTGTAACACCTGCTTCATACATGCCTATAACCTCACTCAAATTATTGGGAGATTCAATTGTTTTTGCATCAATTGCCGTAATAATATCACCTTCCTTCAAACCTGCTTCAACGGCTCCACTTTCATCAACAAGCCCTGTAATTTTAGCTCCCTCCGGAACTTTATCCGTATATACACCGAGAATTGCTTTATTTGCTGACAAGATCTCCAGTTCCTGCAAATGGGCTAAATTTGGCAATTCAGGAATTTCAGGCATTTCAATATTTTGTAATCCTTCCATCATTTCTTCAAATGCTGCTTCATCCCAATCGAAATTAAATCCGGTATTGATATCGATATTGAGTTGACTTAATTCCTCATCCAGACCCAACTCCTTTAAAAACCCATCGATATCAAAATCGCTGAGTGCATCGATAGAGGTATCTATCTTAACCTTTTCGCCATCTACATTGGCATCAATTTTAATTCGGATCTGGCCATTATCGGGATTTTGGCTAAAGGATATGGTACTCAGGGTAAAAAAGGTGAAAATTAAAAGGAACTGTTTCATAATTTTCGAGATTGGTTTATTGCGTATTTTTCGTTGATTATCGTGTGTTATGACCTTGGGATGACAAATTTAGCATCTATCTTAAATCAAAGTAGTTAAATGACCATTAAAAGATGTTAATGTTGCGTTAAACCGCTGTTTCCACGATTTTAACATATGTAAATTTGTAGTAGATGTTAAAGAACCGTATTTGGCTTATTGTAATTTTAATGAGTTCCGCACTGTTGGGGATCATTTTGGTTCAGGTATACTGGATTCAAAATACCATTACTCAGAAGGAACAGGTTTTTGGATATCACGTAAACGAAGCCCTTAATAAGGTTGCCGATAAGGTGGAGACCAATATAGCAGCCTCTGTCCTGAGCAGCCAGATGAGTTTATTTTTCTCAGATTCTACCTATTGGCGCACGGGAAACGACTCCCTCAGTATTTATGACGGTATTGTTAATGATAGTATGTTAACAGGGATGATAAAAGCTTCCCGGATCGACAATGGATATTTCGAAAATGCTGAGATCGCCGTGGCAGATCCTTATAAGGATGCACTATCACCAATCCAGGCAAGAGGAGAAAAACCAACAATGATTTTAGAACCCTTGGAATACAGTGGAGATTTTTCTTCTGCAAACAATGATCTGATTACGCAAATATTAAAAGATATTGACAGACAGCTTCAGATCAATTCGCAGCGCATAAAAAAAGCGATGGAACAAATGATGTTTCAGATGGTACAACGCGGAATCAAACCGGAGCAAACTATTGATACCGTATTTTTAAAGAATACACTGTTTCACGAATTAAAAAATAATGGTATTACCACCGATTTCAATTTTGGAGTTTTAATGGATGATGAATTTTTTATCACCAATACCAAAGAAAAGCTGGAAGTAAAAGAATTAGTTGCAACAGAACATAAGGTAAGTTTATTTCCCGATGACATGTTTTTTAACAACGATGTTTTATTAGTGGATTTTCCGCATCAGAAAAGTTTTATCCTCAGTTCAATATGGTCGCTGCTTATTGGCTCGCTTTTATTTACCTCTATTATAATCGCAGTATTTTATTATACCGTTTTAATATTATTCCGTCAGAAAAAACTATCGGAAATAAAAAACGATTTCATCAACAATATGACCCATGAGTTTAAAACCCCATTGGCCACTATTTCGCTTGCAGTTGATGCGGTAAATAATCCCATGATACTGAGGGATGAGAATAAAATTAAACATTATACCCATATCATCAAGGAGGAGAATAAACGCATGAACAGTCAGGTGGAAAAGGTTTTGCAGATGGCGTTATTGGATAAAAATCAGATCAATTTAAGCAAGGATGAGATTGATATACATGATATTATTTATCGCGCCGTAGAGAATATAAGTTTACAGGTGGAAGAAAAAGGTGGCAATATTATGACAGAACTTGCCGCAGAAAATTACGAACTTACAGGCGATGAAGTGCATCTCCAGAATGTGATTTTTAACTTACTGGACAATGCCAATAAATACTCCCCCGAAAAACCCGAAATTAAAATATCAACACAAAATGATAACAAGGGAATATATATTATTATTGAAGATAAGGGTATCGGAATGAGTCAGGAGAATATTAAAATGATATTTGAAAAATTTTATCGTGTGCCAACAGGCAATGTACATAATATAAAAGGATTCGGACTAGGTTTAACTTATGTTAAAGCCATTATTGAAGGACATAACGGAACAATTGAAGTAAAAAGTCAACTCAAAAAAGGATCACAATTTAAAATATATTTACCTATAACCTTATAATCTATACTTATGGAAGAGTTAAAAACAAAAATTTTATTAGTGGAAGACGATCCGAATTTCGGAGCCGTTTTAAAAGATTATTTAAGCATGAGTGGCTACGATGTTCGCCTTGCTACTGATGGCGAAAAAGGCGAGGACCTTTTTTTCAAAGAAGAATTTAATTTATGTGTGCTGGATGTAATGATGCCTAAAAAAGATGGCTTCACGTTGGCTGCACAAATTAAACGTATAAATCCGGAAATGCCTGTAATTTTCCTAACAGCAAAAACATTACAGGAAGATGTTTTGGAAGGATTTAAAGTGGGTGCTGATGATTATATCACCAAACCATTTAACAGCGAAGAACTATTGTATCGCATTGCCGCAATTTTAAAACGCGGAGGAAAATTGCGCACCAATAATCAGCAAAAAGAATTTACGATAGGAAAATATCATTTTAATTACAAAACCCGCCTTCTCAAAACAGATGGCTCCGATGCAAAACTTTCACCTAAGGAAGCAGAATTATTGCGTTTATTCTGCATGAAAGTAAACGACATCGTTTATCGCGAAGAAGCTCTCAAACAAATTTGGGGAAGGGATGATTATTTCACAGCCCGCAGCATGGATGTATTCGTAACCAAACTCCGCAAATATTTAAAAGAAGATCCAACATTGGAGATCGTGAATATTCATGGGAATGGTTTTAGGTTGAATACGGAGGAGGAGGCTGTAGTATAAGATTCGAAGGGAGAAGTCATGGAAGATTCGAAGGGAGAAGGGAGAAGATTCGAAGGGTAAGGTTCTAAGGTTAAAAAAGGAAGGAAGGGTTGGGAAAGGTTGAAAAAGGGGAGTTCGTTTTTGATTGAAAATTTTATATGCTAATTTAAATTTTACTTGGCATTATAAATTTTCAAGTTGAGTCAAAGTTGTCCTGTTTCCTGTGTCCTGAGTCACATTTTGGACTAGTTACCTCGGACTAAAGTCCGTTGTTACAAGATGTGCCGTCCTTTCAGGACTTTTTGATTATTTATAGCCGAAAAATTCATCTCAAATTTCTAATTATATCCCCTTTAAATTTATCCTTTTAAATCCGACAAATCAGCGTCATCAGCTCCTGTTCGCCCACTGGCGGGTTCCCTTTTTTATTCATTTATTTGTTCCCCTGTTTCACTTGTACCGAAACCCTCATCCCAAATCTTATTTCGTTTCAAATATTGCTGAAGGCATTTCATCCACCACATAAATATTTTCCAATTTTCCTTCTACGCCGCGGTCACCGGAGATCAGTAATTTATCGTATTTTTTGTAGTCGCCCCAGGTATTGGAAAATTCGGGTGTTATGTCAGTATAGGTATTGTAGAAATCCCATTGGGTTATTAAATAGGAATTCATATCAACGTAGATCCAATATTTATTTTCAGGGGTAAAACCAACATTTTCAAAGGTCATTTCGAGGATGGAGGTATTTACAGTATTTAAAAGTGTGTCTTTTACAAATTTTAAATTCACCCCTTCATCCAACAATTTAAAAGGCATCAGGAGCCAATAGGAATCGTTTGCCCAAATTCTTTTTCCTCTTGTACTATATTTGATAAGGGAATCTGTATTAGTGATTTCGATATCATCCATATATAATTTAGTTTCATCAGAATTTAAAGACGTAATAATTGTTAATTTCTTTTTAAGATAATCAACCCTCAACCTATCATTTTCCTTATCCCAAATTAATTTTCTACTCCCAAAAAATGTCCAGCCTATATATTTGGTCTGCTCAAAATTTTCTTCGCCACCCATTGCACTAATAACACGTTTGGCAATGCTTGTAGCTTTTAATATCGATGAATCTCTCGAATTAGTTTGCGCATCAACAATCACAGGAAAAAATCCAATGATCAAAAACAGTATTAGATATTTATTAAAATTATATTTCACCGTAAATTCAATTTGAGTTATTAAAATATCATTTTTTGTAGGTTGGGTTATAATGTCACCCCTAACGGGGTTTACGGTTAATTTAATTGCATCTTTTCTATAATAATGCCACCCCTACCGGGGTTTAATTTATTCTAGGACAAATATTTTCTAGGCTATTAAAAATTCAATATTCAAAAAAAACCCTTTTAAATCCGCCAAATTTGCGTCTTTAGCGCCTGCCTGCTGACCGCGTTAGTCAGGTTCCTCTTTTTATTAACCCACGGGCTAAAGTCCGTTGTTAAAAGATGGCTCGTCCGCCGCGACGGACTGTACTTATCGTAAATTGAAAACTCTATATTCTAATTAATAATTAATCTGCATTATTAAAAAAATTTATCCTTTTAAATCCGCTAAATCAGCGTCATCCGCGATCCTCTTTTTCTCCATCCTTTGTTTTCCCGATTTCCGTGTCCCGATTCCCGCGTCCCATTCATCCCAATTTCTCTTCATCCACCCCCTTCAAATAGCCATCCAACGCAACAACAATATCCGAAAATACATTTTCATCAAATGGTGATCTAAGGTTGGCGTATTCTACTAATTCTAAAAAGGATCGGCTACCGCCTGCTTTGCATAATTGAACATAATCGTGTAATGCTGCAACATTATCTTTTTTGGCTTTTAACCAAAATTGAAATGCACACATTTGTGCAAGGGTATAATCGATATAATAAAACGGCGATTGATAAATATGAGCCTGTGTTTGCCAGAATCCTCCGGCATTTAAATAATTATTATCATCATAATCTTTTAGCGGAAGATATTTTTTTTCTATGTTGCGCCAAAGTGATTTTCTTTCGGTAGGAGATAAACTTGGTTTTTCATAAATATGATGTTGAAATTCATCCACTGCAACACCATAAGGTAAAAATAAAAGCGACTCCACTAAATGTGCATAACGATATTTATCTGCATCTTCATTAAAAAATTCATCCATCCAGGGATATGCAAAATATTCCATGCTCATGGAGTGAATTTCTGCAGCATCACTTGTTGGCCAATAATATTCCGGCACTTCAAACCCGCGACTCATATACACCTGAAATGCATGTCCCACCTCATGTGTAAGTACATCAATATCTGCGCTCGTTCCATTAAAATTTGAAAAAATAAAAGGCGATTTATATCCTGAAATATAAGTGCAATATCCACCCCCGGCCTTACCTTTTTTTGCCTCAAGATCCATGAGGTCGTGGTCGAGCATGAAATTAAAAAACTCTTTAGTTTCAGAGGATAATTCTGAATACATTTTTTTTCCGTTATTAATTATCCATTCAGGTGAACCTTTTGGATCTGCATTTCCGCTTTTAAATAATAATGGTTCGTCGTAATATTTTAATGTGTTTAGATTAAGTCGTTTTGCTTGTTCTTTTTTTAATTCCGATGCCATGGGAACAATTTGTTGTAAAACCTGCTCGCGAAATCCCGCAACCATATCAGCAGTATAATCGCTTCGCAACATGCGGAGATATCCTACTTCTACAAAATTTTTAAATCCCAATTCCAATGCTATTTGATGACGCGTTTTTACCAATTCATCAAATATTCTGTCGAAAGCATTTTCATTATCTACAAAAAAATTCCATCGTGCAGTTGATGCTTCTTGCCTTACATTTCTATCTGTTGAGCGCAAATAAGGAACCATCTCTGCAATAGTTCTATCGGCACCATCGAAATTGATAAGTGCACTTGCAATTAATTCCTGATATTCTGTACTTAATTTATTTTCGGTAATGAGATCATTAATTATCTCCGGTTTAAAAACACGCAATTGCATATCTGCAATTCGAAATAATTGTTTTCCGAATTTTTCTTCCAGTTCACTGCGAAATTTAGAATTTATTAATGCTTTATAATAAATACTTGTTACCTCCTCAAACTGCGGCAAATTCTCATCAAAAAAATCCTGCTCCTTGTTGTAAAATTCATCTCTTGTATCAATGGAATGACGAATAGAACACAACTGATAACTCGTATCAAATTCTGAACGCAACAGATTTATTTTATCCATTATATCCATTTGAACTTCGGCATTTTCCGCCGCCTCAAATGTTTTTACCAACTCTAAAAATCGCCCCCGCAAAGAATCAATATCAGGCCTCGTATAACTATATTCTGAAAAATGCATGGTTTTTTATTGAAGATGCAAATTTAAGAAGATATTCATGGTGAGGGGGGAGTGGTGAGTGGTGAGGAGTGAGTGGGAAGGGAAAGGGTGAGTGGGTGGGTCTGTGGATGAGAAATGAGTTTTGAGTAATGAGAGGGATAATAGGTGGAATGAAAATTTTAGTCCTTCAAGAAAGCACAAAGTATCTGTTTAGAAATTGGATGACTCAATAATAGCTAAATCTCCATACTCCATTAATCTCACTTCGCCCAGCAGTGGTTGGTGAAAAACACCAAACCACAGCGTACGGGCGGAGTAAAACTATTCCGCAAACTCGGAGTAAGCTCACTATTCACTACTCACCACTCACCCAGTCACGAGTCATAAGTTAGGAGTAAATGCACCCGGCCTTCTCGGATCATCTCATCACTCATAACTCATTACTCATTTTCTTACCTTTGCACCCAACAATAAAGTTCCACTTGTCCGATCCAACTTCAGAACAACGCAAACAAGACCATATCGAACTGGCACTCAAGAGTCAGACGGGAAGTCTTGAAAATGATATGAGGTTTTACTACGAACCCGTTTTGAGCGGACATCACACAGTTTCATTAGAGAAAGAATTTTTAGGGAAAAAGCTCGCAAACCCAATCTGGATAAGCAGTATGACGGGTGGAACGGAGCAAGCCGGGGTGATAAATCGCAATTTAGCAAGAGCATGTAATGAATTCGGAATGGGCATGGGTTTGGGCTCCTGCAGGCGTCTGTTGAACGATGACAAGTATTTTGATGATTTTAATTTAAGGCCCATCATTGGAAAGAACCTGCCCTTTTTTGCCAACCTTGGAATTGCGCAGATAGAACATAACCTCGCCGATAATACGGTAGATGCCATTAAAAAAATGGTGCAATCGCTTGATGCTGACGGACTTATAGTTCATATTAATCCATTTCAGGAATGGTTACAACCTGAGGGCGATAACTTTACAAAATCACCTTTGGAAACCTTACAACAATTGCTACTTGAGGTTGATTTTCCCCTTATTGTGAAGGAAGTAGGCCAGGGAATGGGACCTGAAAGTGTGAAAGCTTTGTTGCAGCTACCTATTGCTGCTCTTGATTTTGGCGCATATGGCGGCACTAATTTTGCAAAATTGGAAATGTTGCGTTCGAACAATGCCGAAGGATCTGTGTTTAATGAATTAGCGTATATAGGACATACAGCAGAGGAGATGGTTGCATTTGTAAACCAAGCCGCTGCAACATTAGGGAACGATCTGAAATGCAGAGAGGTGATAATCAGCGGTGGAGTTAAAAACTTTTTGGACGGATATTATCTTACCCAAAAGTTGAACCTGAACAGTATTTATGCGCAGGGTTCCGGTTTCCTGAAATATGCACAGACAGGATATGCGGAGTTGAAAACATATATCGAAAGTCAGAGAGATGGGTTAATTTTGTGTAATAACTTTTTAAAAGTAAAATAACATTTGCTTTTAATTAATTGTATTTGAATAATAAATTTAGGAGTGGCAAAAATAAAAGGGTTTTCCAAACTCAATAAAACGGAAAAAATTGCATGGCTTGCAAAACATTTTCTCACCAGTAATCCATTGGATATTGCGCGGGAATTTTCAAGTTATATGCATGCCAATGCCGAATTGCAAAAAGTATTCGACGGTATCTCTGAAAATACCCTTACCAATTTTTATTTACCTTATGGTGTCGCCCCAAATTTTGTTATTAATGGCCGTACTTATGTAGTGCCGATGGTGATAGAAGAAAGCTCAGTTGTTGCAGCAGCAAGTGCCGGAGCAAAATTCTGGAGTGAGCGCGGAGGTTTTCATGCTGAAGTAATTTCAACAATAAAAGTTGGTCACGTTCATTTTTTATGGCGAGGCGACAGTGAAAAATTATTGCATTTTTTCGATACGGAATTAAAAGAAGAATTAATTGCCGGTGTTCAACCTCTGGTTGAAAATATGAAGGCACGCGGGGGTGGATTAAAAACTTTGGAATTAATTGATTGCTCCGATCTGGAACCGGAATATTATCAATTAAAAGCAACCTTCGAAACTGCCGATGCAATGGGTGCTAATTTTATTAATTCTGTTTTGGAACATTTTGCCGGAAGCCTTGCAGAAGAAGTTAAAGAAAATAAAAAATTTACCGGAGCTGAAAGAGAAGTGGATGTTGTAATGAGTATTTTAAGTAATTATACTCCTGAATGTTTAGTAAAGGCCTGGGTGGAATGTGATATAACTGAATTGGGTTCTTTTGAAGAAGCAAGTTTATCTGCACAACAATTTGCAAGAAAATTTAATACTGCAATTAATATAGCGAAACACGATGTGTATCGCGCAACTACCCATAACAAAGGAATTTTTAATGGTATTGATGCAGTTATTCTCGCAACAGGAAACGATTTTCGCGCAATTGAAGCATGCGGTCACGCTTATGCATCGCGCAACGGACAATATGCAAGTCTTTCCAGCTGTGAAATAAAAGGGAATAAATTTATTTTCTCCTTAGAAATACCATTAGCTGTTGGAACAGTTGGTGGACTCACAAAATTACATCCACTGAGCAAACGCTCGTTGGAGATATTGGGAAATCCAAGCGCAAAAGAATTAATGAAGATCGTAGCATGTGTTGGTTTGGCACAAAATTTTTCAGCCATTAAAGCATTGGTAACTTCAGGCATACAAAAAGGTCACATGAAAATGCATCTCACAAATATTTTACGGCACTTTGGTGCGAGTGAAAATGAGATACAATTGGCTGCTACTTATTTTACTGACAAAACAGTTTCGTTCAGTTCGGTGAGAGCTTATTTAATTGACCTGAGAGGTGAAAACTTCTCAACAGAAAAATTATAAATTTTACTTACTATTAATAAATTTTGGTGAAAAAAACTTTCTATTCACATGGTAAACTATTAATCAGCGGCGAATACCTGGTATTGCGCGGTGCATTGGCCTTGGCTGTCCCAACTAAACAGGGTCAGCGCATGGATGTTGAAGAGGATGAGAGCGGAGAAAATATTTTATTCTGGAAGAGTTACGACAATCAAAATAATATTTGGATAGATGTTCAATTTAATAAAAAAGATCTCAGTCCGTTCAAAGAAACATTAAAAAATATTGAAGCCCCTGTTTTAGAAACTTTACAAAAAATTCTAAAAACAATTCGGGATCTAAATTCCGAATTCTTGAAAACCAAAGGTTCAACACATATTACAAATTATTTGGAATTTGATCGCCATTCCGGTTTAGGAAGCAGCTCCACTTTAATAAATAATATAGCGCGTTTTGCAGGAGTTGATGCTTTTGTTTTGAATAAGATCGTATTTGGAGGAAGTGGTTATGATATTGCCTGTGCTAATGCGAAAAAACCGGTCCTGTTTAAAATTGATGAGGAAGGACCTGTATTTGATACCGTTCATTTTATGCCGCCAAGTCCTGAAAAAATATTTTTTGTGCATCTCAACAAAAAACAGGATTCTAAAACAGAGGTGATAAACTTCAACAATAACACTTCTAAATTTATTGAGGAGATAGAGGTGATATCAGAAATTAGTGAAGCCCTTTTATTCTGCGACGACTTTCATGATTTCAAACAATTATTGGATGAACACGAGGAAATGATGCAATTTGTTTTACAGGAAGAAATGGTAAAAACAAAATTGTTTCCTGATTTTAAAGGCAGTGTAAAATCATTAGGAGCATGGGGTGGAGATTTTGTTTTGGCAGCGAGCAGCATGGAGGAAGTGGAGGTGAGAGATTATTTTTCCAATAAACAGTATAATACCATCATTCCCTATCATGAAATGGTTTTGTGATCCCGGAAAATGATTGACGTTTAGCATTTAAATTTGTATGTATGAAAATTACCTGGAAAAGCCCATCAAACATTGCACTTATTAAATATTGGGGGAAACATGGCGAACAATTACCCAATAACCCCTCCTTATCACTTACACTAAGTGAAGCATATACAACAACTTCAATAACACTTAAAAAAAAGAGAAGCAAAAAACCTATTGACCTTGACTTCACTTTTGAAGGGAAAAAAAAACCTGTTTTTTCTACTAAAATTTTATATTATTTAGCGAATATTCAGAATGATTTTTCCTTTTTAAGCGAAAAACGTTTAATGGTGGAATCGGAAAACTCTTTTCCTCATTCTGCAGGAATAGCAAGCAGTGCATCCTCTATGAGTGCAATGGCCTTATGTTTAATGTCGCTGAAGGCGATCACCGAAAAAAAAATGTATAATTACGATACGTTTTTACAACAGGCATCAAATTTTGCACGGCTTGGAAGTGGTAGTGCGTCGCGTAGTATTTATCCTGAGTTTTCAGTTTGGGGAAAAACAAAATCGATAAATGGAAGTTCAGATAAATATGCAATTCCCTTTCCAATTAATTATCATGCCGATTTTATTGATCTGGAGGATACTATTTTAATTATCAATGCAGATGAAAAATCGGTAAGCAGCAGGGCAGGTCACTCCTTAATGAATGATCACCCTATGGCAAAACAACGTTATATTAATGCCAATACAAGATTTAATCTTTTATTAAATGCATTAGAGAGTGGTGATTGGGGACTATTTTGCCAAATTGTGGAAACAGAGGCCTTGGAATTACATGCTTTAATGATGACCAGTACACATTCGTTTATTTTAATGAAACCAAACACATTAGAAGTAATTGAACGTATACGGAATTTCAGAGCATCTACAAAAATTCCTGTTTGTTTTACTTTGGATGCCGGACCAAACGTGCATGTTTTATATCCCTATTCTGAAAAAACGAAAGTGCGTAATTTTATTCAAAGTGAATTATTACAATTTTGTGTAAAAAAGAAAGCGATCTACGATCATATGGGAAAAGGTCCTTCACAAATAATTGAAGATTAGTCATGTAGTTCTAATTATTAAATTAACAAATTAACAAATTGTAAATGTACCTTTCCTATCCTTCCAAATTATTATTGTTCGGCGAATATGCCGTGTTGGTAGGTGGTGAAGGATTTGCAATTCCCTATCCGAAATATAGTTCTGAATGGCAGCAGGCTAATTCTCCAATTGATATTATACATGATCTGCGACCATTCTATAAATTCCTGAAATCATCTGAAAAATTTAATACAATTCTCGACCTCGAAAAATTTATTGAGGATCTGCAAAATAATTATTTTTTAAGATCGGATATACCTATAGGAATGGGATTAGGAAGTTCCGGTTCTGTAGTTGCGGCTGTGTTTGATAAATATTCCAACCAGACAATTAAAACCGAACATGCTTCCGATCTAAAAACTTTAAAAAAAGTACTCGCTGAAATGGAAAATTATTTCCATGAAACCAGTTCCGGACTCGATCCATTAGTGATCTTATTAAATAAACCGGTTCATCTTTTACACGGTGGAGAGCCACGGGCTGTTACTGAGGAAATTCATTTATTAAAAGATTTAAACATTGGTTTATTCAATACTGGTTTAGAAAGAAAAGCATCAACCAAAATTGAATTATTTATCAATAAAATGGAAAAAGAAGATTTCAGCAAGTTGATAAATGAAGAATATTTGACCTTGGTTGCTTCAGTGATCGAGAAATTAATAAAAAACGATAAAGAAGGATTTTATTTAGACCTCGAAGCACTCTCTGCATTCCAACTCCAACATTTTGCTTTTGCAATTCCTGAATCAGTGCAACACCAATGGCATGCAGGATTACAATCCGGTAAAGAGATATATAAATTATGTGGCGCCGGCGGTGGTGGTTATGTACTTTGTTTTAATAGGTAATTAATTCGATATATACAGGTAGGTGATCAGAATATCCTCCAATATATTTAATTCCGCTATAAGTTCTGTCGGGCGAATCTCCGTATTTATCGTGGTGAAATAACATCCAGTCCTGCTTGACGATCTTGGCGCTATTTAGGTCTGCATCAACGGATGTTTTATCCAATAAACTTTCAGATACTATTATTTGATCAAGTACTTGCCAATTCCCTTTAAAATTATAGGTTCCTTCTCCGGCTTTTTGTTTAGAACTCATAGTATTAACAAGGCACTCATCAGGATAAGTATTATTTGTCTCTAGAGCCATTAATATTTTCTGAATACTGATATCAAAAGGAGTATCATTAAAATCACCCATGATAATAATATTAGGATCGGAAAATTTATTATTCAAAGAATCGACAAAATGTTTTAATGTTTGAGCAGCGGCTGCTCGTTTTGGTGCTGAAACTTCCTCACCTTCTGAGCGGCTGGGCCAATGATTCACAAAAATATGGAGATCTTCTTTTTTACCATTTATATTTATGGTTCCTGCAACATATAAAATATCTCTTGTATAGTCCACAGAATCACCGGGAATAGTTACATGAATGGGTTTTTTAATTTTTGGAGTAAATACGTTCTTGTTATATAAAAGCGCAACATCAATCCCTCTTTCATCAGGCGAATCAAAATGTACCACAGAATAATTCGCAGCCGATAAATTAAGTGTGGCAGCAAGATCATTTACCACCATTACATTTTCAACTTCGCACAACCCCACTAAAACAGGTATTTCATCAGCACCGGTTGCTATTACTTTGGAAAGTTGTTTAAGTTTCTTTTTGTATTTCTCATCATCCCATTTTCTATCAGCACCAGGAAGAAAAGTTTCATCATCAACCTTGGGGTCATTTATTGTATCATATAAATTTTCGAGATTATAAAACATAACTCCATAACTCATTGCCTTCTCATTCTGGTTTTGTGATGCACATTGTAAGCTTGTTAGTACAGGCAATAATAACAGGATATAAAATTTCATGAACAATAATTTATATGTAATACTAAGATACTTTTAGATAATGTATTTATAACTCCAGCAACAATTCAATATTATCAAAACCAAACAATAAATTCTCCGGCTTTTCTAATTGTTCCTTCACCCTCACCAAAAAACTCACCGATTCTTTTCCATCGATAATTCTGTGATCATAACTCAATGCAAGATACATCATTGGTCTTATTATAACTTGTCCGTTTAAAGCAATAGGCCTTTCCTGAATTTTATGCATGCCCAAAATCGCACTTTGTGGTGCGTTGATGATTGGTGTGCTCATTAATGATCCGAATACTCCTCCATTGGTTATAGTAAAGGTACCGCCTTGCATTTCTTCCAAGCTCAAAGTTCCGTCACGCCCTTTAACTGCTAATGATTTAATTGTTAATTCTACGTCGGCCATACTCATACTTTCGGCATTGCGCACTACGGGTACTACAAGACCTTTTGGAGTAGATACTGCAATGGATATGTCACAATAGTCATTAAATAGTATGGTATCCTCATTAAAATATGCATTTACACTAGGAAATTCCTGTAATGCATTACAACATGCTTTTACAAAAAACGACATAAATCCCAATCCAACTCCGAATTTCTTTTCAAAATTCACTTTGTGTTTATCGCGAATTGCCATAATTGCGCTCATATCCACTTCATTAAAGGTGGTGAGCATGGCGGTTTCATTTTTAACTCCTACCAATCTTTTTGCAATTGTTTTGCGGAGTTTGGATACTTTTTCTTCATGCTGTGTGCGTAAATTTTTTCGCAAACCTTTTACAATTTCCTTCCCATCAGTTCCACTTTTAATGTAATTTAATACATCTTCCTTCGTAATTCTTCCGCCACTTCCGGTACCTGATAATTTTTGAATATCCACTTTATTTTCCTTTGCAATTGTGGATGCTAATGGAGAAATAACTGGGGCGTGTTCCTCTGCTGCAATTTTCTTTTCTTCTTTTACTGTTTCAACAATCTTTCCTTCCTTTACCTCTTTCTTTTCTACCACTTCTTCTTTTATAACTTTTTCTTCCTTTTTTGTTTCAGCTGTTGCTGCGGGCACAGCATCTGTATCCAAGGTAGCAATTACATCACCTATTTTTAATTCTGTTTCTTCTTTAACAAGCAAAGTAATTTTTCCTGCTTTCTCTGCCGGAAATTCCAAGGTTGCCTTATCACTTTCAAATTCACATAGCGATTGATCAATAGTAACAATATCTCCATCACTTACAAGCCACTTCGAAAGTGTAACCTCATTTATAGATTCGCCAATTGTCGGCACTTTTAATTCAATTATCATTATAAATTATATTTTTAATATTAATTCAATTTATCGGAACTAAAATAATTCTTTAAATTTAAAACTGCGACTGCGACTGCGACTGCGACTGCGACTGCGACTGCGACTGCGACTGCGACTGCGACTGCGACTGCGACTGCGACTGCGACTGCGACTGCGACTGCGACTGCGACTGCGACTGCGACTGCGACTGCCACTCCTCCCTCACAACTTAAAACTCTGCTCCACAATATCCGCTTGCTCCTGAGCATGAATCTTCGCAAAACCTGTTGCCGGTGATGCACTTGATTTTCTGCTCACCTTTTGTTTGATCATAGTGCCCATTAAATTCCAGATATAAAACCATGCTCCCATATTTCTCGGTTCTTCCTGCGTCCACATTAATTCTGCCTCGGGATATTTATTTAATTCTTCTTTTAATCTGGTCATCGGAAAAGGATATAATTGTTCCACCCGTAAAATTGCGATGTCCTTTCTTTCATTTTTTTGTTGATATTCATACAGATCGTAATAAATTTTTCCACTGCATAAAATAACGCGTTTTACTTTTTTCTTATCAGCATACTCATCTCCTATCAGCGGTTCAAATTTACCTTCAGATAATTCAGTTAATGGAGATTGCACCAAAGGGTGACGCAACAAACTTTTCGGACTCATGATGATCAGAGGCCTGCGAAAATCAAAGGCAAGTTGTCGTCTTAATATGTGGAAAAAATTTGCTGGGGTAGTAATATTCGCAACAATTAAATTTCCTTCGGCACATAATTGTAAAAATCGCTCTAAACGAGCACTGGAATGTTCCGGGCCCTGCCCCTCATATCCATGAGGCAACAACATAACCAGTCCGCTCATACGCTGCCACTTGCTCACACTTGCTGATATAAACTGATCAATAATTGTTTGCGCTCCATTATTAAAATCACCGAATTGCGCTTCCCATATTACCAATGGGTCGGGGCAGGCAAGACTGTAACCAAATTCAAATCCCAACACTCCAAATTCGCTCAATAAAGAATTATAAATTCTGAATTTACCTTGTTTTTCAGCGAGGTGATTTAAACGAATATATTCCTCATTTGTATTTTCTTCACGCAATACTGCATGACGGTGACTAAAAGTACCTCTTCTTACATCTTGTCCGCTCATGCGAACATCTTGTCCATCCAATAAAATAGTTCCGTAAGCAATTAATTCAGCTAGGGCCCAGTCAATTTTATTTTCGGCTAAAAGTTTTTTATTTGTTTCGAATAACTTTTCAATTTTTTTCAACTTCACAAAACCTTCAGGTACTTTAAACATATTATCCGTAACCTGTTTAATTTTTTCTTTGTCTACTTTTGTTTCCGGCGTATTACTAAAGTCTACTGCGATATCAATTATCTTTTTCAATTTTCTCCACGCCTCTTCCGGAGCCTGATATTGATATTTAAGTGGTTTTTGTTTGGTGAGATCTAATCTGCTTTGTAATTCATTCCAGAAATCTTTTTCCATTTCTGTTGCGAGTTGTTTATCAATATCGTGACTCGCCAATAATTTCTGCACATAAATTTCTCGTGGATTTAATTTATTTTCAATCAATTTATATAGAGCAGGTTGTGTGTATTTCGGGTCATCCCCTTCATTATGTCCGTGTTTTCTGTAACACAACATATCAATAAAAATATCCTTATTAAATTCCTGGCGATACTCCACTGCTAATTCACAGGCAAATACTACAGCTTCCGCATCATCACCATTTACATGAATTACCGGAGCCTGAATTGTTGCAGCATAACTCGTGCAATAATTACTAGTGCGAGCATCATCAAAATCAGTTGTAAATCCTATCTGATTATTAATTACAAAGTGTAAAGTTCCACCAACTCTGTAACCTTTCAGATTGCTCATTTGTAATACTTCGTAAACAACTCCTTGTCCCGCAATGGCAGCATCACCGTGAATAGTTATAGGCATTATTTTATCCCAATCCTCATTGTATAAAACATCTGTTTTAGCTCTTACAAATCCCTGCATTACGGGATTAACTGCTTCCAAATGAGATGGATTTGGTGTTAATTTTAAATGTACTTCTTTTCCTGAATTTGTTTCCACCTGCGATGAATAACCAAGATGATATTTCACATCGCCATCACCCATCGTAGTGTCCGGAATTGCTGTTCCTTCAAATTCATTAAATATTTGTTCGTATGTTTTTCCAAGTATGTTTGCCAGTACATTTAATCTCCCACGGTGAGCCATTCCGAAAACGAATTCCTCCACTCCCATTGCCGCACCCTTTGTAATAATTGCATCTAATGCCGGGATCGTTGTTTCTCCCCCCTCCAATGAAAACCTTTTTTGACCTACATATTTTTTATCGAGAAACTGTTCAAAAACAACAGTATCATTTAATTTTTTTAGAATTCGTTTTTTTTGATCAACAGAAAAAGTGATATTTTTTCCGTTAATTTCTATTTTATCCTGAAACCATTTTTTTTCAATGGGATCGATAATATAGTCGTATTCAAAACCGATACTTCTGCAATAACAATTTTCGAGATGCGCTAAAATTTCCTGCAAAGTGGCATTTTCCATACCCACTGCCACACCTGCGCCAAATTTTTTGGTCAGATCATTTTCCCTAAATCCCAATTGCTCCAATTTCAACTGTGCATTTCTGTCTTTGCGCGGTTTCAGGGGATTTGTTTTGGAGATCAAATGACCCTTTTCGCGGTAGGCCAAAATTGCATTGTACACCTTTAATTCCGCCGCCAAATTTGATGAGCTGATATTTTCGTAATGTCCGTTAGAAGAAAAATTTTGTTGCGCGAAGTCAAATCCTTCGAAAAACTTTTTCCATTCCCCATCAATTTTTGCCGGGTCGGATTTATAATTCTGATATAAACTCTCTATATATTGAGGTTCCGCGTTTGCTATGTATGAAAACTTGTCCATTTCTTTCTTTTTCTTTTCCTGTTTTTTAACAAGTAAACTGCCCGTTTAGTTTGAAGGTACAAATATCGGTAGTTTTGGGCAGGATACAATTGGATTTTCTGCTTAATATTGTTTTGTGATACAGGAAATACAAGCAAAAACCATTCTCAATAAAAAGAAAAAACGCGATAGCTGGTTTTTGGATGAATTTACGGTTAATGCGTATGAGGGATGCAGCATGAATTGCCTATACTGTTATGTGCGCGGGAGTAAGTATGGAGTGAATATGGAAGATGCACTTTCCGTAAAAATAAATGCTCCGGAAGTATTGGAAAAACAACTGCAATTCCGCGTAAAAAAGCAACAATATGGTTTTGTTGTTTTATCAAGTGCAACAGATGCTTATATGCCTGTGGATGCAAAATATGGCATGACAAAAAAATTTCTGGAATTATTTCTGAAATATCAGTTTCCGGTGCATATCATTACAAAATCCAATGGCGTTTTACAAGACATTGATATTCTAAAAAATATTGATTCAAATGCCATTCTTCCCGATGACCTGAAAACAAGTTTAAACCGTGGCACTTTGATCACATTTTCCATTTCATCCTTAGATCAGAATATTACCGATCATCTCGAACCCGGCGCAATTGCTCCATTAAAAAGATTGGAGGCTATGCAAAAAATTAAGGAAGCCGGTTTTTTGACCGGATTGAATTGTTTGCCGGTATTACCTTTTATTTCAGACAGCGAGGAAAAAATGGAGGAGATGATATCTACTGCTAAAAAATATGGGGCTGATTATATTTTAATTGGAGGCCTTACCCTATTTGGAAAAGATCCGGCATCCTCAAAAACCCTGTATTATAAATTTCTTGAGCGTTATCATCCGCATTTAGTGCAACAATATAAAAGTTTATACAGAATTTGGCCTTTCCCGCCAAAACAGTATCATGAAAATATTAATAATATAGTAAAAACATTATGTGCGAAGTATAATATCAGGAATAGTATCTTAGCAGATTAATATGATACAACAATTATTAGCCTATCGGGATGGTATTTATTTACCTAAGGATAAGATCAGCATCGGAACCGATGATCTTGGTTTTGAACGCGGATTTGCTGTGTTTGACTATTGCCGGGAAAGAAATGGCACCATTCCATTTTTAAAGGAACATTTATCGCGATTAGAACACTCACAATCATTGCTGCGTCTACATTCCAAAGCACAAATGGATGATATTAAAAATATATTGGAGACCTTACAAAAAGAAAATAATTTAAATAATTCCTATTTCAAATGCATCATTTCTGCAAGAATGGTTGACAATAAATTAACCGCTATTCTAACAGTTTATCAGGATATTTTTAAAGAGTATGATCAGAAAATGTTTAATGATGGAATAACACTCATTCTTCATGAATTTGCAAAACCATTTCCTGAATATAAAACTACATTTTATTTGGGTTCTTTAAGAGAGTATGACAGAATGTTGGAAAACAATTCCGAGGATATTCTTTTTTATTTCGACAATATTGTTCGTGAATGTTCACGATGTAATATTTTTATTATTAAAGGAGGCTTAATTTACACACCGGATAAAAACATATTAAAAGGTGTGACACGACATCATGTAATGCATTGTTTAAAAGAACAATTTATGGTGATTGAAAAGGATATTTCCATTAAAGAATTATTTGAAGCTGATGAAGTATTTATTTCCAGTACAACAAAAAACATTATGCCGGTAGTAAAAATTGAAGATCAAATGATCGCGAACGGCGCACCTGGCAATATCACAAAATTATTGATACCATTATTTGAAAATTATTGTAATAATTATGTCGCTGACAGAAATTAAAAAAGTATTAAAGGCTAACGGCCATCCTGACAGAATTGAACAACTAAAAATTGTGGCTCCCGGCGCCAAAGGTGCTTATGGTGTGAGAATGCCTGTGATCAATGAATTGGCGAAAGAAATGAAAGAAGGCGGTTTTGATCTTGTTGAAGAGCTATGGCGCTCAGGGGCATATGAAGAAAAAATACTCGCCGCTAAAATAATTCGGCTGATAGCTAAACAGGATCCCGAAAAGGCAATTAGCCTTGTAGAAAAATATGCCGATGGTATTGACAATTGGGCAGTTTGCGACACACTTGGCATGCAAAGTTTAAAATCGATCAATAAGATCCGAACTAAAGAAGTTTTTGATTTGGCAGAAAAGTTATCCAACTCAAAAAATATGTGGCACAGGCGATTATCACTTGTTTTGGTGGAAGATTTTTGCAAACGTCCGGAAATGCACCCTGCCATTTGGAAACTGATAAAAAAACAAAAAGCAGATAAGGAATATTACATAAAAAGAGCAGTTGTTTGGCTGGAAAGCAGCATTCAAAAGAAACGTTAGGAAAAGTTTAACATTGCAATTGCGAAAAGCTTTCTATTTTAGCCGAACTATTTAACGAAACAGGCGTTTCACAACAATGCATCTCAAAGAGGTTAAAAATACAGCTCTGCTCCTATTCACGCGCTCTGCGGAAGAGGAAGCAATTGCTAAAGACTTCACAGAAGCGCATTCTTTTCATGCAAATCTTTTAATTGCAAAAAATCTCATCAGCCACACCGAAAAAATTGCGCGTGACAGTGGGCTTCCTTGTTTTACAATAAACACTGATCTGCAAACCGGAAATTCTTTTGCAGAACGACTGAATAATGCATTTAACGATATATTTCAACTTGGGTTTGAAAATGTGATCGCCATCGGAAATGATTGTCCTACACTAACTCCGGCTGACCTTGTATTTGCAGCAGAAAAGTTACAGCTAAAGGAAGTGGTTATCGGTCCGGCATCAGATGGTGGATTATATCTTATCGGACTTAACCAACATTTTTTAAGAACGGAATTATTTAACAATATTCCCTGGGGAACCGATCAGGTAAGTTCTGCATTTATTTATTATTTGGATTCCGTTTCTGCAGAATTTATTGTTACACAACAAAAAAGTGATTTGGATCACAGATCTGATCTGCTCAAAACAATTTCAAACCCATTTTTACTTTTTTCTTTTAGAAAAAAATTAGCTTCAATTCTGGCTTCTGTTAACAGTTTTTGTTTAACATTTTTCAGCAATCCACTTTCCAATTTCTTTCGTAAGTACTCCTTATTAAGAGGTCCCCCTGCTGTTTGATTCAAATTTTCAGATTTGAACATTTGTAATTTGCTTCTGTTTTGAAGTAAGATCCATTACAAATAATTACAGCTCTATTTAATTTATTAATTCATTTAACAATACAAATTTTATAATGGAACGTTCAACATACTACGACCCTAAAGACCTTAAAAATTTCGGAAAGATCAGTAACTGGGATGCCGAATTAGGAAAAGCATTTTTTGATTATTACGGAAAAGTTTTCGCCGAAGGTGCATTAACAGCACGCGAAAAAAGTTTAATTGCATTGGCAGTTTCTCATGCAATTCAATGTCCCTATTGTATTGATGCTTATACACAAGACACAATGGCAAAAGGTTGTGATGAAGAACAAATGATGGAAGCAATTCACGTTGCCGCAGCAATTCGCGGTGGAGCGAGTTTGGTGCATGGAACGCAGATGATGGCGAAATTTAAGGAGATAGCGATGTAGTGAGTGGGAAGTGGTGAGTGGTGAGTGGTGAGTGGTGAGTATGTTCCGAGCCGGATTATTGCTTACGATTCTCCAAATGAGTTATGAGTAATGAGTTTACGTCCGATTTAAAATTTACGTCCTCACTCCTGACTAATGACTCCTGACTAATGACTATTGACAATTTATAATATGAAGACAACAAAATCATTACATGCCCAACATCATAAATTAGCCGATAATGATTATCAGCTGAAGGTGTTGGAAACACATGAAATTGCAACTGCGGATTTTGAACGGTTTGATGATAAATTAAACAGTATTAATTTATTTCCATTGAAGCCTACAAAAACTGAAATATTTCAGGTGAATGTTGGTTATATGTGTAATCAAACTTGTGCGCATTGCCATGTGGATGCTGGTCCCGACCGGCAGGAAATTATGACGAGAGAAACCATGCAACAGTGTTTGGATGTTTTGGCTCAGACCGATATTCCAACTGTTGATCTTACCGGTGGTGCCCCGGAAATGAATCCCGATTTCAGATGGTTCGTAGAAGAAATTTCAAAACTCGGAAGAAAAACAATGGTGCGTTGTAATCTCACCATTATCATGGCAAATAAAAAATATCACGACCTGCCACAATTTTTTGCCGATCACAAAGTGGAGGTAATTTCTTCACTGCCATTTTATAATAAATCAAGAACAGATGCACAACGCGGAGATGGTGTATTTGAAGATAGTATTAAAGCATTACAAATGTTGAATGAAGTAGGTTATGGAAAACCGGGTTCAGGTTTGATTTTAAATTTAGTGTATAATCCAAGTGGAGCATTTTTACCCGGCTCTCAGGAAACGCTGGAGGCGCAATTTAAAAAAGAATTAAAACGCCAGCACAATATCGAATTTAATAGTCTATTCTGTATTACAAATATGCCTATAAGCAGATTTCTCGATTATTTAATTCAGAGCGGAAATTATGAAACGTATATGCAACAATTAATTGAGGCATTTAATCCCGTTGCTGCTCAAAATGTAATGTGCAGAAATACCATTTCAATAGGTTGGGAAGGAACAATTTATGATTGTGATTTTAATCAGATGTTGGGATTAAAAGTAAACCATGGCGCTCCAAATCATATCAGCAATTGGGATCTGGAAAAATTAAACAACAGAGAAATAGTGTTAAATCAACATTGTTTTGGATGCACAGCAGGAAGTGGCAGCAGTTGCGGAGGAACCGTTGCTTAAGTGAATTAATATTAACCATTGAGCAATAAAAAAATAAAATGTCCAACAGAAAAGCACTGGTAATAATGTTGAAAAATCCTGTAAAAGGAAAGGTAAAAACACGTTTGGCAAAAGATGCGGGTGAGGAAATGGCATTTGATATATACATGAATTTATTGCGGCACACACAAATGATCACCCGTGATATTGATGCTGATAAATACATCTTTTATTCTGACCTGGTAGAAAGAAATGACATTTTTGATAATGCCAATTATAGAAAATATGTTCAATGCAGCGGAGATCTGGGCGTGCGCATGGATTATGGTTTTTCCATTCCTTTTAAAAACGAATACAAAGAAGTGGTGATGATAGGTGCAGATTGTTATGCACTTACTCCCGAACATATTAATAAAGCTTTCCTGGCCTTACAAGATCACGACTTTGTAATTGGTCCCGCAACGGACGGTGGTTATTATTTAATTGGCATGAAAAAGTGGAATCGTTGGCTTTTACAAAATAAACAATGGAGCACTGAACATCTTTTTGAAGAATCTAAAACTGAAATTGAAAATAATAATGGAAAATTATTCCTACTGGAAACATTAACCGATATCGATACTATTGAAGACCTAAACTTATTTCCTGATCTAAAAAATGTGATAGCGTGATAACAATTATCATTTTATTGGCAGCTTGTTTCCTGGCATTTTCCAATGGAGCAAACGATAATTTTAAAGGTGTTTCTACTCTTTTTGGAAGCGGAACAACCGATTACAAAAAAGCAATTAATTGGGGTACAATTACCACGCTTGCAGGCTGTTTGTTTGCAATTTATATAGCACAGGGATTAATGAAAAATTTTTCCGGAAAAGGATTAATACCCGATGAAGCATTAAAAGACCCTTCTCTTGCTATTGCTGTTGCACTTGGCGCTGCTACAACGGTATTTTTAGCAACCAGAATCGGTATTCCTATCTCCACTACACATGCAATTGTAGGAGCATTGGTTGGTGCAGGATTTATGGCTGTGGGTAATGAACTCAATTTTACACAATTAGGAGATGTATTTCTCAAACCATTATTACTGAGTCCCTTTATTGCCTGTGCATCAAGTATCATTTTATATTTTATTTTCAGACAGGTTCGCCTTCTGCTCAAAATAGATAAACAAACACATCTTACAGTGGATAAACCATTATCTGATACAAATAATATTGCCGCATCCACAATTTCAATTAGCAACGATTACCGCGAAAGTTATCACGGTAATATTGTTGGTATAAGCGCACAAAAAATATTGGACGGATTACATTTTTTATCCGCTGGCGCCGTTGGATTTGCAAGAGGAATGAACGATGCACCTAAAATTGCAGGATTGTTATTATTAGTAAGTTTTTTAAATGTTCCATGGATGATCATTATTGTTGCAATTGTTATGGCAATTGGAGGGTTGTTAAATGCAAAAAAAGTAGCCATGACCATGAGTAAAAAAATTACTTATATGAATTCCGGGCAAGGATTTACTTCGAATTTAATAACAGCTGTGTTAGTCTGGACCGCCAGTGCAAGCGGATTACCGGTTTCCACCACACATGTTTCAGTAGGAGGAATATTCGGAATTGGCGTGGTGAATAAAAAAGCAGATTATAAAATGATAGGTAAAATAGTGGGCTCATGGGTACTCACTTTGCCAATTGCAGCTCTTGTTTCTGCACTCATTTATGTTATATCAAATAATATTATTTAATACCAAAATAAATAAACATGTCGACAGGTTATTTAGAAACAACAAGAAACGTTTACAAAGAAGCAGCAGAAAATCCGCAGGAAGGATTGTGTTGCACCACTACTCCTATTTGGCAATTACCGGGACTGGTAATTCCGCAAAAAATGTTGCAGATGAATTATGGTTGTGGGAGCACAGTTAATCCCAGAGATCTTGTTAATGAACCCACTATAATGTATGTTGGTGTTGGCGGCGGAATGGAATTATTGCAATTCGCGTATTTCTCCCGTAAAAAAGGTGGGGTAATTGGTGTTGATGTTGTTGATGAAATGCTGGAAGCCTGTCACGAAAATTTATTGGAAGCAGAAAAATTAAATCCCTGGTTCAAAAGAGAATTTGTTGATTTGCGCAAAGGTGATGCATTTAATTTACCTGTGGAAGATAATTCAGTTGATATTGCCGCTCAAAATTGTCTATTTAATAT
The DNA here is from genome assembly GCA_044227505.1 of Chitinophagales bacterium. GTDB lineage: Bacteria > Bacteroidota > Bacteroidia > Chitinophagales > BACL12 > UBA7236. Next base: position 54,229 of record JBGAWP010000001.1, on the reverse strand, counting down.
CTTCAGAGAAGAAGATCTGCAAAAAGCATTGGGAGAAATGTATCGCATATTAAAAAAACACGGTCGTTTGGTAATGAGCGATCCAACCTGCGAACAAACTATTCCGGAAAATTTACGAGATGATGAAAAATTACGCGCTTTATGTCTGAGTGGTTCACTTCCTTTACAGGAATATATAAATAGAATTACCGATGTTGGTTTTGGCACAATAGAAGTGCGTGCAAGAAGGCCTTATAGAATTTTAGATCCTTTACATTACGAAACTTCTGAATTAATTTACATCGAAAGTGCAGAAGTGTGTGCCATTAAAGATCCAATGCCCACTGATGGCCCTTGTGTATTCACTGGTAAAACTGCAATATATTTTGGTGATGCAGAATATTTCGACGACCACAAAGGTCATACTCTAACTCCAAATCAACCATTAGCCGTTTGCGATAAAACAGCAGGTAATCTTGCCGCGTTAAATAGAAATGATATTTTTATTTCCGGCTCTACCTTTTTTTTTGATGGGGGTGGATGTTGTTAGGATTTTTTTCTCTTGAAACATTAATTTCGAACTATGTTCTGTTCTGAATTCTGAGTTCAGGGTTCTGAGTTCACCAACCCCAAGCGTTTCCCCACAGTGTTACGCGCAGCGAACTCTGTGGATTCGGAGCTCAAAGTTTATGGAGTAGTTCGGGTTCTGAGTTCACTTCGGAGGAATAAACTCCGGGTTGTAGATCCGATTAATATTTTTTATTTTTTGATTATTATTTGATATTCCTCCTGGTTCACCGCGGAGGAAAATCTCCCGGGCTGTCGATCCGTTTAATGTTCTTTATTCCTTGTTCTTTATTCGATATTATAAGGATTTATTACCGAGAAAAATCTTCAGGGTTGTCAGTCCGATTAATATTTTTTATTTTTTGATTATTATTGGATATTAATCCCGATTCACTGCGGAGCAATATCTCCCGGGCTGTCGATCCGATCAATGTTCTTTATTCCTTGTTCTTTATTCGATATTTTTATAAGATTAATACTTTTCAACCCTTCCCCACCCATTCCTTCCTACTCCCCCTTAGACCCTTCCCCTTCTCCCCTTGCCCGACACTGTTAGCAAGCAGGTTCGATTCCTCTCCCTTCGAATCTTCAAAAGACTTATCTTCACGAAAATTTATCCAATGCCCACACCTTGGTCCAACAACAATATCATTCGAACAACTTTATTAATACTCATCACCCTTGCTTTAGTATTTGGAGTTGTTTGGCTGATCTTGCAGATCACAACAATATTATTTTATTTTATCATCGCCGCAATTATTTCCATTATCGGAAAACCCATTTGCGATTTTCTAGAACATTTTAAGATTGGAAAATTTAAGATCCCTAATGCACTTTCTTCTTTAATTACCATATCTGTTTTATTCGGAATTATTTTCGGAATAGTTAAAATGTTTACACCATTGGTTGTTGAACAAACAAATAATATCAGCAATATTAATACTGAACAAGTTGCGATGGGATTACAAGCACAAATGGAAGCCCTCGACTCTTTGGTAGTGCGTTTTCAGGATCCCAATGTACCGCAACAATCTGTTGATCAGATCATTAATGATAATTTAAAGAACTGGATAAATGTTACATCCATCACCCATATTTTTAATAATATTTTGGGCGGACTCGGCAATATAATTGTTGCTTTATTTTCCATCACTTTTATTTCATTTTTCTTTTTGCGGGATGAAAAATTATTTTATAATATCGTGATGATACTCACTCCTACAAAATTTGAACCCAACGCAAAACGCATTTTACAATCGAGTAAAAAATATCTCACACGATATTTTGTGGGGTTGATCATTCAATCGCTTATTGTATTTATTTTAATTGCAGGAGGCTTACTGGCACTCGGTTTCGGGCCAAACAGCTGGCTCATCGCTTTATTTGCGGGTATCATCAATATCATTCCCTATATCGGACCAATTATCGGAATGTTATTCGGTATGTTCATCGGCATTACCACGAATTTAAGTGTGGATCCCAATTTTGATATCACTCCAATGCTGATTCAATTATTTATTCTCTTCCAGGGAGTACAACTCATCGATAATTTTATTTCGCAACCCATTATTTATTCCAATTCAATTAAAGCACATCCATTAGAAGTGTTTTTTGTGGTTTTAGTATTTGGTTCCCTCGCTGGAGTTCCCGGAATGATCGCCGCTATGCCGGTGTATGCATTCTTCCGGATTATTGCTAAGGAGTTTTTCAGTGAACTAAAAATTGTGCGTAAAATGACACAGGGGATTGATTAGGGGGAATGGGAAATAGGAAGTAGGAAATAGGAAGTAGGATAAAGAAACGCTGTAGATTCGGAGGATGAGTTCTGAGTTCTGGGTTCTGAGTTCTGCATCCCAAGTGTCCCCGCAGTGTTACCCGAAGGGAATCTCTGTGGATTCGAAGGATAATTTTTATTGTAGATCGAATTGTACAACTTTATTAATTCCAATTCAAACTATAAAGTTTTATGGTGTAAGAATAAACTTTCAGCCTACATAAATTTCTTCGTGTGATCTTCGTGCCCTTGGTGTCTTCGTGGCAAAAAAAGACACATGGAGCTGGACTTAAATTATCGCAAAACTTAAATAATATTTTCCTATTTAATCTTAAAAACATCATGGAGTAAATTAAACTTACACACTACTTCAACTTCTTCCCGTATCCTTCCCGCCCTTTCCGTCTTCCCGGCTATAAAGCTCATTAAACTCTTGCAAAACAATCCTTTCCTCCTCCATCCATCACCTTATACCGTTCACTTACACTTTTTATTTGCAAAATTCAAAAATTAAATTCACCTTTAGGTTCCCTTCCTTAAGCAGACATACACGATTTTTTAACCCTAAAAAGTTCTGCTATGAGAAAATTATTTACTCTTACATTTTTAGCATTAATACTCGTATGTATTTTATGCAACACATCATTTGGGCAAACAAAGGCTTTAAAACCATTAGCCAAAATGATAACAGATTCTAAAACCACGAATATTCAATTTAAAGAGGCAGCACCATTTGTATTAAATGCATCTGCTGCATATAAAATAAATACAGATGCATTCGCAAATAATATTACCTATGCGCATTTAGATCTTATGCAAATTAACAATTTACACAAAACAAAAAATGCAGCACTGGAGCTAAATATTCCGTTCAAAAACAATATCCTTTCCCTTGAACTAATAGAGGTTAATATTTTTGCTGATGAATTTAAGATCAGCACCGATATTTCCAATGAAGAGGCTATAAACTATGAGCCTGGTGTTTATTATCAGGGAATTGTAAAAGATGATCCCAATTCCATAGTTGCAATAAGTATTTTCGAAAATGAAATTATGGGTATTATCTCCACCACTGCAGATGGAAATATTAATATCGGGAGATATAAAAAAGGGGAATTAAATGATTATCTCATCTTTTCCGACCGCGATATTTTAGTGGAAAATAATAATGCGGGATGCGCAACTATTGAAGATGAATCTTATCTCGATCAGTTTCATGAGATCATGGAAATTGAAGGTAGTTCCAGAATTTCCGCTTGCCCGAAAATATATTTCGAAGCAGATTATCAGTTATATCAAAATAAAGGTTCCGTAACAAATACTGCAAATTATATCACCGGAATTTATAATAATTCGGCAGTAATTTATACCAACGAAAGTGTTCCTACACAAATTTCCGAAATTTTTGTATGGACAAGTAGTGACGGATATTCTGCTGCATCATCCTTTAGTGCATTAGATGATTTTATGGCATATCGCACAACATTTAATGGAAATATTGCACACTTATTGGCATTGGATCCGGGTGGATTAGGTGGAGTTGCAGCAACAATAAACGGATTATGCAACCCTTATAAATATTGTTACAGCGATATTGATGCAAGTTATTCCGATTTTCCTACCTATAGTTGGACAGTAATGGTTGTTACACATGAAATGGGACATTTATTCGGAAGTTATCATACACAAAATTGCGGAGCATGGGTTGGTGGTGCTTTGGATAATTGTTATACAACGGAAGGTGGTTGCGCACCTGGTCCTCCTCCCGTTGACGGCGGAACTATCATGAGTTATTGTCACCTCACAGGTTATGGAATTAATTTTAATAATGGATTCGGAGTACAACCTGGAAATGCGATAAGAAATACTATTTCTGCTGCAGGTTGTGTTACTTCTTGCGGAGTTGCACCAACATATTGTGCATCCTTAGGATTATCCACTGCCGATGAATGGATACAAACAATAAATATTGCAGGCACAAATAATAATTCAGGAAATAATGGTGGGTACGAAGATTTTACTGCAACAACCATTAATTTAACTTCCGGAGGAACAGCATCCTTTACTTTATCTCCAGGATTTTCAGGAGCAACTTATCCCGAATATTTTTCTATTTGGGTAGATCACAATAAAGATCTTGATTTTACTGATGCAGGAGAAAATGTATTTAATTCCGGTGCAGTTACTGCAGCAGTGAGCGGAAGTTTTTCTGTTCCTGCTGGATTAACAGGAACAACGCGTATGCGCATTACTATGAAATATAATGCACTTGCCACTTCCTGCGAAACATTTGATTATGGCGAAGTGGAAGATTATACTGCTTCCTTTACACCTGCAGGCCTTACTTATTGCGCGAGTGCAGGAACATCAAGTGCATCAAGACATATCGATTATATTAATATCGGAGCAATAACACGAACCTCAGGAAGTGATGGAGGATATTATAATGGAACAGCACTTTCCACCAATGTTTCTAAAGGTGGAACTTATCCGTTAAAATATAGCGCAGGTTTTTCCGGAACTATTTATCAGATGTATTGGAAAGGATGGATCGATTACAATCGCGATGGAGATTTTACAGATGCGGGTGAACAAATATTTCAAAAAGTAGCAACCTCTTCCTCCATATTTAATAAAAATGTAAAAATTCCGTTAACTGCAACCACAGGTTTAACACGCATGCGCATCAGCAGTAAATATGGTGGATATCCAACTTCCTGCGAAACCTTTACTAATGGCGAGGTGGAAGATTATACCATAAATATTTTACCGGGATTAATTTTTGAAGAAGAAAATAATTTTTCTCTGAATATTTATCCTAACCCTTCTGATGGTATCTATCAACTGGAATATATCAATGCGCTAAACGGCGGATTAAATATTGAAGTTTTTGATATCACCGGTAATAAAATAATTGATAATTCCATTGCAGAGGATCAAGGTGTAATAAATTTAGATATTACCAATGTTGCTCCAGGATTGTATTTTATAAAAGCAACACTTTCAAGCGGCCAAACCGTTATTAAAGAGATCATTAAAAATTAATTTCAACTCCTAACAAAAGGCACAGCATAGAAGCTGTGCTTTTTTGTTTAAATCCGTTATGGACTTCTATTCGTATCTTTAGAGATCAAAACATATTTCAATGCGCTTATTATCTGGTCTTTTTATACTTTTTCTTATAACTGTTGTGGTTTCCTGCAAAACGATCTCAGGCATTCAAACCGATTCCAAACCTATAAGTCATGATATTTTTAATGGTCTCCTCAAGAACAATGTGAATGAAGCGGGATTTGTAAATTATGAAAAATTTATTGCTGATAGTCTGAAACTAAATTCTTACCTGCAATTAATAGAAACAAATTACCCCAATGAAAAAACCTGGAGCCGGGAAGAAATTTTAGCTTATTGGATCAATGCCTATAATGCATACACCATTCAATTAATTATTCGAAATTATCCGCTTGCAAGCATTAAAGACATTCAATCCGGAGTTGCATTTATTAATTCTGTGTGGGATATTAAATTTATAAATATTGAAGGGCAGATCCTGGACCTCAACAACATTGAACACAATATCCTCCGAAAAATGAATGAACCTAGAATTCATTTCGCCGTTAATTGCGCAAGTTATAGTTGTCCCAAATTATTAAATGAAGCCTACACCGCAAATAAATTAGAGAAACAACTCCAGCAACAGGCAACAGATTTCATCAACGATCCCACCCGAAATAAAATCACCACCGACAGCGTACAGGTAAGCTCTATTTTCAACTGGTTCACAGGCGATTTTACTAAAAACGGAAGTTTGAAAGAGTTTATAAATACATATTCAAAAGTAAAAATAGGTGAAGAGACAAAGATTGAGTTTATGGAGTATGATTGGAGGTTGAATGAGGTGGGAAAGTGATTTTTGGAAGCTATCAAATTTCACTGTTTTCTTGTCGTTGACCCTCGTTTTGACTATAAATTTAAAACAACACTCCCGTACTTAAACCACTAGGGTTAAAAAAGATATCTTTAACGAGATACCCGCCTAATGGAACACAGAAATATATTCTAAAATTAAATTTTCCTCCTATTAACGGCTGGAATCTGTACCCAAGTAGAGGATATAACCAATAATCTTTTTCTAAATCTCCATAGAGTTTGGTACCACCCATTCCCACTTCGAAAAAATTCCTTTTTTCCCCAAAATTCATCGTTATGCTTGCGGGAACTGTCAGATATTTTGATTGACAACTATTACTAGTACATCCAGTTTTAAATTCCTCATTATATCCCAAACCGATTCTACCAGCAAGTAAAAAATTCTGTCCAATTTTGAATAATCTTTCATAGTTAAGTGATATTCCCGAAGCATCACCCAGATTTATATTAAAACTATTCAGGGGTCGGGGTGCTATGGTATCTAAATTGGTTTCCTGAGAATGGAGTAAATTGGAAACCAGAGAAAAAAGGAGAAATAAGTAGGTTGTACGCAGTTTCATTTGGGGGAATTTTGGGTTAAAGGTACGCTAAAGTTCATGAGGTGGAAGTCGTATTTCCAGCCAAATACAAAACGCATCCTCTTTGATTTGCATTGTTTTATTGTAATTGGTATCTCTTATTTGAAACCTAATCCAATCATTTACTTCATAAGAATTTCCTGATGGTGATATTAAACTTCCTATTACATAGTAAGGGATAACATATAATAAATGATCATCATAATCATGAGGCATTAACTCATCACTTCCAATGCCAACATCTCTTGTCAGATCAATTCCTAACTTCTGGTCAAGTCCATCAAATGCCTTTATAATATTTTGAATTTGCCTCAGATAATTTTGACAGTCGATACAGGTGCATAGAAAAGTTGGTTTATCGCTGTAGTATTGTTTAGTTGCCTGTAAATCAACATTTAATGTTATAGTACCGATTGTGATTTGGGTCATTGAAACGCCGTTCTATTATTTCTTAATTTTTTATGGTGGCACCTTCTTACTTATCAGCTATTCGCTTCCGCCACTTCCTTCAATTTCGCCATTGCTTTCGGCCACATGTCGATAAACATATCATACCATTCGTCTGCTACATCCATATTAAGTTTAAACTCCGTTTGATTATCATCTATTTTAACCAAGGTATAATTTTCATAAGAAGGAGCCCATTTTTTAACCGCATCGCTCGTTGTATCTTCAACACCTTTAATAATATAACCCAGGTGACGAATAGAAATAAATTCGGGGTAATTACTTTCTGCAATCTCAGAGATCATTCCTTCTTTTTCACCTGCTTCATTAAGACCAATAAATCTGATCGTATCTCCTTTATTCCAGCCTCCTTCAAAAAAAGATCCTTCGTTAAAAGCAGCAGTCCATATTCGATACTTTGAGACATTTACAATAGCATCCCAAACTTTTTCGGGAGAGGCGTTTATTTTAATTTCTAAATTTAACTTTTTCATAATGGTAAATTTTGAATATAAAATTAGTGCGGGATTTTCAAAAAGAAAAGTGCATTAGGGATTTTTTAGATATTGGAGACGAGTAAATCGGAACGGATAAGTTGAATTATTTTTTTTACTGAGCGACAACTATCCACGAATATAAACCACCTTAATACTTCTTGAAATATTTTCATCAAAAAGTGTTATGATATAAATACCCGATAATTTATCAAGCATATTTAAATAGTTGATCTCTTCACCCATTATCTGTTCGTTTAAATAGGTATGACCACTCAGATCATGCACTTGCAAGTTTAACGGTTTACCAATAAAAAATTCGGGAGGGCTGATCAAAATATTTTCCCCTGTTTGCATAGCCTGTAAATCAAAGGTATGTTGATCTATTTGTCCGGCTCGAATATATGCACCTGGAATAGCATTATGTGCGTAACTGAGAATGGTATAGGATGGTTCATCATAATTTACATTCAACCTGACCCAACCATAATGTAAATTTCCATTTAAGGTCAATTTTACACCAAGGTATGCAGTATCATTTTTATCTAACCAATTTCCTTTTGCAGCAAATATATTTCCATAATCAGAAATACCCAGTGAACATAAAATTTGATAATCCTGACGATACCAACTGGCATCGGAGGAAATAATTTCATCATATCCTAGCATTGTTGGCTCCACATCATAATGAATAATGTCATTTGGATATCCATCACCTATCAACGCTCCGGTTTCCGGATTCACAATTATCTTACGCGTAGTATAATGATAGGTACCGCCATAAGAGTCGCTTCCGGAATGATGCATTTCCGAAATTTCAAAATTCATTTCACTATCACCATCATCGTTAAAATCAAGACTAACAGGTGTATTAAGACCTCCAATAATATTTGGTTCGGGATTGTGCACAACGATCTGGCCTCCTAAGGGCTGCAAACTGAGTATAGTTGGAACAGCTGCGGCATAATGAAGCAATCGTTTGTGCAAATTCGCTTTCATACTTGATAATTCATCCTATAAATCTAAATAAATTCATCATCATCACAAAAAATAGCCTAATTTTATTTCTATAATGTCGCTTCGCAACTGTATATGGATGATTTTGTTCACGCAAACAATGCAGGGACAAGAGATATTCACACCCGAATGGACCAATCAGATCCATGCTGCTGATTTTGACTTTCTTTATCCGCAGGCACTTGAAGTTGACAGCAAAGGGAATGTGTATATCGCTTGCTATTCACATGATACAATATGGATCAATGATACTCCAATTTTGCCGGGGACAGGGTATTACAGCAATATGATCGCAAAATTTAATGCTGCCGGTGAATTGCTATGGACAAGAAATTATATTGACACTTATAATAATTCAAGCATAAGGGTAACCGGAATGAAAATAAACAACAAGGATGAACTCGTTGTTTATGGAATTTCGGCTGGAGTTATTTTATTTGATGGTTTTTACCTTTCAGATTTTACGGATGATGTTTCCATTGGATTTTTACATAAGATTGATACTGCAGGTGAGTCAGTCAGTTTTTCACAAATCGACAGTATTTATATCTGGGATATTGCAATTGGGCCGAATGATGAGATCAATGGCGTTGCAGAAAACTATGGTACAAACGGAGAATTATTTGGGCAAACTGTTAATACAGGAAATTTTATTTTTCAATGTAAAGATAACTTTACATTAAATTATTTAATTGAACAACCTGGACCATATACTAATCCATATTACTCAAATACCTATCCCTCTTATATGCCGCATATTGCAGCAGATAATGAAGGGAACACCTTTGTGACATATATTTATGAAGACACGCTGTACCTAAATGGCAAAACTTATTTGCCGCATACTTATACGGAAGTGTATATTGATTCATTCGAGATAGCAGAAGATTCTTTTGAAGTTTTTATAGATACAATTCAATATTTTGATCCGGATGGGGTATTAATAAAATATGATTCAAATGGTGTTGCAATTTGGGACTGCACAATAAATGGCAAAAAAACTCAATTTTTTCACACACTCACAGTTGATGATGAAGGCAATATTTTTACTATAGGATTATTTTATGAGGGAGACACAGTTTTTATCAAAGACAGCACCATCATTATTCTCCCCGATATGATGCCAGCCATTGATAAGCCATATATTGTTCTGCAAATTGATGCAGATGGAAATCCTGTGAATTATATGTTCAGTAAAGATTCTATTTTTTTATATTCAGAACTTGTTGTGCAAGATCAAAACATTTATGTACCGGGTCATATTTATACGGAAGAAACTAAATGGCGAAATGCAGCATTGGGACGATATGATTTTAATTTTGAACTTCAACAATTTGGCAGGGCATCTTGTCCATTTACTTCACCATGTTATTCGAACGGTGATTTACGCATTTTAGCTGTTTTTGACAGCAGCATTTATGCATTCGGTGAATATTATGACGGTATGGTATTAGGTGAAGAAACGCTGATAACCGACGGAGGAAGACAAGGGTATTTTCTCACAAAGTTTCCATATGATTTTAGTGATACCTATATTATACCCGACTCCCTTTTAATGGTTTATTCTGAATCATCAATTTACCCGATTCCTACCAGAGATGAACTCAATTTATCCTTTTCAGATAAAACAGAAACAATTACAAATTGTATCATTTCTAATATGCTTGGACAAGTTTGGTCGATGACACCAGTTCAACAAAATTTAAATACCTGGCAATTAGATGTGCGTTTTTTGAGGGCTGGGGTTTATTTGGTTAGTTATACTGTAAATGGGGTAGAAAAGAGTGCTACGTTTATAAAAATGTAAGGACGTTTAAAATGTGGAGGATGTTAAAACAAAGTAGATTTGAGAATATGGAAAGTTGTATAACGTTTTGCAGATTTGCGATGGGCGGGTTTTTTACTTCATTTGTTGCCGCAGAGAACTATACTCTCATTAACTACAAAATTGTCTGCAGAGCACGAAACCCCGCTAATTGGAAATGTGCTGTTATGCCTAGTGCTTTTTGATTGTTCCATCATTTAGGTCAATAAAATACTCATTATTTCTCTTCATGTCTGCCCGGATTTCTTCAATCTCGATTTCTAATTTTCTATTATTAATTTCAATTAAATATATTCCGTCTGCCTCAAATGGCAATATTAGACCAACTTCATTCAACTCTTTATCAATTTTAGTTATGTCCCAATAAGTCGCAACATAAAAAGAGGATGATAAATCGTCAGCTTTAATTGAAATAATATGTGAACTGTCAATATCTTTTACTTTCTTTCTTTTATCAACGTCAACAATGTAGCCGTGTCCACCTGATACAATAAGCGCAATATTGTTGTTAAGTAATTCTGCAACAAGAAAATTATTGCTTTGCTTTTCTCTAAAGTGTCCACACCATTCTTGTCCTTCTGTCGTAGTAAATAATACAAAATGCCAATTTTGTCCACGCCAAGGTTCTTGAAGGTCGAAAAATACTTCCTCGTATTGTCCTGATGACGGTGGATTTTCTAATTGTGTCGTCATTTTAGCATTAGGCATAACTAATTAAATGGAAAAGTTTTTCTCACAAAACTTCCCCAATCCCTTCTTATTAGCAGAAACTAGGAAGTTTTGCTTTTCAAAGCTACCCTATAATTTATTACATATCAAACTCCTCTCCTCCCCATTTACCAAACTTTCACAAATCCCCTGAACTTTTCCCATAATCTTCCTATTTTCACAATACCTTTAATCAAATTAGTTTTAGGCATGCATATCGTAATCATAGGAAACGGCATCACGGGCATTACTGCGGCGAGAACCATCCGGAAAAATTCGGATCATGAAATTACGGTGATCTCGGGCGAAACCGATTATTTTTTTAGCAGAACAGCACTCATGTATGTGTATATGGGTCACATGAAATTTGAACATACTCAACCTTACGAAAATTGGTTTTGGGAAAAGAATAGAATTAAACTCAAAAAAGCCTGGGTTAAAAATATTGATGTCGAAAATAAAAATGTGGAATTTGAAAAAGGAAAACCACTTGCTTACGATAAATTATTAATTGCTACGGGTGCAAAATCAAATAAATTTGGCTGGCCCGGACAAGACCTTAAAGGTGTGCAGGGAATGTACTCATACCAGGATCTTTTGGCGCTGGAAGAAAATACGAAAAACGGAATTACCCGCGCGGTAATTGTTGGCGGAGGATTGATCGGAATTGAAATGGCAGAAATGCTGCACTCGCGTCATTATCCTGTTACCATTTTAGTGCGGGAAAGTAATTATTGGAATAATGTTCTCCCCGAACAGGAATCAACCATGATATCAAAACATATCCGCGAATATGGATTCGATCTGCGATTAAATACTTCTATGAAAGAAATTATCGGCGACAGCAATGGCAGAGTTAAAAGTGTAATTACGGATAAGGGAGAAGAAATTAAATGCGAAGTGGTTGGATTAACCGCCGGAGTTTCTCCCAATATAACGTTTTTAAATGAGAGTGGTATTAAATGCGACAGAGGCGTTATAATCAACTCCCAAATGCAAACAAACACACAGGATGTATACGCAGCGGGCGATTGCGCTCAGTTTCAGGAGGCACTGCCGGATAGAAAAACTGTGGAACAAGTGTGGTACACCGGCAAAATTCAGGGTGAATGTGCAGCATTAAATATGATCGGTGTGGAAACAAATTACAATCCCGGTTATTGGTTTAATTCCGCAAAATTTTTAGACATTGAATATCAAACCTATGGAACGGTATTAAATAAATTGCGCGAAGGAGAAGAAGAATTTTATTGGGAACACCCGGATTCAAAAAAATGTATACATCTCGTTTACAAAAAAGAAGATCATCTTTTTATCGGTATCAATAATTTCGGAATTAGATTACGCCACGAACTATTTAATACCTGGCTGCAAGAAAAAAGAACAGTAGAATACGTTCTCACTCATCTTAAAGCCGCAAATTTTGATCCTGAATTTTACGCGCAATTTGAAGAGGAAATTATACATGCATGGAATACTCGTAATCCCAAAAAGCAAATAATTTTAAAATCAAAAAAGAGTTTGATGCAAATGATATTTAAATAAAAAAGGGTTGCCACGAATGCACGAATAAAAAAATTCTTGCATTCATGGCAGTTAAATTAAAAAATGGAAGGTGAGAAAAGTTAAATGTGAAGAACAAAGTATAATGCGAAGAACAAAGTACAATGCAGACAATCAATTATCAAATTAACAAACTAACAAATTAACAAATGGCTGACTCAAACATATCCATGTCCCTCTCCAATCCCCATCCTGCAAACTTTAATGGTATGCAAAAAGTCGGATTGTCCGTTACTGCATTGGGAATACTCGCAATATTTCTTGCATGGGCAGGCGTAGGAAATGAGCAACCGCTTATTTTTTTATTGGTTACCATCGTTTGTTTATTTGCAGGTACTATAATTTATACTTTAGGTTCCTATGGAAATCTTCCTGCAGGAATAAAAAATAATCGAACCATGTTCACTTCCATGTCATCGAGAGGAGCTCTTGCGTGGATGTCGGGAATTATAATTACCGGATTTTATGTGTGTTTATATTGGAAAGATCATTGGCAAAAAGTTTTTGGAGTAGATCTTTTAGGCGGTTTGATCAATATGTTCAATCCTTTGAGTGAAGCTATTCGAAATGCTCCTTCTGATCAGTGGTTTGTATATGGTTCCTTTTATACCATCGCTGTTTTGGTTATGGGATTTAAATTTATTTATAAATACAGACACAATAATTATCAGATCATAAGAACAATTTCGGTAATGTTCTTTCAACTTGGTTTAGCATGGTTATTACCGGCAGTCATGAAATCGTTATATAACTACGAACCTTATCTCACCTATTTCTGGCCTTTGGATTACGACGCAATATTTCCATCCACCCTCAGTTATTTTCAAACGCAAGGCGCATTTGGTACTTTTTTTATTTTTTGGGGATTAGTACTTTCTTTTGTTGTAACACCAATCCTCACCTATTTTTTTGGAAAACGCTGGTATTGTAGTTGGGTATGTGGATGTGGTGGATTGGCAGAAACTGCGGGAGACCCTTTTCGCCATCTTTCAGATAAAAGTCTGAAGGCATGGAAAATTGAAAGATGGATGATACACTCCGTTTTGGCAGCCATAATTATCATAACCGTATTATTATTGGTGGATAATGGTTTCAAAAATCAATTATTGGGAAGTAGCGCCGCTCCGATTGCAAAAGGATACAGTTTTGTCATCGGCATGGTATTCAGCGGAGTTGTAGGAGTTGGATTTTACCCCATCATGGGAAGCAGGGTTTGGTGCCGTTTTGGTTGTCCTATGGCAGCTTATATGGGAATTATTCAGCGCTTCAAATCGCGTTTCCGCATCACTACAAACGGCGCACAGTGCATATCCTGCGGAAATTGCAGCACTTATTGCGAAATGGGAATTGATGTGCGCGCTTATGCCCAACGCGGACAAAACATAGTACGCGCAAGTTGCGTTGGTTGCGGAGTGTGCGCTGCCGTTTGTCCGAGAGGAGTTTTGAAGCTTGAGAATGGTCCCGATAACGCCAATCGCACACAAATTTTATTCAGCAGCGACGATTTGAAAATTCTTTCTTAACATTATTTAAATATCTTTTACATTTCACGTAACTTTGTGCACTTTTTGAGGAAGGGGGACAGGCTATAACCATGCAAAAAATCAATGTCATCATTCCGGTTTTTAATGAAAGTGGTTCTATAGGTCATGTTTTACAGGATATTCCTGCAAATCTGGTGAAAGAAGTAATAGTAGTGAATAACGGGTCAACCGACAACACCGCTGAAATTGCACACCAAAAGGGCGCTACTGTTCTATTAGAAGAAAGAAAGGGTTACGGGTCGGCTTGTTTAAAAGGTATTAACTATATCAAAAACAAGCCAAAAGAAGAGCAACCCGATATTATTGTGTTCATTGACGGAGATTATTCCGATTATCCCGAACAAATGCAATTGCTTGTTCAACCCATTATCGAACAGAATATCGACATGGTAATTGGCAGCAGAGCAAAAGGAAAAAGGATAAAAGGGTCCATGGCACCACAACAAATTTTTGGGAACTGGTTGGCAACTTCTCTCATTAAAATGTTTTTCGGAGCTAAATTCAGTGATCTGGGTCCATTCAGGGCAATAAAATGGCAGCGATTGCTGGAATTGCAAATGGTGGACACTAATTACGGCTGGACTGTGGAAATGCAAATAAAGGCTGCCAAAAAAAAGCTGACCTTTGTAGAAGTGGCAGTGGATTATCGGCCACGCATCGGAAAATCGAAGATCACCGGAACCCTTAAAGGAACAGTAATGGCAGGATATAAAATCATCACTACCATTTTTAAATATTTTTGAACCAAACGATTGACATGTCAATCTCTATAATAGTAATATATACCATCGCGATTACCCTGCTTTTCTTTTATTGCATAATGCAATTGAGTTTGGCCATCCATTACATAAAATTCAAGCGCACCTTGCAAAAAGAAGATGCAAAGTTTGAAATTCCTGAAGAGGAATATCCGCTTGTAACTGTTCAACTTCCGGTTTATAATGAACTCTACGTTGTTGAACGTCTGATTGATGCCATTGCAGCCTTCGATTATCCAAAAAATAAGTTAGAGATTCAACTACTCGACGACTCTACCGACGAAAGTTTTGAAATAGCACTTCGAAAAGTAGAATATTATCAAAACCTCGGTATCGATATCGTTCAAATAAAACGCCCCGAACGCAAAGGTTTTAAAGCCGGCGCTTTGGAATACGGATTAAAGATCGCCAAAGGAGAATACATTGCAATTTTTGATGCTGACTTTACACCTTATCCCGATTTTCTTAAAAAAACCATTCCTTATTTTTTAGAGGATAATAAAATTGGAGTGGTGCAGGCTAAATGGGAACATTTAAATAAAGACTATTCCATTTTAACCAAAATGCAGGCATTTGCATTGGATATGCATTTCACCATTGAACAACAGGGAAGAAATGCAGCCGGTTATTTTATCAATTTTAATGGAACCGCCGGTGTATGGCGCAAACAATGTATTGAAGATGCAGGAGGATGGAAAGCCGATACTCTTACCGAAGACCTTGATCTAAGTTACCGCGCTCAGTTAAAAGGATGGAAATTCAAGTATGTGGAAAATGTTACCGCTCCTGCAGAATTACCTACCGATATGAATGCACTTAAATCGCAACAATTCCGTTGGAACAAAGGTGGTGCTGAAACAGCTAAAAAAATTGGCCGCAGTGTTATGAATTCTGAACTTCCGTTGAGAATTAAATTACATGCCATTGCACATTTATTTAATACCACGAATTATATCTTTATTTTAATAACAGCAATTTTAAGTGTTCCGTTGTTGTTCATTAAAAACCATTACATCGATTTTAACTATTTTAAATACGCGAGTATTTTCTTGTTGGGATCATTGGCAATTGCATATGCCTATTATATCTCCACCATGCAGCGCGAAAAAACAATGCGTAAAACTTTACATATCTATATTACGCGTTTCCCTATCTTCCTTGCCATTACAATGGGAATGAGCCTCCACAATGCCTGGGCGGTATTCAGAGGCTGGATAGGTCAGAAAACAGCGTTTGTGCGCACACCTAAGTTTAATATTATCAACGGTAAAGATATTTGGAAGAACAAAAAATATGCTGCAACTAAAATTAGTCCTATCACTTATCTGGAAGGGTTATTCAGCATGTATTTTTTAATGGGGATCATCATGGCATTCTATTATGAGGACTATGGTTTATTGCCTTTCCACATACTTGCATTTACCGGTTTTGCATTAATTTTTTACTTTTCGCTTAAACATTCCAGGTATAACTCGTAACAATGATCAAAACAGCAATTACCGGCACCTGGAGATTTGCTGTGTATTTGTTGATGATCGCTGTTTTTATATCGATCGGGTATTTTACTGCCCGTGAAAATTTTTTGCAATTATTTGTACTCTACAGCGCTGCCTTCGGATTATATATTGTATTGCTCAAATATGCAGATAATGAAGATCTGGTAAAGGAAGGAAGATATCTGGGACTATTCCTGCGTTTCGTTTTATTATTCAATGTACCTAATCTCACCGACGATTTTTATCGGTTTATTTGGGATGGTAAGCTGTTATTAAATGGAATAAATCCCTACGCATTTTCTCCCGAACAGATAGCGCTTGATAATGTTCATCACACAAACCTTACAAATGTTGTTGATACTCATTTATTTGATGAGCTCAATTCAAAACAATATTTTACCATCTATCCTCCTGTTTGCCAATTCCTTTTTTCCAGTGCAGCATTTTTATCTTTTAATAATGAATATGTAAATATTGTATTGTTAAAATTTTTCATTTTTATGTTTGAGGTCGGCACCATTTTATTGTTGCCAAAATTATTGGTGCAACTTAAAATGCCTGTCAAATATCAGCTGATCTATACCTTAAACCCATTGATAATTCTGGAGCTTACCGGCAACATGCATTTTGAGGCCATAATGGTATTTTTTCTCGTATTGTCCATTTATTTTCTTTTAAAACAGCAAGATATTTTTTCGGCTATTGTTTTTGGGTTTGCAATCGGCTCAAAACTTTGGCCTGTTATGTTATTGCCGCTTTTCTTTAAGTTTATTGGATGCAGGAGAACCATACAATTTTGTTTAATAAGCGGAGCTACTGCATTAATAATATTGCTCCCGATGTTCCTTCAATATAAAAATATTGTTGGAAGTTTAAATCTCTATTTCCAGCAATTCGAATTTAATGCGAGCAGTTATTATCTATTCCGATTCTTAATTGGAAAGGATGAACATTATGATACCTTTTTGTTGATGCGCAAATTATTGCCGATTATAACCATTTTAACAATTACAGCATTAAGCATATTTTATAAAAAACAATATTTCTTATCCGCCTTGCTCCTTACATTTTCCCTTTATTGTTTATTTGCAACCACCATTCACCCCTGGTATTTATCACCCCTTATTATTTTATCTGTTTTTTCCCCTTACAGATATGCCATTATATGGTCGTTTTTAATTTATCTTTCCTACATTACTTATATCACACCAGCTTACCTGGAGAATTATTATCTGATCGTGTTGGAATATGTAATTGTGATCGGATATTTTATTTACGAAATGCAGATTAAAAGAAGAATGAAAAATATTATTCGGGCGAACTCGCAGTAGTTATTGAATTACATTAAAGGCTACATTAGAATCCAACATATCGGTAGTAGAATTTTTTACTTTATATTTATTTTGCATTATAATCAACCGCTCTTCCGATATCCCTTTGTCTAATAAATATTGCGTTACAAATTTTATTCTTTCTAATGTTATAACTTCATCAGAATAGACGGTTGAATTACCAATAATTGCCATTTTTAATTTTGGATATCTATCCATTAGTTCAAAAACTGATCTTAAATTAATAACAGATTCTTCAGCAATATCCACAGAACTTTTTTCAAAAAACAAAGTCGGAATGCACAAATCGGCAAATCCCGAGCTCCCCCCGCATTTATAACCACAAATAGTTTGAATAACGGTTACACAATTCTCGATAGGCAAAACCTGTGACGACAAAGGTTCCGGATCCTCAGCATCCAAACAACCATCCTTATCACTATCCATCGAAACACCAAACACATCAACAGGAAAACCTAGAGGAGAATTTATTTCCTTATCAAATTCATCAAGCACACCATCATTGTCGGTATCCATAATATTTGAAGCAGATCTATCCTGCACCGAATTTTTCTCCACCTGCTCATAAGGAAAATACAAATGCGGAATTTTTTTCTCCTCCCCATTTTGATTCTGCCCATTAACAGAAGTACAAACAAAAAATACTACAGATATGATTAATATTCTAAACATTATCTAAATCCATATAAAACTAAATAATTACTTCAACAACCCAAAATCCGCGCAATCCGCGAAATCCCCATAAAATCCGCGATCCAAAACCAAAATCCGCGCAATCCGCGAAATCCCCCTTAAATCCGCGATCCAAAATCCGCGATCCCTTGTCCACTCTGTGATAAAAAAAAGGGGTGGATTTAACTCCACCCCTTTGGCTGTCATGATTATATGTATATATCAGTATTAATTCTTAATGATGTGGAATTCCACACGACGATTCATTTGGTGTTCGTCAGGAGTATTAGCATTTTCGATGATAACAGATCCTTCACCTTTATAAACGATTTTCATTCTGCTTTCAGATACACCTTTTTTAGTAAGGTAAGCGATAGCTGATTTAGAACGATTTTCAGATAATTTCATATTCATTGATTCACTACCTTGAGTATCAGTGTGACCAACAACTTCTACTTCTAATTTTGTATATCTGTTCATGATCTCAGCAACCTGATTTAAGGTAGGTACTGCATCCGGACGGATTTCATATTTATTTAAGTCGAAGAATATGTAAGGTAAGATCCAATCGCTCGCACCACCTTTACCAGGTCCTATGTCAGCAATTGCTTTGTCAACATAAGCTTTTACTTCAGTCATTGTTACGTGAACGTTCTGGCAATTTTCCATAGGAAGAACCGGAGATGAATATGGTTCAGGATCTTCTGAATCCGGGCAACCATCTTTATCTGAATCCAAGCTAACACCATGTGTATCAACCGGAGTTCCTTCTGCAGTATTTGGTTCTTTATCTAAACGATCAAGAACACCGTCGTTGTCAGAATCTTTTAATAATTCATCAACATCAATTTTAGCAATTTCCTCATATAAGTATGCAAGAGGGTTCATTTCCCAAAGTGGATCTACTGCATCTGCTTTACCTAAGTTGATACCGAAGGTAAGGTTAGTGTATTGGAACATGTCATAGTGATCTGTGTAGTCACCATCCAATTCCCAACGCTGACCATCTGCTAAGTCGTCGAAGTAATGAGAAGCTCTGTGTTCTAAACCGATCTCCATGTTTGCTCCGATTCTGTAAGACATACCGAAACCACCGGAGATACTTGGGTTACGTACCCATGTTCCTCTTACTTCACCTTCTTCACGTGCTGCAGGTGTCGCAATTTCAGCTTGCGTTTCATATTCACCATCCAATACAGCATGTATCGCATCGATACGCTCTTTTTCTGATGTGTTCTGAGAACCGAAAGCTCCAAGAATAGCTGCGTAGTCATATGGTGTATCACCATTCAACGCATCCATCTTCGTATTAAATATGAAACCACCTACTCCAACAAATGCATATACTAAGAATTTAGAAGATGCTGTGTGGAAGTTAAGATTGTTTATGTTAACCATCAGATCCAATGATCCGTGGCCCATTTGAGTTTTATAGTTTGGTACCCAAACGTTACCGGTATAATCGGCACCTGTTGAGTAATTCTCATTCGTGCTGTTTGCAAAAGCACCATTGAGTGTTTTGTTAAACGCATAAGAACCCTGGATGAAATCCTGTCCGTAAGCATTACCATACATACCATGCAAACGCATAGATAAAAGGTAGCCTAAACTTTTACGAACGTTTAAACCAACACCAAAAGCAGGAGTGTGGTTACCACCAAAAGGTTCAGATTTAATATCACCCAGAATCTGGGGAACTCCAAGATTCAATCCAATTTGCCATTTGTTGGCAGGTTTTGGAGGAAATGGAGAATTTTGGCTTTGGCCAAAGGTAATGATGCCAACCAGCAACAATACCACTAACGTGAGTTTTCTACTAATCATGACGTATTAATTAAAGTTAATAATATTTTAAATTCTATAATGTATAAAATAATCTAATATGACGGCAAAACTATAACCCCTATTGTTCTTATGCAAATCGGAGTTGCAATTTTGTCAATTTTTTTTGCGAAATTTTAAAAATAAAGGCATTCTTTACCTATTTTTAGTTAATCAGACCATGATTTTAACTTATTAAAAAAAACCATTGCCTCTTACTCTCGCAATTAATTGAAACAAAGCTATGGTTAAAAATGAGAAAACCAAAAAAAAATTAAAAAAAATTTTGCACCCATGCAACCAATTAATTATCAAGTGCATCAAATGGGTCCGCATTATGCACAAACTAACGCAAAAGTGTTATGGTACCCGTTTTTGAGATGGGCAAATTAAGGGTGGAAACGGACTTGATCTCATACATGTAAACCCCGATCTCCTGTGGTTTACCCTGAAAATTGCCATCCCAGCCTATTCTTATATCATTTGAAGCGAATATAACAGAACCCCAACGGTTATAAATAGTGATACTGTAAGAAATAAGGAGTTCCGTTTGTATATTAAACAGGTCGTTTAACCCATCTCCATTTGGAGTAAAAGCATTTGGTACATTAAAATCAATATCCACCCAAACAATTACCGAATCAGTTGCTGTGCATCCGTTTTCGTCGGTAATAGTAATATAATAAGTAGTATTGAAGGTTGGTGAAGCTACAGGTTGCATGCAGTCGGTGCAACTCAACCCGTCAGTTGGCGACCATTCAATTGAAGTTATAGGATCGGAGGGCGAGGTAGCTTCCAGAACTACCGAGCTCCCATAAGCCACAGTGTGGTTAGAGCCTGCATCAACAATAATTGGAGCCGGTTGGTCGAGAACTACGGTGCTGAAAGTGACCGTGCAGCCAAAAGCATCCTTAACATAAAAAGTGTATACTCCTGCATACATGGTTGTAAAATTGCTGTCGGTTTGCCAGCTTACTCCATCGAAACTAAACAAATAAGGAGCAACCCCGCCAGTTGGATCCAGCTCAACAACACCATCATTACCTCCAAAACAAGTAATATCACCAGTTAATATAGTATCAAGGGTTAACAACGGTGGTTCTGTGATAATGATCTCCTCAAAATAAGCACATCCATCCACCTCCTGAATGGTAATTGTGTAAACACCGGGTTCAAGACCATATATACTGTCGGTAGTATCGCCGGTAGACCACGAATAGGTAATAGGATTAACATTTCCTGTTACATCCACATCTATCCATGCATTGGCATCGCCGTTACAGGTAATATTTTGAACATCAACAGTAACATCGTAGGGAGTAACTATCGTAACGGTCACATCATCCGAGAGTGTTGTTCCGTCGCATAATAATACCTCCGCTGTGTAAGTAGTGGTGGCTGCAGGTGAAACTTCTATGCTATCTCCCGTTCCGATCTCGGTACCAGTTGCAGTTTCATACCATGTTATGGCACTTGGCAACCATACCCAGGTTTCATTTGTTGCAGACCAGTTGGTAGCATTTCTGCCGGCTATGGCATAACCCTGTGTTCCATCTTCATTCAAAATACCCTGCGTTGCAATTCCAAGATCCCAACCCGGACAAACATCCACAGAGGTTAAATGATTTTCAATTTGATTCGTTGTTTCGTGTAAAACGATCTGAAAGGTGCCTTCAAATCCTGTGCAGGAAAATAATGGTACATCTTCCCAACTCACAATCAATTTTCTGTTGGGGGCAGTCCCAACCACCTCATGAAATATACAATTTGTGCATAATCCTGAATGCCAGTCTGTCCAGGGGCTAAAAATTGCCGCTTTTGGCACACCTGCTGCTGCATCCGGTATCGGACCATCGGGTGTCCAGTTCACATCCATTGCTCCCGAAGGGTTTAAAAAACTGATCCATCCATTGGATGCAATATAAAACTGCGTGTAGATCTCTCCGAAAAAACAAAAATCAAATCCTATTGAAAAAGGTCCTACATGTGTATCATCAACCATATTATGCACCGACCCTGAAATCGGTTCAGGTGCAAAGGGCAGCGATTCGTAGGTATATTCTTCTGTTCCATAACTTCCGTCAACCGTTGCATATAACCATACCGGTTCAGCGCTGCAAATTATTGTATCAGGATATGCAATAATACTTTGTGCAAAATTGACACTGAATAAAAAGCTAATAATTATTAAAAGAAGGAGACTGCGCATTTCGAGGATGAAAGTAATGATTTTTTTATTATTAAAATAGGAGTTTAATCACTTTTCTGCTCTGTGTAAAAATAAAACCAATGGGTAGGCTGCTTTATAACATTTAAGTAATTCAGATATAAAATCAGCCGATAGAATTTCTTTATCGGTATAATATTTTGACACAACAAAACTCCTGTTCTTTAAATATTCAATTGCCGGATTATCTGCTGTATATCCTTTCGGCACTGTTTTTAATCTTTCGATATCATCAAATCCATCAAAATATTTTTTGAAGGATGCTGCCTGAATTATTTTTTTAAATGCTGCAAGATCATAATCAATTTCTTGCCTTATATTTTGTAAAATATCCGGTGCCGGCATATAGGATCCAATTGCTGCAAAAGATTTATTTCCGGGTTGTAAATGAAAGTAATAACCTGCGGTCATCATATTTTTTCCGCCTTTACTCATGGCAGTACCCATATTATTTTTATAGGGACTTTTATCCTTCGAAAATCGCACATCCCTGTTGATCCTGAATACTGTTTTTTTGGGATCCAATCCATGAAGCGAATTATCCATTTTTTGCATTTTGGATATCAACTCGGTATTAAAGTCTAAAAAATTGGCTTTTGCAGCCTCAAACTCAGGTCTGTGCTGCTCAAACCAGGGTTTGTTGTTGTTTTTATCTAATAACTGTAAAAATTTAATGGTTTCCCTTTGAATTTGTGACATAAAAAATTAATTTTATGTAAAAATAGCGATCTATAGGATTATTAAACCCTTGTGCTACCTATTATTTATGAAAAACCACAACACTATCGGCCTTTTGGGGATAGTACTGTTTTTGAACCTATTTCTAATCTCCTCAAGAAATATTTTCGGACAAAGTATGGAGGTGTGGGAGCCTAACCTTTACTCCTTCGACCCCAGAACCCCTAACATTACGCAGGAGCTATTAGATCTCTCTGACTCCTCCGTTTATACTCATCCCGAATTCGGAATATTGCCTGAAAATACACCCTGTTATGATTGTGTGGAACTGATTGACAGAAGAACACCGGATTCCAGATATTTTGTAAGAAGCGGAACTAACGGAAATACCTTTTACAAACAAACCGCTTTCGATGCAATTCATTATATGGATGAAATGGGTCGGTTTATTTCTTTTGACCGCCGGCTTCAGCAAGATTCCGCCAACCTTTATATTGCAAAAAATCAGGCAACCCCTACGTTAGTGGATCTCAATGTAAATCAAACAGCTTTTATTGTGAATGGCGAGCGTTTCGCTTTTAATAATGCATTAAAGTTGAAACATTTATTACCGGGTGGTGACACAATTATTATTGGAAGTGCAAATTGGTCGAATTATACCATAGGTGATCATGGTATATATGTAAAGGATGTTTGGCCCGAAATGGATATGGAAATAACCTTTGATCTTAATATGATCAAAACAAATTTTATCATTAAAAACCCTTTGGGAATCACTGATGGATATCTCGCAATTACAGATCAAATAATTCTACCGGAAAATTTTGCTGTCGGCTACGGAACCGGGTGGTTTGGGGAAAAAGGATGGATAGGAACAATTAATTCGGCTTCCACAGAAGCAGAATTATATGGGTTTGAAATTGGAAGGGCTATTGCCTACGACAGTAAATACGTGACCTTAACAAGTCGCGACTCCATTGGAATTCATGAATATAGTCCTGAATATATATATGACTCCATTTCAAAAAATCTTACAATTTTAATTTCAGGAAATTGGCTTAACGAACCCGAACTTGTGTATCCGGTTGTTATAGACCCCTTGGTAACTTCTACTGCCATGTATGGTTCTGTTATTAAATTCAAATACAATGGTGAATGGTGCGGAGCTGCAACCTATTGCTCATACACATTAGATGTGATATTACCACCAAATTGCACCCTCACCGCAGGTACGTTTTCCTCGCAGGCAATAACTGTTGCCGGAACTTGTGTTGGTGCTTGCTGGATGGCAGATGCCGGTTTCAGAATGTGGTCAGATTCCTGCGATGTGTTTTCTCCGCCGGCTCCTTTATTCTGGAGTTGTTGGCCATTTGCCGGAATTGGAACCTGCACTGCAGTTAATTATGACCTTTTTGCGCTGGTTTCCTGTCTCACTCCAAAATGTTCAGGTTCAATTCCATTTCAAATGCGTGCGAGTTATTGTTATTGTAACGCAAATGGCGATTGCCCGGTTGGCGCTGCTGTTCCTTGCCAACGTATGAATGCAAATACCTGGTCAATAACACTCACAGGGCATAATCTTGAAACCCTTGGTGATGTAGTTGACGGAAGCGGGTCAATTACCTATAATGATGCTTTTTGTTGTGATGATTTTGTGTTGGACCCAAATCCACTTTACGGTGTACCGCCGTATACTTATTTATGGACCGGCGGTGGAACGGGTTCTGATACCACAGTTTTTTCTTGTGTGAACGGCACCTTTGTTTATACCTGTCTTGTTACCGATGCCTGCAATGTTACACGAACAGCAACATTTACACTAATAGCAGATAATTGTTTGTTGCCCATAACACTTACAAGTTTTGACGGCGAATTTAAAAACGGGATTGTGATTCTGGAATGGTCAACAGAATCGGAAATTAATAACGATTATTTTGTTGTGGAACGCAATACAGACGGCGAATTTATTTCCATTGAAACGGTTCAGGCACAAGGTCAAGAACAAAAGGAAACCAATTATTCCGCTATTGATGAAACTCCTGTTCCGGGTGTGGATTATTATCGGCTTCGACAAGTAGATATCGATGGCAGCATTAATTATTCGGATGCTATTTCGGTGGAGGTTTCTGAAATTATTGATGACCCTTTTCCAAACCCAACCACCGGGAGTATTTTATTTACCATGAAAAATTTATTGTCAGGGGAGGGAGTTTATGTAACTATTATAAATTCTATGGGACATGTAGTTTTTTCTGAACAAATGATTTACTCCGGATCTGGATATTTGTCGCTGCCCGTGGAAAATCTCGCTGACGGTTCCTATACTGCAACCTTGATATTTCCGGGAAAGGATCCCGTGCATTATCCTTTCGTAAAACAATAAAAAAGCCTGTGTTTTAGATACTTTAACGATATAAAGGTTATACTCCTTACCTTTGCACCATGATAGCAGTGCAAAATTTATCGATCCATTTCAGTGGTGAGTTTTTATTTGAGGAGGTTACATTCGCTTTAAAAGAGAACGACAGAGTAGGTTTGGTGGGGAAAAACGGGGCCGGAAAATCTACACTTTTAAAAATATTGAGTGGCTTGCAAAAACCCGATAGTGGCCAGGTAATTCTTCCAAAAGATAGCCTTATAGGTTATTTGCACCAGGATCTGAGCAAAATGAAGGGTAAAACTGTGTTTGAAGAAACACAGTCTGCCTTTAATGAAGCATTGCAATTGGATGCGCGTATGCATCAGATAGAACATGAACTTACCGTGCGCACCGATTATGAAAGTGATTCTTACCACGATCTGATAAATGAGATTCAGGAAGTTTCGCATCGTTTGGAGATCATAAATGTTGCAACCATCGAAAAACAAATTGAATTGGTTTTGATGGGATTGGGATTTATGCGCGAGGATTTTAATATGCCGGTGGAAACTTTCAGCGGTGGTTGGCAAATGCGTATTGAATTGGCAAAAATTCTGTTGAGCAAACCCGAATTGGTTTTATTGGATGAGCCTACCAATCATTTGGATATTGAAAGTATTCAATGGCTGGAGGAATATCTGGAAACATATCCCGGAGCAATTATTATTGTTTCCCACGACAGAACATTTTTAGATAATGTTACACGGAGAACAATTGAGATCGTAAGTAAAAAAATATACGATTATCCTGCAAATTATTCGCAGTTCGTAGAGTTGAGAAAAGAAAGAATTGATCAGCAAAAAGCTGCGCAAAAAAATCAGGAAAAATATATTGAGCATACTGAAAAACTGATCGATAAATTCAGGGCAAAAGCAAATAAAGCAAAATTTGCACAATCGCTTATAAAAAAATTAGATAAAATTGAAGAGATAGAAGTGGATGATGAAGAAACTGCAACCATTCACTTTTATTTTCCAAAACCACAGCGCTCCGGAAAAACGGTTGTAACAGGAAAACATCTTTCTAAAACTTATGATGTAAAATTAATTCTCGATAAAATAGATTTTGAAATTCACCGCGGAGATAAAATTGCATTTGTAGGGAAGAACGGGGAAGGTAAATCAACCTTATCGAAAATAATTGCCGGCTTGGAAAAATATAGTGGGGAGATGGAACTGGGACATAATGTTAATCTTGGGTATTATGCACAAAATCAGGCGGAAACATTAAGTGGTGATGATACAGTATTTGATACCATTGATAAAGTGGCTGCCGGCGAAATGCGTTCGCATATCAGAACTTTGCTTGGAGCATTTTTATTTGGCGGAGAAGCCTCCTTCAAAAAAGTGAAGGTTTTATCGGGAGGAGAAAAATCGCGACTCGCCATGTGTAAATTATTATTGGAGCCATACAATTTATTAATTCTGGATGAGCCTACCAATCACCTCGACATGCGAAGCAAGGATGTATTAAAAAATGCATTAAAGAATTTTGAAGGAACGGTAATTGTGGTTTCCCACGACAGAGATTTTTTAAAGGGAATAACGAATCGCGTTTTTGAATTTAAAAATAAAGGCATCAAAGAACATATAGGCGATATATACGATTATCTGGAAGCCAAAAAAATAACTTCCCTAGCGGAATTGGAGAAAGTAGAAAAACCGATTAAGAAAAAAGAAACTCCAGTTTTAGTTGCCGCAACAAAAGAAAATTTCGAAGACAAAAAAAACAAGGAGCGCGAACTTGTCAAATTGAAAAAAGATATAGAAAAAACAGAAAAAGAGATCGCATCCTTCGAAACAGAGATCACCGAAATAGAAAAGAAAATGAATAATCCGGAGTTTTATAATCTGCCGAATACTGCTGATGTTTTTGCTAAGTACAATAATCTAAAAGACAGCCATGCTAAAAAAATGGAAGTTTGGGAGGAGATGCAGTTGAGGATAGAGGAGTTTTCGAATGTTTGATTTAGAATTTGCATTAATTAATAAAAAAGCAGTAGCAAAACCAGAATATTCTTGTAGCGTAAATGATCTAGATTTCATATTTGGCTTTTGCGATTAAATAATTTCATTCCAAATATACCTTTTTTGTAAACCTTCCTTCTTCAGCAATTATTTCAACAAGATAAATTCCTTTTGGAGCCTTTACTTTAATTTCACTAAATTGATTTTGCAATTCTTCATGGTAAATTTTTTTCCCATCCAAATTATAAACATACATTTCGGCATTATTTAATTCTGTAATTAATTTAACAAATATCGAATTGCCAAAACTGTAAATATTGGCATCTAATGTATTTTCTTTCACCTCTATCGAAACGTAACTTTCCTTGCTTCCTGTTTCGATTGGATAATCACACAACGTTTCATACGCATAGTCTTTTATTATCATCCTTTTACATGAGTCTTCTATTTCACAGCGTATCCAACCATAATGGAAACATGCTTCACTGTCAATGAACTTTACACCAAGGTATTTATTTTCTAATTTAATTGTAGTCCAAGGTTTTGTTCCAAATCCATAATTGAACCAACCAAGATCAGTATAAAAACCAAAAGACATAACTTGAAATACTGAATGTTGAAAAAACATTTCGCTGTTTACTACAAACCCAGAATCTAATGGGGGCGCAATATTAAGCGCCCCGCCAGAACCAGTAGTTTCTGAATTTCCTAATATTCCGTTTAACGAGGTTCCATACGGACTAACCCAGTCTGCCTGTCTCAAACGAAAGGTGGAGGAAAACCCATTCCAAAAATAATAGGTTAAGGAGCTTCTAAAAAATAAAAAATCAAAGTTGCCATCACTGTCCAAATCGATAAATGCCGTTTCACCATTCAGCAGTAATTCAATATCCGGATCAAGATCAGTATATATAACTTCCGCATTTGTTTTGGTATTTGCAAATAGCAAAACTGCTGCGATCTTTGCATAGTCAGCTATCTTAAATTTATTGGTTTTCATAATTAATTGGTTTTAATTAACCTTTTTGTTACGGAAACATTTTTTTCATCTTTAATTGTCACCAGATAAATACCGTTTGCCAGATCGGATATATCAATAAGTTCATTTTCCATTGCTGATTTTTGTGCTATTTTAGATCCGGTAATGGTATACATTTCTATTGTAATCTTGCCGGATATCAATCCAAACATTTCGCTGCGGATTGTAAAATAATCACCGGCAGGATTGGGGTAGATAGTTATCAGTTTTTCAATTTCAGCGTTAGTTAATTTTAAATCAATTAAATTAATGGGTATTTTAAAATATCCTATTGACAATCTCGGAACTGTTACACATTGCGCTCCAACTGGCATTCCACTGGTAACTTCCGGAACATTAGGTATATTTATTTCTGTGAGGCCCTGTATTTTAAATGGATGTGGGTTTTCATTAGTATAACAGGTATTTATTGTAAATAAGGAACTTCTTCCTGAATTGGAATACGGTTGTTCAACGGCAATATAAGTTAGTGTTGCATTTTCAAACCACAATGCCAGTGCTTCAGGATACAGGTCAATTAGATTATTCGGATTCAGGATATAACTTTGTGTTTCGTTTTTCAGATTGGTATAATAAACATACAGGTAATCTTCATCCGTATCAATAAAAACAGTTGGTTGTGCATTGGTATTACTTGCATACATAAAAAAATTGGAGGAGAGGTATTTCAGATCGTTTTTATTAATTTCACTTAACATGGACATAACAAAATAAGTTGTGCGTCTCAGCCAATGGTTTTGACCCGAATAGTAAGCTGGATCAAGTGCGGGTTCATGTTCCACAAAATCTGCATAATCTGCATGGTAAGTAAGTGAATTGGCGCTTCCTCCTCCATAATTATGAAAGGTGGAATAGGTAAAAAAGTTTTCTTTGTAATTGGAATTAAAATTCAATTTTAAATTTTTCAACCACCACTCCTGTATCAACAATCCATGCGGAAAACTATTTGTGGTACTGCTTACAAGAGGTTGTTCCAGAGCCTGATCCAAAGAACTGTGCGCATCTTTCATATTCCATTCTGTGGTCCACAATTCTTTTCTATTTGTGGTTGTAAGATAGAACCTAAACCTTTCGTTTTGTTCATTATACGATTTAATGTATTCTTGTTTTATAAGATCACGAAAACTGCCGGGAGGAGTTAATAGTGAAGTTCCTAGTAATTTCCAGAAGGCATCTTTCAATCGAATATCTTCTTCACTATATTTCCAACTTTCGGTAAGTATGTCTTCGCAAGCGTGCCAAACGCCTAAAGTTTCCGGATATTTGGGAAAGAGATTATCGAGCATAAGGTCTTCCCAATTCAGATCGCCTTCATAATAAGGATGCAGTATTATCGCATCAAATTTATATCGGTTAATATGACCGGCAGTTATAGTTGCATTATATTTTGAAGAATGGGAAAGGGAAGCATTCCAGTCTGTAGTATGTATAATATCAGGTATTTCACGAAATGCAAAACCACTATTGTATGGTAAATTATCTGCAGGCAAACCTATTTTACATTCAAATAATGGATCCCCTTTAAGTGTTTGAATATAATCGTGGTCTGTGCCCATTTCTCCTTGAAATATATAATCATAAAACGATGTTGACCAGGCAGTATTGGGATCTGCGCCATTAATATAATTCCAGTAATTATTAAAAGTATTAAACCCCATCATTAAAACTGCCCAATCAAAATACATTTCGTTTCCTAATTCTACGCCAACTACATTTATGTCAGTTACACGATTTCCATCTCCGAATAAAGCTCCGTCACGCAAATATTCGACGATCTTTTTATTTTGCGACGCAGTTTCACTCATGATATTCAGATCTAATATCACATCTACAACATGACCTGGATTATCATTTTGAATTTTATTGATAAGATGGACGAATTGGTCGATATATCTTACATTTGGATCATCGGGATCCAGAAGCTGCTCTTCAGCCCACTTTTTATAGTGGTCTTCAAATTGTTGTTTATAAACAAGATAATCTTTTGGGGGCACCTCATCGGTCTGAAATTTCATCCAATCAACATAGTTATTACAAATATTGTTATCTTCCATATCCAGTAAAATTGATTCTTTATACGATGGATCCATTGCATCAATTACTCCATCCGTTATATCATAAAACCGAATAATTTCATAAATATCGTAACCATACCCTTTTACATCATCCTCAATATAATCACCATCTCTATCGTACGGTAATAGATGAACAAAACGATCTGATGCGCCGCCTGGAAACCGAATCGTTTTTGGACACAGAGCGCTCATCCAGTTCCATGCTTGCGGATTATAGGTATCTCCTTGTGGCATGTGCCCGGTACGAAACATGCCCTCTATTGCAAATCCAAATTGCCCGGGATTAATTGTGTTCGTTGCTCCTCCAAGATTTATTTTAATATCTTTTGTAATATCATAGGCACGTAAAGTATCTCCTAAATTGCTTAAAGAATCATCATACAAAACAAATAGGGTATCCTTGCCATCACGAATAGTATAAAGAGTATCTCCTAAAGCATATTCATCAATTGCTGTAGTATCCTCAAAAACACTATCGGGTAATAAAATTAATGTGTCTTTAGGAACAACTCTAATTAACTCTTTATCTCTCCCCAATACTCTACTCATAGTAAATGCAGTGATTAACAAAACAACAAAAATTTGTTACAAATTTTTGTACGATGTACCTTTTTTTGATGGAAGCAAAAAATTTTGGTTTTTCATAATTACAGGTTTTAAGTTTTAAAAAAAATTAAAATCCTAAACCGGAGAGGATTGGCGATGTGTCAAAAGTCAGGGGTTTGGTGCTTTGAGATGTTAAATGTAGATAATGTTATTTGGATTTTAAAATTATATCTAGGCATTTAAGTAAAATTCACTGAAACCAACAGACTTGAAGCGTATCCCATGTTTCACAATATGTTGCAGATCTTCATTTGTAAAAAAATCTTCAAAAAAATTTGGCCATTTGAAACCTTTCATCGTATATTTGCGATATAAGATTAGATATGGCTTATTCAAAACATCTGGAATTTAAGGAAGACGAGGTGCAATTGGCAACAATAGCAAAGGCTTTGGCGCATCCGGCCCGCATTGCCATCCTCAAAATACTGTCCAACGGACAATGTGTTTGCGGAGAAATAGTGGAGGAACTACCACTTTCTCAGTCCACCGTTTCACAACATCTGGCAGAACTCAAAAAGGCGGGGTTAATAAAAGGGGAAATTGATGGTCCGAGGGTATGTTATTGCCTAGATACACAAACGTGTTCCAAGGCACTCAATTTTTTCCAATTACTATTTAAAGAAATTAAATGTTGCTGAAATGGGAACATTAATAATTAAACCGGCAGAAACAGTTCAATTGGAGGAAATTCAACATCTTCTGAAAAATTCTGGTTTGCCGTTTGAAGATATTGGTATACATCTGAATAATTTTTTATGTGTGATGAACTACGAAAAAATAATTGCAGTGGGAGGATTGGAAATTTATGATGATGTTGCATTATTGCGTTCACTGGCAGTTACTGAACGAAAACGTAATGAAGGAATAGGTCAGATGATTTACTCCGCATTAATTGACCATGCAAAAACAAAAAATATTAATACTATTTATTTATTGACTGAAACAGCGGAAAAATTCTTTTTAAAAAATGGATTTACAAAGGTGGAAAGAAATAAAATTCCAGACACAATAAAAAATACGCACGAATACAAAGTATTGTGTGCAGAATCGGCGATCGTATTAATGAAAAACATTTAATTAAAAATATAAATCAACTATTATGCAAAACGAACAAAATATCAAGGACCTGGTAAAGGAAAAATATTCTGAAATTGCCACTCAATCGAAAACACAAAACGAAACTTCCTGCTGTGGTGCAGGTTGTGGATGCTCAACAATTGATTATGCCATTATGTCGGATGATTATACATCACTGGAAGGATATTTCGCAGATGCCGACCTGGGTTTGGGTTGCGGACTACCAACGGAATTCGCTCAAATTAAAAAGGGTGATACCGTAGTTGACCTTGGAAGCGGTGCGGGTAATGATGCATTTATTGCGCGTTCTATTGTTGGCGAAGACGGAAGAGTAATTGGAATTGACATGACGGAAACCATGATTGATCTTGCAAGAAAAAATGCACAGAAATTAAAATTGGAAAATGTAGAATTTCGTTTAGGCGATATTGAAAAAATTCCGATCAGCAATAATAAAGCAGATGTTGTAGTGAGCAATTGTGTACTCAATTTAGTACCTGATAAATTAAAAGCATTTACCGAAATGTATCGCATAATAAAACCCGGTGGGCATTTTAGTGTATCGGATATTGTATTAGTTGGAAATTTACCGGAGACTATCGTAAAAGAGGCGGAAATGTATGCGGGTTGCGTGTCTGGAGCGATTCAGAAGGATGATTATCTTGCAATGATAAAAAATGCAGGATTTACAAAGGTGGAGATCAACAAAGAAAAAGCGATCACAATACCTGATGAAATATTATCCAATTATTTAAACGAACAACAATTAAAAGATTTTAAAGAAAGTAAAACAGGTATTTTCAGCATCACCGTTTACGGCGAAAAATCGAAAGATTGCGGCTGCGGAACTGATTGTTGTAATTAAACTACAATTGATCCGAATCATTTAATTAACTTTGCCCTCAATAGTAAATCTTTAAGTATAATATTTCCATTAAAAAATATAGAGATTTTCTATTCAGGGCAAATGAATATCGGCGACTGGATACAATTAGGAATTATAATTCTCGTATTTATTGTATTGGCAATAATTATTTTCAGTATACTCATGTGGTTGTGGTGGATTACAGTGCTTATAGTTTTGGCAGCTGCTATTGCTTTGTACATCATCAACCGGTATATCAAACTATGAAAAATAATACTTACCTTTGCAGCTCCTAATTAATTTAAAATGAGAACCGTAAGAGTTTACAATTATTTATTTGCGATCGTTTTGTTTATGGTTATTTCCTCCTGTGGAAACTCATCTCAGGAAGCCATTAAAGAAAAACGCAAAGAAGAAATGCAAAACAAGGAGAACAGAGTTAGTCCTCCGGCGACAGCAACTGCAACAATAGGCACAAACACGATCACCATTGTATATAGTTCACCCTTAGTTAAAGGTCGCACCATTTGGGGCGAACTTGTTAAATACGATGAAGTATGGAGAACAGGAGCTAATGAAGCAACCACAATAACCTTTACTCAGGACGTTGTGATTGAAGGTCAAAATCTTCCGAAGGGAACTTATTCACTTTTCACTATTCCCACAACAGAAGATTGGACCATTATTTTTAATGTGAACGAAACACAATGGGGTGCATTTAAATACGACCAAAGTGAAGATGCATTGAGAGTGAATGTAAAACCAACCATGGTTGAAACAGTGCAGGAGAATATGTTGTTTGAAGTATTACCTGACGCAACACCTAACACCGGAATAGTTCGTTTGAAATGGGAAAAAATACAGGTTGATTTCCATTTTGTGAATGCAGCGGAATAAATTATGGCATCCTAATTTGTTGAATCTCCATTCAAAATTTATAATTGAATCAATATTCAATGTTTGAGTTAGATCCTAATCAATACGGGTTTGCTCCCGTTTAGGAAATTTTTATAATCCATCCCACTAAAATTAACCTGCTTATAAACTCCACCCAGCCCATCCTTTGGGGCTAAACCCCGGTAGATGGCGAAATTAATTATCCGTGGGTTAAAACCCACGGCTAATAATAAAATATTTATAAAACATCAAAATTGAATTTTTTATAAATACAATTTAAATAAATCCAATTGAAAAATATCCCAATAACCCCCGGCTTCAGCCTGTGGATTATTGCAGCGAACCACAATGGGCTTTAGCCCAAATCGCGAATATTAATTCAAGAGTTCAACTTTTTTGCATTTAATAAAACAGCATCTCCACAAAAGAAGTTGTATTCTCAGGAGTAGTAACCGAATCAATTACATTAGAAAAAGCCGGATGTTTACAGCGGATATAATATTTATCCTTATCCAACCCTCCTATCTCACATTTTCCTAACGAATCGGTGGTTCTTGTGGCATCGGGATAATATTCCGTTAGAAAATCTTCATAATTTTCGTAGACTGTAATTATTGCTCCCCCAACTGCTGAATCAGAAACCGGTGAGAAATCATAAACGTGATAGACTTCAAACTTAATTGTTCTGTTAAAATTTTCGGAAGCATTAAAATTATCTTCGGGTATTTCTTCTTTATTGCATGCAACAATAAAAAGAATCGTCAAAAAAGAAAATATTTTAAATAAAGCATTCAATTTTTATCATTTAATAAAACATTTAAACCAAGCTTTTCAAAATGTTATTCATATCCACTTTTTCGCTTACAATTTTTAATACATCATCCATAGAAATTCTTTCCTGCAACATACTATCGCGCTCCCGAATGGTAACGGTATTATCTTCCAATGTCTGATGATCAACCGTAATACAATAAGGAGTTCCTATCGCATCCATTCTTCTGTATCTTTTTCCGATAGAATCTTTTTCCTCATAATAACACTGATGATGGAATTTTAAATTGTTAAATATTTCCATCGCCTTTTCCGGTAATCCGTCCTTTTTAATTAAGGGCAAAACAGCAACTTTAATAGGTGCTATAACCGCCGGTAAACGCAATACAGTTCTTGTATCCTCATTCACCGGTTCTTCATCATAAGCATTGCATAACATCGCCAAAAACATGCGGTCGCATCCTATACTTGTTTCCACCACGTAAGGTATATAGTTTTCATTTAACTCTGAGTCAAAGTATTGTAATTTTTTTCCGCTGAATTCGGTATGACGACCAAGATCGTAATTTGTGCGTGAATGTATTCCTTCCAATTCTTTAAATCCGAATGGGAAATTAAATTCAATATCCACCGCTGCATTTGCATAGTGTGCAACCTTATCGTGATCGTGAAATTTCAGCATCGATTTCGAAGTTCCCAATGCACGATGCCATTGCATACGAGCTGCTTTCCAGAATTCGTAATATTTTAATTCCTCTCCCGGACGAACAAAAAATTGCATTTCCATTTGTTCGAATTCGCGCATACGAAAAATAAATTGTCGCGCAACAATTTCATTTCTGAATGCTTTTCCAATTTGTGCAATTCCGAACGGTATTTTTTGTCGCGTGGATTTTTGCACATTTAAAAAATTCACAAAAATTCCCTGCGCAGTTTCAGGACGCAAATAAATAGTATCAGCATCCTCTGCAACGGAACCCATTTTTGTAGAGAACATTAAATTAAACTGACGCACATCGGTCCAGTTTCTGCTTCCGGATTCCGGATCTGCAATTTCGCAATCAATAATTATTTGTTTTACCTCTTCTAAATTATTATCATTTAATGCCTTTACAAATCGCGCATGAACGGCATTTCTTTTTTCTGCAATTTCCAGCACACGACCATTTGTTGTGCGAAACATTTCCTCATCAAAATTCTCAAACCGTTTCTTCGCTTTTTCTACTTCCTTATTTATTTTATCATCCTGTTTTGCAAGATAATCCTCCACCAAAGTATCAGCACGATATCTTTTTTTCGAATCTTTATTGTCAATTAAAGGATCATTAAAAGCATCCACATGCCCGCTCGCTTTCCAGGTGGTTGGGTGCATTAAAATCGCTGAATCCAATCCCACAATATTCTCGTGCATCTGCACCATGCTTTTCCACCAGTATTCCTTGATATTGTTTTTAAGCAAAGCTCCATAGGGACCATAATCATATACTGCACTCAATCCATCATAGATCTCGGAGCTTTGAAATATAAAGCCATACTCCTTTGCATGGCCGATTACCTTTTTGAATTTTTCACTGTCGTTAGCGATCATGGGGCAAAGGTAATAAAGATTCGAACCCGCCTGCTAACCGCGTCGGACAGGGGGAGAAGGATTGAAGATTCGAAGGGGAAGGAACTAAGGAAATGAAGGAAGGAAGGGTTGGTAAGGGGTGAAAAAGGAGAGGCTTTGAATTAGGATAAAGAGTGATATCAGATAAAGGGTAAAGAAAAAATAATCAAATCGTCAACAGTAAAGAATTCCTGCGCTTGGAACCAAGGTAAATAACAAATAACAATCAAAAAATAAAAAACATTAATCGGATCGACTACCAGGAAGTCCCTCCTTCGTAGGGAACCTAAAGAACAATAATATCGAATATCGAACAAGGAATAAAGAATATTAATCGGATTGACATCCCGGATGATTTTCCTACGAAATGAAACTTTCAATGTAAACGAAAAATATACTCCCCTATGGGGTAGGGGGCCCTTCGGATCGACATCCCGGATGATTTTCCTCCGCAGTGAACCCTGAGAAATATCCAATAACAATCAAAAAATAAAAAATATCAATCGGATTGACATCCCGGAAGATTTTCCTTCGAATTGAAACCTGAATAATATCGAATAAAGAACAAGGAATAAAGAACTCTAAACAAATCGACTACCCGGATAATTTTCCTCCGAGGTGAACTTTCAATCTAACTATAAACTTACTCCCCTATGGGGTAGGGGGCCCTTCGGATCGACATCCCGGAAGATTTTCCTTCGAATTGAAACCTGCTAACCATGTCAACGTTTTGACAACCCCGAACTCAGAACACAGAACTCAGAACTTTGAAATCTCAACTATTCTCCCTATATTTGCACCTACTTCGAGAGAGGGGACACTAAAAAGTCCCCTCTTTTGTTTCTGGAACATGAGCAACAGGGAAAAAATTGTAGCGCTGATCGCACCAAAACTGGAAGAACTGGGTTGTTTTTTGGTGGATGTGAAGATCAATCCGTCGGTAAATAAGTACGAGATCTTTATCGACAATATGGAAGGTGTTACCATTGAAGCCTGTATGAAGGTGAGCCGTTATCTGGAATCACAGATCGATCTGGATGATAGTTTCCCGGAACAATACAGTCTGGATGTTTCGAGCCCGGGAATGGAAAATCCGTTTAAAGTGCCTCAGCAATATGCTAAGAACATAGGAAAAACGGTGGAGTTGGTGTTAAACAGCGGTATTAAAAAGGAAGGAATTTTAAAGGAGGCAGATGCTGAAAAGTTAAGACTGGAAGTGCATATTCCTCCCCCCAAAAAAGGAATGAAACCAAAAATTGAAGAAGCGGTTTTTGCAATGGAGGAAATAAAATCAACAAAAAAGAAGATTACTTTCTAAATATATTAAAAATTAAAAATCATAAATAACACAAAAACCTTCAGGCAATTGCTCCTAAGTTCAATTGGCTGAATTAAAAACTAAATACTATGAACAGTATCGACCTCGTCGAATCCTTTTCGGAATTTAAAGACGTAAAAAACATTGATCGCCCAACCCTGATGAAGGTATTGGAGGACATCTTTCGTACTTTGCTTCGCAAAAAATACGAAAGCGACGAAAATTTCGACATCATTGTAAATACAGAAAAAGGAGATCTTGAGATCTGGCATAAACGTTCCATTGTAGAAGATGGAACAGTTGAAAATCCGGTTACCCAGATATCTCTGAGCGATGCATTAAAAATTGAACCTGACTTTTCAGTAGGAGAAGAAACCTATGAGGAAGTAAGCATAGAAAGTTTCGGTCGCCGTGCAATTCTCGCTGCTCGTCAGGCTTTGGTGCAGCGTATCATGGAGTTGGAAAAAGATGAGGTTTATAAAAAATATAAAGATCGTGAAGGGGAAATTATAACGGGTGAAGTTTATCAGATCTGGAAAAAAGAGATCCTATTATTGGATGATGATGGAAATGAACTGATACTTCCTAAAAATGAAATGATTGCAGCGGATAATTATAAAAAAGGAGAAACTTTAAGAGCGGTAGTGAGAAAGGTGGATTTCCGCAACAGCAATCCGGTTGTTATCGTATCGAGAACAGATCCTAAATTTTTAGAGAAATTATTGGAACAGGAAGTTCCTGAGGTATTCGACGGCTTGATCGTAATTAAAAAGATAGTTCGCGCACCGGGAGAAAGAGCAAAGGTTGCAGTGGAATCTTACGACGACCGCATCGATCCGGTTGGAGCATGTGTGGGTATGAAAGGATCAAGAATTCACGGTATCGTTCGCGAATTGCGCAACGAAAATATCGATATCATCAATTACACAAATAATAATCAATTATTGATACAA
Organism: Chitinophagales bacterium; assembly: GCA_044227505.1. Lineage (GTDB taxonomy): Bacteria > Bacteroidota > Bacteroidia > Chitinophagales > BACL12 > UBA7236. Next base: position 15,206 of record JBGAWP010000001.1, on the reverse strand, counting down.
CGCGCTTTAAGTCCGGCTAAGATCACATCGATAGAGTTGGATAATGAAAGAAAAAAAGCTGCAGTGTATCTCGGTCAGGATCAGGTGTCACTTGCTATTGGAAAGGGAGGTTTAAACATCAAACTTGCCTGTCAATTGACCGGTTACGACATTGATGTATTCCGCGATTCGGAAGAAGAAGAGTATGATATCGATCTTGATGAATTTGCAGATGAGATAGAAGAATGGATCCTGGATGAGTTGAAAGCCATCGGTTGCGATACCGCGAAAAGCGTATTGGAATTGAGTTCCGACGAGTTGGTGCGCAGAACTGACCTGGAAGAAGAAACAGTAAAAGATGTATTAAAAATATTAAAATCGGAATTCGAAGAGGATTGAAAATAGTAAATTAAGAATTATTTCATATGTGATGAAATGATAATCCTATCTTTGTGAACCTAAGCAACTGAATGTCAGAAGAAAAAAATATACGATTAGCTAAAGCCGCCAGCGAATTCAACGTGGCAATATCTCATATTGCCGACCTGTTGAAATCGAAGGGGTTTACCGTGGATCCAAAGCCTACAACTAAGCTGTCGGAAGAAATGTACAACCAGTTGCTGAAAGAATTTGGCAAGGACAAAGACCTGAAAGGCAAGGCCGATTCGCTGAGTATTGGCATTGGTCGCAAGCTGGAAAAGGAAAAAACGGATAAACCGGAAGAAGTAGTTGTAGAACCTGTTAAAAAGGTTGAGGAAGTTGAAGTGGTTGAAAAAGTGGTGGTTCAGAAAGAAGTTCCGGAGGTAAAGGAAGTTAAAGAAGAGGTGCCGCCTGTTGTTGAAAAACAAAAGGAACCTGAAGTAGAGGTGATCAAGGCCAGAAAAGAAAAGGTGGAGGAGATCAAAATAGTAGGGAAAATTGACCTCGATAGGAAAAAAACCAAAAAGCCGGTTGAAGAAGTTAAAAAAGAAGAACCGGTAAAGGAAACAGTAACCCCTGTTGTTGAAGCAAAAATTGAGCAGGAAAAACCTGTTGTAAAAGAGGAGAAAAAACCAGAAGTTGTTGTTCCGCTGGTTAAGGAAGAAACAGAGAAAAAATCGGATGAACGGGAAATGATCGAGACCAAAAAGGTAACACTGGAAGGTCCGAAAATAGTGGGTAAAATAGAAATAAAAGAGGAAAAGAAACCCGAAAGGCGTCCACATACTCAGGTTGGAGCCAATAATGCCGACAATAAACGCAAAAAACGCAAGCGCATCAAAAAACATGAGCGCATTAACGTTGACAAATTAAAAGAGGAAGAACGTCAGAAAGAAAACAGAGCAAGAGAAACAGGAACTGCAACAAATCGTTTTATCAAAAAACCGGAAGTTGTTGACCCTGAAGCTGCTCAGAGAAAAATACAGGAACAGATCAGAAATACACTCGCTAAATTAAGCGGAGGTGTTCAACGTGGAAAAGGTGCCCGTGCGGGTAAACAGATGAAACGCGAACGCCGTGAAGCTGCAGAATTAGTAGAGGCGGAAGCAGCGGGAAGTAATGTATTGCAGGTAGCAGAATTCACTTCACTTTCCGAATTGGCGAGTTTAATGAATGTTTCACCAACTGACCTTGTGCAAAGCTGTTTTAATCTAGGTATGATGGTTTCCATCAATCAGCGATTAGATGCAGAGATCATTGAATTACTTGCTGATGAAAATGGCTATAAAGTTCAGTTTATCAATGCAACAGAAGATGATCTGGAAGAAGAAACGATTGAAGAGGATCCATCATTACTTGAGCATCGTCCACCAATAGTAACAATAATGGGTCACGTTGATCATGGTAAAACATCTTTATTGGATTATATCCGCGAAACAAATGTTGTTGCCGGTGAAAAAGGTGGTATAACACAACACATTGGTGCTTACGAGGTAGACCTTCCTAACGGAAAAAGAATTGCATTTTTAGATACGCCAGGTCACGAAGCCTTTACGGCCATGCGTGCGCGTGGTGCTAAATTGACGGATATTGCAGTTATCGTAATTGCTGCCGACGATCAGGTTATGCCACAGACCAAAGAGGCGATAAGCCATGCTCAGGCTGCCGGTGTTCCAATGGTATTTGCATTAAATAAAATTGATAAGGTTGGAGCAAATATTGATAAAATAAAGGAACAACTTTCTCAAATGAATGTGTTGGTTGAGGATTGGGGAGGAAAATTCCAGTGTCAGGAAATTTCGGCAAAATCAGGTATTGGAATTGATACACTTTTAGAAAAGATCTTGTTAGAATCTGAATTACTTGATCTTAAAGCAAACCCTAATAAAGAAGCAATAGGAACAATAATAGAGGCTTCACTGGATAAAGGAAGAGGATATGTAAGCAATATCATGGTGCAGGAAGGGACTTTAAAGGTTGGAGATATGATGGTTGCTGGGCCTTATTATGGTAAAGTAAAAGCGATGTTTGATGAAAGAAGCAAACGCATTACGGAAGCCGGTCCATCAACTCCATTGCTTGTTTTAGGATTAAACGGGGCACCTCAGGCCGGTGAAAAATTTAAAACGTTTGAAGATGAAGCTGAAGCAAAAAATGTTGCTAATAAACGCAGCCAGATACTTCGTGAACAAGGAATAAGAACGAAAAAACATATTACCCTCGAAGAGATCGGTCGTCGTAAAGCACTTGGTACTTTCAGAGAATTAAACATCATTATTAAAGCCGACGTGGATGGTTCTATGGAAGCTTTGACAGATAGTTTATTAAAACTCACCACTGCGGAAGTGCAGGTAAATGCAATATTTAAAGGTGTTGGTCAGATAACGGAAAGCGATGTTATGTTAGCGTCCGCATCAGATGCAGTAATAGTTGGATTCCAGGTGAGACCAAGCAGTGCCGTTAGAAAACTTGCAGAGAAAGAAGGTGTGGAGATAAGACTTTACAGTATCATCTACAATGCTATTGAAGAAATTAAAGCAGCGATGGAAGGTATGCTTGCTCCTAAATTGGAAGAAAAAGTTACTTGTATCGTGGAAGTACGTGAAGCCTTTAAAATTTCTAAAGTTGGAACGGTTGCAGGATGTATGGTTACGGAGGGAAAAATTACCCGTCAAACCAAAATACGCGTATTGCGCAATGGAATTGTAATACATACGGGAACCCTCAGCTCACTGAAACGCTTTAAAGATGATGCAAAAGAAGTTCCTTCAGGAATGGAATGCGGATTGACCATACATAACTTTAATGATATTGAAGTTGGGGATCAGATAGAAGGTTATGAAGAAGTGGAAGTGAAGCGGACCTTGTAATACATTAGTTCGTTTATCATTAATGATAATTGAACCATTTAAAAAATAATAAACCCTTTTGGTGCAAACTGAAAGGGTTTTTTAATGAGTGCATTTTTTCAATTGAATAAAACAAAAAAGGCGACATGAGGAAGCCGCCTTTTTATTTTGAATAACAACCAAAGTATTATTCAGCCCTAACCTTCCAGAAAGGAATAATTTGGTTTTCATGGGAATGTTTCAATGGGGATATTTTAATGGGGATCCCCTTAAAGCGTTTCACAGCCGGTTTTCATGGGGATGTGTGTGCTTCATGATTCAAAGAGACCTAAATCATGTGGATTCCACAACCCACTTTGAGCGAAATAGTGGAAATATCATGTGAAGTAGTGTTCTAACTTAGTGAAGTGAAGGAAGAAAATTAGATTGAAGCCTTCTTTAGCACCTACGAAAGGTTAACCTGTACTAAAGTACCATGTTCATCAGGATTAAAATCAGACTTATCATGAATAATAATATTGGCCTGATACCCGCTTAATTTATGGAGCAATTCCAGTCGTTCGCGTATCATTTGAATTCCGAGGGAATTATGACCTGATTTTTTTCTTTTTTTACTTTCGTTTATTCCAATACCATTATCATCTACCAATACCTTTATAGTTCCATTTAATTTCTCGAACGAAATATTAAGATCGCCATTTCTGTTAGCAGGTAATAAACCATGCCACAATGCATTCTCTACTAATGGCTGAATTACCATGTTTGGAATTTCGATCGGTTCATTCGTTAATTTTTCGTCTACCGTAATTTTGTAATTTAGTTTATTTCCAAACCTTATTTTTTCGAGTTCCAGGTAATAATTTAACCGTTCTAGTTCTTCACTTAAAGGAACAAAGGTTTTTCCACCGGAGTCGAGCATCATACGAATCAGCCTGGCAAATTTTCCCAGATAATCAGTGGCCTCTTCGGTATTATGTGCATTTATAAAATGTTGAATGGAGTTAAGTGCGTTAAAAATAAAATGCGGATTCATACTTGCAGCAAGTGCCTGATGACGGAGTTCAGAAATTTTAGATTGTAACTCTAGTTTTTCCTGTTGCTTTTTTCTTACAGCCTCAAATTGCCATCTTAAAATCAGATAAGCAGAAAGTGCAATAATAAATCCAACCATAATTTTAAACCAACTCGTAGCCCAAAAAGGAGTTTGAACCGTAATGGTAAGTTTTGCGATAGGTCCTTCCAGATCGCGTTCCCCGATCGATTTAAGATATAATGTATGTTTTCCGTATGGAATTGAAGCAAATTCTATTTGACGCCCAACAGCCGGTTGCCATTCTGCATCATCAAATTTATATTGAAATTTTATGCCCTCTGGGGCCGAAAAATGAATTGCTGAAAATCTTATTGTAAAATTAGAAGTTGTATATGGAAAAAAAACTCCTGCCTGGCTTTCCATATTTCTATATATGGAATCAGGTGTTCTGATACTTTTAAAGATGGCAGCAGGAGCATTGAACTTGGTTTTATTAAATGCATCAATATTTATTCGCGACATTCCAAAGGTGGTTCCTATCCAGATATAATTATTTTTTTTATCATATTCCAAGGCATTTATTTCATCAGATAATAATCCGTTTCGCGTATCAAATTGCATAATTGCATCCCCATCCATAATATATAAACCTGCAAGGGTCCCTATCCATATTCTTTTATCTGCATCCATTTCAAAGGATGTTATATTTTCAATATTTCTCCCCTTTAAACTTTTAAAGGTTTGAAAACTTCCATTTTTATATTTCACTAACCCATGGTCGGTTCCAATTAAAATGTTATTGTTGCCATCGTATATAAATTTAGAAATATTCGTGCTATAAAAACCGGTATCAATTTTTTGATATTTCCCGTTATTTTCTACAATATACAATCCATGCGTAGTGCCCAACCAAATATTATCTTCCTTGTCCTTAAATATTGCATTGATCCTGTTCCATATTGCAGACGAATCGTAAAAAACGAGCGTTTCTTTTCCAATATTACCACCAACAATGGGAGCACTCCACAATTTTTTATCCCATTTACTGTAATAAATAGTATTGTTACTGATCAATGAACTGCTTGTAATTAAATAGGTTTGTTCAATCCCATTCAACTTTGGAACTGCCGGATTTAATTCTGACTTTTTAATTCCCGCAACATTCACAAACAGGTGATTATTATATTCTTCAATTCCCTTTATAAATTCAAGCGAGCCCGGGAATAATTTTTGTTGTTTAATTTGATTTCCGCTAAAATAATAAAGTCCGTCGTAACTACCTATAAATAAATTTCCTTCCCGATCAGTTTCCAGTGCAGTAATATATTCGTTTACGAGCCCATCATTCTTTGTAAAATTGGAACAGTATAAATGGTGAATACAAAATGCACCTTTACCATAAGTTGCAAGCCAGATATTTCCTTCTGCATCCTCAAATATTTTATTTACGGATATCCCGTTTATTCCCAATTTTGAAGAGATGTCAGTTTCAAGTCCGTTATTAATTAAAACCAATTTATTTTGAGGAAATGTAGCACACCAGATATTACCATACCTGTCGGCGAGGATCCGATTAATTATTCCGCCGAAATTGAGTTTTTTTTCTGAGATGATATCATTTTGCAATATATAATATACTGCATCACCACCTGCATAAATTACGTTATTATCAATGGTAATGGAATACACTGCCTTTACAAAATTCTTATTTATTGAAATGGCTTTTTGATTGCCCTTTACGTAATAAATTCCCTGATTTGTTCCTATATAAACATTGTTCCCTTTGGCTTTATAAATAAAATTGGGAATTATATTCGGGTCTTCAAATTGGAGTTTAGTAATAACCCCCGGATTCGCCATGTCCACAATGGATACATATTGCCCTTTCTTTAATGAATAAAAATAATTTCCTGCTATAACGATCTGTTCATTGTGCAGGATAACATTTTCATTGATCACTTTTTTAAAGTTATTCCCGAATTTAAAAACCCCATCAAATTTTGTAGCTGCAAAAAATTCGCCACTGTCACTTTCACAAAGCGCATACACAACAGCGCCATCTATTCCTTCCTTAAATAAATAATTAGTGAATTTAAAACCGTCAAACCTGCTAACTCCCCGTTCCGTAGCAAACCATAAATATCCTCTGGCATCATGTGTTATGTCATATATGTTGGAATTGGCAAGCTCATCTGCAGCAGTATATTGCCTTGCAGGAAACAACTGTGTGTGTGCATCATTTATAAACAAGATGAACAGTAAAACAGAAAAACAATATTTATAAAACCCCGATCTCACCTAAGCACGTTAAATTGAAATTGACAATTTTTTCATTGCATCCATAAAGTCGCTGTAACGCGCTTTCGGGAGTTGAATTTTTGCATCATCTACCATTACTATTACTCCACCATCTTCCCGTAAAAATTCTTTTACGAACAGAAGATTAATGATATAAGAACGGTGTACTCTGAAAAATATATTGTCTTTTAAATTATCCTCAAATACTTTTAACGGTTTTGATACAAAATAGGATTTTTTTTCTTTCACAAAAACCCGGGTATAATTACTTTCAGCCTCTAATCGGATAATATCTTTCATTTCAATCACACTGAATCCACCGGTATGGCTTAAAGTTATCCGACCGGGTTTTTCATTTTCGGTTACCAGATCAGATTTTTTTTGATTAAAATGATCAGTAATCTTATTTACTGCCTGTTGCAATTCTTTTATTACAATTGGTTTCAGAATATAATCAATTGCACCTGCTTTAACCGCTTGAATTCCATAATCTTTATAAGCGGTAACAAATACAACGGCAAAATCTTTCTTAGTTAGCGAATCCAGCAGATCAAATCCGTTTAATTCAGGCATATTTATGTCGAGAAACAACACATTGGGAGTTAATGACAAAATTTTCTCCTTTGCTTCAGCCGCATTGGAAGCTTCCGCAATTATTTCAATTTCCGGACAATATTTTTCCAAAAGAACACGAAGGTTTTTCCTGCCGGGTTCTTCATCATCAATTAAAATTGCTGTGTATTTATCCATGGTTATGCTTTTTGGTGTTCCAAACCAAAGTTAGGTATAAAAATCTTATGTAAATCCGTTGAATAACTTTAGGCGATAAATTGCATTATCTCCTCGAGGTAAACTCTTTCGTTGCTAAGTCGCGGCACTTTGTGCTGGCCGCCCAATTTGCCTTTAGATTTCAGCCATTCGTAGAAAGCACCTTTTTTGGCAATATGAACAACCGGTAATTTTAAGGCAATATCCTTATGTCTTTTTGCCTCGTAGTCGCTATTCACCGACTTCAGAGTTTGATCTAATGTATTGATAAAAAGTTCAATATCGTTTGGCAATTGTTCAAATTCGATGATCCATTCGTGTCCGCCTTTTTCGTTTCCGGCTATATAGATAGGCGCGGCTGTATATTCCGTAACTTTTGCATTGGTGCGTGCACTTGCCTCCTCAATTGCTTTATCCGAATTGTCTATGATCACTTCCTCACCAAAAGCATTGATAAAATGTTTCACTCTTCCTGTTATTTTAATTCTGTATGGATCTTTGGATGTGAATTTTATTGTATCACCAATTTTATATCTCCATAAACCTGCATTCGTGGAAATCACTATTGCATAATTTTTATTCAGTTCCACTTGCTCCCAGGTAATTGTTTTAGGATCCTCTTTATCAAATTCTTCCAGTGGAATAAATTCATAAAAAATACCGTAATCCGGCATCAATAACATTTCTTCAGATACCAATCTGTCCTGAAATGCAAAAAAACCTTCGCTTGCGTTATAAGTTTCAATATAATGCATATTATCCCCTTGTATCAATTCTTTAAATTGATTTCTATAGGGTTTGAAACTTACACCTCCATGTATATATAATTCGAGGTTTTTCCAGATGTCCTTTAAATTATTTTTACCCGTTAATTCAAATAAACGACGAATGAGCACTATCGTCCATGTTGGCACTCCTGCAATGCTGGTCACATTTTTATTGATGGTATGATTTGCCATGGAAGAAATCTTACTTTCCCACTCATCCATTAAAGCAATTTTAAGGGAGGGTGTCATTGCATAACGGGAAAGCATGGGCATATTTTGCATCATCACTGCGCTTACATCACCAAATTTTGAAAATTGATTTAACTTGTTGATCTGGTGACTTCCCCCCATTAACAATGTTTTTCCTGTAAATAATTTTGATGCGGGATTATTGTGCAGATACATTGCAATAACATCTTTACCGCCTTTATAATGACATTCTTTTAATGCATTTTGACTTACAGGAATAAATTTACTTTTATCACTGGTTGTTCCCGATGATTTTGCGAACCAGATTATCGGTTCATTCCACAAAATATTTTGTTCGCCCTGCATTAATCTGTCTATGTAGGGTTTAATTGTATCATAATCCTGAACAGGAAATCTGTTTTTAAGCTCATCAATTTTTGAAACTGACTTATAGTTATGATTTTTCCCCCACTCCGTGTTTTCTCCTCCGGCAATTAATTTTTTGAAAACTTCCTCCTGCGCTCTTACGGGGTCATTCACTGCAGTTTGTATGCGGGCGACTTGCCGCTTAAAAATGGAAGAGGTAATGGAGTGAATGATGTGCATTATTGTCGTAAAAATAAACTCAATATATTAAAAATAGGGAATTCTTAATTAATTATTACAATGGCGTAACTGTTTGTTCCTCACTGCGCATGTTTTTACGCAAAATAAAATTTTGACCAAGATACACTTTCCGAACCTGAGGATCGTTTGCCAGGTCTTCGGCTGAACCTTGTTTTAAAATTTTTCCTTCAAATAATAAATAAGCACGATCAGTGATAGAAAGGGTTTCCTGCACATTGTGATCAGTGATCAAAACTCCAATCTTTTTAAACTTAAGTTTTTCCACTATTTGCTGTATATCCTCTACTGCTATAGGGTCAATTCCAGCAAAGGGCTCATCCAACAAAATAAATTTTGGGTCTGTAGCTAGTGCTCTGGCTATCTCTGTTCTTCTTCTTTCCCCACCACTTAAAACATCACCATTGCTTTTACGCACATTTTCCAGGCCAAATTCCCCTATAAGTGTTTCCAATTTTTTCTTTTGATCACTGCTATTGAGTTTGGTCATTTGCAATACACTTGCAATATTATTTTCCACGCTCATTTTTCTAAAAACACTTGCCTCTTGAGGAAGATATCCGATACCTAATTGGGCTCTTTTGTACATCGGATAATCTGTAATATCCTTGTTATCGAGAAACACTTTACCCGACATAGGTTTGATAAGCCCAACGATCATATAAAAAGTGGTTGTTTTACCAGCTCCGTTTGGACCTAATAATCCAACGATCTCGCCCGGGTTCACTTCAACACTCACTTCATTTACAACCGTCCGGTTCTTATATTTTTTAATTAATTTTTCTGAACGCAATATCACTTTACTAAAATTTAATTTTTGATTTAATGTATCTTAATTTCTCTTACATTAAGCTGCAAACTTTTCATATCTCTGAAATTATTTTCTTCAATCGTATAACAAAGATCAAAACTTGATCCTTTTGCAATATCATTAAAATAATTTCCCTTTTGAAACGCTATAGCTTCCACATTATATAAATTACTGTCTTTTATACTAAGTTTTAAATGGTTGTCGCCTACAATTTTTGACCTTCCATTATTTTTCAATTTTCCTGTCATAAAAACCGGATACATATTTTGCGGACCAAACGGTGCAAATTGTTTTATAATATTATTGAATGTTGGAGTTATATCTTTTAATTCCAAAGCGGAATCAATTTCAATTTCAGGAATTAATTGATCAGGAGTTATTGTTGCTCTTACCACTTCCTCAAAACGCTGTTTAAATTTTTCGAAATTTTCCGGTCGCAACGATAATCCTGCCGCATACATATGTCCTCCGAATTGTTCTAACAGATCGTTACATTGTTTAATGGCTTCGTAGATATCAAAATTTTTAACGGACCGCGCACTTCCAAATAGCATTCCGTTAGATTCGGTGAGTAATATCGTGGGTCGGTAATAATGATCTAACAGACGTGAGGCAACAATTCCAACCACGCCTTTGTGCCATTCGCTGCTGCACAAAACAGTTGTTACTCTATTTGCTACCTCTTCATCCTCTTGCAACATTCTAATTGCATCCAATGTAATTTTTTTATCAATTTCTTTTCTGTCCACATTTTTTTCCTGAAGAATATCGGCGCCGTCTTTTGCTTTTTCCACTGATTCCGAAACCAACATACGCACCGCTTTATTCGCATCGTCCATTCTTCCTGCAGCATTAATTCTCGGACCAAGTCCAAACACAATATTGGAAATAGAAAGCGGAGTATTATAACCGGTAATTTCTATCAGCGCCTTTAATCCGGGCCTTGGATTAGCATTTAATTGTTCGAGGCCACAAAATGCCAATACCCTATTTTCACCCGTTATAGGTACAATATCACTTGCTATACTTACCACAACAAGATCCAATAGCGGGATAATTTTTTCCATTGGAATATTATGTTGTTGGGCAAATGCCTGTACCAATTTAAATCCAATGCCACAGCCGCTTAATTCTTTATAAGGATAATTGCAATCAATTTGCTGAGGATCCAAAATTGCAACTGCATCAGGAACCTTATCACCGGGTATATGATGATCACAAATAATAAAATCTATATTTCGCTCATTGGCATAATCAATTTTATCATTTGCTTTAATACCACAATCTAAAGCTATAATGAGCGTGCAATTAGTTTCTTTTGCATAATCAATGCCCTTAAATGAAATACCATACCCTTCATGGTATCTATCCGGGATATAATAATCCAAATTGGAATACAAATCGCGAAAGAAAGAATATACCAGCGCAACAGAAGTTGTCCCATCCACATCATAATCGCCAAATATTAAAATTCTTTCGTTTTTAGAAATAGCGACATTGATACGATCAACTGCCTTTTGCATGTCTTTCATTAAAAAAGGGTCATACAGATCGTCGATCGTTGGTCTGAAAAATTTTTTTGCTTCGTCGTATGTGTGAATACCACGTTGAATAAGCAATTTACAAATGATAGGATTTACTTTTAATTGCTGTTGCAAAGAGTTCACCTTTTCCTCATCTGTTTCCTTAAACACCCATCTTTTGTCCATGCACTAAAAGTTATTATTAATGTTGAATGATAAAACTTGAAGTAAAATAATTTTGAGAATTCACTCCCCTGATTCCCAAAAAATATAACCCATCAGAAAATGAATCAACAGATAAACCTGTTGAAAGTATATTTGGATCTGCAATAATATCTGAATAAACCAATTGCCCTGTTTCGTTAAAAATATTTATCAGGAGGTTTTCTTTAAATGCATTATTTATAGAAATAAATAATTTTTCCGTAACCGGATTTGGGTAACAATTTAATACCAACGCACTATTTTGTTCATCAATTATATCACCGGAACAATATCCTGTTTCCACTAAATTATTTAATGCATGAAATACATTTAATCTTCCGTTGCTCACAGTAATTCCATTCAGATCGTCTACAAAATCAACTCCATTTAAAATATAATCTTTCAGCAATAAAGCCATGGAAGAAGGATCATATTTATAATCCTGCATAAATTTTTCGCAGGCTGCAGAAAATAATAAGGCAATTGTTCCTGCCACATGTGGTGCAGCCATGGAAGTACCAGATTGAAATCCGTATAAATTATCTAATTGAGTAGAATAAACCAATTGACCCGGTGCACCAAGATCAATAGAATTTGCACCATAGGCTGCTAAAAATAAATTATCTGCCTTATCGGTGTTTGTTACGGTAATTAAATGATTAGATGGGCAGGCAGTTGGAATATCTAAAATAACATCAATATTCGCAGAAAAATTTGCAGTTGCGCCAACACTTAATATTCCGAGCGTTCCTAAAGAATCATACATGGCACACCAGATTGGAAAGGAGTCGGGATTACCAAAATCAACCCCGAATGACGAATTGGTAGCAACAATAAAAGCTCCTTTCGCACCGTCGGTTTGGTCATATAATTCACGCATTACATATACATAAGAATAGGAGGCAACTGCATCAGCCTCATTAGAAATATTATGTACAGGTAGTACTTTAACCTCCCAATTTACACCTGTAACTCCAATTCCATTATTTCCCTTTGCACCTATAATTCCTGCGACGTGTGAACCATGAAATCTGTTATCAGGAACAATTCCATTTGTATCAGTTGAGTTCCATCCATCATAATCATCTATATAACCATTGCCGTCGTCATCAATTAAATTGAGTGGTATTTCATTATAATTTTTCCAGTAGTTAAGATCTTCATGGTCAAATTCAGCTCCCTCTCCAACAACTGCAACCACTATAGTGTCGCCATCAGCTGTTAGCCCTCCGGTGGTAATATCCCAGGCAAGTTCCGCATCTATATCCGAATCTTCCAACCCACCTGTGGTGCCATCGTTATACATATTCCATTGTTGGTAAAAAAGCGGATCGTCAGTAAGTACTCGCTGTTGTGTTATATGGTTGAATTGTACATTTGCGACCAAAGGATTTGTAAAAAAAATATCATACACTTTTTCCGCATTTATAATTTCAGCATCAAAATTTATTGTATAAATATTCAGTCTTTCAGAAAGAGTTTTATTTATTTTTATTTGTAATCCATTATCAGAATTAATTTTTGAAACAACATTTTCTATCGATACACCTTTAAATAATTGCACTATTAATTCATCCGGAATGCGTTGAGCATTTTGCGCACAAAGCATCCCCGATAAAAGACACAAATAGAAACAATATTTAATTTTTCTGATCATAACTCGTTTAGTAAAATTACAGAACTGTTTTCACATTCTGTTATTATTCTTTTATCCATACAGAACGACAAACATCAGAGCTGAGTGAATCCTGAATTATATATTCCCAATTTATGGTATCAGCACCTGAACTCATGGTACCTATACCATTAAAAGAAATCGCTGCTTTAATAGTATCGAGTGTGAGAAATTGATTGTATTGACCGTAAACGGGTAAATTAAATGAAGCGGATAATCCGAGGTTACTAATATTACCTACAGTAACTACAAAATCTTCACAATCGCAATCTTGCACTAATCCGGTATAAAAATAATTACCTGACGTACAGGTATCAAAAGCGGAATAATTCTGATGATAATAATCGGTAATTGGCAATATTATTTCAACATTGCGCACTTCCTGCGATACATTACCGGCTTCGTCTTCTACAATATAAGTAACCGGATAAGTACCATAATGATATATATCCACCTCATTGATCACCTGAAGTGCTGTTGATAGATCGCATGTATAATTATCAGCAACTTCAGCTCCGGCATCAACATAGGGTTCAGTTCTATAATGTATACCGGTTGGATCGTTATTCACAAGAATAATGGGAGCAATGGTATCTTCCTTTTTACAAGAAATGATGGCAATACCGCACAGAATCGCTAAAATGGAGAGTCGCAACTTCATATCTCAACAAAAATAGGGAAATTAGATGTTGTATTTAAAAGAAAAACCCCGATATGCAAACATATCGGGGTTTTTCAAGATATTATATGATTATAATTTTACAAATTCAGCCTGACAAGGCACAATAACGGCGCCATCTTTAGCGGTATAATCAAGGTCAAATTCAATATTTCCTACTTCTCCGGTAGTAACAATACCATCGGCATTAAAGTAAATAGTTGAACCAGGAAGGAGGTAATTATCAACGATCAGTTCATCATTAAGGTCACCTTCAAAGTAAACCGGAACAACTACTTCTACTCCATAAGCTCCAAAGTTTTCGAAAATCAGTTCATTAGCGTCTCCGCCCGCTGAAATGGTAACGGTGTAATCGTTTATTTCGAAATCAACATCACCTTCTCCGAAGATTCCATCTTCATCCATATCGCAAATTTCATGCACTTGATAGATTCCAACGTAACTGCTTTTTGACATTACTACTCTTACAATACGGGTAGTTGTTCCCACATTACCGGCTTCATCGGTAACGGTATAACTTACCTCATATTCATCGATCTCATTGGTATTTACATCGCTGTCGTCAACAATTACATTGGCACTGATATCGCCATCCTCATCGTCGGTGGCAGTAAATCCGGGCTCGGTGTAGGTTCCGCCAAGTTCTACGATCATTGGATCGTCGCCTTCTAATACTATTGTGGGTGTGCTCAGGTCATCTACGCCGCAACCGGTAAACATCAGGGTTGTTGTGGTTATCACAGCGAGGGTTAAAATTGAAATTTTAGTCTTCATAATTTGTTTTGTTTAAAAAAGTTTCTCGAATTGAGCTTTGATTATTTTTATTATTTTACCTTTGTAGTCAAATACTATTCCAAAAATTTCAAAAACAAACAATATGAAAATCAAAATCTTATTTTTCGTTGTATCCGCAGGTTTAATTCTTGCCTCATGTTCTGATAAAGAAGCCGCAGATAAAATGGCTCAAATGGAAAAAGACATGCATGCTGCAGACAGCGTTTGTATGGCTGAAAAGACCATGATGATGGACTCAATCGCCAGTATGCAAAAAACGATCATGGAAATGACCGTTGCTGCAGCTACCACTTCCAAAACAACTACAACTACAGTAAAAACTACCACTCCTGAAGTTAAAAAAGCAGAAATTGGTACAAAATCAACTGATGGTAAAAAAGTTGACATCAAGAAAAAAGGCGGAGCAACCGGTGGAAATTAAGAATTTCTGAAATTATAAAATAAAGAAACCCTGTCGTGAGACGGGGTTTTTTTTTTGAAAGTTCGGGGTTCGGGGTTCGGGGTTCGGGGTTGAAAAATTGTATAATTGTTGTGACGCCATTCAATTCGGCTGTAAAATTAGGCAAAATTTAAACAACCCTTAAAGCGACCG
>JBGAWP010000019.1:40079-59640 GCA_044227505.1 Chitinophagales bacterium | reverse complement strand
GATAAAAGCTAGATGAAAATAACTCTTCGTTCAAGTGATACTGAAGCTTCCAATAAGCAGGGGTAAAAAATTCATCACATCGTCCCCATTTCACACCTGGCATAAGCTCCTTATCAGGATTCGGTAAATGGGAAATGATAGAGCAGGTGCAAGAATCCATTTCAGTTGGCGTTTCTGGTTTAAGGCTAAAAGTAGCACAAGATAAATTTCTTTTAGATAAATCTGAAAAAAATCACTATAATTATTGACAAAATCTTACCAAAAATGGAGTTTCAACCAACTTTTTTTATGGGACATTATTCATTACTAAAAAGAGGCATTTAGCAGAAATTCAGGTCCGAAGTTTATGCAACTCCTTCATTCTCAACACCAATTGGTTCGATAATGGTATCCTTTGGGCTACTAACCAACACTCTAAGCATTTCGATTTTTTCATCGAAATGCTTTTTTTTATTCTACCTTTTAATCCAAAATTAAAAAGGAGGACCTTACGTTTACCCACCAATTTTTTTCATGGATCCCTATGAGTTACCAAATTTTTCTGAAAGCAATGCTGTGCAAGATTTTTTGTTTTTAAAGCCGTGTTTTCCATATTTATCCAACAACAAATTTTCTTCAACAAACTCAACAAATAAACCAACTTTCAAACTTATTTATAAACAAATTGATAACTATAAATTTGACAATAATCTGTGTTTTATATGGAAATAAAGAATTATTTTTGGATAAATAATGATTTATGAAAACACTTTTAAGTTTACTCTCCCTAAGCTTATTTATTCATAATGCTTCTTCACAATTGGTTGACAGTAATGCATTTATCAAAACCAATTTAGTGGAGGTGGCAGTTGGTGGAAATGGCAAATATATTACCGACACCGTTCCGGAGGGCTATATTTTACTCGAGAATCCAGGGACATCGTATGGATTCATCGCGGATTATGACATGAATGGTTGGGAGGTGGGTGAACCACCGTATAGCGGAGATTTTTGTGCCCCGGGGAGTTCAATCGAAGAGTGGGGTTTAAGTTGTAACGGAATTAATTATCGCAATGGTATAGTTTCCGACTCGGTACAAGGCTATATCATAAGTTATATTGCCAATGATGACAGCATTTCTGTTGTCTGGATCTCCGATTCCACGGAACTATCAATAAAACAAACAACAACAGCTTATGCTGATAAATTATTTTTTCTGACAAAATTTAAATTATTTAATAACAGTCCCGATACGCTAAATAATATTTATTATGTAAGATCTCTTGATCCTGACAATGAAAAAAATTGGACAGGTGATTATATGACAGAAAATGGAGTTGACGCTGATACGAATTATTCCTATGCAAAGGGTCTTGAATATGGTCTGTTTCTGGGAATGGTAGCAGGGGATCCTCTTGCCCGTGGAACCTATGGAAATTTTACGATATATGATGCTTATCTATATGATCCATATTTAGGTACAGGAGGATATTTTCTCAGCGGGTCATTGGTAGGTGACATTGCAATTCAAATGTCGTTTTACAGACCTGAACTAGCGCCTGGTGATTCCCTTGAATTTATTTTTGCCTACGTGTTTTCACCGGATGCGATAGAAGAAGCATATCTGGCAACCCTCAACCTTGATTATGGAGTGGATTGTTTACCTGATACAACAATTTCAGCTTCTTTAATTACTATTACCACTGCAACAATAAACTGGACCAGCAATCCCGGACACTTTTACGATATCATTTATACCAACTTAGAAACCGGAATAACAGATACTGTTCATTCGCTTGTCAGCCCTCTCACATTAAATGATCTGGATACATGCACTACCTATGAAGTTTATATGATTACCGACTGCAATGGTGAGATCACCGCTTCTGATGTTATAACATTTACCACCGATTGTGTGGTACCAATTCAGGAATTTTCAAATAATTCACTGGCAATTGAAATTTATCCAAATCCGGCAGATGATGTAATTAATTTAATATTGAATAGTTCCATGCATTCAGATCTCCGAATTATTGTATCTGATTTGATGGGAAAACAACTTATGAGTAAAACAGTGAAGTGGAATTCTTCAAATTATGAATTAAGTATTCCGGTAAATCAGCTACTTGCCGGCGTTTATCATATTTCAGTCTACAATGGGAATGCATTTAAGATAGTTAAATTCATCAAGTCATGAATTAATTAAACTTAATACATATATGTACATACAAACTTAAGAAAATTATCTTTTGTAATCCTTTGATGGTATTTAAAGATCAAAATAGGATACTTTCACCTTTAAATATTTATTAAACGGCAATATCAAACTCCCCACTTACCAAACTTTGACCATATTTAGGATAAAATGTTTTACTGACACCGTATTGTTTCATAAGATCGTTTAGTCCGGAATTTTCGAGGTGATAAAGCTCCTGCTCCCGCATGGGATAATATTTTTTGTCGATACCCCATAAATTTTCACCCCGATCAATTTCATGTCCCAAATGCAACATGAATTCCGCAGTTTCACCATCGTTGATCGCTTTTAGGATAGCTTCTATATGATGAACTCCGGGTTGACCATAATATTCTGAAATATAATAGGATGGCAAGGGAACTCCTGAAATTATAGCTTCATTTTCCACTTTTCTGAGATGATTTCCCTGTGTTCCCTTTAATAATTGATAAAGCGAATTCGTGTTTTTCATCATAGTGCGCCAACCTTCCTTTAATGCATATTTTTCAATTGGTAAAACACCTTGTCGGGAAAGCTTTTTTTTATGTTTTGAAGACAATGGGTTTCTGTACGGAAGTTTATAATATTCAAGAAGTTGACGTACCTTATTCCAAAAAGGATCATAAAAATTCAGGATATTGTGATGCACATTCACGTGATCTATTTTATCGGTGCCACCTAATATTTTACCCAGGAGTTTAATTTGCGCATTTAATTCCAGTTCAACTTCCTCCATTTTTATTTTATGCAGTTTGATCTTATTAAAACTCCAGAAATAATGTTCACCTGAACGTGAGATATTCGGACATAATGACGATACTTCACTTAAAGGTCGGTGCACTGGCCAACCGGCAGTCAACGCCAAGTGTAATCCAATTGCAACCGAATTGCCATAGGATTTATGCAATTCATAAATGTTTTCGTGAGATTCTTCACCGAAGGTTACAATTGCAGAAACGGAGTTTACAAGGTCATTTTCGATGGCACGTATTATTCCACGGTTGATAAACCCGGATGGGCCAAAATCATCTGCATTGATAATTATTCCTTTCATGCCCGGAATTTCAGTTATCGCAAATTATTCTGTAGGTTTTAACTTAAACGGATAATTGGTGGGCGGGTTTCAATATTGTAAACATTTTATCCGAAATGGGTAAAAGGTATTTCCGAAACAGGGTTATTTCCAGCAACTCACATCCCAAACATAAACGCCAGCTCTATTCCCATAGTAGTATAATTCGTTTTTTGTTCCCCTGTAAATCCCTTGAGCCGTTTTTCGGAAACTGTATAAAAATTATAATCGCCTAAACCGTATACATAATACCCGGTGAGTCGCATACGGTTGCCTTTGTCTTTATTCAGATTAATGTAAAATCCGGATTGCGCTTTGAGAGCGACAGAATATCCTCTGAATACATGAAAATCGGTGGAGGGTAATGGCTCTAGAAAGGCATCACCAAATCCTGGACCCGATTCATTACATTTTGCATTTGCAGAATTTATAACAAAACTCCCTCCTATCAGAAAAAAATTAACAGGCAGATAATTTGCACCGAAGTAGAAATTGATATCTGCATTATTATAATAAAGCAAATTTGCAGTATCTGAACCAATTTCATCCGCCGACCGAATATAACCGCCCCCTGCGTCAAATTCAATCCTATTAGTTCCGAATAACATTCCAAAACTGATGCCCATACCCTGATGTATATCGAGCACTGAATTTATTTGCATACTATCAGAAAGTTCCTCCAGGTATGACTCCAGAATGGGCCTTTGCGTTTGTACATAATGAAAGGCTATTTTAAAGGAGGAGTTTGACTGACAGAAAGATACGATCGTACTGGCAATGCATATAATCAGGAGCAAATATTTCTTCATGTATGTGGTTTGGCTGTTTTGAT
This sequence comes from Chitinophagales bacterium, assembly GCA_044227505.1. Taxonomy (GTDB): domain Bacteria; phylum Bacteroidota; class Bacteroidia; order Chitinophagales; family BACL12; genus UBA7236. The sequence goes on along the minus strand of JBGAWP010000019.1, from coordinate 55,521 downwards.
TAGAATTTTAGCAATAATACCCTTAAATATTGATAAAAAATAATGCAACGAAATTCTGCTTCCCAATTTTAGTATAGTATGTTATGTCATTTAATGCTATAACATACGTCACCGGATACCCAGGCATTTCAAACTAACTTTCGTATATAATTCATTGATTGAATTCAAATATTTTGGTATGAAAAAGTATCTAATTTCAGTTATTACTTTTATAGTATTGCTGTTCAACAATTCATGTGAAGATATAGACCTTATTCATGAGAATTCATTTGTAGGCACATGGCGGATCACTTCCTTTGTTATGGATGGAAACGATATCACGAACCTGTTTGATGGATATATTATTACCTGCGAAGAAGACGGATGTATGGTAATTTCAGGTAATGGGAACACCTATTTTTGCGATTGGGATTGGAATAATGCCAGTCATACTGAATGCAATATTCAAATACACAATTGTGATATTCATTCAATAATTATGCAGTTAAATAATGTCTGGAATTTGACTGACCACTCCGAAAACATTTGCATTTTTGAATCAAAGGCTTCCATGCATCACAATAGAATGTTTTGGACCAGAACTGAGTGAGTAGTTGTAAGGTTGAATAATCATCTATTCAGAAGTCTGACCTCCCAATTAATTAAACGCCACTGAACAGGTCTGGAAGTTATTATAATCCGGCCCAAATAAATCCATTAAACATGCTTGAAACTTCCTGATTTGCTTCTATTGGTATGCGCTGATTTGTTGCACATCTTATTCAAATATTAAAATTCCATTTAGTTTGCTATTTTCACGTCTGTTACCCCATTTTATGATAGCAATACGAAGGATTTTTATTGGGTCTTTTTTCTTTTTTGTATTCCAAATTATTGGGTATGGTCAAAATTACGCGTTAAAACAATATTCCGTAAAGGAAGGTCTCGCAAGCTCCCTCGTATATTGTGCAAAACAAGATCTAAAGGGATTTTTATGGATAGGAACTGATAATGGATTGTGTCGTTTTGATGGTAAACAGTTTGTAACGTATACTGCTACCGACGGTTTACCGGATAACGAAGTTTTAGAGATATGGATTGACAGTAAAGGCCGGGTTTGGTTATCCTGTTTTAACTCTCCCATTTGTTTTATAGAAAACGGAATTATTTACACCTCTAAAAATACTAAATGGCTTGAAAATGCACCTGTAGTAACATCTTATTATGAATTTTTTGAGGATAGTAAAAATACGATCTGGATATCCGGCGATGAGAGTCTTATTCGAATATCTGAAAATAAACTTATGGATGTAAGATTTGCCAACTTTTCAGGTAGAAGTTATATTAAGTTTTATGAACAGAATGGTCAAATTTATATCGCAGAATTCTCAGACCTATATCAGTGGAAGGGTAATTCTTTCCAACTATTGGAAAGTAATGATTATCGATTTATTTTAGCCAAATATCGAAAATATTGCCGGATAGGTGCCGACATGTATTTATATAACAGAAGTAATATCATTGCCAGGGTTAACGATGCTGATATCACTAATTTAGATATAAAAGATTCTATCTCGTTTAGTCAAAAGGTTAATTTTATTATTCCGGATGCTGCTTCGAAATTAATTTTTGTAGGCACTGACAATGGAGTGGTAATTACTGATTCAACTTTGTTCCCACTTAATTCCAGTTTACTCGAAGGAATGGTGATATCAAGTATTTTCATTGACTTTTTTGGCAATACCTGGTTTTGCACTTTTGGGAATGGCATTTTTATGTTACCTGAACAACGATTTATAAAAGCACGATTACCTTCCAAAAACAATGAAGATGTAATAAATACCATTTGCAAAACGGATGCCGGTTATTTAATGGCAGGTGCCGAATCGGGAAAATTATATCGCATAAACAATGTTGATGATGTGAGAGGTATTGACATATCCGGATCCAGATACGGTGATAAACGAATAAGTATCATCAAACCTTTTAAAGATAATTTATTTATTGGCACTTCCACTGCAATGATAGATTACAATATGACTAACAAAACTTCCACTTTTTACAAAGAACCAGGTTCTGTAAAAACAATTGCGGTAAGTAAAAATGGGTATGTTTTCAGAGGAGAATCAAATAAATCATTACTCTATCCACCAAAAATTTTAGAGCCTGATATTTTATTGTACAAACGATCCATTGCTTCCTGTTTTGATAACAATGATAAACTTTGGTTCGCAACAGTTGATAAACTATTAACTTACAATTGGGAAAAAATTGATACTATTCAATGGTATGAAGTAGGCAAATATGGCAGGATATCTTCTTTGGATCATTTATCCGATAATACAATAATTGCTTCAACTTACAACAGTGGAGTTCTGATTGGAAAAAAAGATGCCATGATCTCCTTAAATAAAAAATCAGGATTATCGGGTGACTTGTGCAGGCAAGTTTTTGTTGATGACATGGAAAGAATCTGGGTTTGTACAAATTCGGGTTTAAATCTCGTATATTTCAATAAAGAAAAAGCGCAGGTAGATTCCATAAAAGTTTTCGATGAATCGTCGGGTTTACTTTCAAATTCAGTATATGCGGTACATACCACAGGCGATAGTATTTGGGTGGGCACCGACAGGGGAATTGGTTTATTCGTATTATCAAAAAGTAAACAGGAATTTGGCATTCCGACACATATTGTTAGTTTGAGTAATGGTGTTAAAAGTTATACCCATCCAGATTCGATTCCTACTTTTTCTTATGATGAAAATGAAATTACGATCACCTATACGGGTATCTCTTTTATTGGAAATGCAGAACTACAATATGCATATCGACTGAGCGGTAATAAAATGGATTGGAATTTTACCAGGCAACAAGCCGTAGTGTTAAGCAATTTAAATCCCGGAAAATATGTTTTCGAAGTATATGCTTTTAACCCTAAAAACAATACAAGGTTTATTAAATCTTCAATCGCTTTTGAAATTACACCTGCGTATTGGCAGACAACAATTTTTCGTGTTACAGGAATTATTATTATTGCCGGATTTTTATCCATGATAATAATATTGTATATCAGAAGACTAAAACAAATTCAGCAAAAAAAACTATTACATGACAGTGAACTATATGGTCTTCGGCTAGAAGCATTAAGGTCTCAATTTAACCCACATTTTGTTTTTAATGCACTAAATTCAGCACAAACCTATAACATTAGAAACAATGATCAGGAGGCACAAAGTTATTTGAGCAAATTAGCACGATTACTGCGATCAAATCTCACCTTTGCCAAACAGGATTTTGTTACGCTTAGCGAAGAGATGAATTATATTACGCAATATCTTGAATTGGAACAGATGCGTTATAAGGATAAACTGATATTTACGGTTACGGCGAATTCAGATCTGGCAACCAACGATATCATTTTACCATCTCAGATAATACAACCCTATGTTGAAAATGCCGTTCAGCACGGCATAAAACCCTTGAATGATGGGGAGGGATTAATAAATGTGACCTTTACCTTACAAAATGAGTTGTTAATTTGCAGTATAGAAGACAATGGTGTGGGGATCATGTATTCTATTAAGAACAAAAAACAAGAAGACCATGCATATAAATCAATAGGCATGCAACTTGCAAGTGGCAGAATTGAGATTACGAATAAATTGTATAAATTAAATATCAGGATAACAGTTATCGACAGATCAACAATTAACAAAAATACATCAGGCACATTAGTAACGATATTTTTTCCATTATTAATTAAACACGACAATGAAAATATTAATAATTGACGACGAACCATCAGGAATTGCTGCTATTCGGCTTGTAATTGAAAGAAATTATAATCGGGTAACAATTAGTGAATGCGGCGATGTAAATTGTGCATTAAAAAAAATACGGGAAGAGGATCCGGATATTGTATTTCTTGATATTGAAATGCCGGGTGCAACAGGATTTGATCTTCTGGATGAACTTCCCGGAAGGCGCTTTGAATTACTTTTTGTAACTGCATTCGAAAATTATGCTGTGAAAGCCTTTAAAGTAAATGCCGTCGATTATGTTTTAAAGCCTTTCACGGAAGAAGAGTTATTGGCAGCCTATAGAAAAGCGGAGCAAAAAATTATGGAACGGGCATTGCGAACAATTAGCGCTCATTCAAATTCCAATGGCAACAATCACAATTTTTTGCCATTACCCACAACCAAAGGTCTTGAAATAGTAAAAATGGAAGACATCATACAATGTTGTGCTGATCAAAGTTATACCGTATTTTATCTTACCGGTAAACGAAAGATATTGGTGTCACGCAATTTACAAGAATTTGAACGCTTACTCAATCCTGTTGATTTTATTCGTATACATCACAGCAACATAATTAATTTGCGTCATGTTACACAGTATATAAAAGGCCGGGGAGGATACGTGGTATTATCAGATGGTTCACACGCGGATGTTTCGGTAAGAAAAAAAGCCGAGTTCATGGAGCGACTTGGCCTGGGTGCGGACTAGAAATATCATAATAAACCTTTACACTTACAAATAAAAAAATATAATTCAATCACGCTAATCCTCAAGAATGAATAATATTGGAAAAAAAATGAGGCCATACTTAAACAGCCTCATTCAAACTCCAGGGGGACTATTGTTTCACAAATTTTCCGGTAAACACGGAACCTTGTAAATTACTTATTTCATAAATATAAAAGCCGGGATCTAGGTTGCAATTGTAAGTATAATTATTAAGATCTATCTGTTTTATATATTCAACGAGCGAGCCTGATTCATTATAGATACGAAAATCGCCTATGGTTTCTTCCTTAATTTCTCCTGCAAGTGACAGGAATGCATGATCAGTAATAATTGTTGGATTAAATATTAATTGCTGTTTACTTTCCGCATTTAAATTAGCTGGTGGTGAACTTTTAAGAATATCTGCGTCATAAATTTTTGCTGTAAACACATCGTAAATTCCTGCACAATCAATTGTTTGGATTGGAGGTCCAATAATAGTTCCATCTGCAACTACTCCTGTGTAATATAATGCATCAGAGGTATTTACGCATATTGATCTCCCCTCAGATCCCCCTGTAATTACACCATATGTCTCCATTAAATTTACTGAACTAATCACTCCAGAAGTTGAAACTTTTGCCCAAAATTGTGCTCCACATACATATAAATATTCACCTGATATATCAACCCCTTTTCCAATAAACTTATAAAGAGTATTATCATTGTTTAAATTTGTTACCCACTGTTCTGCGCCAGTTGTAACCTGATATTTTGCTATGAATGCGTCATCGTCTCCATCAGAGGTAAACCCAAGTGCCCCAAATGTGGCAGCTGTATTTTTTACCTGACCTGTAAGGTAAACATAATTTCCGGGTTCATCCATAACGACATCTCTACCAGATTCACATTCTTCCTCATTAAAAATTGGGTCAGTTGAATTGGAGTATGCTCGTTTGGCCCAACTAAATCCAGCATTAAGAACACCCGTTCCAGAAAAAAGTGGTTTTGCAATAAAAATATCACTATTCTCCGAAGTAGCAAGATTTATATAACTTACAACTTTAGTTGCCTTTTTGAAACTAATATTGCCCTCATAAAATCCAGTAATACAAACTTTTGAATTATCTATTGCAGCTATTCCCAGGCCCTCAGCTCTTATAGATGAAATAGTTCTCATTACTCCCAATTTTTCAAACGTATTTAGTGACAATCTAATCACAAAAGCTTCATATTCCCCTCCTTCATCATCATAAGTAGTTAGAAGTGCGCCTGCCTCCTCAGGCAACTTATAAGTTTGCAAACTTGAGGTAAATCTACCCGTAATAAATATCCCTTCACTGCAAACATCTATTGCTCTGCTTAAACATTGATCATTACTTTTTGCAACATAAAAATTACTTTCAATTTGATTTAGGGTAAAGGTGCCACCTGACACTGTGAATGTAAAATTTGCCACATAAATTTTATAAACCGAGCCTTCAATATAATTACCTGTTATATAAAGATTTGCCCCAACAGGATGCAAAAATCTAGATTCAATTGCATATGCATTGCTGTTTGCGGGCAAATTAACTCCTGTATATGATTTTATATTTTTGGCGGCAACACAAGTTCCATTTTCATCAAAAGCTGCAATAAAAGCTCCTTCGCTTAAAGAAAATCCTCCAACAGTGGATGTTCCATTAATTCGACCAACTGTCCAACTATAGCTCTCACCAGAAATGGTTTGTGATGTTATTCCATTCCCTCCCTCACCAAATGCTGCAGATGATGACCCATAATTTTCAAACCATTCATAAGATTGCGTGTGCGCATTCAACGGATTAAAAGTAGCCATCAGGCCAAGAATCAAAATTTTAAAGTAATTTCCTGTTTTCATAAAGTTAATTTAATTTGTTAAAGAATAAATAATTATTCCCATTACCCAATGGAAAAAGATTCAAATCGGATTTATATTGTAAATCTAATACTGGAATTATAGTTAAAAAGCTGTAATTAACAGATGTGTAGTACGATACCACAAATGTGCAGAGAACGCAGATATATGTGTTTTTTAAAAATATATAATGCAAAAAACCAGATATAAGCTGCTTAAAGTAGCAATTCAAGGAGAGCTATATGTAATTGTAACCAAGACGCTGGACCTTTCAATTTAACATCATCTTCCAAACGAATCATAATACTTCACCGCATGTTTTTCGTATCGTTTTAACAATTCGATATTTTGTTTTTCGATGGGTGTAAGGTCGTTTGTAATATTGATGGATACAGGCATGTACCATTCCACAGCCTGATCAAAAAGGAAACGCATTTTTCTGTTTTTGAAAGAGTAACCATGGCGAGCATAAATGGAATTTCTCAATACCTCCAGATCAGCCTGATACATATTTTCCACGTCCTTGGTTTTAAGTAACACTTTTGAAGCATTAAATTTAAAAATATCATCTGTGAGCGATTCTGCAATGGAAGAGGTATCCGTTTCTTTATATGTGCCGTATAATCCTTCATAAGTGAGGTATTCAGGGAGTTCGAGATCGGGGTTATATTCAAATGTTTTGCGTTCCAGTTCATATTCTCTCTCCGTTACTGCGAGGTTTTTATCATTGGAATTCCACTTTCCTATTATTTTATTGGAATTTGCATTGATCACAAAAACAAAAGTGCCATCATATTTATCATCACCCGGTTCTTTTGCCGTTACTTCAAATGTATTGTCATTATTTTTAGTATAAGCACCTTTAAATGGACGCATATTTCCTGCTACGATACTATGTCCGAAACAAGTATTTTCATTTAATGAATCAATGGAAATAGTGATCTTATTGCTGTACATCACATCTTTATTTTCATCGTATTGAGCTGCTTCAAAATATCCCACGTAATACCCTTCAATTCCAAATTCATTTACGAATGTATGAGCGTTATTAATATCAGAAGCAAAAGAAAAATTGCTGCTTAAATTTTCAGATTTGTTATTTTCTTTTGTGCATGAAACAACAAAAAGAAAAAGTGCGATAATAGAGATCTGTTTCATTTTTTTAATTTTTTATAGATGATAATTTCAGCGATAATTAAATTTAAAACCCATCCTAACCAAGCCACTATCATATACACATCCATTGGTCGCGGATGGAATAATTCGATCAATATCCATTTCCAGGCACGCAGGGTAATAGCAGATAAAGTTAATGCAAAACTGCGGTACATCCATATCTTATGTGCCACAAATTTTTTTTGCCGGGCCTTTTTATACGCCTGAAATGTAAACCAAAACCAAAGTATACCAAGAATACAGAATGCAAGTTGCGAGCTTAATCCGCCATTGGCATAGATACCTATAATAAATCCCGATGGAGCTCCCAGAGCCAAAATGGAAAAAACATATATTCTTCCGTTGATGCGATGGAAGGAGGTATAATGTTTTCGGATGTATTTCGAAAATTGTGTAAACCCGGCAGGTAAAGCTAAAATTGCGGTGAACACATGCACATAAAATGCGGGGAGATACCAACTGATGTTTATATAATCCTGTTTTATTCCTAAAAATGCAGTGTCGGTTCCTGCGGGGATATATTGCAAAACGATGCCTATCATGAGGATGACAAAAGCGAAATAAGAGAGGAGAAGAAGGATGTTTAATAAGGTGATTTTGTAGTTGGTGGTTTTCACTTTGTAAAAATAGTCTTTTCATATTGTGTGGGGAAAGCTGAGGTGTTTGTTTTGCGCAGGGTGTACAAAGATTTATAGGTACTGGTTGTTTCGCGCTGAGGTTGCAGAGGAGCAGAGATAGCAGAGGTGGGTTGCGGAGGAATATGTTTTATTCGAAAGCCCCGTCAGAGTCTACACAGAAAATAAATTATCATTTAAACATTAGTTATCAAGTGGGACTCTGGCGGAATTGGGATGAGGGTGTTGAGGTGATTCTATGTTCCGATTTTGCCGGAAATAATCCAGCAGCGTCTCACCATTTTATACTAATTGAAAATTATTTTCACCAATAAACTTTAGTAATAAATAATACTTTAATTTATTCCGTGTGAAGACACTGCTGGGGCGCCAGCAGTGATTTGCTAGAACTAAAAAGGTTCAGAAATTTCTGAACCTTTTAGTACCCGGGGCGGGAATTGAACCCGCACGAGCATTGCTGCCCACAGGATTTTAAGTCCTGCGTGTCTACCAATTCCACCACCCGGGCGGGTGGGAAAACAGAGGCACGGTGGTAGACCGTGCCTGAAAACTGAGCGAGAGACGAGATTCGAACTCGCGACCCCGACCTTGGCAAGGTCGTGCTCTACCAGCTGAGCTACTCTCGCAGGTTGCGTTTTTCCCTTTAGGGAGTGCAAATATATAGGGGAAATTTGGTTCATTCAAAGGGATTTGAAAGTTTTTTCCAAATTCATATAAATAATGATGATTTGTTCAGGTATTTGGAAAGTATTGCAAAACGCAATGGTGACAAGTGTTTGAGGCTAAATGAATGCTGCTTATCCAATAATGGAATTACACTTAAAATAAAAATTAGCGCTTTATCTTTGAAAAAAAAATCAACCATGCATAAAGTTATTGAGTGTGTTCCCAATTTTAGTGAAGGCCGCGATATGGGCATCATCAAACAAATTACGGATGCCATTGAGTCGGTAGAGGGAGTTAAATTGCTGGATGTGGATCCGGGAAAGGCAACAAACAGAACTGTTGTTACTCTGGTGGGAAATGAAATTGATGTGGTGGAAGCTGCTTTTCGCGGAATAAAAAAAGCATCGGAAATAATTGATATGCGCAAACATCATGGCGAACACCCTAGAATGGGTGCAACTGATGTTTGTCCTTTTATTCCCGTTGCAAATGCTACAATGCAGGATTGCATCGATTGTGCAAAAAAATTAGGAAAACGCGTTGGAGAAGAATTAAATATTCCCGTTTATTTATATGAAAGCGCCGCGAGTAATCCGGAGAGAAAAAATCTTGCTAATGTCAGAGCCGGTGAATATGAAGGCATTGAACAAAAATTAAAATTACCCGAATGGAAACCGGATTTTGGTCCTGTAAATTTTAATGCAAAAAGCGGAAATACCATTATTGGTGCGCGCGATTTTTTAGTTGCCTTTAATGTGAATTTAAATACCACAAGTGTTCGTCGTGCAAATTCCGTTGCATTTGATCTCCGCGAAAACGGAAGAGTAGATCCTTCCGGAAAAAAAGATGCTGCCGGTAATGAAATTAGAATTCCGGGTACTTGTAAAAGTGTAAAAGCAATTGGTTGGTTTATTGAAGAATATGGAATTGCGCAGGTGAGTATGAATCTCACAAATATTAATATAACACCGGTGCATATTGCATTTGATGAAGCAGTAAAAAGTGCAGCATCACGGGGAATGCGCGTAACCGGAAGTGAATTGGTAGGATTAATTCCGTTGAAGTGTATGCTGGATGCAGGAAAATATTTTCTGGAAAAACAAAACAGAAGTACAGGTGTAAGCGAAGAAGAATTAATTAAGATAGCCATAAAAAGTATGGGTCTTGATGAATTAAATGATTTTAATCCGGAGGATAAGATCATTGAATATAAATTATGGGGTAAAGAAAGACATGGTAAATTAATTTCCATGAGTTTAACTGCATTTGCCAACGAAACTGCAAGCGAAAGTCCTGCCCCGGGTGGAGGAAGTATCTCCGCTTATGTTGGTGCGCTGGGTATAAGTCTTGCTACCATGGTTGCTAATTTATCTTCGCATAAAAAAGGTTGGGACGAAAGATGGAAAGAATTTTCAGACCATGCCGAAAAGGGACAGCAATTAAAAGATAAATTAATGAAAATGGTGGATGAAGACACCAATGCATTTAATCAGATCATGAATGCTTTTTCCTTACCAAAGGGAACAGAGGAAGAAAAAGCAGCGAGAAAAAAAGGGATTCAGGATGCGACCTTAAATGCAATTAATATTCCATATAAAGTAATGGAATTGAGTTTGGAAAGTATGCAAACCATCAAAGCCATGGCAGAAATCGGAAATCCAAATTCGGTGAGTGATGCGGGTGTTGGAGCTTTATGTGCGAGAACTGCAGTTATCGGCGCATTTTTAAATGTGAAAATAAATGCAGGTGGATTAAGCGATAAAGAATTGGCAGCAAATAAAATTTCAGCGGGAGAAAAAATAGTTGGGGAGGCGGAGAGGTTGGAGAAGGAGATTTTAGAAATTGTTTATAGTAAGATAAAGTAATTATCTCCCTTGGTTAATTATTGTAGTAGTGTTGCGTGCGACGAACGATGTGCAATTGGGTAACGATAAGTTGAAAAATATTGCTCCGCATGCCACAGAGATTCCTTCGGTAACTCTGTGGGGAATTTTCCAACCTAGTATTTCACAACAGAGTCTCTACGGTGATCCATGCGGAAATTTCCAATCTAGTACTTCGCCACAGAGTTACCGAAGGAACTCGTGGACGGCCGATTAGAATTTTCATACTCACTAAGATATAGAGTAAGTAATGAACTTAATACATATCCACAATACAGGATGTTTTTTATATTATAATAATGAAATACAATGTTAATATATTTATATAGCCTTCTCACATTTTTATTACCTCTGCTTGCACTTTGGAATTTTCTTGCCAAAAGAAATACCTATTCCTACAATTGGTGGAGTTCATTATTACTTTTTCTACTCGTTTATTTATTTACTTATCAGGCCGGCGGTTGGCCATATGTAGGATTTAATTGGAGATATTATTCTTTTATCATTTATATAGCATTAGCTCTGGTTGTTTATATTAAATTCAGAAAAAATAAAACAACTCAAACGATAAAAAATTCAAAAGTAACAGGCACAATAATTAGTATTTTAGTTATCATGTTTATTTATACAAATCTGGAAGTTTGGAATGGAGGAATTAATAAACAAGAAGGAATAAACCTTGAATTCCCGCTAAAAAATGGAACCTACGTAATTATGCAAGGTGGCGACTCAGAAATAGGAAATGCTGCTCATCGATACAGAACTCCACATTCTTATGCATTGGATATAGTTGAACTCAATGCAAAATGCAGAAGAGGATCAAAATTATTTTCTAAAGATCTGAAGGATTATGAAATTTATGGTGACACTATTTATAGTCCCTGCGATGCAGTTGTGATAAACCTCCATGATGGCGTAGAAGAAAATGAGCCGCCAACAACAAATACAAAACACCGGGGAGGAAATCATGTAGTATTAAAACAAGGGGAAATAAAAATACTTATTTGTCACATGCAAAAAAATAGCATTCTCGTGCAACGCGGTCAGGAAATTAATACAGGTGACCCAATCGGCCTGGTTGGAAATACAGGTTATACAATTGAACCACATTTACATATTCAAGCGTATTCGACCATTAAAAGTATAAATATGATGGTTCCAATGCGATTTAACGGGAGATTTTTAAATATGAATGATATAGTGAAAATGGAGCCGCCTATACAAGGCGGCAAGTGACCTACCAAACGGATGAAAAAAGTCGCCACGAATGCACGAATGAACAGCCATTGGTAGTTTGCAATTTTATATAATTTTTTTATTCGTCACCTGCCTGACGGTGTAAGCAGGCAGGTTCGTCTCAACTTTTTTTAACCCATTTCCGATGCCATTAAACTCGTTTCATCACTGCACCAAACAAAGTATCACCACCATCCTTCGAAAATTGAAAATATTTTTCTTGTTCTAATTTCAGAGGTAAGTTCTCACAAAACCATTGGACATTTTTTTCATTTTCATCTGAATAAACAGAACAGGTGATATAAATAATTTTTCCTCCGGACAATAATTTATTTGTTACGGTAGAAATTATATTGCGTTGTTTTAAAACATATTCTTCCAGTTTTTCCTCTGTAAAAAAAGTTAACCATTCGGGGGTTCTTCCCCAGGTTCCGGAGCCACTGCAGGGAACATCTGCAATAATGGCGTTGAATTGGGGAATTTTTATCAATTCTTTTTCAGTAACTCTTTCAAGATCTAAAATATAGGAGGTATAATTCGTATAATCATGCCGTTCAAATCTGTCTTTAAGATTTTGGATAATACTTTCCCGCGAATCGCTAACAAACAATTGTATCTGTGGCATTTTCTCCAAAAGCAATAAACTCTTCCCACCCGAACCGGCACAACAATCCCACCAGGCTTCATTTTTATTGGGTTGAAATAATTCCGCTATATGCTGAGAAGCGATATCCTGTATCTCAAATAGTCCATCCTCAAAACTTTGTAAGGTATCAAGCGGATAATTTTTTTCAAATACTATACAATTTTCCTTAATTGTAAATTCATATCCAGCAGCCATTAATTCATCCACCACCGCCTGCTGAGATGCGGGATTACATCGAATAAAAATTTTAGGTTTTTGTTGGAGATATTGGATAAAAGATAAAGTTTCAATATTTTTAGAAACTTTTGAAAATTGAGGAAAATAAGATTGGATTTCAATTCCCGGGATTGGGTTTGCTTCAATTTTGTTTTTCCAATGTTCCACAAAATCAGTGAGAAGTTCCGATCCTTTTGCAGCTTCCACTATATATAGAGGAATATTATTAATTATATTATTTCCCTTTTGTCGAAAATATCCGTAAACAAGTTCCGATAAAATTTTTCTATCCTTGGAGCCGATATTTTTATTTTCGCGGTAATAATTTTTAAGATGTATCTGCAGCGGAATTTCTCCATTGTAAGTTGTAATTACATCCACAGCATTTCGCATCTGAATATCTTCCCGCATATTATTTTTTATTAACTTAGCTAAAAATATTAAACTATGCGCAAAAGTATACTGTTCCTGTTGATTTCCGGCATAATTTGTCCCGTATTTGCCCAGCTTGGCTATTTCAGCGTTGGTTATAACGGAAATATGTTTAAATCGGAGAATTTGGATTTTGTGATCGACCGGTATAATGAAACAAGAACATACCTTGACAAAACCATGGATTATCCGCATTATCTTGATGGGCTGGATTTACATATTGGTGGCGGATCCAAGATGCTTTTTGACATTGGCTACGCCTGGCGTGGAGCTGAAGTTTCAGCAAACGGTATTGATGCAACAGGAGTTGACCAGCAAAGGGATCTAAAATATAAATTTGGTGTTTGGAATTTTGCTCTTGCCTATAATTTTTTAAACTCCACAAATTTTATGCTTGCACTGGGATATAATCAAACCCTTGGTTCAGAAAAAATATATACGCGCGTTGGTCCTGCCACTGATATTGAAAATGAAAATTATGAAGATATTATTAAATCATTTTCGCCGGCAGCGGAGTTCTTTGTTCAAATAGGTGTGCCATTAACAGAAAGTGTTGGTTTGCTTATCAAACCCTATTATCATCTTAATTTAGTGGAAACAGATTATGGAGATGTGAATCGCATGATCAATCCGGCAACTGCTGCCGCAGATGATTATGAATTGCCAAGTAAACCAATGGGTTTCGGAATTTCCGTGATGGCAGCCTTTGGAAGTTTTGGCGATTGATCAGAATTTTTTCCCTTCTGCGATATCCGCATTTATAAAATATGACAAGGCACCTGAAGGGCATTTATCAACCTGACGTATAATGGTTTCTGTGTCAGCACCTTCCATGTTGATCCACGGCGATTTGCGTGTATTAAAAACACTATTTAAACCACGGACACAATTACCCGAATGTATACAAAGTTTGGGTTGCCAAACTACGGTCACCGTTCCATTGCTGTAATTTTTCTTCTCCATAACTCAATATTTATAGTGGAAACAATTATTCAAAATTAAAGTTTAGTAAAAATAAAAACACGTATTTTGTGATGAATTTTCAAAATATGCAAAAAATAACAGAACAAAGCTCTAAGTACGATCATCTCGAAAAAATGAATACCTCCGAAATTCTGCAAAATATGAATGCAGAAGATAAAACTGTTCCCTTTGCCATTGAAAAAGTGATTCCGAATATTGAAAAATTAGTAGATGCGATAAGTGATAAAATGTTCAGCGGCGGCCGATTATTTTACCTTGGTGCGGGCACATCGGGCCGATTGGGTGTGGTAGATGCAAGCGAATGTCCCCCAACCTTTGGTGTTGAACAAGGATTAGTTATCGGACTTATTGCAGGTGGTGATGCAGCTATCAGAAAAGCGGTGGAATTTGCAGAAGATGATGTGCTTGCCGGCTGGAATGATCTTGTTAAATACAATGTTTCCACTGTTGATGTGGTAATAGGAATTGCAGCAAGTGGTACCACTCCCTACGTTGTTGGAGCATTAAAAAAATGCAGAGAAAATAATATCCTTACAGGTTGTATTGTCTGTAATCCCGGTTCCCCAATGGCAGAAAATGCAGATCATCCGATTGAAATTATAGTTGGTCCTGAATTCGTAACTGGGTCCACAAGATTAAAAAGTGGAACTGCTCAGAAATTATGTTTAAATATGATCTCCACAGCAGTGATGATCAAATTGGGAAGAGTGGAAGGCAATAAGATGGTGAATATGCAATTGAGCAACGATAAATTGGTGGACAGGGGCACTAAAATGCTGGCAACTGCGTTATCCATGGAATATAATGCCGCAAAAGAATTATTGTTGAAAGAGGGAAGCGTTAAAAAGGCGATAGAAAAATACGGAAGGTGAAAGTTACGCAACTTCTGGTTTTTTAGTATAAAAAATAAATTTTTTTCTTTCCATAAAACAAAATAATTTTCCGGCAGAAGAAATGCTGTATGCAGGAAATTGAACCCTTTTATAATTGGCTTGAATATTACACCTCAGAAGAAGATGAGGCTAGTCCTTTTTTTGGAAAGGAATATAACGAGTTTGAATTTACCAATACAATTTACAATTATTTCATACATCCGCAATGGGATGATATTGGGAGTGAAACCCTTTATATAAAAGTCATTTTTGTGGATTATGAAGAGAAGTTTGCCTTTATTGAGTTAATTGGCGAATGGAACGATGCA
>JBGAWP010000019.1:0-40069 GCA_044227505.1 Chitinophagales bacterium | reverse complement strand
CGGTGTTGCGATCATGGAATTTATTGGAGAATGGAATGATACCTTATACAACGATATCATGTTTTTAAAACGCGATGTAATTGATGAATTTATCAGCAATGGCATCAACAAATTTATATTGATAGGTGAAAATGTTTTGAATTTTCATGGTGGAGACGATGATTATTACGAAGAATGGTTCGACGATATTGAGGATGGCTGGATAGCTGCAATTAATTTCAGAGAACACGTGGAAGATGAAATGATAAGAACACATATCGATCGCTATGTTTTACTCGGCGCACCTTTTAACAATTTAAACTGGCGAAAATATAAACCCCAGTTACTGGCTTTGTTTGTGGAGAATATTATGCAGAAGAAGTTGAGTACCGGGTTTTGACAAGTAGTAGATCTCCTGCGTTGATCACTACATGTTTCAGTTCGGGGTTTTTAGTTCGGGGTTCTGAGTTCTGGGTTCTGAGTTCTGGGTTCTGAGTTCTGGGTTCTGAGTTCTGGGTTCTGAGTTGAGCGTTGATTAAGACCGTTATATATTGCTTCGGGTGATGACGGTTTACAGGGTTTGCAAGGTTTGCAGGGTTATTGCGGAGGAAAATCTATAGGATTGTGAATCCGATTGTTATTTTTTATTTTTTGATATTTATTGGATATTGATATGTTTAAATTCGGAGGAAAATCTAAAGGATTGTAGATCCGATTAATGTTCCTTATTCCTTGTTCATTATTCTTTATTAATTTCGTTTTATAATATTTGCAACGTTTAAGATGGAGGAAAATCATTCAAGTTTCACGTCCAATTGATTTTATAATGCGTAAAAACTAAATTTTAATTATCTTCTGAGAATAAATAATTGCATCATCAGAAATAATTATTAGATAAAATAAGCCCGATTGCAAACTTGAGGTATTAACGTCATAGTTTATTAATTCGCTATTTAATACTTCCTGGCCCACTATATCATAAATTTCTACTCGTGCATTCAAGCCGGCAGGTAAATTTGAAACTGATATATAATCCGTGAAGGGATTTGGGCTAATTTTAATGTTGAACAAATCACTATCACTTTCGATTCCTACTTCAATCTCAATAAAATCACAACTATCATTTCCATAAATATAATTGTTGTTTGACCAAAAACAATTAAAGTCAAAACTATACCATTCAAACTCAAGAAAATAAGGATCAAAAAGTCCACCATCGGAACCAATACCTTCTATCCAGAATTGTTTGGTTCCATCAAGCTGAGTTTGCAATTGTTTATGATAGAACCCGTCCTGCAATAAAATAGAGCTTGTATCCACAACAGTTCTGATAGAGTCACTTGTCCACCACACATGTTGAATGATCTGATCACCTATTTCCAAACCAAAGTCATATAGAATCACTTCCACTGTATCTTCAATATACAAATTTCCCAAGTCCCAAAATCCGACATTGTCAGTATCTAAAAATTTATAAAAAAATATTTTCTTATCCTCCTCTCTAAAACATCCAACTTTTCCAAGGTAAAAGTCACTATCATCGCCTCCCAAATAACCATAATAGTTACTCCACAATTTCCAAATTTGGGTTAAACCAATATTTTTATAAAGCAAATCATTTATAATTGTATCATTCTCAACTGAATAGACCAATCCGTATTGTTCGTTATAATAATCCTCTGAGCCTTCTTCGTACGTAATACACCATTTGGCACTATCGTCGGGAAATGGGAAGTAGGTTTGCCCAATCCCTGTTAAAGAAATAGTTAAAAATACACCAAATAATAATCCTTCCATTTGATTCATGTAAAAATAAAAATAATCAATTTTAATGAATAATTTAGCGCTCATGCAAACCATCATATCAGACCTAAATCAAATACTACAGGATTTTCCAACCAAATTCAACTTCATATCGGAATATGAATTTAATTCTAAACCAACCCCTGAAAAATGGAGTAAGAAAGAGGTGCTGGGGCATTTGGTGGATTCGGCGCAGAATAATTTGAGGCGGTTTATTGTGGGGCAATACCACCAAAATGATAAAATATTTTATGATCAGAATTTCTGGAATACTGCGAATAATTATCAGTTTGAATCGAGGCAGGACCTTATTACACTTTGGGTGTTATTAAATAAAAGAATTTGTGCTATACTGAATAATATTCCTATTGAAAAATATGAAAATGTTATTGATACCGGAAGAGAAAATGTATCTCCCAAAACTATAATCTGGTTAGCCGAAGATTATGTAAAACATATGAAACATCATCTCAATCAGATAATTCCAGGGTCGTTTGATCTGGTTTATCCCTGAAAATGATTGTTACTTAATGTATTCCCAATTTATTTAATGTTTTAATATACATATCCCTGTTTTTATTGTGTTCGGATAATGTTTTCGCAAAATAATGTCGGCCCGAACCATCGCCGCGTCCACAAAGGAATAAATAATCATTTTTTTCATAATTCAATACTGCATCTATATATTTAATCGGAGGCATATGAATTGGTCCGGGAGGCAGTCCGGTATATTTATAGGTATTATAGGGTGATTCAATTTCAAGATCGTCAAAATAAATTCTCTTTTTAGCAAAATCGCCAATTGCAAATTTTACAGTAGGATCTGCTTCCAGTTTCATTCCTTTGTGCAGGCGATTCATATAAACTCCTGCAATTCTGGATGCTTCATCAGAGGCACGATCATTCTCTGAATAAACAATGGATGCAAGAATATAAACCTCTTCAGGAGTAAGGCCTATTTCTTTTGCTTTGTTTAATCTTGCTGCTGTCCAAAAAACGGTATGTTCTTTTTCCATTCTTTTTACGAAGGATGCCGCATCTGTATTCCAATATAATTCATAGGTATTTGGAATAAATAAGGTCATGAAATTATCTTTCGTAAGTCCAAGCGAATTAAAATATGCTGATGTATCAAAAAAGTGTATAAAATCCACTGAATCGGCTTCTATCTGCTCTCCTATCCTACCTGCAAAATCTTTTTTTGTTCTGATATTATTAAAGGTGACATTTACGGGTGTTTGGCGTCCACTCATCAACAGGTTTACAATTTCCCTGTTACTCATTCCATTTTTCAGGATATACCTTCCCGGATGGAGATTATTTTCCAAATCTTTTTGGGTAGCCCACCAATAAAAAGAAGCTTCATCATTTAAAATATTAGCATCGCGGAATTGTTGGGTGACTGATTCCATTTTGGCGTCAGAATCAATATATAAAGAAAAATTTTCCTCCGTTGTTATATTGGGCGCTACTACTTTTTTGTATTTGGAATAGCCTAAAACGCCTACAATAGCAATAACAAGCAGCAGTGTGATCAAAATTATTCTCCAGGTTCTATATTTTCCTTTGGCCATAAAAGAGTAAGCTTAATTAAGACAAAAATAGGAAGGAAATTTTATATGGGGGAATAAAAAGGAAACTCAGGCTGGAACGAGAGCAAGAACCTTTGTGAGCCATTAAAAAATTTCCCGCAGAGGGCACATGCCTGTCTGCCGACTGCGGGAAATACACGATTATTTTTAGCTGTATTGGATATAATGTAATTTCAGTGCATATGTTTTGTCGTGTTGGGCACAATTATATTCTATTTTTTCATTGTCAAGTGTTTCCAAAACATGATTTTTCAGAAATTCATTTTCAGATTGTATTTGCGTGATATGGAGGATATTATTTTCATCTATCGTAAATAAAATGGTGACGTATCCCTCCAGATCGTAGGTTACGAATGGAGTTTTCTGTCCAACTTTTTCAGAGATCTCGTCACTGATAGAAAAGTTGTTGCAAGAGGTTTCATCATTTCCTGCAAATGCTGATAAAGTAAATAACAGAGTTAAAATAAAAAGGATGTTTTTCATAATTGTAATTTTTAAATATTAAATTAAATTGTGGTTGCGATCAAAAATTAAATAACTCCTGACCACTATCACTAAGTATGATTAAAGTCTTAAAAGTTACAGTAGAAAGTATTAATATATGTGAAGGTTTATTAAAAAGGTACAACACATAAACAGGATTTAATTAAAATTTAAGATGACAGAAAATTATAAATAAAAAAAGGCCCTCATTACTGAGAGCCTTTTGCAATCGAAAGGATGACACTATTTCGACTGCACTACGTTAACAAAAAAAGAAACTGTTTTACCAACTAAAGAATCACTAACTATCATTTTTACGCCATCAATACTTTTACGAAGATGATATTCCAATAAATAATCATTTGCCTGAACTTCCTGAACATGCATAATTCCCTGTTCATCCACTTTAATGGTAACATCAGCCTGGCCATTAATTCCGAGTGCGGAAATTACTTCCTCTCCACCCATAAGCTGGGAAATGTTTTCAATTACTCTGGTTTTTTCTTTGTCGGTAACATTGGCCTTTTCGTTTCCGGCAAAAAGTGTAACGCTGAATAGGATTGCTGCAAGTGTGAATAACGATTTCATAATTTGATGTTTTATTTTGTTTAAGATTTTAGTTTCTGAATATGAACATATGGCGATACACCTCGCAAAAAGTTACAACATGACGAAAAAAAACATAAAAAAAGTAGTCTAAATAGCTGTTTTTGCCTTAAAACCCAAGCCCAGTAAGGAATTGAAGAAAACAAAAAACACCACCCCACTTTGGGTCTTGAGCATGGATTCGGTGAAAATATTCACCATGAACAGCAGAAGAAAGGTTAGATAGAGATAATTTTTATCCAAAATAGCAGCCCGTAGGCAAAACCCCAAAAAGCCCATAAAAAGCAGCAATCCGACCATTCCGGTCTCTACTAAGATCTGAAGGTATTGATTATGCGTATTATAAGCCTCCGCCACCCCCTTTTCAAACCCATTGCGGGCATAGGTATAGGTAAGTGCTTTTTCTGCATCGCCCGATCCGGTTCCGAATAATAGATGCTGTTTTGCCACCTCCGTGGATGCCTTCCAAATTTCTGACCTAGAGTTTACGGAATTTGCATATGCTACCTCATCATAGGTAAATAACAGTTTAAATCGCTCTCGAGTATACGGCAAACTTAATAGCGCAGTAATTGCAACAATATTGCATCCTGCTATGATAAAAATTGCATATTTCTTTCCAAGATTATTTTTTGCCAGGATAAAAAATGCAATGTTGCCGAATAGGAAAAGCGAGGCAATAGCCATTTTAGCGGTAAGCAAGAAAATAAACAAGGTAAGAAATAACAATACAGTTAAATAAACCCATTTTCGTTTAACAGAAAATTGGGACCAGCTATTAATCAGATCAATAGAAATGATGATAAATGCAAAGGCTTCGAACATGCCAATATAAGCCGGATGCATATAAGTAAAAGAAACAAGGTCTAAATAGTAAAATTTATTTTCCCCTGTAATAACAAAATTAAATACAGCAACAAAAATGGCAAAGACAGCAAACAAGATACAGGAAATTACAAACCAGGAAAGCACCTTTTGAATTTCTTTTTTTGTTAGAGAGATTCCTGCGGTCCAGAAAACCGGGATAAGTAATAAATAAAGTTTTACTTTGAGATCGGTAAATGCTTCCTGTTTGTTTTGGGAAATCAGATAAGCGAAAACAAAAAGCAGGTATATGCCAATGAATACAAAATTTCGTTTATTGGAAATAAGTCTGGTCCATTTATTTTTATAATCACCGGAAAAAAGAATTAGTAAGATAGAAAGTAAAATAACCGGTGATGCAAGTGTTTTATGCACAGGAATTAAAACTGCGATACTACAAATCAATACTAAAAGAATCTTTTCCGGTATATTTCTATTAATTGTTTCCAAGTTCCGGTTATTAAGTTCCTTTAAATTTTATCATTACCGCTATGGTTTTAAATATGATCAAGAGGTCGAGAAGAAGAGAGCGGTGTTTTATATAATAAAGATCGTACTGCAATTTAACGAGTGTGTCATCAAAATCAGATGCATAGTGATGTTTAACTTGTGCCCAACCGGTTAAACCCGGTTTCACGGCATTGCGCAATTTGAAAAAGGGAATTTTTTTACTGAGTTCTTCCACAAAGTATTCCCTTTCAGGCCTTGGACCAATTAAGTTGATATCGCCGCGCAATACATTCCAGAATTGAGGTAATTCATCAAATCGTGTTTTTCGTAAAACACTGCCCACTCTGGTTATTCTGTTATCGTTTTTTTGTGCAAATTGAGGGCCTGAATCTTTTTCAGCATCCACTATCATAGTTCTGAACTTGATGATTTTAAATTTTTTGTTGTTCTCTCCTATCCTTTCCTGTAAAAAAAATAAAGGACCCTTGCTGAAAATTAAATTGCCTATCCAGACAAATGGTAAAACGATAAGAAAAAACAAACCTGCTATAAGTGCACAGCTGATATTAATGATCCTGTTTGCAAATGTGTAGAAATTATCCTTATGCACGATGCTATAAGGATTGGTGAGATGAAATTCATTTTCTTTGATCTTGATCATAACCCTGCCTGTTTGTTCTTCATAAATCTGTGTTGCCGGAATGATCTGTATACCGGCATTTTCGCAGTCGATTAAATTGGAGAACAGAGCCGGGGATAATGTTTCCTTATCCGGAATTGCCATAATTATTTCATCGATATCCAGTCTTTTCGCAAATTTCAATAACAGGTCTCCACCGCCCAACACTTTGAGTTCGTCGTAAATTTTTCCATGTTTGGAGATATCATCATCAATATACCCATATATTTTATAAGCGGTTTTATGGTAGATGGATGCATCGTGCAATAATGTTCTTACTATTTCTCTTCCTGTATATCCGGCACCAACAACAATTGCTTTTTTATTGAGTATCGGGTGAATAAAAAATGCAGCATAACACAAACGCCAGATCAGCACCAATATCACCATAACAGCAATTAGTACAAATGCCGGTGTTCTGCTGATTGGTAAGGTTGGACTTAAAAAAGGTATGAATAAATACGTGGAGCCGGTTAATACTGCTGTAAAAATGGTATTTCTTATAGTTGCGGTAATACGATCTACATTGGAAAGTTTATATAAATTAAAAATATAGGAATACATGAACCACAATAATATGATCACTGCCATCCACAATAAATTATCTGAAAAGGTGTGATATGATTGAAGTGCCGTTGGATGAAAAAAACGCAAATAAACCAAAAGGGCCGTAACAACCAGCAATACATCAACTATGATCAGAATATATCTTCTGAATAAAAACCTATAGTCGTATTTTTTTTGTGTTGCCAATTATATCGATAAGTCACAAAAATAACATTTGTTATGTGATAGATTGATTGGGTCCCGACAAATTTAAGGGGTAGCTGCGCGAGGGATTGCAGAGGAAACCCTGTCTGCCAGCTGCGCCAGCGCCAGGCAGGCCCACAGCCGACCAAAGGAGGCGAGGAGTTGTAGCGCACCAAAGCACTAAAAGTCTTTGGTGCAAGAAAAGCCCGACCTGAAAGAGCGCGCCCAAAAGCAGGTCATGATGTTAGAAAATGTTACACATTATAATTCAGGAAAATATCGTAATCCGGTATATCTGCAATGGAGTTATAGTTATATTGTTCCACGATCTTTCCATCTTTTAGTAAAAATATGCCCGGCATTTGGGAAACATTTCCTTCGGGTTTGGTATTGAATAATTTTTTGGATACACCTAATTCTATCCAGCGCAGCCAAACTTTTAATCCGAATAGTTGGGTGAAACTTCCCCTTTTGAGTTTAAAACTTTTATAAAATATCTCTTCCGGATCACTCACCTGCAATACATCCTCAAGTTCATATTGTTGCAGGTAGGGTTGAGCTGTAGCCTCATCAACCATATAAACAACAACGATCTTTATTCCTTTTTCAGACAATTGAAATTTATATTTATTCAGTTTCAGCATTGAATCCTTACAAAACGGACATCCGAAATGTCGAAGAAAGATTAACATAATAGGGTTCTTATTGCTGAGTTCAGCAATATTTTCTCCATTTACCGTTTCGAAGAGTTCTAAAGGATATTGATCCTGACTAAAGGAATCGATAAGTATCTCATCGGTTATAAAATTTCTTTTATAAGTAAGATACAATGCTATTATATTAGGAACCAACCAAATTATATGATTAAAAAATACGAATTTTATAAAATTGCCATTAAAAATTCCATGCGTATATCCATAAATAAATCCGCATATCATAGCGAGATGAAAAAGGCTTACCAATAATATTATTGACCAATGGCGAAACGGGTTAAAAGAAGCCAGAATAAGGCCAACTCCTAAAACCAGTGTAATAAGCCCCATCAGGTCCCAGAAGATCAGCGGGGTGTTTAATCCTGTTATCACCAATCTGGAGAGAAAGGAAGGAAACACCAGTACAACAAGGCTCCACAGGATAAAATAGAGCCCGGAAATGAACAGCGCCGCCGAAAGTTTACTTTTTAGTATTGCAAAATGCATAGTTTGAAAACAATATCACTCATGAACAAGTGTGCACTCCTTTTGTTTAAATTTGCAGCATAAAATTAACGAAATGATGAAAAAAATAATTTTTACATGTGTTGCAGTTGTTACACTGATGACAAAATCTGCATTTACTCAGGAACTTGAACTACCTCAACCGAGCCCATGGGCGCAGGTTTCACAGAAATTCGGGTTGGCTCAGGCTACAATAACGTATTCAAGACCCGCAATGAAGGGCAGAAAAATTTTCGGTGGTTTAGTTCCATACGGCGAAATGTGGCGAACCGGTGCAAATAAGGCTGTGGAATTGAAATTAGAGGGAACAACTATGATCAATAATCAAAAAATAGAACCGGGTGCATATTCTGTATTTACAATTCCCGGTGCAACTGAATGGACAATTATTATTAATAAAAATACTGAATTATGGGGTACAGGCGGTTATAAGCAGGAAGAGGATGTAACCCGTTTTACCGTTAAACCAACAACCGTATCCAATACAGAATCGTTTACAATTGATTTTGCAAATGTGAAAGATAAAAGCACTACTGTTCAGATCTATTGGGAAACAACAAAAGTAAGTTTCGATATTGTGAATGAGTTTGTTGAAGAAGGTAAAAAAAATATAGAGGATGCCATCGCTGCAGCTGAAAACACAATGGGATTATATAATGATGCAGCAGAATTTTATCTCGATAATAATTTAGACTCAAAAATGGCATTGGAATGGTCAAAAAAATCGGTGACCCAAAAAGAGCGTTATTGGAATCTTTATACTCTTGCAAGAGCGTATGCAGCAAATGGAATGAAAGCTGAAGCTATTGAAACAGCAACCAGATCGCATACATTAGCTGTTGAAGCAAAAAATACAGGATTTGCACAAACAGTGAGTGCGAGCCTTGAAGAATGGAAAAAGAAATAATTGCAATGAGTAATGAATAATGAGTAATGAGTTGAGTAAAATACCAAATTCATTACTCATTTTTAATTTGAAGAACATCCTACTCAATGAATCCGCAACAAAAAGTATTTCTTCGTGCTGAATGGAAAAATTTGTTGATCGCAAATTATGTTTGTGATCAACAAATTTTAAAAAAATATCTTCCAGCGAAAACAGAATTAGATACATTTAGAGGTGAACATCTCGTAAGTCTTGTTGCCTTTCAATTTTTAAAAACACGTGTTTTAGGTATACAATTTCCGTTTCACACAAATTTTGTGGAGGTGAATCTTCGGTTTTATGTAAAATATAAAGAAAGTGGAGAGTGGAAACGCGGGGTTGTATTTGTAAAAGAAATTGTTCCAAGACATGTTATCACATTTATTGCGAATACATTTTTTAATGAAAATTATATTACTTTACCTACCGAATACACAATAGAGAATACACATCCCACACTGAAACTTCAATACCGCTGGGGCGATGGAAATTATTTTAATGCAGAGGCAAATTCGGAAGCGTCTGAAATTAATAATAATAGTCTTGAAGAATTTATAACAGAACATTATTGGGGATTTGCAAGAATAAACGATTACAAAACCATGCAATATGGTGTTGAACATCCCAAATGGAAAATGTTCCCCTTGCTGCAATATAGGCTACAATGTAACTTTGCTGCATTGTACGGGGAAAACTTTAGCTATTTATCACATACAGAACCACACTCGGTACTTCTTGCGCAGGGCAGCAATATTCTTGTGAGAAAGGGCTTTCAAATCTCAGGTAAGACTACTTCCTTATTGTAGAATATATTTCCTCTCCAATGATACAAATTGGGGAAATTTGGTTTCACATTTATACTTATTGAGATCTTTCCCTATTCATTTTCAATGAATTAGTATCGGGCTTCATTTTTGAATTATTTGCTAACAGCATAACCGGAGACCCTATTTTTTTACGAAAAATGACAGAGCATGAAAAATATTGTACTCCTAAGTTGGTTGCTATCCATATCACAATTTGGAAAAGCACAATTTGTTGAAATATTAGAAGAAGTTAATAATACAAATGTGAGTTTACAATACGGATATATTTATTCGTATTTGCAAACAAAAGTCACACCTGATCAGGTTGAATATACAAAACCCTCACCCGGATATTCGCTTGGTATTATATATGAAAATATTTTTAACAGATATTTTTCAGTACAGACAGGCATCAACTACTTTTCGATAGATTACGGAAAGGAAGAGCAAAAAAAATCAGAATACAATTTTCATATTGATAATATTTATATTCCGATTACAGCTGTCCTCAACACAGATTTTTGTGATCAATTTAGTTACTCCATTTTTGGAGGAGTGCAGGTAGGCTATAATATCCACTCGGAAATGGGGGAGGTTGGGTTTACCAATACCAAAAAATCAGATGGCGCCTTTGTTGATGTTAAGCCCTTTGATATTGCCGCAACGTATGGTGCAAATGCTGAAATTTGCGTTAATAAAAAAAGAACATTAAAGTTAATTTTTGGAGGAAGAGGAAGTTATGGTTTTATAGATATCAGCGAAAACTCGTTAGAAGGAAATAACCAGTTTAATGTAATTCCTGAAAATACCACTATTAAAATATTCGGCGGATTTGCGGGATTAAAATTTGTGATATAATTATAAAAATCGATTTTATGGGATTTTAAAGTTATACAACAAACGGAGTCATTCAAGAACAAAATTTTTGTATATGTCCATCTTTTTTGCGTCCGGAGTTCATCACACGGATATGATTTAAGTCCTTTAACAATAAAATCTTCTTTGTTATCTTTGTTAAGATGAACCGAATCAAGAAAAAGCAATTCAACCTGATATTCATTTTAACAGTTTATTTTTTATTCAATTCCTGTTCAGGAGAGGATAAAAATTTAAAGGAAGAATCTAATACTTTCCTTTTTGCCATGGATACAACAAAAGCGGAAGATGGTCCACCAGGTATGGTTTGGATAGAAGGAGGAGAATATATAATGGGTACCGACACCGACCCGCAGCGCAGGGAGGATGAAACCCCCGCTCATAAGGTAAAATTAGATGGTTTTTGGATGGATATTACCGAGGTTACAAATGCGCAATTTGAAGAATTTGTAAAAGCTACGGGATATGTCACCACCTCAGAAAAACCGATAGATTGGGAAGAACTTAAATTGCAGCTACCTCCCGAAACCCCAAAACCGCCGGAAGAAATGTTAATGGCCGCAAGTATGGTGTTTACAAAAACGGAAACACCGGTTGATCTGAAAAATTATATGAATTGGTGGTCCTTTGTTAAGGGCGCCGATTGGAAACATCCACAGGGGCCACTTACAAATATTGCTGATAAAAAAGACCATCCCGTTGTTCAGGTGAGTTGGGATGATGCTGTTGCGTATTGTAAATGGGCAGGAAAGAGACTACCCACCGAAGCAGAATGGGAATTTGCAGCCAGAGGAGGAATGATAGATGCGATTTATCCTTGGGGGAATGATAAGGATCTGCCAAAATTCACAAATTCCTGGCAAGGAAATTTTCCGAATATCAATACAAAAGAAGATGGTTATCTAACCACTGCGCCTGTAAAAAAATATAGTCCGAATAATTACGGACTTTATGATATTGCAGGAAATGTATGGGAATGGTGTTCTGATTTTTATCATGTAAATTACTATAAAACTTGTTTTAAGAACGGAACAGTTATAAATCCAACCGGTCCTGAAAAATCTTATGATCCGAACCAACCATTAAATATTGTGCGCGTAAAACGAGGAGGTTCATTTTTATGTAATGAGGTATATTGTTCTAGTTACCGTGTAGCTGCAAGGATGGCTACCAGTTATGATACAGGTCAGGATCACAGTGGATTCAGATGTGTTATGACTGCCGAACAATGGGAGGCGGAGAAATTGAAGAAACAATAAATAACATTGAAATTTTGAGTGGTTAACCTTCACATTAATAAGATTTCTGCATTTTAGAATAAACAAATAATAGGAATTATTGTTAGAGCCATCTATGAAGTTAGTATTTACCTGCATTTTAGTTTTCTTCATTGGCTCCGTTTCCATTGCACAAAACGGAATAATTTATGGCAATGTGAACAATAATTTGAATAATGAACCAATGCCATTTGTTACAGTAATTATAAGTGGGACAAACATTGGAACTATTACTGATGAAGCCGGATACTATAAATTTGAAACCCTTCAACCCGGATTATATAATCTCGAATTCAGTTTCATAGGTTATAAGAAAAAAAATATTTTTGAGATACAAGTAACCAATGCCAAACCATTTATTTTAAATGTAACCTTAGAGGAGGACATTAGTCAACTGGATATAGTTGAGATAAAAGCTACCTCAACAGATAAAACAGAAGAATCTCCTTTATCACTCAGAACAATTGGAGCGAATGAAATTCAAAGAAATCCCGGTGGCAACAGAGATATTTCAAAAGTAATTCAAAGTCTGCCGGGGGTCACCTATACGGCCTCATTCCGCAATGATATTATTATACGCGGTGGTGCACCGAATGAAAACAGGTTTTACCTTGATGGAATTGAAGTGCCCAATATAAACCATTTTGCAACCCAGGGTTCAAGCGGTGGGCCTGTGGGGATGATAAATGTGGATTTTATTCGGGAGGTGGAATTTTATTCAGGAGCATTTCCGGTAAATTATGGAAATGCATTAAGCAGTGTTTTGTCGTTTGAACAAAGGGATGGCAGAACCGACAAATGGGGTGGAACATTTACTGTTGGGTCAAGCGATGTGGGAATAACTGCTGAAGGTCCGGTTGGAGAGAGATCCTCCGTATTATTTTCTGCCAGAAGAAGTTACCTGCAGTTTTTATTTGATGCGATCGGCCTTCCTTTTTTACCTACGTACAACGATTTTCAATTTAAACAAAAAATTAAAATTAATACTAAAAACGAACTCACTATTATTGGTTTAGGTGCTATAGATCAATTTGAACTAAATTTAGAAGATGATACAAGTGCATTTCAACAGTATATACTTGGCAATTTACCAGTTCAATCACAATGGAATTATGTAATTGGAGGAGTTTATAAACACTTTCGTGAAAATGGATACTCCACTATTGTTGCGAGCAGAAATATGCTCAATAACAGAGCTTATAAATATCTGAATAATGATGAGTCATTTGAATCAAATCTTATTTTTGATTATACCAGCAGAGAAATTGAAAACAAATTCCGCTACGAGGAAACTACAAACTTTAAGGGATGGCGTTTAAAAGCAGGTGTTAATTATGAATTTGCAAAATATTCCAATGATACTTATCAACTCATTCCTATAGATACTTCGGTTATAACAATAGATTATCTATCAAGCTTAAACATAAATAAATGGGGAGTTTTTTTACAAACCTCAAAAAGTATATTTAATTCCAGACTAACCCTATCACTCGGTATCCGCGCAGATGCAAACGATTATTCAGATGAAATGAATAATTTATTGCAACAAATATCACCGAGACTTTCCGCCAGCTATAAATTAACGGATAAATGGAGTCTGAATTTTAATTCAGGAATTTATTATCAATTACCGGCATATACTGTACTTGGATATGCAGAGGGAGAAAATAATTTTGTGAATAAAACCAATAATATTACCTATATAAAATGTGATCATTTGGTGGGAGGAGTTGAATACAGGCCAAATAACGGTTTGCGTTTCACATTGGAAAGTTTTTATAAAGGTTATTCCGGATATCCATTTAGCATTCGTGATTCTGTAGCACTTGCAAACCTCGGAGCTGATTTTGGCGTGATTGGTGATGAAGAAGTAACATCTATTGGCAAAGGAAGAAGTTATGGAATTGAATTTTTTGCGCAACAAAAATTGTTTAAAAATTTTTATGGAATACTTGCACTAACCTATGTAACCAGCGAGTTCGAAGATAAGACAGGAACCTTGGCACCTTCATCCTGGGACAATAAAACAATTATTTCCCTGACAGCAGGAAAAAAATTCAAAGGGAATTGGGAAGCCGGTATTAAATGGAGGTTTTCAGGCGGGCTTCCTTATACACCATATGACGCCGACTATTCCTCACTAATTTATGTTTGGGATTTGAACCAACAAGGAGTGTTAAATTTTGAGGAATTAAATACAAAAAGACTCGACCCATTTCATCAATTAGACATTCGTATAGATAAAAAATGGTTTTTGCAAAATTGGAATCTGGATGTTTATGTTGATATTCAAAATATCTACAATCATAAAACAGAACTGCAACCTTATATAGTAGTGGTTAAAGATGAAGATGGAAATGCAATAGTTGACCCGGAAGAACCATCACGTTATAAGGTAACAAACCTGGAAAATGTATCAGGAACAATATTGCCCAGCATTGGTATAATAATAGAAATTTAAGGTATTTTCTTTTTTAAAATATCCCTTAACCCATCATAATCAATTTTTGTATTATGCCTTTTGTCCATGGGAATTTGCTTTATAAAAATAATTTTTAATGCGGAATAACCGCTGATTTTTAATGCCGATAAAATTTCTTCCCGCATTACATTGTGTTCAGTTTGAATTGTTATCCATGGCTCATTTCTAAATTCTATGATGGTGCCGCTCAACACTCCGGGAATTGATTTTAAATAATGTTCCATTAAAAATGGGTAAAGCTGAATATTATTCCACCTGATAATTTGTTTACATCTACCCATTAAAAACAATTCATTTTTTTCATTTAACCAACCTGCATCTCCTGTTCTGTGCCAAATAGTATTGTTAAATTGAATCTTATTTAAGCGGAAAGCATCCTCACTGTTAAAATAAGAGGTAAGTACATGAGCACCGGAAACTATTATCTCACCCACATTTCCAGATGGTAATGATTCGATTGAATTAACCTCCCCTTCTACTATTGGAATTACCTTAACTGTTGCTGCGGCATCAACTTTTCCGACGTATAAACCTTTGTCAGTATTCACCATGCTGCTGGTTGCTAAAAATTCGTTAATTCCTGTATGGGAAATAGGTTCCGATTCTGTTGATCCATATACAATTGTACATTTATTATCAGGGAACGCTTTCTTAATTATTTCAGCATCAACGGGAAAAACCGGTCCGCCTCCGGATATGATGCTTTTAAGTTCCGGCAAATAAAGTGCGTTATTAACAAGATATTTTGCAGTTTCCACTAAAAAAAATGGAGAAAAGGTCAACGACTGAACATGGTTATTTTTTAATTGGTTATAAATAAGTTCCGCATCAAAACTTGCAGGCTTGCGAGGATTAAATTTAACAATTACCGAAGTTTTTCCAGTTCCCAGATTTAATAACAAAACAATTGGGAGGAGGGTCATATCAATTTTACTAGTTGACGGCAAAATGGGTTGCAATGCGAAATATTGTTGCTGCAAAAAACGGTGTGTTCTGTTCGCTGCTTTAGGATTACCTGTACTCCCTGTTGTAAAGGTGATGAGTGCCGTATCATCCGGCAGTGCAGGATATATTGAAGCATGTGAGGTATTACCATCTCCCGAAATATTTAATTTAATAGGAATTGATCGTAATTCTTTGGAAAATACAGATACTATTCTAAACTTCCAGGGGGTTATCAGTGCTTTGCAATTTGCAA
This sequence comes from Chitinophagales bacterium, assembly GCA_044227505.1. Taxonomy (GTDB): domain Bacteria; phylum Bacteroidota; class Bacteroidia; order Chitinophagales; family BACL12; genus UBA7236. Next base: position 24,082 of record JBGAWP010000019.1, on the reverse strand, counting down.
TCTTACAACATAACTCCATGCGTTTGAGGTTTACCCATTCATCCAGAAATACCGCGACTGCACCGATATGAAAAATTGCTAATACGATTTTATAAAGATCAATACTCATTGGAACAAAAATGAGTATTCTGTCTCCCGGCCGTATTCCCTTTCTCAGTAAATATGCTGCATAATTTTTAACTTCCCATTCCAGTTGTTTATATGTTATTTGCTTCTCTCCCTCAACAATTGCCGTAACCTCAGAAAATTGTTTTGCCGCACGCAAAAACAATGATGTGATATTATTGGAATTATCGCTGCTCATGCATTTAACTTTTTTATATAAAGATGATAAGTGCGAATTATTTCACTCTTATACTTCCGGGAAATATTGATCGATACATTATTTTTATGCATAAAAGCATTAATAATATAGGTATATCCATTTTGAATCGCCTTTGCAACAATCTGCCTGAATAACCAGGTAGTTATGCCGGCATAATTGCGGCCATCTTTTCCGGCAACGGTTTTTACGATAAGTGTATTAGAATCCTTTTTTAAAAGGTCAGGAATACAGAATATAAAAGCGACCAGATCATTATTCACATCAAAAGCCATCAAACAATAATTGGGATCGATATATTGTTTGAGGGGTAAATATTTTGCAATAAAATACGACTTCGGAATGGAAGAGAATAGGTAATTTTTAGAAAATTTTTGCATGGAAAAATGATAGATCAATTCCAAATCCCCTTCTAATTTTTCCTTTGAAATACTCCTCACCTGTATTCCGGAATTGAGGAAAAAGGTTTGTCTGGGATGAATAGGTTCATGTACAATTGATGCAAGATCAGAAATGCCGGTTGAATAATATTCAGTTAGCAATTCAAACCCCGAAATACAAAATAGATCAGAATAGTAGTTTTTATAGATCTCCTCTGTAAAAAAAAGCGGATAATTACTTTCAACAGGTAATCTGTAGTTATCCCAGGTGCTTCCATTAATAGGACCCACAAGTGATGCATAATTATTTTCTTTTGCATACTTCTCTGCTTCTCCAAAAATAAGGTCTACAACTTGCTTATCATTAACACTTTCAAAATTCCCAATAACAAGAGCATTATTTAAAGCAACCCTTATTTGACCATTTTCATATATAGCCAATCTGGCAAGAGGAATGTCGCCTTTTAACACAAATATTACAAACTGTAAATATTCAGGATTAAAATTCTTATTATTCTTGATACTCAATTCTTCGTGTGTATAAATATTTTTTAATAAAGTATCCGATAGCGCAAAAATCGAATCGAGGTCGGTTAATTTTATTATGCACAGATCACTCATAATAAAATTATTAAAACGTAAAGTACAATTAACACAACAATTGGAATTGTAAGGTTATCCAAGCCGTTTTTACTTAAAACTTCTGTTGCCGCTGATGAAACAGCCAAAATAATTGCAAAAAAAACAGACGTGAGCAGTGGGAACCCGGAGGAACTGAAAAAGAAGATTACACTAATAATAAAAGCGACAGAAAAAAATGCCAAACTACCTGCAAGCGATTTCTTTTCATCTCCCCATTTAAAAACACCGTATGGATATGCTTTACCTACCAGCGCGGCCATTGGGTCGGCAAGCGCCATTATGAGTATGGGAAGATAAAAAAACGAATAGGGTGTATTATCTGTTGCATGTGGTTTTTCAATTTGCTCCCAAACTAAATAACAAATAAAAACGATCACCGGATAAGCAAGACTTCCATAAGAAAATCTGTCGATAGCATTTATACCTTGCAGGAATTTGTATTTTAAACTCAATATAAGAATAATTAAAAACGACCCGCATAAGAACAAAACAGACCAATGGTTCGTCAAAAGAATTGGAAATAATAGCGTTAACAATCCGGTGCCCACATGCACCATTTTCCTGGTATATTCAGCTCTTACCCTATATATTCTGTATAAAAATTCTGCCCCTGCAAATAAAAGCAAGAAAGCACTGCTTAATAAAATAATATTTCTAATTTCTATACTCATATTCGCTGGTCACAAATAATATCGCGATAAAAAAAACCCATATCCGCAGATTTTATTTGCTGTGGAATACTTACAGCTTTAAATTTGTCAGGTAAAATTGCGGAAATTTTTCGTTCAACCATCAAATTCCAATAAACTAATTTTCCGTCGGGGTAAATACCATCACATAAAATTTCAGCACTTTCTTTGAACACAGACTCGGGCATATATTCAAAAATATTGGATAGGTTCATATGATCAAATTTATTCCCAAGTTTCACCGCATCCTGTGCATACCCATACATCAACTCAAGTCGGTCAATATTATGTTTTATTTGTAAATAGTTTTCTTCCCGTAAATAAAAAGGTAATTGGTGATTAAATCGTCCGAACATGATCATATATAAAAAATAGTTTCGCTGACAATTTACATCACTAAGATGTTTTTCGGCCCTCGAAAATATAAACTCTTCCACATTTACCTCCACTTGTTTAAGAAATTCCGGATCTCGTCCAAATCGCCCCATTACAAATTTGCTGAAAAAGATCTTAAACAACAAACGCCAGCGAAAAGTATTCCAGTTTTTATTGTAGAACAACAATTGATCTTCAGCAGACTTAGTACTGAATAATTTTTTAACGTCGCGCCTCGAATGAACCAATGGTAAAATATATTTTCGGAATAATAAAAAGTATTTCTCAAATTTTCCACAATAAATTATTCCTTTATCAATATCAGCTCTGTTTTGCCACCAAAAATTTTGTGCGGAGGAAGAAAGCTCAGAATAAATCAGATCAAACATCTTTAATCGGCCGGTGCAATGTGACACTCCGATAAATTGCAGAAATTCAGTATACGCAAAATGTTTTATTGCAATTTTTTTCAATTCGGTAAGATATAACTGCTCGTGATTAAGATCGATCGCCATTAATCTTTCCGGCTCCGTTGTCAATAATGAAAATGTGTTGTCACCTGCTGATGCAATGGATAATATCGTTGATCCTTTTTGCGGCTTCAGGACAGAAATAAGCAGATCAGCATCTTCCCAACAATTTGCATATCGAATGATGTCAAGATTTGCCTTCTGTAGAAATTTCTTTTCCATTTATTTCGCAAGAATTTTAATAATACCAGTGCTGCCATTCATTTCAACTTCCATACCTGTTTGTACGATCTTCAATAGATCTTTTATTCCAACAATACAGGGAATTCCCAGTTCTCTGGACACAATTGCGGAATGGCTAAGCAAACTTCCACGCTCTACTAAAATTGCAGAGCATGTAGGAAATAAAGTAACCCATCCCGGATCAGTGCTGCTTGTTACCAAAATGGAGTTATTTAAATCATCCAGCTCATCCGGAGAATGTACTACAACAATTTTTGCTCTTACGATACCCGCACAGCAACCAATACCCTTTAGTTCCATTACACCGGAATGATCATGCGTATCATTTACACCTGAAACTAGTAGATCGCTCGCAGTAATGTCGCTTGTAGTTAATCGCTCGGGTAAATTACTCGTTTCAAATATCGCATATTCCTTTTTTCGTTCAGCAACTTTCCTAATCGAATCAGAATAATATTTTTCTTTACTTACTACTTGTTTTATCTCATCAATAGTTAAATAAAAAATGTCTCTGGTACTTTCCAATGATCCTGCTTGCATTAATTTTTCTCCAATTGATAAGAATATCCTCCTCACCATACCAAAACCCCGGGTTCTTTGATATCGAAGATTTTCCCGATTACTGACAAAATATCTTGCTTTCTTTAAAATAAAATAAAACAGGAACCTATTTATTGGCCCGCCCAACTTTGACCTTACCTTCAACTCCGCTTTTTCTCTGACAGTTGAATTTGCAGCATCAAAATAACCATTATTTTCTAAACCTTTGTTTACATAGGATTTTAAAACCCTCAGATAATTTTCTGAATTCTGCCTATATGTTATGGTTTCCAATTTCAGTTCACCAACACTCCTGTCGCCCCACAAATAAATATAATTATTAATTGCATCATTTATCTCAGAAAAATCATTACCTGTGAGCGCCAATGCAATAAAATGCGGCTCATTTTCTTTGAATAATTTTGTAGCTTCCTTATTTTTTAGGATCAAGGCAGCAATTTTAAGTGTAAGTTCAATAGGTTGAGTGGTAATTATATCCTTTGAGCCGGAAATAAGGTCATTATGTAAATTTTCGTCTGCAGCAAATCCTAATTTAACAACTTGTTTTTGCAAAAGCCCAAAAAACACCATAGCAAAAAAATCGTTTACCAAAGGCGCTTTCCATTTTTTTACAAGTGTTTGTTCAAATTTAAAGTAAAGGCCCATTAACTCTTCCGCATTTTTATCCGAAAAATTAAATGCCTCATATTCCACCATCACTTTATTAAAATAGGATTGAAATTGTTTGCGCTGCCGCTCAATAGTAAAAAGGTTTTTCAATATGCTATATACGGCAACTACTATATCCCAATAATCTTTTACTCCTGTTTTTTTCTGTTCGACCTGAAAATCAAACTTTTCTTTTACTCCCATCATTCTTTCCATGAATTCAGCATTTACTGCATAACCCGGTAATAAAGAAAGTGAGGTATACCAACTATTCAAATTATAATATACCCTTCCACGCAACAGGCCCAACATATTTGCATAAATATGTGCATGCGCATTTATCTTTTTTGAGGAAATTCCTAATACTGCAGAAAGCTGCCTATAAACTGCTTCATACATTTTTATAATAAAGGAATATGTTAAGGGTAAAGTTGTTCCCGGATAAGATTCAATAATATTGCTATTATCCCAAATGATCTTCTCCCCTGGTTTATAAATATTTTGCATGGCAGTTACCGGTCTGCATTGCAATAAAAATAATTTGTTTTGATTATATGCAAATTCGATATCCTGAGGATGTTTGTAGTGAAGTTCCAGTATTCTTAACACTTCTGCAACCTCTTTTATCTGTTCCTCATTTAATGCCGAAAGGTTAATCAGGCCTTCAGCAACCTTTTCAGTAGTTGTGCCACCGGAATTATTTTTATCAAAAACTACTTTTTCTATTTTTTCAACAATACTTTTTTCAATTCCAGAATCCCGATAAATATATTGATCTGCATTTAACATCCCCGAAACCAATCCTTCTCCTAATCCATAAACTGCATTGATAATTTTTTCTTCCTTTCGGTTATTTAAAGGATTAATGCCAAAAGCAACTCCTGCTGTATCCGCATTGATCATTTGCTGAATAATAACAGCAATATTCCCGATTGAAGGAAGTGCATTTGTTTGCCTGTACATTTTTATCCTGTCGCTATATGCGGATAACCATACTTCTTTGACTGCAATTCCTAAATCCTCAAATGGTATAAAAAGTTTTGTTTCAAATTGTCCCGCATAAGACCTTTCTTTGCCATCTTCATCTATCCCTGAAGATCTCACCGCGAAAAATGTATCCTTTTCAAAATAATTCAACAAATTGACAAAGTGATTTGGTGGAAATTGAAAAGATTTGATACAAGATATTATCTCGTCAACATTATTTGGATTTACTGTTTGTAAAACGTGCTGAAGTGCAGAATTCGGAATAACAATGAACTTTGGGACCTCAATTCCAATTTCTATCAACTGAAACAAATTGAAGGCCTTGCCTCCTACCTTTTGCAATGCAGGTTGTTTTTCATTGCTGAAGATGAAAGCATTCATATACCTAACAATTTTAGCAACATTGGAATTCCTCCAAGTGTAAGATACATTCCAAAAGTCCACACGGCGGAGAAATATTCAATATATTTAGCTGATTTTACTGAAGGGTTTTTAATAAAAACAATAGCAGGTAAAGCACAAATCAAAAAGAGTATTGTAAAAACAATATATGCAATTAAGCCTAAATCGGCATACCAAGCGCCGGCAAAAGCAAATAACATGGTTATAAATAAAATCAATATCCAAAATGCGGGAGCTTTCTTAGAGCCAATTAATTTTGTATAACTCAAAACCCCAGCTTCCTCAGAATCTGCGGTTTTAATTTTTCTACCAATTTCTAAAACGATACCGTTGAGATAACTGATACAAAAAAATATCAACAACCCGGAAGGGGGATCGATATTACTCAGGTGCCAATCGAATCCACTTGCAAAAATATCGATGAAAGGAATTATGAACATGTGACTTGTAACATACCAGAATTGATTCTTTTTCAACCAATCTGCAACAAAAAATTCTTTTCCCATCAAAAGCAAATAAAATATTACAAAGAAGTAAAGCAGAAGCATTTGAGGATAAAAGAAAGAATTTATTAATACCTGCAAAATAAAAATTGTTATACCAACATATTTTAATTCACGAAGACTTATCAATCCTCTGGGAACAGGAAGATATTTTCGGTATAATCTATCATCATCCTGATCTTTAAACTCATCAAATATTCTAACAAGAAAAAAGAGGGTAACAGTATTAAATACACAAATTAAAAATGGCTGCGGATCAATAAATCCTGAGGCGCCTCTGCACATCCGTGAAAATGAAATTGCCGAAAAACTAAATGCACCTACAAGAAAAATATATCCTACAAAAGGAAATCTTTCTTTTTGATAAATATAAAAACGCGATAAAAAATTACCTTGGGGATTTTTCATTTTTTTCTACCGAATAATTTATGTGCATCTGAAAAATCACCCGAAGCCATTGCTGCAGCAATTGACAATTCACCGGCTAATACCGTTGCTCCACATATTTCCGCAAATTTTCGAGCACTCCCTGGTCCGCTGCAGTCCAACAGATCAAGACATTCGCGTTGGGTTGGCAAACCGGTACCACCCCCAATTGTGCCCACAACTAAACTGGGCAAGGTAACCGAAACATACAGATCGGCTTCGTTAATTACTTCCATACGTGTAATTCCAACATAAGCTTCAGAAACGCAGGCGGCATCCTGACCGGTTGCAATAAATATTGCGGTTAATCCATTGGCAAAGTGCCCTTGAATACCAATACTTCCACTTTGCACCGAAGCTACTGAGGAGGTTTGCCAATATTGTGCAATATCTTTTGCAGAGGTTCGCAACACACTCTCAATTACTGATTTTTTAATAAAAGCCTCTGCAGTAACTTTTTTTCCCCGCACTGTTGTAAAGGAAACCGCAGTTGCTTTTTTATCACCGGAGTAATTTCCTTCAATAAACCAATATTGTGGTTTAATAGGTGTATTCTGATTTATATAATTACATATTTCATTGGTACAAATTGTAACCATATTTTGTCCTGCGGCATCACCCGTTGTATATTCAAAAATAACAACAACAGTATTGCCTTCCATATTTAATCGCATATCCTGTAACTCTGCATGTCTGCTAGTTTTAGAAACAATTTCGGCGAACATGGGCATTTGCTGTAATATCCATTGCAGAAAAACACCTAATTCAGAAAGCGACCTGAATTTAAATATCGGCGAACGTTGTACGCCTTCGGTTAGGCATACGGAAATTATTCCTCCACAAAGTGCTGTTGCACGTGCACCTCTGTTATAGGAGGCAACAAGTGCACCTTCTGTAGTGGCCATTGGTACGTAAAAATCACCTTGAGCAAGTGTGCCATGTATACGAACAGGCCCAATAATTCCTGTTGGAATTTGAGTCATTCCAATAAATTGTTCAATATTTCCTTTTAAATTGTGCGGATCAGTGGATTCAGAATTTCCCGACAAGGCATTTAATGATTTTCCGGTTTTATTTCTTATAAATTCAAGCCGTTCTAACTGCGCTTCCTTCGACCAATTAAGTGGACCCGGAATACGCTGATCGGAGGATAATAATTCATCGTTGGGGACTAGTTCGTCTAAAACCTGGTCGAAGGGTTTTATTTTAGAAAATAGTTCTATTAACCTTTTTGCTTTTTCTGAAGATGTAGACATAACCGTGTGTTTACTGACAACAAATATACTATAATAGCTATTAAGGGAAGTAGGATATAGGAAGTAGGAAGTAGGAAGTAGGATATGGGATTTAAGGATTTGTCTTGCCTCTCTTTATTTCATTGTGTTAATGTTAACAGTTGCGAATACTTTCAATAATAATTTCCGGGTATTAAATAATTTTTTACATAATCTTCAATACCCGCTTCCAACGCTATAAAGGGAATTGTGTAACCGGAGTTTCTGAGTTTATCCATTTTAGCTTCAGTAAAATATTGGTATTTATCTCTGATATCCTCCGGTATATCGACCCATTCTATATTTAGAGGTAAATGCATTGCATTGGCGACACTCTTCGCCAAAGTATAAAATGTATTTGCCTTACCTGTTCCTAAGTTGTAAATTCCGGAAAATGTTTGTGATCGCATTAACCAGTCAATTACACCTACAACATCCTTTACATAAATAAAATCACGAAGTTGCTCACCATCTTTAAATTCGGGTTTATGCGATTTAAAGAGTTTAACCGAACCGTTGTTTTTAAATTGATTGTAGGCATGAAAAATAACGGAGGCCATTCTTGATTTGTGATATTCGTTTGGGCCATATACATTAAAAAATTTCAAACCATACCAAAAAATTGGGGATGTTTTTTGCTTTAAAACCCAAAGATCAAAATCATTTTTTGAATCTCCATATGGATTTAAAGGCACAAGTTTATTAATAATACTATGGTCATCATCATATCCATTTTCTCCACCTCCATAAGTAGCGGCGCTGGATGCATAGATCAATGGAATATTTCTTTCGCAACACAAATTCCAGATATCCTTTGAATAATTCAGGTTCAATTTATTAAATATAGCAACATCAAATTCCGTAGTATCGGTTCTGGCTCCGATATGTAAAATGTAATCAATTTTCTGATCAGCATTTGTTCTTGCCCAATCTATAAAATCTTCCCTTTCAATCTTTAGGTCAGAGTCAACATCCTGCAGGTTATTGAATTTTTTCTCTTCACTGAAATCATCAATAAGAATCAATTTATACCGTCCAGCCCGGCTCAAATGCGCTGCAACACAGCTGCCAATAAACCCCAAAGCACCTGTAATTGCTACACACTCTCTTGTTTCTTCCACTTCCGATTTCATTCCGTAAATTTGCACAAAACTAAAAAATATTTTATGAGAAGCGGAATCTTATGCATTATAGCCTGTTTAGTTTTTACTTCGTGTAACAAACATAAATATGAACAAATAACTACCTATAATGATAAGGTCGTGAAATTTGTGGAGCAGAGTGAACGCACAATGAAGGTTTGGAATACTACAAATTTTATACAGGAATATGCAATTAAGAAACAAAACTCCATTACCAAATTACTTGCAATGCAAGATTCATTAAATGCTTTAACACCTCTGGAAAAAGATGATACCTTGCGTTTGGCAGGATTATCGATGCTGGATAATTACATGTATGCATTCTCCATTTACGATACCATTTATAATATTCTTTCCGACTCTATTTATTTAAAAGAAGATTCTATTCATGTTCAGGAATTGTTAAGGTCAAATCAAAACATGTTAAAACAGCAAGCTGACTCTTTCACAAATACTCAAAAAAGGTTTTCAGTGCGTTATCAATTAAATTTTGTGGAATGAGCTCAATAAGAGATTATTGAAAATCTTTTGGCAATCCTAATTGTTCTCTTAAAGGTCTGTCTGCATTATTATGAGTCCTCCAATAATCCAATAACATTTCTTTATTTTTCACAGCTGATGTTGTAAGTATTGTGCCATCAAAACCGGGGTAAGAATCTTCCCATCCCAAAATTTTATATGGAAAGTTTGTTTCAAATTTAATGATCAGTTTCCGTTGAAGTGATGGCATATCAACTACATAAACTTTAACGCCATTTTCATCGCGAAGGTCTGCATTTGCTTTCACTGCTTCAATCGGTTTATGTGCCAGGCGTAAATATTCCGTACCGGGTAAAACGGAAAATTCTCCTTTTGGTAACTTTTCAGGATTGATCCTGATCAGGTTCCACAATTCATCCTCCTGAACAACAGCAGCTAAACTTACATCCCTGTCACCTTCTTGTTCAAAATAACTTCGCTGTTCAATTTCAAACTTATTTTTTTTGTAATTCATCTGGTAATTAGCCATTCCGCACCATTCCTGAACAGACCCGGTAATTTTAACTGCATGGGGATAATTATTGATATCAACAGGAGAATAAGCACTCATCATAATGGAGTAAGGATATACACCGGTATTAAATTTAATAGATTGATTCAATTTTAGAATTGGCAATTTATCTTCACCTGCCTTTGAGGGATCATCCAGCTTAACCTGTTTTGACTTGGAAAAATCCTCAGTAACAAAAATATTTACAACTGTTCCTTCATGAATTTCACCATAACGGCTCTGTAATAAGTTGTAACTGGTAATTTCTGCTTTCCCCTGATACCAGTAATTATTCCATGTTACTTCAGGTTTATAGGGCGCATTTAATTCCATTTCCCCGGAAGCGTTTTCTTTCTTTCCATTACTTCCATTTGCAGATTGCTGGCAACTATAAAATGAAACTCCAGCCAACATTATAATGAGTGTAACTATTAAAGTATTTTTCATCACAAAATTTTTATTAGTAACAATTTATACAACTCAATAGTTCACCACTACAATATTATTTATGTTCGTAAATATTTATTGTAACCACCTCATTTTCAATCTGTTGAATTAATTTTATCGCGGTGCTGTCCGGCAAATAATAATCATAGGAGCCGGGGTTAGAAATAATTGCATAATTAAAATCCTTACTTCCTATATCGCCGCTAAGCACGCGAAAATCTTTTCCCATAACAAGATCAGTGAATCCATATCTGCTATCCATTAATGCAATGCTTATCGGGAAGTTTGTATAAATTATTTCTCCGGAAGAAATCGAATCAAGCAATATATTCATAGCCTTTTGTTGAATCTTTAGATATTCAACATAACTCATATTTTCATCATATTGAAACCGCTGTTGAATATTTAATTCTGAGGTTTCGACAGGCACTATTTCTTTTCCGGTTAAACAATATATTCCTGCTACAAAAATCAAGGGAAGTCCAAATATAACAAACCGATTAATGCGAAAACATTGTATTAAAACAGCAGAGGAAAGAATTACAAAAGGTATCAAAACAAACAGAATATATCTGTTCATATAAAAATTAATCGCATTAAATGATATACCTCCCAAAATCAGGATCCCTAAAAAAATAGAGGTTTTGTTTTTTATTAAGCGTTTTGAAGTGACAAGGTAAATAATTGATATAACAAGTATAATACTTATAACTATTCTTCCTTGTTCAAAAAATAAAAACAAAAGATAATCTCCTCCAAAGTCAAATATCCTGTTCAAACTGATCTTCACATTTTCACCATGCAAGGGAAATAAATACCATCCATTTTGTTGTTTCTGGATAAGCAAAAACAATCCAAAAACCAAAAAGGGCAGCAGAACCATTAGATATTTAAACCGAAAATGTATTTTTTTGTTATTGCTCCTGTTTAATAAATAATAGACCATTTCTGAAAAAATAATAACCAACGGAATAATGATTGCAGTTTCTTTGATCAATATTGCGAGCGTTGAAAATATGCCATGTAAAATAAATTTTTCACCCACCCAGAAATAAATAGCCCACATCATAAATAAAGCCAGGCAAATTTCAGGAAGGATCAATACTGATTGAGCAAAAAATAATGGCTGAACCATCAACAACATTACAGCAAGAAGTCCGGTATATTTTGAATAATGTTTTGCAGTAATAAAATAAACACTCCATAATAAAATTACAGAAATGATCAAAGCAGTTAAATGACCTCCAATAACATCTTCCCCAAAAATTGAATAACCTATCGCCTGAATAAAAGCAAATAAAAGTGGATGTCCTCTCGACAATTCAGGAGGAAGGTCTTTAGGCAATAATCCTAAACCATTATCATGTAAATATAATCCGGCTCTGGAATAAACACCTAGTTCGTCCCAAAAATATGGCAAATGCAACGCCGGGATTTTTAATAAAATAAATACCAGAATGATAAAAAAAACAAAAAGTTCGGTGAGGTTTCTTTTTGCAAACATCTGGGTTGGTTAGTGGTATGAGGGAAGTAGGATGTAGGACATAGGATTTAGGACATAGGACATAGGACGTAGGACATAGGACGTAGGACTTGATCTTTTTATCATTTATAGTTATTTAGATGAAGTGAAATATAAATTTCCTGGTATAACTTTACTGTGCCTGCGACTGCGACTGCGACTGTGACTGTGACTGTGACTGTGACTGTGACTGCGACTGCACCAGCTACACCAACACCTCTTCATTCAAATATTTCCCTATGGCATTATCGTATAGTTGTTTGAAATCGTTTATGGAACCGTAATCCTCACCATCCACAGAAATTTTTCCATCAGTAACGCGACCTAAAACATTTACAGGAACACCAAATTCTTTACAAATATTTTCTATAACAAATACCTTTTCGCTGGAGGTGGAAACTACCACTCTGCTTTGTCCCTCACCAAATAAATAAGCATCTTTTCTGATCGTATGATCTGTCTCCACCTCAAAACCAAGAAGATTTACCAATGCACTTTCTAATAAGGTGATAAATAACCCGCCTTCACTTATATCGTGTGCAGAATATATCAGCTGATTGCGGATTAATTCTTTGATCGATTGTTGTAAACTATATTCCTCATTCAAATTAAAATACGGTGCCGGTGAAAATTTAATATTGTGTTCTTCCTTTAAATATTCACTGCAAGCAATATCATCGGTAGTTTTTCCTATTAATAGAATTACATTTCCGGTATTGATAAAATCGAGGGTCATTTGATTTTTAAAATCTTCAATAACTCCTACCATTCCAATTGTTGGTGTTGGATAAACCGGCCCTTCTTCACTTTGATTATAAAAAGAAACATTTCCTCCGGTAACCGGAGTATCAAATTTGCGACACGCTTCACCCATTCCTTTAATTGCATTTGTAAATTGCCAATATACTTCCGGATTATATGGATTTCCGAAATTGAGACAATTGGTAATAGCTGCAGGTTCTGCGCCGCTAACAACAATATTTCTTGCAGCTTCGCTAACAGCTATCATTGTTCCAATGTATGGATCAGCATAAACATATCTCGCATTACAATCGGTAGTAACTGCAAGGCCTTTATTTTTTCCAATGATGCGAACTAATGTGGCATCACTTTTTAAATTGGTAGAAGTATTTTTTAATCCCACCATGGAATCGTATTGCACGGTTATCCATCTTTTATTTGCAATATTGGGATTAGAGGTTAATTTTTTTGCAACAGCAATAAAATCCTTGGGAATATTAATTTCAGATGCATCAAATTTTTTGATCTCCTTTATATATTCCGGTTCTTTTGTATCTCTTTTATAAATTGGAGCACCACCACCTAAAACTAAACTTTCCGCAGGCACTTCTGCTATCAATTCGTTGTGCATATAATATTGGAGCATATCCCCTTCTATCACCTCCCCGATTATTTCGCAATGCAGATCCCATTTATCAAAAACAGCTTCCACTTCTTTTTCTCTGCCTTTGTGCACTACCACTAACATACGTTCCTGACTTTCGCTCAACAAAATTTCCCAACCCTTCATATTTTTCTGACGGGTAGGTACTTTATCGAGATTTATCTTCATTCCATGTTTTCCTTTTGCGCTCATTTCGGAGGTAGAACAGGTAATTCCCGCCGCACCCATATCCTGCATTCCTACAATTGCTCCAGTTTTTATTGCCTCCAAAGTAGCTTCAAGCAATAATTTTTCCTGAAATGGATCGCCAACCTGAACAGAGGGAAGGTCTTCATGACTTTCATCGTGCAGGTCGCCACTTGCGAAACTCGCACCGTGAATACCATCTTTTCCGGTAGCACTTCCAACTATATAGACAGGATTTCCGACTCCTTCCGAAATTGCAGAAACAGTTTCGCCTACCTTTACAATACCCACACTCATGGCATTTACCAAAATGTTGGTGTTATAACAATCTTCAAAATACACTTCACCACCAACTGTTGGCACCCCGAAACAATTTCCGTAGTCGCCAATCCCTTTTACAACTCCTTTTACTAAATGTTGTGTTTTTTTGTTTTTGATATTTCCGAAACGGAGTGAATTTAAGGAGCATATTGGCCTTGCACCCATCGTAAAAATATCGCGGTGAATTCCTCCCACACCTGTGGCAGCGCCCTGGTATGGTTCAATTGCAGAGGGGTGATTGTGACTTTCGATCTTAAAAGCACATGCCAATCCATCTCCAATATCAATCAGACCCGCATTTTCTTCCCCGGCCTCCACTAACATCTTTTTACCGCTTCTGGGAAGCGTTTTCAAGAGTGTTATGGAGTTTTTATAGCTGCAATGCTCACTCCACATAACACTGTAGATGCTCAGTTCCGTAAAATTTGGAGTGCGTCCAAGTATTTCCTTTATTTTTTCAAATTCTTCCGGTAATATGCCAAGTTGTTTGGCTTGTTCTAAAGTTGCGAGTTGTTCTGACATGCTTGTAATTGAGATACAAATGTAAGTTGGAAAGAGGAATTTGCATTGGTGAACGGACAGTTTATTGTGAATAAATGTTATTGCCGGAAATTTGAAGTTATTTTCGGGAATCACTATTTCCTATAAATAACCTGATTACAATTTAAATTCCACAGTGCATGTTTGTAATAAGAATATTTTATACCAAGATAATAATTCGGCATTCCCCTATCTTTGAATTGTGCTAACCAATCTCATCACACCCTTCTGGATACTCCTTTTTATATTCCTCATTTACAAATGGAAATATTTTAACATTACAGGAATTACCAAGAAGGTATTGATCGCTGCCTTCCTATTCAGGATAATTTTAGGTTGCAGCAACTTTTATATCTGGCAAAATGTGATCGGACACGGCGATAGTTTGCGGTATTTCAACGACAGTAAATTAGTATATGCAACCTTAACCGAAAATCCGATGGATTATTTGCGATTGGTATTCGGGTATTATCCAAACGGCCTCCCTGAAGATCTGCAGCAATATGTGTCATCAGGTTCTATAGCAGCATCAGTTCCCGAATATCACATGGTGCGCATCAATGCCTTGCTAAATATTTTTTCCTTTGGCGGGCCTTATGGCAATATTATTCTATTATCCTTTATTTATTTCATCGGGTTAATAGCGCTGATGAAAACCTTGGTGAAATTAAATTTGATAACAACATTTTCAAATTTACAACAGGCCATTATTTTCTTTTTACCCTCAATCGTTTTCTGGAGCAGCGGACTGCTCAAAGAAGGCCCGACACTTTTATTGATCTGTATAATATTTATTCAATGTTTACATCTTGAAAAACTGTTTTCATTCAAACGGGTTTTATGGTTGTGTCTGGCACTTTTCTTTTTATTGCTGATAAGAGATTATTTACTCGCACTCATGATCCCCAATTTATTTATCTGGTATTTTGCCAAACGCACACCAAAAACCGCATACAGGGTGTTTATCGTCTGCACCGCCTCTGCGCTTTCCATACTGGTTGCCACTGCCTGGTTACAACCTCAGCTGAATGTAGTTCTTTGGTTGAAAAGTGAACAAAATTATTTCTTAGTTGCTCCCGATGATCCAGATTATCAATTCAAGGCACTTAATGGACAGGTTTGGGATATGATAACTAAAATTCCGTATGCGATAAACAATATATTATTCAGGCCCAATATTTTACATAGCAACAACAGTTTTCGAATCTACCAATCATTGGAATTAATTCTTACCTGGTTGTTTCTCATTTATGCAATTCAAAAAAGAAAACACCCCTTTAAACTCAGTCCGACTCTATTACTTATTTTATACTTCTCCATAGAATTGCTTTTCGCATATGGTTTAATCACATTTGATGCGGATACCTTATCCAGATACAGATCCATTCCCATATTTTTGGTCATTATAGTCGCAATTATTGCTTTGGAGAGCCAAAAACATGCAAAAAAACGGGAAAACCTTGCGCAAAACCTGTAATACCCTTATTTAGGTATTTTTTCAAAATTGCATACTTATCCCATAAAATAATGAGTTCAGCCTGTATTTTTGCCTTTGTTTAGAATAAATCTAAATAATGAAACAGGCTATTTTCTTTACCTTTTTACCGCTTTTTGTTGCCTCACCGCTTTTTTCTCAGGAAGAAAAGAAAATCAATTTTTTCGACAACCTCGAATTGCATTGTTATGGTGAGTTGACCTACAATGTATTTGATTGGGAGACCTATCCGGACAAACGCAACAATTTTGATCTAAACAGAGTGACTTTCGCACCTGAATACAAATTCAGTAAAAAATTAAAACTAGAAATGGAGATCGAATTTGAGCATGGCGGAACTGGCTCAACAATGGAATTCGACAAATTCGAAGAATTCGGGGAGTTTGAAATGGAGATCGAGAAGGGCGGAGAAGTACTTATTGAAGAATTAGAACTTTCGTTCCAGCCTAAAAAATGGTTAGAAATAAAAGCGGGAAGAATACACGTTCCCTTTGGTTATTTAGCTACTACTGATGAACCATTAGATTATATGACAAGCACATATAATAATGTTGAAGAAGCATTAATTCCAACCACATGGTATGAATTCGGTGTGGCTGTAAAAACTACTTATAACAAATTATCTGCGGAACTGGCTTTAATAAATGCTTTGGATAATTCCGCTTTCAGCAGTGCAAACTGGATAAAACGCGGAAATCAAATGCGGTTCGAAACAGTGAATGCAGATGCTTTTGCTTTATCGGCAAGAATTGATTATACAATATTTGAAGAATCCACAATAGGGATAAGCGGCTATTTCGGAAACAGCACACCAAATCGCCCAAAACCGGATATCACCCAAGATGCATTTGTAAATTTATTTGACGCGCATCTTCATTTATTGCCGGGTAATTTTACATTCAACGCAAATATTTTATATGGCACTTTACAAAATGCCGATATTGTTTCTGCTGCTAACAGAAATTTGTCAAATAACTTAAACGTAAAAAGAACTCCTGTGGCAAGTGCGGCATTTGGATATTTTGCGGAAGCAGGATTTAATATTCTTTCATTATTTAAAGAGACATCATCAAAACTTGATGTTTTTGGAGGATATTATTGTTATGATTCCATGTATGAAACCACCGGCGATGTATTTAATAATCCCCGATGGGAAAGAACGGAAATAAGAACCGGATTAAATTATGTGTGGAACGAACATATTGCCATAAAATCTGATATCACGCTGCGCACAATTGGAATTCCCGAAGACAATAAAGAAACAACTTTTACTACTGCAATTGCATTTCAATTTTAATTAATTAAAATTTAAAACAATGAAAAAGACAATAACCAGATCTTGTATAACACTAATACTCTCCATTTTCTTGCTTAATTCATGTAAAGAAGATGATCCAACAGATATTACAACATATGATTTTCAACCAATGTTAAGTCATATTGCAAAAAATATCATAACAGAAACCTATATCGATCTGCATACAAAAACAAGTGATCTTATATCGGCTGTTGAACTTTTACAAGCTACACCTACTGAATCAAATTTAGAAGCTGCAAGACAGGCTTGGCGCGATTCTCGTAAACCATGGGAACAATCGGAAGGATTTTTATTTGGCCCCGTTGCTACCAATGGGATCGATCCTTCTCTCGACAGCTGGCCCGTAAATGTTGTTGATCTGGATGCTGTTCTAAGCAGTCCCGCAACTTTAACAAAAGAATACGTTGATGGATTGGAAGGCACTCTTAAAGGATTTCACACTTTGGAATATTTATTATGGGGTACTGATGGTGCAAAAACTGTCGGTGCATTTACTGCAAGAGAATTTGAATATTTAATTGCAACTGCGCAGTGTTTAGAAAGTGATGCATTTGAACTCAAAAATAGTTGGGATGAAAGCGGAGAAAATTTTCAGATCAATATTGCAAATGCAGGTGAAGCTAACAGTATTTATGTGAGTCAGAAATCTGCACTACAAGAAATTGTAAATGGAATGATAGCCATAGCAGATGAAGTGGGAAATGGAAAAATAAATGACCCATTCACACAATTGGATATAACCTTAGAAGAAAGCAGATTCAGTGCAAACAGCAAAGAAGATTTTATGGATAATATCCGCAGTATTCAAAATGTATATTTAGGAAATTATGTGATGAGCGGGGAAGGAATATCTGTATATATCGCAACAGTTGATGCCGGATTAGATGAACATATCAGAGCAGAAATTCAATCAGCAATTGATCTTATTGATGCAATTCCCGGAACATTTACAACCGCAATATTTGAAAATCCGGAAGCAGTGAGTGATGCACAGGAAGCTGTTCGCCATTTGCAGGAAGAATTGGAAAGTGAAGTGAAACCAATAATTGATGCGCTGTAATTTCATGAAATATAATTTAAGCACTGGAAACATGATCATTATTTTAATGGTCATGTTTACTGGTTTTTTATTGATAAATGGTTGTTCAGTAGACCCTGAACTTACAACTAATGAATGGTTTGATGCAAATGAATATTATGCGGGAGGAAACACCACTTTATTTGAAGCAACTTCAGCTGCATTTTCAACTCCTGCACCAAATTTAAGTTTGCCCAATTTAGAAAAACATTTTGAAGGTGATCTCACTTTTGAAGCGACATTTGTAACAGCTCCGGCAACAAATAATGCCGGACTTGGTCCTATTTATAATAATGTGAGTTGTGTAAGTTGTCATATTTTAGATGGAAGAGGAGATAAACCTTCCGTTTTCCGAATCAGCATACCGGGAACTAATGCATTTAATGGACCGAACCCGGTTCCGGGCATGGGAGATCAATTGCAGGATAAAGCAATAATAGGAGAGTTGGCAGAAGGGTTAGTGCAGATTTTTTATACCGAAGAATATTATAATTTACCAGATGGAACTCCCTATAGTTTAAGAAAACCAAACTACACCATTGTGGATACCTACATACCTCTTCCGGCTGAAACAATGTTATCGGTTCGCGCAGCACCACCTGTTTTTGGTTTGGGATTATTGGAGGCAATTCCTGAAAATGATATTATTAATTATGCTGATGAATTTGATAATGATGATGATGGCATCTCAGGTAAAGTAAATTATGTTCACGATTATGCAACAGGCACAACAATGGTTGGGCGTTTTGGCTGGAAAGCAAATCAACCTCATTTAAATCAACAAACCTCCGGAGCCTTTAATGGTGACATGGGCATTACAAGTCCATTATTCACCTCCGAATCCTGTGAAGGGCAATTGCAACACGATGGACTTCCGGATGATCCTGAAATTGATATTCATTTTATTGATGTAACATCTTTTTACACAAAAACCCTCGCTGTTCCAGCACCAAGAAATCTCGATGATGAAACAGTAATGTTAGGGAAACAGCTCTTTTTCGAGATCGGTTGCGAAAATTGTCATAAACAAAAATGGCAAACCGGATTGATCAGTGAAATTCCTGAAATTTCTAATCAAACGATATTTCCATACACCGATATGCTTTTACACGACATGGGTGAAGGACTTGCAGATGGACGTCACGACTATCTGGCCTCAGGCTCTGAATGGAAAACACGGCCATTATGGGGCATAGGACTCACGCAAGTGGCGAATGGACATACCTTCTTTTTGCACGATGCACGTGCCAGAAACATGTTTGAAGCCATTATGTGGCATGGTGGAGAAGCTGATGCTTCCAAAAATAAATTCTCCAATTTATCTTCTGCAGAAAGGGAGGCTTTGATAACTTTTTTAGAGGCTTTGTAAAAAAAATTTATTGTAAAGGTCTTCATTTTTAGCATTACATATTATATTTATCTATATATGTAAAATTTTATGAGATATTTAAGTTTTCAACCAACATTCCAATAAAAAATACAAATATTTTCAGGTATCCTGTCGTTTTTCCACAAAATGACCCTAATTTTGCCATTTCTTAGCAAAAAAGGCAAACTATTTTTACAAAAAAAATCAAAAAATGAACTCCAACCGAACTTCTGCAATGGATCAGGTACTCAACCGAAAGGTAATTGAGGTAAAACTTCCTTCCAATCGTATTTCTGAATATTATGGCTCTAATGTTTTCAGTGATGAGATCATGCGCAAACATTTGAGTGAGGAAGCATATTACAGTGTAAAAACCTCCATTCATATGGGGCAGAAAATAGATCGGAAGATTGCCGATCAGGTTGCCGCGAGCATGAAGGCTTGGGCAATGAGTAAAGGTGCGACACATTATACACATTGGTTCCAACCATTAACAGGGGCAACTGCCGAAAAACACGATAGTTTTTTCACACCTTCGGGACCTGCAGTAGGAATGGAAACTTTTAGCGGAGGAGCTTTGGTTCAGCAAGAGCCCGATGCATCCAGCTTTCCAAGCGGAGGAATAAGAAGTACCTTCGAAGCAAGAGGTTATACAGCCTGGGATCCCTCCTCTCCTGCTTTTATTATGGAATTAGGAAGTGGAAAAACATTGTGTATTCCCACCATTTTTGTTTCTTATACCGGCGAGGCTTTGGATTATAAAGCACCCCTTTTAAAATCTTTACATTTATTGGATCAGGCAGCGGTTCCTGTTTGTCAGTATTTTGATAAAAACGTGGAAAGAGTTTCCGCTACCCTCGGTTGGGAGCAGGAATATTTTGTGGTAGACGAGGCTTTATTTATTAATCGCCCCGATCTCAGCATTTGCGGAAGAACTTTGGTTGGACATTATCCCGCAAAAGGTCAGCAGTTGGAAGATCATTATTTCGGTACCATTCCGGAACGCGTTTTTAATTTCATGATCGATTTTGAAATGGAAAGCCATAAACTTGGAATTCCTTTAAGAACCCGTCATAATGAAGTTGCACCCGGACAATTTGAATGTGCTCCGATGTTTGAGGAAGCGAGTATTGCAGTTGACCATAATTGTTTGTTGATGGATGTGATGGAAAAAGTTGCAAAACATCACAAATTGCGTGTTTTATTTCACGAAAAACCATTTGCCGGAGTTAACGGATCTGGAAAACATAATAACTGGAGCATGAGTACTGATACCGGAAAAAATTTATTGAGTCCGGGAAAAACACCAAGAACCAATTTACAATTTCTCACTTTCTTTATTAATACAATTAAAGCGGTTCATGATCAGGCTGATCTTTTAAGAGCGAGTATTGCAAGTGCAAACAACGATCATCGTCTAGGAGCAAACGAAGCACCTCCTGCAATTATTTCTGCATTTATAGGAACTGCACTTCGTTCGGTATTAGATGAAATAGAAAACAGAGTGGATCAAAATACATTCGACGATTCTGATAAAACAGAATTGCGTTTGGATATTCACAATAAAATTCCTGATCTGATGTTGGATAACACCGACAGAAACAGAACGAGCCCTTTTGCATTTACGGGAAATAAATTTGAATTCCGCGCTGTTGGTTCCAGTGCAAACTGCAGTAAGGCGATGACCACACTAAATACTATTGTCGCAGCTCAACTCATTGCATTCCGGGAAGAAATTGACGGATTAATTAAAGGTGGTGAAAATAAGGACAGCGCAATTTTACGTGTATTGAGAAGATATATTTCAGAAAGTAAAAATATTTTATTTGAAGGAGATAATTATAGCGATGAATGGGCAAAAGAAGCAACCGAAAATCGCGGATTAAACAATGTAAAAACCACTCCGGAAGCGATTGATTTTTACGGCACTGAAAATGCGAAAAATATCTTTGTTAAAAATAAAATTTTAACCGAAAGAGAATTACACGCGCGTCAGGAAATTGAATTTGAAGAATATGCAAAAAAAATACAAATAGAGGCGCGTATCTATGGTGAACTTGTATATAATTACGTATTACCTGCAGCAGTAGATTATCAAAATAATTTATTGGACAATGTAATGAAATTAAAAGCGGTGGGATTAAATGAAGAGCATTACAAAGAACAAATAGATCTTGCAACAACCATCACCTTGCATTTAAATCATTTGCGATCTGCATTAGAGCGTATGGTGGAACAAAGAAAACGCGCTAACCGCATAGACGATGCCCGCGAAAAAGCATATGCATATTGCAACGATGTAAAAACCCTCTTCGATGAGATCCGCGAACACGCAGATATGTTAGAACGTTATTTACCGGATAACAAATGGCCACTTGCGAAGTATAGGGAGTTGTTGTTTGTTAAGTGAGGAAGGAGGAAGTAGGAAATAGGACATAAGAAGTAGGAAATAAGAGAGCCTGGCTGATTTAATTCAGGAGGCTCTCACTTTTTCAGTAAGTGCCTCACTTCCCATAGGACACTTTAGATATCCCCCCAATAACCCCCGGCTTCAGCCGGTGGGATCATGAGCGGACAGCGAACCGGGCTTTAGCCCAAACTGAGGATTAAACATGCAGGAGTGTAATTCCAATGAAATCTAAATTTTAAGATTTGCATAACCACTAAATA
Organism: Chitinophagales bacterium; assembly: GCA_044227505.1. GTDB lineage: Bacteria > Bacteroidota > Bacteroidia > Chitinophagales > BACL12 > UBA7236. Next base: position 1,637 of record JBGAWP010000019.1, on the reverse strand, counting down.
CCATAAAAATCACAACTTACTCAACTCCTTTTTTAACTCGGCAATCGAATATTGTTTATAATCAGGTGTAATGACCATTTCGGGTGTGATAGATACTTTTTGAATGCTCAGGAAAGGAGTTTTATTTTCATATTTTAATGCCACAACGTAACACTTTTTTTCCTTTTCCACATTTGCAAAACCATAGGTATCCACTGTATTATTATTTGCCGCCATCATACTTTTAAATTCAGTAAACACCAAACTTATATTGACATTTGCAGCAGGTTTTTGTTCAACAATGATATTAGCACGATTTTTTTCCGGCAAATCAAGAAACCGGTCACAATTCATCCAACCTAAGTTTGTTGTTTTAGTGATATAATAATTCCAATCTGCGGCAGTAATATCATCTCTTCCAACTCTTGATTCAAAATTTTTATTTTCCCGATCTTCCATTAATTTGCATAATTGGTAATAACTCCGAACACCATAAACAGCACAAATACTATCCTTATATTTTTTATATGCCTTATAGTCCGTGCTGCCAATATCCACCCTTGTAGAATTCACTCTAGAATTTATTCCAACAAAATTTTTGATCTGACAGAAAAATAACGGACACCTTTCTTCATATTTATGGCGATAAAAATCATACCGATTTAATAGCTCCTCAATTTTATAATCTGCAAAAGGAGCAAGTTCATTTTGTGCAACCACCCAATTAATATTACCGGACGCCGATTTTATACCACTGAATAATTGCATCTCCTCCTTTAGTTCTTCAGTTGGAAACATGATAGTTAAGGGTTTGTCTTCCTTTACTGTTAAAATCCTATTGCACAATTGTGCGTTCAAAAATATCATTCCATCCGATTCCAATTGTTTTGAATCCGACATGGTAGATAGGTTATTAAAATACATGGAAACCGGATCATAAGCTTCCAATAAAACAATATCAACATCCTGACCAACACAACTTTTTGGAATATAAAATGCATCTGCATCAATACTGATAATAGTACCTGACTCTCCAATAAGAATCGTATCACGTGTAGGATCAATTTTAAATTTTTGAGTAGGTGTGCGCAACTGATCAAATAATTCGGAGATATTATCTTTAGATTTATTTTCAGTATATGTGATAAATACATCTACGCATCGCTGCGAAAAGTGAAGGTCTTTTTTAGTATCACCTTCCTTTAATTCCCCAAACCAAAACATTTTAATATTATCTTTTAAAGCAACCGGCATTTCCAATTCCAATGCAGATAAAACAACATCACATCTTTTTTTCGACAAGGTTTTATTGTAATTAACAGAGGCTGAGGTATCGGCAAATCCATAGATCTCAATGGAGGTTACCTGAATATCATCATTTTTTATAAATTTTATCAATTCAGAAATGACAATATCATCACCTTCATCCAAAACAGATTCGTCGTTTTCGAAATAAATGGTACGGTTAAATTGTTGGGCTGTCGCAGAAACGTATACAAAAGTAAGAGCGAGAAGTAATTGAATTTTCATGCTCGAATTTGGACAAAAACGTATGGTTTTGAAAAAATATTGTGCTGGTCATTGTAGCCTCGAAAATAATTGAAAACAAGTTGCCACGAATACACGAATATATTATTCAATAAAATTAATATATTACC
>JBGAWP010000018.1:0-59770 GCA_044227505.1 Chitinophagales bacterium | reverse complement strand
AATGTTTTGTTTGGTCGTTCCCATTACTTGGTAGATACTATTCATTTTCCTTGTATGTCTCCCCCTGTTTTCTTTGAACCATCGGAAAGTTGCGAGCCTAGTTTTTTTTTAATATCCACTCCATACATCTCTTCGGCGATATCGATCATTTTCTCTTTAAACTCAAGCTCGATCTGTTTTATACCCACCATGCGTTCCAGTTCCCGGATGCGCTTTTGTAATTCTTCAATCTTATGTGAATCGCTCATAGGTTCTACGATTAGTCTTACTTTTTGTTTATTATAAAATGAATATTTGTTTAACCACTTATAGACAGCCGATCGGCTTACCTCATGCAATTTACAGACCTGCCTGACAGTAGTGACTTTATTGTCAATCTCTTTTACTTTTTGTTTTTTAAATGATTCGGAAAAATAACGCTTTTGTTGACGAATCCATTTAACTTGATCGGAAGAATTTGTTGCCATTTTTGAGTTTTTAGTGCACAAAATCGGTCAACTTATTTCAGCGGTCTACATCTGGATAGCCGTTTATTTTTACTCTTGACTAATAACTATCGACGGGAAAGTGGTGAGTAGTGAATGGTGAGTGGTGAGTGGTGAGTGGTGAGAATGCTCCAACATGGAAAAAAGTTTTAAGTCAAAATCCAAAGCTCTAATGTTAGCAGTACCTTATTCACGCCTCACGATTGACGATTCACGAAAATGAGTAATGAGTGATGAGTAATGAGCCTGCCTGCTGACAGCGCAGCGGCAGGCAGGTTTGATCCTCGAAAGCCGGATTTTTTTACTCCTGACTAATGACTATTGACTCCTGACTATTGACTCCCCCCCTGCAATGCCAACTGATATGCCTTTTCATAGTTCACCGCCAGATTGCTCCAGTCGAAATTTTCAGCGTAGCTCTCTACGGTATTTCTGAGAATAATTCTTTCACGACGGGTGAGCTGAACAAAATTATACATGGTCTCCGCTAATTCCTCTGCGCTTTCATCGAAGGTTTTATTTTTTCTTTTAACGATATAAATTCCCCTTTCATCGAGATTGCGGAATTTCGTTTGGCAATAATTTCCGAATCCACTGAGATCACTTGTAACTGCCGGAACTCCGCGTGCAACACATTCTAAAGGTGTATATCCCCATGGTTCATAATAACTCGGGAAAACACCCAAATGGCATCCTCTTACAAATTGTGGATACTCCATGCCAAATAATGGAGATGTTGCAGCAACAAAATCGGGATGATAGATCATTTTAACTTTATCTCCCGGTTTATTTATAAGATCATGCGCACGCAAATAATTTAAAATCTCATCAGCGGCATCATTTTTCAAATTATGGGTTACTACAATCGGCCACAGATCACTTTTCCAACTTTGTATTTGTTTGCGATAACGGAACTTCCAATAATCGTCAATAAAATCATTTAATTCAGGTACATTCGGATCTACATTTGTTGCTGCTGCTTTAAATAATTTTTCACGAATTTGTTTTAACATTTCTTCGCAAGTGGCGCGAATATCATCCATTGCTGCACGTGCATGTAATACCAATGGATTAATTGTTTCAAATGGTTGTTTGGTAATAAAGAACATTACAACGGTTTTATCCATGTTCTCTTTTTTCATTCTTTCATTTAAGCGGCGCAATGCTTCCAGTGTAAGATCATATCCTTTATTGTGATATTCATATCTTCCGGAAGTGAAAAAATACACCGTTTTATCCAGGTCAAATGTATACGAATGAAAAAAATGCGACATCACAAATTCGTCAATTTTATTTCTGAATTGTCCGTGCAGATTTTGTAATTCGTGAGTAGCCAAAAACCGCGGCAGACTAATACCATTGGGCAATATCATATCCGGTTTTCTGCCCAATAAAAACTCACATTCTTTTCCGGTAATTTCGCTTACTGTTGTAAAAATATCGCAGTCGTTTGCAGCAGCTCTTTCCATGCGGGTTTGCGCTTCAATATAAAATTTCTGCGACATCTGAAGCCAGTCGTAATTACTTAAATTGCGGTAAAAATTCTGATCGTTGCCGGCTATATATCTCCCCAATAAAGTTGCATGTGTAGTAAAAACCGTTTTTATTTTCAGATGTTCCTTTTTGATATTGGAAATTGGTATTCCTGTCATCCATTCATGAAAATGTGCAATAATATTTCCTCCTTCCGCATTTTTTTCAAGTACTCTGAAAAATTCTGTGACTAAATGTCCGAAGCAAATTACCTGTTGTAAAAGGTCATCAGGATTATAAATATTTATTTTATGATCGTGGAGTAATTGTGCTCTGATATCTTTCAGTTTATCATAGGCCTGCATGGGTGATATTAAAACAACCTTTGGTTTTCCATCTGTTAACCATCTTCCATAATGTAATTCAAAACCTAATTTACGCATGTCTAAAACTGCTCTGCCAAACTCATCATCATATTGAAAAACCTCTTCAAATTCGGCGGGTAATTTTGTGTGCAGCAGAGGTCCTACCATACAATACTGTCCACCCCATTTATCAATGATCTCGGGCACCTTGCTCCTCACCACGGTATAAATTCCACCTACCTGATTGCATACTTCCCATGCAGTTTCCACTAACAGCGGTGCATATAAACTCGTTTTATCGGACATATTTATCTCTTTTTATTCGATCGCTTTACACAAGAAAACACGAATATACGTTATGCAAAAAATGCTATTGTATATCTATATAATATTCTCAAAAATAGTATATTCCATTGCTATCCGCAAGTTGAAAAAAAGAAGTCGGTTCCCTATTTGATAAAATTATTATAATCAGCAATAGCGATGCGAATTATTTCCTGCGCTTCCTCTTTTCCGTATGTATGAGTTATTTCTGCCTTATTAGGCGTTCCTGGCATCGCTTTATAGGTAAGAAAATAATGTTTCAAACGCTCCAGCAGGGAAGCCGGAAGATGATCAATATCATCCCAGCCGGAATATATCTCATCGTTTTGCATTACGGCAATTATTTTATCATCGGCCTGACCTCCGTCTATCATTCTGAATCCGCCAATTGGAATTGCGGGAATTATGATATTGCCATGGGAAATATTGCGTTCTGTAAAAACACAAATATCCAATGGGTCTCCGTCACCAATAATATTTGTTCTTCCGGTTTTTGTTGCGCAAAATTCTCCGATCAATTTTCCGCAATAGGTTTTTGGAATAAATCCATATAAACAAGGTAAAACATTGGAATATTTTTGTGGGCGATCAATTTTCAAATAGCCACTTTCTTTATCAATTTCATATTTTACAGTATCTGTTGGCACTATTTCAATAAATGCAGTTACAAGTTCCGGCACATTAGAACCGGAGGAAATTCCATGCCAAGGGTGGGCTGTATAATTATTGATCATAGTTTATTTAAATCTCTTACAAAATTACACCATTCACATTTTTCTTTTCCGCAGCCTGTACTAAATTCCAGATCTTTGATCTTGGTATACACTTCCTTTATTTGAGCTGCAACGGTATCCACTTCATCCTGCATGATAACAAATCGGTGTTTAATAAATTCTTTTTTATCATTTCTTTCCAGAAAATCAATCTCTCCGCTTACCATTTTCCAGGGTTTATATTTTTGTGCATCCATCAGGATCTTATAAAACATGATCTGCCTCCAATAATCACCACCATTGGGATTTTTTTCATCCGGTGAACGCAATTTTTCTTTTGCGTATTCAATATTTCCGGTTTTGTAATCCACCACATTTACTTCATCTCCGGTAAATTCCAATTTATCAAAAACCCCTGTTATCGGAACCCCGTTCATCACCGCATTTCTGATCGGATATTCGGTAAGCACGGTTTTGCTGAAACTGTTAATGTAATTCGCATAATAATCAGTCAGTATTTGTTTGCCGAGATCCATTCTGTTCTTAAATTGTTTTTCTGTGAACGAATCTTCATTTCGGTGCATATCGTATGCAAAATCATATAACAAAACCTCTATTCCTGGAAAATTTTTATCCTCCGATTCCTTCATTCGCTCAAACATTCTTCTGAGTGCATAATGCACCGCTGTTCCAAATGCCATGGAATCGTTTTTAGCAACAGGAACTTTTACCACCTTCTCAAAATAAAAATTTAAGGGGCAATCCAAATAGCTGTTTAAAGCAGATGCGCTCATCACAAAATGTTCCAGTTGTTTAGTTATATATTCTTTATCAAACAGATCAATAAACACGGGTTTGGTTTCCGATAATTCTGTTATTTTATATTGAATTAATGTTTCAGTATCCACTATTTGAAGTTCTGGTTTAAGGGCAGTTCCACTCATCAATTCCGTAACAAATTGAGAAGCTTCAATTTCTTTTCCATCAGTATTATGCGTTGCATATGAAATATACAAATGCTGTTTTGCCCTGGTCATTGCCACATAAAATAATCTCCGCTGCGACTCCTCCTTATTGTTCTCATCGGTGAAAGTTAGGGTATCCGGTAATGTAAAATTAAAACTATTGCCTCTCGACTTTTCCCATTTATCTGCGGTGCATCCCATTAAAAACACATATTCAAATTCCAGTCCTTTCGCGGAATGTGCGGTAATGAAATTAACACCACCATTATTGGTCACAGATTTTTGAATTTCCAGTTTTATACCGTGTACCTCCATTAATTCGAGCGTTTCGATAAATTCTCTGATGGTGATCCTCGGTATTCTGATTCCCTCCGCTTTAATATGGTCAAAAAAAGTAGTAATCACCTCTAATGTCCAAACCCGCTGTTCTCCTTTTAATATATAACGAAGTAATCCACTTTCATTTAATATTTTTTCAAACAGGATCTGCAGGGTAAGATTATGCGTTTCCTGCAACCAATGGGTTAATTTTTTTTCGAAATTCAGAATTGCCTCGTGGTCTTTTAATTTTATCTGAGCAAGTAAAGCCGGTTCTGAAATAACCCGTCGCCAGGTAATGGTAGCATCCCTTTTCGAACTTATCCAGGCTGAAATAGAAGCTATATCATGAGGATGTATTTTAAAGAACGGATAATGCATGATCTCAAATAATAAGTGTTCGGCATTATGCGGATTTGTAGACTCCTCACTCAAATATTTTAATAAATTAACAACCTGACGTATCAGTGGCAAATGAAGAATATTGATCTTTTTGCGCACCTGATATGGAACACCGCGTTTTTCAAAAGCTGCGATCAGATTTTCGGCCTGTATGTGTTTATAATAAATAATTGCAATCTCTTCCAACGGTACACCATCCTCCTTCAATTTTTCCACCTGCATTAAAATACCGGCCTGCTCTTGTAAAGTGTTTTCATATTCCAATATTCTGGGTTCGGTTATTTTTTTTCTTTCGGGATGCGATGAAGTTAAATTTTTTGTAAGTCCATCCAGTTTATTAATTAATCGTATTTGGTTTTGTTCGATAACAACTTTTGCAGCATCCAAAATTGCCTGATGACTGCGGTAATTTTCTGTAAGCACAACCACATCTATGGAAGAACTGTATACATTATAAAAGTCAAGTATATTTTTAACCCGCGCACCTTGAAATTCATAAATACTTTGATCATCATCGCCCACAGCAAAAACATTCGGAACATCCCAGTAATTAATTAATAAATGGAGAATTTCATTTTGAGAACCATTGGTATCCTGAAATTCATCCACTAAAAAATATTGATACCGCTCCTGATAATTACGCAAAATATTCTCTCCAGCCGGTGAAGGGTCCTGAAATGCTTTTACAACCCATACAATCATATCACTATAATCATAACGACCCATATCACGCATACGTTTTACATAAATGGGAAACAAGTTTGCAGCATCGCGCAGTTTATCCATTTTTTCTTTTGCGGCATCAATATCTTTCTGTTTCAGATCTCCAACTTTAATTCCTTTTGTTGCGTTAGCTCTTTTATAAATAAATGCTTCCCGGTTTGGAAGATCATTTAAATAATTATCTATGGCGATGTTCACTTTTTTTTCATCCCAGTCTTCATCCTTCATCATTTTAAATAAATTATTGAGACGCATCACCGGATTGCTGAGATCTCCCCTTAATTTTTTTAATGAGTGATTTAAGGGAAGTTCCTCCAAAATATTCTCGATAAGGTTTACATTTTCGAGTTCAGAAATGGGTTCCAATTCTCTTTTTCCGAAATAATCGAGATTTGCCCTGATCACATCGTTGCAAAATGCGTGAAAAGTGTAAATATTAACGCGATGCGCATCAGGACCAATAAACTGTATCAATCTTTTTCGCATTGCAACTGTTCCGGCTTCCGTGTACGTCAAACACAAAATATTATCAGGCAGCACATCGGTTTCCATCAATATTTTTCCGATCCGAACCGCCAGAATTTGTGTTTTTCCTGTTCCGGGACCGGCTAAAACCAACACAGGGCCTTCAATTGCATCCACTGCACTTCGCTGCTGTTCGTTTAGCTGATCATATGCCGTATTGTATGATTTTTGATATGTATCTGAAATTTGCATGGTATTTCATGTAGTTTTGCGGCAGTTATTGCCTACTATCAAATGTAAATGTATAAAAATGTTAATTCGAAAAAAACTGGTAAATAGTATAATATTCTTTTTATTGTGTGTAATTATCGTTGCTTGTAATGATAAATCAGTCTCTGATAAAGAAGCAACTGATAAAAAAGGCAGTCTGTCACTTACTCAAAACGACACAGCCGTTGTTGTAAATTACAACAGCGACATCGCAAATGACAAAATACTTTTAAAATTTCAACCTGAAATTGGCAAAACATATTATGTGGAGAATAATTCCAATTATACTTCCTTTCAAAGCATGGATACCATGAAGATGAAAGCTACCTCAATAAAATACGGCAAAGTAAAATTGCAGATTATGGGTCTGGAAAAAGATCAGTATAAAATCGGCTTTACACTTACTGATGCCCGAAAATCGATCAAAGATGATTCTTCTTCCATTGAATACACTTATGGCAAAGCACTTACCGATCCGGCGGCTGATGTTGACCGCCAAATTGAGGATTGTATGGTGAATACTCCGCTTATACTTTTTATTACAAGCAAAGGCGAAGGAACCGATATACAGGGATATGAAAATATTATTCAAAAAGTAAAAGCAATTGTTGGCGCTGATGTTCCTGATGAATATATTGCAAACTCCATTGGAACACCTACAGACAACCTCGAAAATTATTTTGTTTTCTACCCTGATACTGCCGTAAAAATTGGCGATACCTGGAATATAACAACAAATTCTAATTTACAGGGTTTGCCAATAACCTTGACCAATACCTATACTTTAGCTGATAGAAAAGATGGCATTGCATTTATTAATTTCAACACCGTTGTTAAAATTGATAAAAAACAATTACCTGCAGATGTTTTAACCCAAATGGCTAACATGCAATTTTCTGCCTATGTAAAAGGCACTGGTCAGATCGAGGAAAAAACCGGTTTTCCGATCATAATGCGCGTTTCGCAGGGTATGGATATGAAAGATAGTTTTGAAGGACACACAACAGTATCAAAACAAACCAGCTCCAGTGTGATACGCAGGGTTGAATAATGGAATCGAAACGATTTATTTATTTTGCGGGATTTATTACCCTGTTTGGACTCGGGGGAATTGGAGCTCTCCTCTTGCGTTTTTTTCACATACAAACATTATCGACTTTATTTTGTGATGCCCCACATACCATATTTTTACAATTTTGTATCGGTTTATTATATGCGTTAATATCTTCTTTAATTCTTGTTTATTTTCTTCAAAAAAAAATGCTGGACGGAACACGGTATTTTTTTGCCAAATTGATGAAAAAATATACGATCGGAATTAAGGATATTATATTTTTATCCTTCTGTGCAGGTGTTGGGGAAGAAATTTTATTTCGCGGCGCAATTCAGCCTTGGCTTGGCATCTGGTTAACCTCCCTGCTCTTTATTTTTTTACACGGATATTTGAATCCTAAAGATAAACCCCTTTTTATTTATGGCACGGTTTTGTTAATAGTGTCGGCCGGTTTCGGATATTTAATGCAAATAAGCGGAATTATAGCGGCAATGACGGCCCATTTTTTTATTGACGTGGTGCTCATGGTCTATTTGAAAAGAACAACTTTTCCAAATGTGTGAACTTTGTTTTTTAGAACAGATCAGTTGAGGATGAAATACAACTAAAACGTCTTGAAATGCCCGAACCAGCTGTGTTTCAGCGCATTAAACCCAATTTATATCATAAAAGATTATGTATCACCGTTATGCAATTTGCACCGAAAACTCATCACAATAAAATAAATTATACCTATTTTAGAACAAAATACCACCTTAAATGAAAAATTTATCAATCGTATTAATTCTTATATGCCTTTTAACTACGGCAATATTTGCTTCGGTGAAATTTTATCATCCCAAAAACATCTGGTCGGGATATGAAAAAGAATGGCAAAAAGTGGACTCACTGGAATCAGCCGGTTTGCCAAAGTCCGCACTGGAAATTGTGGAAGAAATTTTAGTTTTTGCAGAAGCTGAAAAAAATTCCCCGCAAACAATTAAGGCTCTCACCTATAAATCGAAATATATACTTCAATTGGAAGAGGACGGAGAAAAAAAAGTGATCACACTTTTTGAGGAAAAAATTAACTCCTCCACTTTTCCGACAAAAAACATTTTGCAGAGTATGCTGGGGGAATTGTATTGGAATTATTATACCGCAAACCGTTGGAAAATTCAGGATCGCACACAAACTGTTGGTTTTAAGAACGATGATGTAACTACCTGGGATATTGCGACATTACATACCAGATCTCAGGAATTGTATACTGCATCTGTTAAAGAACGCGAAGCATTGAAAAAAGTAAATACCAAAGATTACAATGACATTTTAATTCCTGGTGACGATTTTGGAAAATTGATGCGTCCTACTCTTTTTGATTTTCTTGCACATCGTGCCATCGAATTTTTAAGTAATGATGAAGTATATATCACTGATCCGGCTTATAATTTCGAAATAACAGAACCTGTGGTTTTCGACAATAATAAAAATTTTGCAGGATATGTTTTCAGCTCAAATGACACCGCCTCCAAAAAATTATTGGCTTTACGTTTATTGCAGGATCTTACAACAATGCATTTGTATGATCCCTATCCATCTGCTTTAGTTGATGTAGATATCAAAAGATTAACCTTTGCAAAAAACTATTCCATTATTCCTGATAAAGACAGTTTATACCTCAATGCATTGATAAGTGAAGAAAAAATGTATGGCAAAGACAGCAGCTCTGCACGTGTCAGTTATTTAATAGCACAAGTTCATCAATCCCGTGCCAGTAATTACGATCGGCTTTCCGGAGATGAGTTTAAGTGGGAACTTAAAAAAGCTGTCGAAGTTTGTGATGCTGCCATAACAAAATTCCCAAATTCGATTGGTGCCAAAAATTGTCTGGCAATGAAGGAAATCATCCTTAGAAAAAACCTCGATATTGTAATTGAAAAAATAAATGTCCCGGACCTGCCATTCAGAAGTGCAGTAACTTTTAAAAATATAGAAACCCTTTATTTGCGCGTTCTCAAAATTAACTCCGAGCAGCTAGCAGAGTTAGGCCAAATGGAGTATGAAGAAAGAATAACTTATTTAAATACGCTACCGGTTCATAAACAATGGAATCAAAAATTACCGGATGACGGCGACCATAATGATCATATTACAGAAATAAAAATAGACCCTCTGCCTTTAGGAAGTTATGTTTTAATGGGAAGCGCAAATGCTGCTTTCGATCGTTCTGATAATAAGATCATAGCTATTGAACTTTGGATATCTAATTTGTCGTATATCAGTAGCAATAACAGCGATATAGGTGGAGAAAAAAGTTTTTATATAACAGACCGCACTTCCGGAAAACCAATAAAAGGAGCCTCCATTCAAACGTACAGGAGAGATTATGATTACAATACCAGAAAATACAAATTCAACGCAGATAAAACATATACTACCGATGAAAACGGTTATTTTTTGGTGAAAGACCCTCTAATTAAAGAATATTATTATTTCAGTTTCAGTATTCGCAATGGAAAAGATTTTCTGGACATAGGAAATAATTTTTATATATATAAAAGTTCAAACCAGGCTAAAAATCCAACCTATAATACTTACTTCTTTACCGATCGTTCCATTTATCGCCCGGGACAAACAATTTATTTCAAAGGAATTATGACGGAAAATTCTTTTGATGGCAAAAACAAAAACACGATAGCTAATAAAAAGACCACGGTAAATTTTTATGACGTCAACTCCCAAAAAATTGCTTCTGTTGATCTTGTTACAAACGAGTACGGCTCCTTTGCAGGAACATTTACTGCTCCATTAAATGTATTAACAGGCGACATGCGCATTCAAAACGAAAACGGGACTTCGTATTTTTCAGTGGAAGAGTATAAACGTCCTACTTTTTCTGTGAGTTTCGATGCTGTGAAAGGAAATTTTGTTTTAGGAGATTCCATTCAGGTTAGTGGATATGCTGAATCATACGCAGGTGCAAATATCGACAATGCCAAAGTGAGTTATCGCGTTGTGAGAAACGCCTCATTCCCATATTGGTACGACTATGGTTGGTGGCGTAAACCGTATCCGAATGTTCCGGAAATGGAAATTACGAATGGGAATACTGTTACCGATGCAGATGGGAAATTTAAAGTTGATTTTATAGCCATCCCTGATCTCACCCTGAATAAAAAATGGAGACCGCAATTTTCTTATACCGTTTATGCCGATGTTACTGATATTTCGGGTGAAACCAGAAGTATGGAAACCTATGTTTCGGTTGGTTATGTTTCTTTAAGTTTATATGCAGATGTGCCTGAAATAATATATACAAACAAACCGAAAAAAATACTTATTTCCACTTCTAACCTGAATGGAACTCCTGAACCCGCATCTGGAAAAATAAGGATATATCCATTAGATTCTCCTGACAAATTATTTCGCAACAGAAACTGGGAGCAGCCTGATAAACAAATATTTACGCAGGAAGAATATTACCGTTTATTTCCAAATGATCTGTATGCAGATGAAAACAACAAATTGACCTGGAAACAATTAAATCTGGTTGCAGAATTAAACTGGAATACAGCAAAAACCGATTCTGTATTAATTGATGTAAAAAATTATAATACCGGAATTTATAAAATGGAAATAATTTCCATGGATAAAACCGGAGAAGAAATTAAGGTCATAAAATATTTTTCTGTATTAAAACCGGATGACTATACTGCGTATCCTCAATATAATTTGAGCACTACAAATGATCTTCGTTCAAAACCCGGCGAAAATGCCATCATAAATTTCGGCAGTAGCGCAAAAGATGTTAGAGCATTAATTGAAATAACAAAAGGTAATGGAGAAACAACCAGAAAATGGATCAGTTTACCTGAGCAAATGAACAAGGGAAATGTTGCATCTATGATGGATATTGAAATTCCAATAGTGGAAAGTGACAGAGGAGGAGTTGGCGCACAGATATGTTTTATAAAAGATGGAAGATTTTTTACCCAAAATTATTTTATTACTATTCCCTGGGATAATAAAAATTTAAAGGTAGAGTTGGAAACACACCGCGATAAATTGCAACCGGGAACAAAAGAAACATGGAAGGTAAAAATATCCGGAAATAACGGCGAAAAAGTTGCTGCCGAATTTTTAGCAAGTATGTACGATGCATCTCTCGATGCATTTAAAGGACATTACTGGCAATTTGTTTCCTGGCCCTATAATTATCGTTATTCTACCTGGAATGCCGATGGTAGTTTTGGAAATGGAAGCCAATATTATTGGGCTGATGATGATTGGTGGAGAAGTGGTGATTATCATTCTATTCATTATGATTATTTAAATTGGTTTGGGTTGGATTTAGGATATAATTTATATAATAGAAGAAATTATAATAAGGGTTATGTTGCCGATTATTTTGATGGTGCAGTGCAAATGGATCAAATAACGAGTGGAAACGAAGCAGGAAATGTAAAATTTGCGGAAGCTGCAGTATCTGAAGAAAGTGAAAAGAAAAGTGATTTTACTGGAGAAGTTGCAAAATTTACTCCCGGACACTCAATAGGAACAATTGCCGGCTCCGAAACCATAATACCAGGTTTCGACCAAATTTCCGCAAGAACAAATCTCAACGAAACCGCATTTTTTTATCCGCAATTAGAAACAGATTCCGCAGGAAATATTATTTTCAGTTTCACCATGCCGGAAGCATTAACGAAGTGGAACTTTATGGGACTTGCTCATACAAAAGATCTGCAAAGCAACCAGATCTTCAGCAATGTAGTTACTCAAAAAGAGTTAATGGTGCAGCCAAATGCTCCACGTTTTTTAAGGGAAGGCGATGAACTGGAATTTACTGCCAAAATTTCAAATTTAACGGATAGCATTTTAAATGGAGTTGCACAAATCGAATTATTTAATGCATTAAATATGCAGCCCGTTGACCTTGCATTTTCAAATAATAACAAGGAAGTAAAATTTACAACAAATGCAAAGGGAAGTGCTGTTGCCACCTGGAAATTAAAAATACCTTCAGGATTCGATGCAATTGTGTACCGCGTTAAAGCAAAATCGGGAAATTTTACTGATGGAGAAGAAAATGCTTTACCTGTACTCACCAACAGAATTTTAGTTACGGAAGCGCTGCCATTGTGGGTGCGTGGAAATAAATCTGCAAACTTTGATTTTGCCAAATTAATTGCATCTGCAAATTCTCCAACGATCCGCAATCAAAGTGTAACATTGGAATATACTTCCAATCCTGCATGGTATGCCGTGCAGGCATTGCCTTACATGATGGAATATCCTTATGAATGCGCCGAACAGGTTTTCAGCAGGTATTATGCAAATAGCATTGCATATTATATTGCGAATTCTGATCCTGAAATAAAAAGAGTTTTTGAATCCTGGAAAAACAATCCGGAATCACTCACTTCAAACTTGGAAAAAAATCAGGAATTAAAATCATTATTACTGGAAGAAACACCCTGGGTATTACAAGCGCAAAATGAAACAGAACGCAAAAAACGCGTGGCACTTTTATTTGATATGAATCGCATGCAAAATGAAATGTCGGCCGCGATAAATAAATTAGAAAAATTACAGTTGCCGAATGGTGGATGGCCTTGGTTTAAAGGATATAAAGATGATAGATATATTACACAGTATATTGTTACCGGATTAGCACATTTACAACAGCTTGGCATTTCCGATGAAATGAATAACAATAAGATCAATAATATGCTTGATCGTGCAATAGCGTATTGTGATGCAAGAATTTTGGAAGATTATGCATATCTTGAAAAACAAAAAGTAGATAAAACTAATTATCGCCCCGACAATTACACCATTCAATATTTATATGCCCGCAGTTATTTTGATTATTCTGTAAGTGATGAACTTGGAGAAGCTAATAAATATTATATCGGCCAATTAAAAAAATTCTGGACCGGTTATGCATTGTATGAAAAGGGTTTGATTGCAATGGTATTAGGTCGTTCCACCGAATCGCCAACTGCGTATAATATAACTAAATCATTAAAAGAATTTAGTTTAAATTCCAATGAAATGGGAATGTATTGGAAGGAAAATGCCTATGGATATTATTGGTATCAGGCGCCTATTGAAACACAGGCATTAATGATAGAAGTATTTGGAGAAATTGCACAGGATGAAGAGTCAGTGGAATCTTTAAAAGTATGGCTGTTACGTCAAAAACAAACCACCGATTGGAAAACTACAAAGGCTACGGCAGAAGCATGTTATGCACTATTATTACGCGGAACTGACCTGCTTGCAAATAAAGAACTCGCAATTATTACAGTGGGAAAATTAGTTGTTCAACCCGATAAGGTGGAAGCCGGAACAGGATATTTCAAAACAAATTGGCTTGGATCTGATATTACTTCCGATCTTGGTAAAATTAATATCAAACCTTCCTCTACTAATCAATTAAGTTACGGGGCAATGTATTGGCAATATTTTGAGGATATTGATAAAGTAACATCCTCCAACAACCAATTACAATTAAATAAAAAATTATTCCTGCAGGAAAATTCTGCCACCGGACCTATATTAAAACCAATAGACGAAAATGTTGAATTACATGTTGGTGACCTTGTAAAAGTGCGCATAGAAATTCGAGTTGACCGAGATATGGAATATGTGCACATGAAAGACATGCGCGCCAGCTGCTTCGAACCGGTAAATGTATTAAGTGAATATAAATGGCAAGATGGCTTGGGATATTATGAGGCCACCGGCGATGCAAGCACCAATTTCTTTATAAGTTATTTACGCAAGGGAACCTATGTTTTCGAATATCCTATCCGCGTTACCCATAAAGGCAGTTTCAGCAACGGAATAACCAGTATTCAATGCATGTATGCCCCGGAATTTACAAGTCATAGTGAAGGAATTAGGGTGAAAGTACAATAATTACCCAAGTCTGACTGTTATATAGGGAAAGACCCATAAATTTATTGCATCCAAAACGGAGAATAACTCTGTTTTGGATGTTTTTACATTTTTCGGTCATTTCACTTTTTGTATAAGGTGGAGGAATATTACCCAATAACCCATTAACCGTATGCACTTTAAACCCATCACGCTGCTTGTTCTGGTATTTTTATTATCAGGTGTTTTTGCGACTACCCTCATAATTTTTAACAAACCTGAAAATAATTGGACGGGATATGAACAGGAATGGAAAACCATCGATTCACTAGAAGCATTGCAACTGCCTGAATCTGCATTGGTTTTTGTTGAGGAGATATACGAACATGCAAAAGCGGAAAATAATGGGCCACAATTAATTAAATCGTTAATTTATTTAAGCAAACTCAATATTGCATTGCGTGAAGAGGGTGAAATGTATGCAATCGAATTATTTAAAAATGAGATACGAGCAGCTAATGCTCCTGTAAAAAATATTTTACAAAGTATGCTTGCAGAAGTATATGAAAATTATACGTCAGATTACTTTTATGTCAATTTCAATAATTACGAAGACAAAATTGTGGAAACAGACATATCCACCTGGACCATTAAAAAACTCAAACAAGAAATTTATGATCTATACTTACTATCATTAAAAAATCCGGAGAGTTTAAAATCAACAAATATTTCAAAATACAAGGAAATACTTTGGACGGTAACACCTGAAAATGAAAAATTAAGGCCAACATTATATGATCTTTTGGCCCATCGTGTACTCGATAATCTTCTATCCGACAACTCCTACATTGCAAATGCTGAATATGAATACAAAATGGAAGATACAGTGATATTTGCTGACAATAGGATGTTTGCCGAACACAATTTTTCATTTAATGATTCTCTAAATCGCAAGGAGCTAGGTTTATCTCTTTTACAACAACTCACGCAATTTCATTTAATGGATGAAAATCCGGCATCCCTGATTGATCTGGATATCAAACGATTAAAATTTGCAAAAGCAAATAGCAAATTATTAATAAGTGACAGTTTATATATTCAAGCTTTACAAATGGAGTTAGAAAGATATAATTGGTTTAACCATTCAACCTATATTTCTGCATTAATTGCCGAACATTATTTTAACAAAGGACAAAAAAATTATCTTCATAGTGAAAATTATAAAATAGCCTACAAATATTGTGAAGATGCAATAAATAGATTTCCAAACGCCTCTGGAACAAAAAATTGTAAAAAATTAGCTGGTTCTATTTCGAAAAAATATGGTGTACTCAATGTCGAATCCGTTCAGATACCTGACAAACCTTTCCGGGTCTATTTTGAATATCGCAATATCGACACCTTGCAATTTCGGCTTATTCCTGTTTCCCAGAAACAAAAACGAAAATATGATAATGCCAGCGGTGAAGATCAAATAGAATATGCAGCACAATTACCCTATACTAAAAAATGGAAACAATTCATACCAAATACTGGTGATTTCAATAAACACGGGGTAGAATTTGCGATGGATCCACTTCCGGTAGGGAACTACCTTTTGCTTACCTATGATTCCAGTGAAATAAAAAATGAAGTCAGTTGTGTAACACATTTCCAAGTTTCAAATCTTTGTATAGTAGGGAAAAGTGATGTTGGTTTTGCGTGGGCAAAAAATGTCGAATCTTTTTATATTGTGAACAGAACAACCGGACAGCCAATAACAGATGCAAAAATTGAAACATATGAGACAAATTATCATTATGTTTTTGGCTACCGTTCTTTTCACATGAAGGAAAGTTATAACACTGATTCTACTGGAAGATTTACTCTTAAAAGCCCCAAATTACATTATATGAACCACCGTGGATTAATAGTTAAAAAAGGTGATGATATTTTAAATTCACAAATGGAATTTTCTGTTTCCAAAAATTATAAAGAAACGGACTATTCTTATAGTCATAGTTATATATTTACCGACCGTAGTATTTACAGGCCTGGTCAGAAAATATATTTTAAGGGAATTATTTTAGAAGAATCGGATAACAATAAAAAAATACTACCCGATGCACCTGTTAAAGTAAATTTTGTTAATTCACAATACATCAACGTAGAAAGCCTTGACCTAATAAGTAATGAATTTGGATCATTTGCCGGATCATTTTTAATTCCTGATAATATTAGTTTTGGCAGAACTGTTATAAGTACACAATATGGCAGTATTATTATTTTTATTGAAGAATATAAAAAGCCCACTTTCTCGATTCAAAATGACGCGATAGAAAAAGCCTATGCGATAAATGAAAATATTACTGTTTCCTCTAAAGCAATATCGTATTCCGGAAATCCTGTTTCCTTTGCAAGCGTTACCTATAAAATTGAAAGAGAATTAATTAATTCACATTATCAATACGATACCAAAAACTATACATATCCACTATATTTAGAAAGTGGAAACACAAGTACAAATGAGGACGGATCATTTTCTATTTCATTCAATGCAAGCTCTGATAATTCACAAAAACATAATAAATTTCAAATCTATAAATATACAATCTCAGGTTCGGTTATAGATAT
Source organism: Chitinophagales bacterium (assembly GCA_044227505.1). Classification (GTDB taxonomy): domain Bacteria; phylum Bacteroidota; class Bacteroidia; order Chitinophagales; family BACL12; genus UBA7236. The sequence continues at coordinate 42,733 of JBGAWP010000018.1, read as the reverse complement.
AAGTGGCGAAACTAAAAATTTCAAACAAATAGTATCTGCAGGATATATTTCCACGCTCATCTCATTTAATATTCCGAATGAAATTATTGCTGGTAAGAATTTTCCGATAAAGGTCAATGCAACAAATCTCAATTATTTTCCCGTAGATGCGACAGGAAAAATAACCTTTTCCCCTTTGGAAAGTCCCGGACGAATTTTACGTGAACGACTTTGGGCCGCCCCGGATCAATGGGTTATTTCAGAGGTGGAATACATTAAAAAATTTCCAAATGATATTTATAGCAATGAAGATAATCCCTATAATTGGAAAGAGTTGCCCGCCGTAAAAGAATATTATTTTAATACAGCAAATAAGGTTACAGATAGTATAAGTAGCACAGGTTTATCTCCCGGGTTGTATAAATGTACTTTATACCACACCGATTTGTCAGGTGAGAAATTACAAACCAGTACTATAATTACGATAACCAACCAAAATGGATTTGACACAAATATTTCAGATGAAATATATTTAGAAAATTCAGAAATGAATGGTGAACCCGGCGATACTATTGATCTAAAAGTAATTGCAGGCGCAGAAGATCCATATTTGATGTGGGATCTAAGGGATGTTAATGGGACAGAGAAATGGGAACATTTCGAAAATAAAAAGCAAAGTGCTGTTACTTTTCAAATAGAGGAAAAACATAGGGGTGGTACATCGGCAGAAGTTTGGTATGTAAAAAACAATCGCTTTTATCACAGGGATATAATTGTAAATGTTTTATGGTCTAATAAAGATCTGACTATTGAATTAGAAACATTTCGCAATAAACTGGAACCCGGCGAAGCGGAAAACTGGAAATTAAAAATTCGCGGGCCACAAAACGGCAAAGTTGCTGCAGAGCTTTTAGCATCCATGTATGATGTTTCCCTTAACCAATTTACAAATCACGAGTGGAATTTTATCAAATGGTCCAAATATGAAAACGACAGTTCGTGGAATGCAGGAGTAACTATTAATATTGCAAAACATTATAATGAACCCAAATATTACGCGCTATACTATTCTCCTGATCCTATTTACTACAACCATATCAATTGGTTTATGACTAATTGGTGGGGTTATTTCGATGATAATTATCCTTATCGAAATAATACCTTCTTTGCTATGGAGGATCGAAATCCATATGGAGGAAATTATAGCGTTGTGGCTAGTCTAAATAAAAATTCCTCGGGCAGTCGCATGGCTGATAGCGATATGGCATATGAATCAGGCCCTGCAAAAGGAAAGAAAGAATATGCATTAATTCCGGGAACTCAAACGCTATTTGGTATAAAAAAGAATGATGACCCTTTATGGGAAGTAAATCCTCTTACTTATATGTACGATAAAATCGGCAATTTAGATTCCGAAACACTGTTGCGACAAAGAAAGGCAGATCCTTATGCAATTAATACAGAAGAATTGCTAAATAAGATTGTCAGCAGAAAAAATTTACAGGAAACAGCTTTCTTTTATCCCCAGCTACAAACCGACTCTACGGGAACTATCATTATCAGCTTTACGGTTCCTGAAGCATTAACGGAATGGAAATTACAATTATTGGCGCACACGAAGGATCTACTATTTAAATACACCGAGGCAACAATTATCACACAAAAAGATTTTATGATATCGCCCTTTTTTCCACGGTTTCTTCGTGTAGGTGATACAATAAATGTAACAGCAAAAATTCAAAATCTTTCTGAAAATGAAATAAACGGAGTTGCTCAATTAGAGTTATTAGATGCATTTACCATGCTGCCGATAAATGCAAATTTTAATCACAAAACAGAACCTCTTTCCTTTAGTGTAAAAGCAAAAGTGAATACTGTTGTTAGCTGGCAACTTATAATTCCGGAAGGAATAAATTCAGTGGTATACAACGTAAAGGCGACAAACGGAATTGTGAGTGATGGAGAACAAAACAGTATTTCCGTTTTAACGGATAAAATATTAGTTACTGAAACATTTGCCCTTAGAACAAAAGCGGAATCGAAACAATCATTTTTATTTGCGTCTCTTTTTAATTCGAGTTATAATTCTGACAAAGTGAACCATAGCGTTGTGCTGGAATACACAAGCAATCCGGCATGGTATGCTGTGCAATCATTACCTTATTTACAGGAATATCCTTTTGAGTGTGCGGAACAATTATTCAACAGATATTATTCAAATGCGCTCGCGGCAACTATTGTTTTGTCGGACCCGGAAATAGAAAAAATATTCAGTAATTGGGAAAAGGATTCTGTTTCCCTAATTTCAAATTTAGAAAAAAATTCAGAGCTGAAAAATATATTGTTACAGGAAAGTCCATGGGCACTTCAGGCTGTTGAAGAATCAGAGGATAAAAAAAGGATCTCCAAATTGTTTAATAAAACAGCTGTCCAAATGCGGTTAAATACAACAATGAACTTGTTAAAATTGCACCAAATGCCAAGCGGAGGATTTACCTGGTTCACCGGAGATTTTGTTGCCGATCCTTATATTTCCCAATATATTCTTGCAGGAATGGCACATTTGCACGGGTTAGAAACGCCGGTAGTTTTTGATAAAAATTTTTCAACAATGTTATCCAGAACATTAAATTATTGCAATAAAGAACTCGCCAGAAATTATGAAGATCTACTGATAGATTTTAAAACCAATAAAATTAGCGACAGTACAACTTATCTTCCTCCTTCTTTAATCGTTCAATATTTTTACGCCTCAAGTTATTACACCGAAAATAAATTAAATATTAAAGAACAAAATGCTTATAATTTTTATTTAACACAGGTAAAAAGATTCTGGACTGCCTATAATTTATATGAAAAGGCAATGATCGCTCTTGCATTAAACAGGATCGGTGATAAACAAACGGCCTCCCTTATAGCACGGTCGATCAAAGAAAATTCTATTTTAAATAAGGAAGGAGGAAGATATTGGAAGGAAAATAAAACCGGTTATTACTGGACGGAAGCACCTGTGGAAACGCAAGCATTAATGATTGAATTGTTTGATGAAATTTTAGAAGATAATATTGCAGTAGATGAATTGAAGATCTGGTTACTACAACAAAAACAAGCTAGCGGATGGAAAACAACAAAAGCCACTGCAGAAGCATGTTATGCACTTTTGTATAAAGGAAATACACTATACGACAAAACAGCATTGGCGGAAATTATTGTAGCTAATTCTTTACTTGACCAAAAGAATGCAACCGATGCAACAGGTTATTTTAAGAAGATATGGAGCGCAGAATCAATAATTCCACAATTGGGAAATATTTCAATCACCACAAATACTGGTTTAGGTGGATATGGTGCAATGTATTGGCAATACCTGGATAAGATGGAAAATATTTCAGGTACAACTTCCGGTTTAACGGTAAATAAAACATTGTATTTACAAAAAACGAGTTTAACAGGTACTGAACTGATTCCTATAAATGAAAATACTATTTTAAAGGTAGGGGATCGCGTTATCACAAATCTTGAATTTACTGCAGACAGGGAAATGCAATACGTGCATATGCGAGATTTACGCGCGAGTTGTTTTGAGCCATTAAATGTGTTGAGTTCTTACCAATATTCACAAGGCATAGGATATTATGCAAGCACCGGAGATGCCAGCACCAATTATTTTATAGCTAAACTGCCCAAGGGAAAATTTACGGTGGAATATACAATGCATGTCACGCATAAGGGTAGTTTCAGCAGCGGAATAACAAATATTCAATGTATGTATGCTCCCGAATTTACCAGCTATAGCAATGGATTCAGAGTAATGGTTCGATAAATATTAACCCATAAAATTGCATAAATCAAAATTTGGCAAACCTTTTGCTTAACAACTTCTTTTAACTAAAAATTTCACCCAAAATCTAAACAATGAAAAGAATAACGCAGGTAATTGCTGTAATGTTTATCGCAGTAACATTATTCTCATGTGGTAAAACAGAAAAAGTGCTGGTAAAACATGATGGAGAATGGAATATTGATAAACAAGTAACAACTACCACTTCCGGTGGTATTTCTACAACAGAAACCGATACCGATTACGGTGTGGCAACTTTTAATGAAAATGGAACCGGGTTCATCACTTATAATGATGGCACAACGGATACTTTTAGTTGGTCGGTAAATGATGATATTATTTCCATCACTTATGATGCATTGGCAGTTACTGTCGACTACACAATTCTCGATAGCAGCAAAGATTCCCAACATTGGTCAGGTTCTTATACCTACGAAATTTTTGGAGTTGATTTTGTTGTGGATACCGAGATCTGGTTTAGTAGCTTGAATTAATTGTTGAACTTATTATAAACCGCTTCATAAGTATTTTATGAAGCGGTTTTTTTATTTTAATATTGTTTAAATTAATTAATTCCTATCTTTTTTATTGCAATACGATTACCCCTGCTATAAATAGATGCAAAATATATCCCCGAAGAATAAGGGGAAAGATCAATAGAGGTTGTGGTATTTAATAATTCATGCGACAAAATCGTTTGACCTGTTATGGAATTTATTACCACTTCAATGTCCTCGGCAACTAAATCTTTCGGTAATGTAATAACCAAATTATTATTTATCATATTAATTTGCAAATTTTTAGCAGGCAAATTGATAACCGGCAAAACCACGTCGGTTAATTTGTAATCATAACAAAACAAGTCGGCATAATATCCGTCTCCAAATCCGAAAACCAAGGGATTATAAGTTTCACCAATTACAAGATCTTCACCATAAATATCTTTTGTTAGTCCGACAAGATCAATGGTATATTCAGCTTCCCCGGTTTTAGGGAATTGAATAATACCTGTCAAATCAATTTCTTCTGTTTCATTATAATAAGTTAACCAATCAATATTATTTTCATTTGCTACTCCCACTCCATACGAACCAATATCCAATTCATTTTCATCCTGTGTAAAGTAAATTTGAAAATAACCATCCTCACTCAAATAATCCATGTTAATTGTTTCTACATTTAAATGACATGCTTGCAATACAGGCATTACGATATTCATAGGAGTAGAAAACGTTAAAACTGCTGACTCGCCTGCTTTTGGCATTTTCATATAAAATGCGGAATAATAAGTACCGGGCAAAAATGCATTTCCATTGATATCTAAAAGAGTAGCAGGAAGATTAAAAATATTTACTACATCCGGCACTACCAGATCTGCAGGAATACTAAAGTATCTGGTCGGACTCAAGGAAATAGCATCCATTAATGAAAATCCGATAACATCTTCTCTGGAAGGAATTAAATACACTCTTATTTCAGAATAGTCAACCGTTTCGGCAGCATAAAATCTAAAGGCCAGATCACGTACATCTTCAACATCTAAATTGTCATATAGAATTGCATTATAGGTACTTCCACTCTCCGATAAAATTTCCTCATTACAAAAAATCGAAGTTTCCGGAATTGAATTATAGACCGTAGAAAATATTGTTAGTGGTGATCCTACGGCAGAAAAACACTGATTATAAAGACCATGGCCAATTGTATTAATACTTAAGCGCACCCAACCATAATGAATGTTAGAATCTATTTGCAATTTTATAGGCAAATATTTATTTACAAAATGATTGCCGGCATAAATTATATTACATCCGTAAGAGGAATCGCTGAAGGAAGTAACCGAAAGAATATGAAACCCGTCACTTGTCCAGATCAACGATTCTCCTATTAATTGATCTGTATTGAAAAAATTAATATTATATGCACTCCATTCTCCGGAATCCTCCACTGCAACACCGATCACACAATCATTAATATAAAGTTCAACCCCGGCATCAAAATAATACCAATCATAATCAAACTTCAAATCAAAAATTCCATTCCCGTCAATGTCAATTTCAATTGGTTCGTCCTCATCTGCATATCCCTGCCAATTCATGAGCCTGAGATCCGGGTCAAAATCCTGCATTACAATTTGAGACTTTAATTTATCACCTCCCAGAATTGCAGCTGCCAAAATGGTATAAGCCCGTAAAGAATATTGTTTCGGTCGCATTATCATTTATTCAAACCACTAAACTAATCAATATGCGACCTATTTATTACAGGAAATTGCCGAACTGCATCCTTTTTTATCCGAAACATTACAATTATTTAGTGAAGTGCATTTTTCAAACCCGGGAATCTCTTTTTACTAGGTTCACATACAGCTTATGGTATGCTATCATAAGTTTTTCGCGGTGCTAAATGTCTCCCTAAAAGGGTAAATTTCAAATAAGAAAACGAATTGTTTATCTTTGACTAAAATCTATACTATGAAACTGATCTCACAACTTTGTATCGTTATGCTCCTCTCCATAACTCTGTTTTCCTGTTCTAAAACAGAAAAGGTGTTAGTTAAACATGCAGGTGGATGGAACATTGATAAATCCATTACAACAACCACAATGGATGGCACCTCCACTACAACTACAGAATACGATTCTGGTGTTGCTACTTTTGCCGATAATGGCACAGGCATTGTTGTTTACAACGGTGGTTTTGCCGAAACTTTTACCTGGGCGGTTGCAGAAGATGTGATCACCATTACTTATGATCTCAGTTTAACTTCTATACCTTATACCATTCTCGACGATAGTGCAAGCGATTACCAACATTGGTCGGGCACATATACTTATATGTTAGGCCCAAATGAGGTAGTGATTGATTCTGATCTTACTTTAAGTGCAATAGGCGATTAATTTATTGATTGTAATAAGAGAAAAGCCCCTCAAAAATATCTGAGGGGCTTTCTTTTTAGATTAAATATCATTCTAATTATAACTCTAATTTTTTTCAAACTTAAAAATTTCCAACTGAGTTTCGTTTTGATAAATAACAGCAAGGTAAATTCCTTTTGATAGTCTTCCGATATCCACTGTAGTTTTTTCCTGTGTTATTTCAGCAGAAAGAATTTTTTGTCCCATAACCGAAACCAGATCCATTTTACAATTACCAATCATTTCGGGAAGAACATCAACGGAAATTGTATTATCAAAATAATAGATATGTATATCCTGATGGGCAAGATAAGGTAGTTCGATAAATTCATGATTGAGTCTGTAACAAAACAGATCACGATTATATCCGTCGCCAAAACCAACTACAACAGGTCCGTATTCTAAACCAGCAACAAGGGGATCGCCAAAAACATCTTTTTCTAATCCAATAAGATCAACCGTGTACTCAGTAGCAAATGTTTTTGGAATTGTGATCAAAGCATTGGTGTCAATTAATTCATACCCGGAATTCCAACTCTCTATTTCATCAATCCTGTTACTGCTTACTAATCCAACGCCATAAGAACCAATATCATCATCTTCATAGTCCTTAGTAAAGGAAACTTCAAAATATCCTTTATTGACAATAAATTCCATTTCGATTGGACTTACATTTAAATAACAATGCGATTGTGCGGTTTTTGCAATATTCAAAGGTGTCGAAAGTGTTAATTCCGGACTTTCACCGACCAAGGGAATTTTCATATAATATCCCGAATAATACATACCGGCAACAAATTCATTTCCATTGATGTCCAATAATGTTTCCGGTAAATTGAATATATTTTCTACACCCGGCATCACTTCTTCAGCAGGAATAGAAAAATATCTTGTAGCATCCAATAATAATGCATCATCAGCGGAGAAAGTAATCATATCTTCTCTGGATGGGACTAAATATATTCGAATTTCTGAATAATTCTGAGTTTCTTCATCAATAATAAATGCCAGATCTTTTATTGTTTCCGTATCTAAAACATCAGATAATTTTGCATAGTAATTTGAACCGGGATCCGTTATTATATTTTCAAGGCATGATATCGGTGCATTTGCAATGTCATTATAGGAAATTGAAAATATTGTAAGAGGAGAACCTGTTCCATACCAACAATTTGATCCTGAAATACCCAACCTATTAATACTTAATCTTACCCATCCATAATGCACTTCTGAATCAATTAGCAGTTGAATAGGTAAATATCGGCTGACAAATGGTGATCGTCCATAGGAGACCCATGAGCTGCTACCACTATAGGTGCTTTCTTGACAAGTTCCCCAAAATATTTTATTCCCCTCGTCAGTCCAATTATGTGATTCACCGATTAATTGTCCGGTATTTAAAAATTCGAAATATATATTCCAATTTGTGGATGCCTCCACTCCAACTCCAATTACACAATCATTAACTAAAATGGTAATTTCTGCTCCATCTGAATAATAATTATATCCAAACTCAAGATCAAATATCCCATTCCCGTCAATATCGATATTGATGGGATTTTCCTCATCAGCATAATCCGACCAATTCATCAAACGAAGATCAGGTTCATAATTCTGGGTAATTATTTGAGATTTAAGTTTATCAGAACCAAGAATAGTTGCGGCAAATAATGCGTAGGATTCCAGTGAGTATGTTTTGCGCTGCATGGAATAGTGTTTGGATAAGAAAAGTAATCTCAATAATTCGAAATATAGAATAATGAGTGCTTTCCCACCATTATTTGACGGATAAATGATACGATCGGTTGCAAAATCTACCCTCTCACCAAAGTAAACTTCACTTTATGTTTCTCTACATTTCCCTGTTCATTAAACAATTCGGCATATAAAATATATATTCCTGTTTTTGCAGCCATATCATCTCCGTCTAATCCGTCCCATGTTAAAAATCCTTCACGACCAAGCGTAGTTAATCCATTTAATTCATTAATTATCCTCCCCTGTGCATCAAATATTTTAAATATGCCGGTATAACCTTCGCTAGCAGTGGTATACGATATCAATAACAGATCGTGATAACCATCGCCATCGGGAGAAAATACAGAATATTCCAAAACGATATCGCCGCCACCAACAATATCACCGAAAACAGAATTCTGATAACCCGGAGTTGCGAAATAAACATCTTCTGCAGCACTATGCCAGTTATCCTGACTCTGAGTTTCGAATTTATAATTGACACGCTCCAGCGACACACCATCATCATCAGTAAGCAAGGCATATTGCCAGTCGTCGTAAAAATGTAATCTGTCAACTACATTTAAAACAGGATCGTAAATAACTACAATTCCTTCGTTATCAGAAAAGGCCGGAATATCGGGAGATTCTACAAAATTTCCCGTATCAATAGCGTGATAATTATTTAATACATTTTCAATATTTGATGTAACACACATATATGTTTGTGGAAAGAATAATTTTCCGGATTTGCTTGCATAACCAAATTCAATCACCTGTGTTGTGTCAGTAATATCCAATTCACCAATAATAACTTTTGAAAGGTCAATTATTTTATTGGAAGTATTATATAATTCCACAAAATCAAATCCATCCGTATAAGCATTAAATAAAATTTCATTTATTACAATGTCACCGGAATCCATTGGTTCCGGAATTCCCAATTCTACCACATTAAATGTACCGATAATATTTCCGGAGCAATCAGTTAAATTTTCTACAGTTAGTGTATAAACTACACCGAGGTTCAACGGACTTCCAAACACCATTCCAATAAAATCGGGATTATTGTTATCTAAAATTAAATTAAGTGGAGAACCAATTCCGTTCGACAAAATAAAATCAGAAATATCTGCCGTATTTAAATCTATATCCTCATCAAAAAAAGCGATAACCGTATCCAAGGAAGATGGATATGCACCGATCAGCATAGGAGAAACATCATCGGCATTTTCGCCGAAAACAGAATTAATTGCGCCGGGTGTTCCTCCGGAAATATCTTCTGATGCTGTCCAGTTTGCATCGCCCTGACATGGATTTGAAGGGTCAATCATTTCCAAACTCCATCCACCATCTTCTTTTACCGCATTGTCATACCAATCGAGTTCATATGAAATAGAGTGAATTACATTTCCCGATGCATCTTTTAATACAAGATCATCTCCATCATTATTAAGTGAGGGCAAACTTGGTATCAACAAAAGATCGGTAAATCCGGCAAAAGAATCCACCACATTTTCATCTATCACGATTATGTATTCGTTAGCAGGTAAAATAAAAGAAGGGAAGGGATCACTTTCAGAAGTTGCATCCGAAATTGTAAATCCGGTAAGGTCAATATCGATACCGGTGGTATTATATAATTCAATATATTCCGCGGTTGGTAATTCCAGTGAAGGATCAGGATCCGCAAAAATTTCATTCATAACAATATCAAATTGATTAACTGTATAAATCACAAATGATTCCGAATCGCTTGTTAAAATATTTCCTGCTTCATCTGAAATATTGCTTGCAATTAATGTTAATAATATCGCCTCCGGAAAATCTGTAATAAAAGTGAGTAACACTTTTGAAAAATCGGTAGGTCCTCTTGTTGCATCAATTGGATTTCCAACTCCGCCATCGATGTAATAATTACTTTCATCTTCCGCAGAGAGTAACGTTATATTTTCATTAAAATCCAATTCAATTTGGGTGGATGATTCCACAGTGAGTCCGGAAATAAAGGGAGCATCATCATCAAAATACAAAGGGGAAACGGAAATATCATCCAGAAAAAAATCATCGCATCGCGTGGAGGAATATTTACAAAACCATCCGATATAATCTCCTCCAATAATAACATCATCAATCACAGAACCTTCACTTACATAAGTAAAACCACCGGTGGGGTCCACAAATAATTGCCATTCATTTTCAGTGGTGCGAATTACTTTTACGCGAACGGTAGGTGATACTGCAACTTCTGCCAAGGTACCTGTCAGCAATAAAGTAGAAGTAAAATCTATTTGCCGATATAATTTTACAGCATCATCACTTCCATCTTCTCCAATACGAATATAATATCCGTTTAAAGAAGCTGTGAGATCAGGATTATCGCTTTGTAAATAAAATCTGGTGTAATTACTTCCCGAAGGATCAAATGCAAGATCGATAAAAAACTCCCAGGTGGCAGTATCGTTCGTGGATGCAGCAACAGATAAATAATTTGTTCCGCCTCCATCACAATTACCATCTAATTGCAACTGAAATAATGCATCTACAATAAAGGCCGTATCATCACCTGCCCAGCCAACAAAATCACCATCGTCAAAATTTTCTGAAAATTGAGCGGACCCGATGCGAGTGAGAATCAGCAGTGTGCCAAAAAGGATTATGTTTTTCATAAAATGGATGGGAAAAATACGAACTATTTTTGAATTTCGGAATATTTTTTTAGATTATATTTGTGTAAATTTGATAAGGATGAAAAAAACAAAAGGGAAAAATGGGGTGGAAGAGCCGGTTGTTAAATTACGAAAGAATAAGAAACCAGTAATTGAAGGCGAAATTATAAATATTTCGGACTTACCATCAGAACTTCAACAAAAACTAAAACTGTCGGAAAATCAATATTCAGAGGGCAAAACATTTACAAATGAAGAGGTGAAGGAAATGGTGAAGAAATGGCTTACAAAATAATCTGGACAGAAACATCTGTAGCCGATTTAAAAAAAATAATCGACTATTTGAAAACAAATTGGTCGGTGAAAGTTGCTAGGAATTTTCAGGAAAAATTACAAATCAGACTGAAAATAATTAGCGAAAATCCAATTTCCGGACCTGTTAGAGACACTCCAAATATTCGTAAAATTCTGATTACAAAACACAATTATTTATTCTACACCATTAAGGACAAAGAAATAATAATTAATATGATATTTGATACCCGACAAGATCAAATCATTAGGCGGCAGTAAAGGAGGATTTATGTATTACTGAATGCTTTTCTATTATAGTAAATTACTTTTCGGAGGAATTAGATGGAAGAAATTGCGCAGTAATTTATTTTGCAGAAACCTTGAAAAATCGTAAAAGAAACGTCTTTCCCCTTGGGGAAGATAAGAGATGGGGCCTGAAGTTGAGGGAATAATAAATAACAATCAAAAAATAAAAAATAACAATCGGAGCACAACCCTGAAACTTTTGCAAACCATGTAAACTCTTGCAAACCCGGCTAAACCTTTTGGTCAGTCGTGAATGGTCAGTGGTGAGTCAACCCAGAACTCAGAACCCTGAACTGAAACATGTAGTGATCGACGTAGGAGATCTACTACATGTCAGAACACATTATCTTTGCATAAAAATTACAAAATTGAAAATCGCAGTAGTTGGCGCAACCGGACTTGTAGGTCAGATGATGCGCAGAATTTTGGAGGAGAGAAATTTTCCCGTTACCGAATTGATACCGGTTGCCACGGAGCGTTCGGTGGGTAAAAAAGTTAAGTTTAGGGGGGAAGATGTTACTGTTGTGAGCATGGAAGAAGCACTTCGTATGCAACCTCAGATCGCCTTGTTTAGCGCGGGCGGAAATACTTCACTGGAATGGGCGCCGGAATTTGAAAAAATAAAATGTTGGGTAGTGGATAATTCGAGTGCATGGAGGATGAATGAAAATTGTGCTCTCGTTGTACCGGAAATAAATGCAGAACATATACTACAATTAAAAAGTGGAATAATTGCTAATCCGAATTGTTCAACAATTCAAATGGTGATGGTATTAAATCCGCTACATAAAAAATATAAAATAAAACGAATTGTTGTCTCCACTTATCAATCTGTTTCCGGTAGTGGTGCCAAAGGAATTATGCAATTATACAACGAACGCACAAGTGGTTGTCGCGTTGTGGAAAATCCCGCATATAAATATCAGATAGATAAAAATGTTATTCCGCAGGTGGATATTTTTTTAGAAAACGGGTTCACCAAAGAAGAAATGAAAATGCATCACGAAACAAGAAAAATTTTGGGTGATAATGCCATTCAGGTTTCCGCAACCGCCGTTCGCGTTCCGGTAAGCGGGGGACACAGCGAAAGTGTGAATATTGAATTTGAAAATGATTTTGATATCAAAGAAATATTCGAAATTTTAAATAATACCGAAGGCGTAATTCTGCAAGATGATCTCAACGACCAAATATATCCAATGCCTCTTGATGCTGAGGGAAAAGATGAAGTTTTTGTGGGAAGAATTCGAAGAGATTATACCCAAAAAAACACCCTTAATTGCTGGATAGTTGCCGACAACCTCAGAAAAGGTGCTGCAACAAATGCCGTGCAGATTGCGGAGTGGTTGGTTGTGAAAGGGTTGGTGAAGGGGTGACAGGGTTGAAATAGGAAGTAGGAAATAGGAGGCCAAATTTCCTTGACATTAGTATCTTAAAATTTTGCAAGAAATTTAAACTCCTTTCTCCTAACTCCTTTCTCCTTTTTTATTCCTTAACAATTTTTTCCGAATATTTAATTTTTCCCAAATTATCCGATATCTCAATAATATATACGCCCGATGCAATTTCCAACATATCAATTGTTTCCTTTCCAATAAAATTACCACTCCTTATTTCACTCCCAAGTATTGTTTTAAGAGAATAATTTAATTCTATATCACTCTCGCAATTTAAATACAACTCATCATTTGCAGGATTTGGATATATATTTATTTTAGTTTTAGCTAATAAATTTTTTACTGAAGTTCCAAGTGTATCGCATTCGCTGCCGACCAATGCACCAAGGTTATAATTTGGCATGTTTGGAAGAGCGCCAATTACTCTTCGAGTTCCAAGTGATACTGTATTGGTATCAAAATCGCATAAAGGATAAATTTCATTTGGATTATTAATCACGCACAGGTTTTGATTTTTAGAATTAAATACATCATTTGGAATTATATTATAAACAGTTGCGATATAAATTTTTCCATCAGGGCCTAATTGATGCTGAGCTAAACAGAATTGACCTGTTGGGCCTTCGTAAACTAATTCTTTTGTAGAGTCAATTGGTTCACCATCACAGGTCAGACAGTATTGAAATATTTTTTTTTCACAAACACCACTTACATATATTTTTGTTCCATCAGGAGAAAATGAACAGCCGTAGGAAGTTGCTTCAATGTTTTTAATTTCAACCAGATTTGAAAACTCTCCGGTACAGCGATCAAAATCAAATAAATTTAAATCGAGTTGCCTCGGGAATAACATGCGACTTCCATCCTGAGAAAAAATCATTTGTCCCCAGCCAGTATCCAAAAACTCATTATATTCAGGGTCATAATGTTGAAATTCAGCCGGAGAAATTCCTGCAGGAGTGATGAGAAACTTTACGAAATCAATATTTTTAATATCAGCAGTTATTGTATCATATCTTCTTACTATCAACCACCAGTCTCTACCATTGCCATGTTTAACCGCTTGCATTTTCTCTTCCGTATAAATATCAAAAAAAGGGATATTTTTTTCCGTAACGTCACCTAGACCACCATTTAGAGTCATATCCACTATTGAGTATTTAAGTCCGATATCATAAATGCCTCCATAATTTTGCATCTGAATTACATAATAAAGATTAGTGCTTCCCGGCTTTGGAATAATAAGTGCTCCTTGTGTAATACTTGTTCCAAAAGGAGGAAATAGGCCCCCAAGATCCAGGCCATCGCCTGATGGCATCAATGAATGTGCACTATTCCAAACTTTCTCGCCATTAGTATAAAATAATAAATTCCCCTCGGTATCAGAAATTGATGCACAGGTTTCGTTTGTTATAATTGATGAATTACCATATTGTGGCGTACCTGTTGTAAAATCTAGTAAGGCTGAATCACCAAATACCCACCAATTATTATATCCTTGTGAAAATGCATTGCAGCAAAGAATTGCTGCAATGCAAAATAATAATTTTTTCAAATCAATTTAATTTTTAGGTTTAAATATAACAATTTTCGTTGAGTCGTCTTTACCAATATTGAGACCTTCGCTTAGAGCGAAAGCCTCAAAACCTACGACTATGACTTCGAATATTCCAGCGAAGCTCTCGCTCCCAGCGAGGGTTTCGCTAGCGGTAATTGCCCAAAAAAACCCTCCAATATTTTGCCCTGCGACTGCGACTGTGACTGCGACTGTTTACTTTTTCAATTCACTTCGAAGCAATTTGCTCCAATGTAACAAATTTATCCTCCGTAGCTTTTGCGAAGGAGGACTGCCCACTGCCACTGCCCACTGTTGACTGTTGACTACCCCCCTCACTCCTCTCTCCTTTTTCCTATATTTGTATTCAATGAAAAACCCTTTCAAAAAACCCATCATCAAAAAACTCCTCCTCTGGGGCACCGCCTGTTTTGTTGCAGGAATTTTGTTCACTTTATTTATCAGTTTTTTTATGAGTAAAACTGCAGAGGATAAAATTTACAGTGATGTAAATAAAATTCCGGCTAATGATGTTGCTGTGGTGTTGGGAACGTCGCGTTATATGGTGAACGGATATCAGAATCAATATTTTAATTATCGCATGGAAGCTGCTGCTGAATTGTATCATGCCGGTAAAGTAAAAAAAATATTAGTGAGCGGAGATAACAGTGTTTCCAATTACAACGAACCATTAGAAATGTTTGGAGTTTTAGTTGGTATGTGTGTAGATCCGGAGGATATTGTTTTGGATTTTGCCGGTTTCAGAACATTTGATTCCATGGTGCGCGCAAAAGAAGTTTTCGGATTAAATAATTTTATTGTCGTATCACAGCAGTTTCATGTTGAACGCGCAATTTATATTGCCAATGCAAAAGACATACATGTAACTGCATTTACAGCGAAAGATCCCTTTAATACTTCTAAAGTGACCTGGAGAGAGTATCCTGCACGAGTTAGCGCGTTTTTGGATTGTTATATCATCAAAACAAAACCACATTTTCTCGGGGAAAAAATTGATGTGATGGCCGGAATTTAATCTCATTTAATATTAAATTAATTCCATGCAAAATCTATCTTATTTTATTTTATTTGCAGGTGCATGGGCAATCATTAATGGAATTCTGCACGACATATTTGTATTAAAGGAACGCAAACCTTATGACCGCGATCTTATCCGACTTTTAATCGATGGTCATATTTTAATTTTTTCGGGAATATTTTATTTAATAAGTGCAAAAGGAATTTTACAAGATGAAAAAACCGCTTTTTTGCTGAGTATCTTTACTGCAATTTTTTTATTGGTATATTGTTTTTTTATATTTAAAATACTTCCCTCCTATGGTACTATTCTTATTAATTTAGTTGCTTTGATTTGGCTATTAATTGTTTTTATTTAACTTTATATCCTAAATTTCATTAGTATGAAAAAAATGTTTGGCGTTATATTAATATTATGTGTTTCCGTATCTCTAAAAGCCCAAACCTGGCAGGATGCTTGTCTAGGGGGTTGGATCAATGGCGATGGTGACGGGAAAATTATGATCTACAAGGAAGGCGATAAATATTATGGCAAAATAACCTGGCTCCGCGAACCCAATGAAGAGGACGGAACCCCAAAAGTGGATGATGAGAACCCGGATAAGGCAAAACAAAAGCAACCCATTATGGGATTGGTAATATTGAAAAACTTCACCTTCGAAGATGGTTTTTGGAAGAATGGCAGCATTTACGACCCCAAGAACGGCAGAACTTATGACTGCGAAATGTGGTTAGATGGTAAGGACAAGTTGAAGATCCGGGGTTATTGGGGCATAGTTTACCGCACCGAAACCTGGACCAAGGCAAAATAAATTAGGTATACTTTTGTTTTATATTATATGAAATTGTTTATCACTTCCCTTTTCTTTTTATTAATTCATCCCGCATTAAAAGCGCAGGGAAATGCTGATGCCGTGATCGGAAAATGGAAGTCAGATAATGGACGTCTGATCGTTGAAATTTATAAATCAGGCAATAAATATTACGGTAAAATTGATTGGCTCTATATACAAATTGACCCGGAGACCGGAAAACCGCGAACTGATGTTGAAAATCCGGATGCATCCAAAAGAAATGTTCCGCTTATCGGTTTGGTAGTATTAAAAAACTTTGAATTCAAAGATGGATTCTGGCAAAATGGAACCGTGTATAATTCACAAAATGGTAAAACGTACGATTGTGAATTCTGGATGGAAGGAAAAAATAAACTTGTACTGCGAGGTTATTGGGGATTTGTTTATCACACCGAATACTGGACACGAACCGAATAAAAAAAAGCGGAAATTTACTCCGCTTTTTTTTATTTATTGATCTACTTTTTTAAAGTTCCGGTAACCACATAATTAATATCAGCCTGCCCTTCTTTTATCCAAACAACATCACCTTTTAAATTATCGTCAACGATGGTTGCGGTAAAATCCATGTGGCCATTTTCCGCACTTTGAAATTTACATTCCATGGTTATTTTTCCATCCTGTATCCAGGCTTTATAAGGCGACTTAGAAAAGCCGTAAGGTTCGCAACTCGGGCTTCTCAAAGTTCCGCCTTCAAAGGTCCAGTCTTCATCGTAGGCTGTTTCGGGTTTACCGGGTTCCATGGTATTTGTTGTATAAATTTTCCCATCAAGCGAAATTTCTTTTTTCTCAGGCAACAATCCCGCTTTTCCATTAAATGCATAAAACATATCGGGTTGACCGGCTTTTTTCCAAACCATGGTGCCGTGAATACTGTCACCCATTATCATACCTGTCCAGGTCATCGTTCCTTCGGAAGTACTTGGCATTTCTGCTTCAAAAGTATAATTTTCACCATCTTTTTTTCCAGTATACGTTGTGGAGGTAAATCCGTATTCATGGCATTGCAAATTGTCGAAAATGCTATCCTTAAAAATAATTTGTTCCACTACCCCGGTTTCGGGTTTATCCTTTTCCATGGTTGTGATTACAAATTGTTTTTCGCCAATGGACACATTTTCAGGAGTGGCTTGTGAACAAGAATAAAAAGGTAAAAATAAACTTGTAAATAAAAACAGGATCAACAAGGCCGATCCCGATCTTGGTTGGGTTTTAATTAACATAGTAGTGCGTTTTAGTTAAATTATAATGGGCTCAGGAAATTATGCCTGAAAATTCCCTATACCAAATATACAATTTATTTATGATCAAATAGCACTAAATCCTGTGTAGCTGTGCAGCACCGCCGGCAAATTAATGCCTTGTTCCGTTTGATTATTTTCCAGCAAGGCGGCAACTATCCTCGGCAAGGCCAATGCGCTTCCGTTTAAAGTATGAACCAATTTATTTTTCCCGTCAGAAGAATCTTTAAATCTGCACTTCATTCTGTTAGATTGGAATGTTTCAAAATTGGAAACAGAACTCACCTCCAACCATTTTTTTTGTGCGGCAGAATATACTTCAAAGTCGTAGGTAATTGCGGATGAAAATCCCATATCACCCCCGCATAATCTTAGAATGCGATAAGGCAACTGTAAAGAGATAATAATATCTTCCACATGTTTAACCATTTTCTCCAATAAAATATCTGACTGATCGGGATGTGCAATTTGTACAATTTCCACTTTATCAAACTGATGCAAACGATTTAATCCGCGTACATCTTTTCCATAACTTCCTGCTTCTCTTCTAAAACATGGAGTATAAGCTGTCATTTTAATGGGCAATTCCTCTTCCTTCACAATTACATCGCGATAAATATTTGTGATGGGAACTTCAGCCGTTGGAATTAAAAAATAATTATCCTCCACTGCATGATACATCTGTCCTTCCTTGTCGGGTAATTGCCCTGTTCCGAAACCTGATGCCTCATTGATCATTAATGGCGGAATATATTCTGTGTATCCCGCATCTGTTGCCCGATCTAAAAAGAAGGAAATTAATGCGCGTTGCAATTTTGCACCTTTTCCGATATAAACCGGAAACCCGCTTCCTGTTATTTTATTTCCCAATTCAAAATCAATTAAATTGTATTTTGTTGTGAGTTCCCAATGTGGAACCGGTTCAAAATTAAATTCGGGAATTTTTCCGGCTTGTTTTATTTCTACATTTTCCTCCGGATTTAATCCTGCAGGTACTATTTCCTGAGGAAGATTTGGGAGGCTTAATAAGATCTCTTTTATTTTTTCTGTAATAAGGTTATGATTATTTTCAATCTCAGTTGTTTTAATTTTAAGATCTGCTATCAATAATTTCATTGCCTCTGCCTCTTCCTTTTTTCCCTGTCCCATCATTTTGCCTATCTCCTTCGAAGTACTGTTAATTTCGGCAAGGGTATTATCCAGATCGGTCTGAATTTTTTTCCTGTCGTCGTCCAATAATAATATGGTATCGATGATCTGCACATCAAATTTATTTCTTTTTACCAGTCGTTTTTTCGCAGTTTCCGTATTCGCCCTCAGGTAATTAATATCTAACATAATTCCAATTTTGAGGGCAAATATAACCCGTATTTTGCTGCCTGAAATGCATGAAGGAAGGTGTTTTCCCCTAATTTCAGCTAAAACATTGTCAGAAGTGACATGGTTTTTGCTGTTTTTTTTGTTTTTTTAAAAAATCCGCCTTATCATTGCACCGTAAAGTCCTCGAAGTAAGTAGCGGACATCTCGTCTGAATATTTCAAAATCAGGTTTATTCAGTAAATATTTTCCCAACTTTTCGTTTTTTAATAAATCGACGTACTGTTAAATTTTTGAATTTTTTTCTAACCAATATAAGCTTTTATGTATACTGAAGCACAGTTGAACGATATGCTCGTTCCTGAACTGAGAGAGATCGCTGATCCATTCCATATTCCGAATTATAAAAAGATGGGAAAAAGCGAATTAGTGGGTGCTATTGTTGATGCACAAATTTCGTCAGAAGCAGATAAAAAAGACCGCAAACGAATTCTTCGTCCGCGCAAGAAAAAGGACACTCCTGTTGATAATGAGGTTTCCGATAAATTCAGTAACCCTCAATTATCCTTTGATGATGACCTTCCGGTAGAAGAACCAAAAAAAGAGGAACCTATTGAAAAACAACAGGTTGATCAGGTAAACGAATCGGTGGAACCTCCTGTAAAAGAGGAAACCCAAATGCCCCAATACCCCAAAAAGAACCGTGAAGGTCGATTTAATATTGACCTGGATGGAGCTGTTCCCGGCGAAGGGGTGCTGGAAATGATGCCCGATGGATATGGATTTTTGCGCAGTGCCGATTATAATTATCTCACTTCTCCCGATGATATTTATGTATCTCCCTCCCAAATAAAACTTTTTGGACTAAAGACCGGCGACTGGGTTGCAGGTTTTATCCGCCCTCCGAAAGAAGGGGAAAAATATTTCGCATTATTGCGTGTAGAAACTATCAATGGACGCGATCCTAAAGAAATTCGCGATAGGGTGCCTTTCGATTATCTTACACCACTTTTTCCGGATGAAAAACTGAACCTGGTATATAGCGCAACAGATTATTCAACGCGTGTTATTGATCTTTTTACCCCAATTGGTAAAGGACAACGCGGAATGATCGTGGCACAACCAAAAGTGGGTAAAACCTTTCTTTTGAAGTCTATCGCTAACGCAATTGCACAAAACCATCCCGAAATTTATCTTATCGTATTATTAATTGATGAACGTCCGGAAGAGGTTACCGATATGGAACGAAGTGTAAATGCAGAAGTTGTTGCAAGTACATTCGATGAGCCTGCAGATAAACACGTAAAAGTTTCCAGTATTGTTCTACAAAAAGCAAAACGTATGGTGGAATGCGGTCAAGATGTTGTTATCCTGCTCGATTCGATAACCCGTCTTGCACGTGCGCATAATACAGTGGCTCCTTCTTCAGGTAAAGTATTATCGGGTGGTGTGGAAGCCAACGCGATGCAAAAACCGAAACAGTTTTTTGGCGCTGCGCGTAATATCGAAAATGGTGGTTCATTAACCATTCTTGCCACAGCATTAATTGATACCGGAAGTAAAATGGATGAAGTAATTTTTGAGGAGTTTAAAGGAACCGGTAATATGGAATTGCAGCTCGACAGAAAATTATTTAACAAACGTATTTTCCCGAGTGTGGATGTTACTGCAAGTTCTACCCGTCGCGACGATCTGTTACATGATAAAGATGTTTTAAAACGCATATGGGTTTTAAGAAATCATCTTGCAGATATGAATACGGAAGAAAGCATGCAATTCATTTTACAAAACATGCGCGGAACCAAGAGCAACGAAGAGTTTTTGGCGACGATGAACGGATAATAATTTTTAAAAACTATAAATTAAAAATGCAGTGCTGAGGTGCTGCATTTTTTTATTTCACCAAATGGAGTTTTTCCAATTCGCGTTTATAATCATATTGCAGATCTTCATGCATCTTCGAAATTGCGATCCCGATCTTTTTTAATTGCATCTGATATAAATTAAATAAAGCACCGCTTTTGGGAATGTCAATTTCCAGGGATTGAATTTTATAACAAAAATAAATGCGCAGGTCCGTTTCTGTTTCCGGATTTCCGGAGAATCGGATATATTTATTAATTGTTCTTAATACTTTTCGGATGCTTTTTTTTGCGAGATACAAATTGGAGATATTCATCTCACTGAATTGCCCATCCATTTCTTCCTTAATTCCCTGAATAAATGCAGATTCATCCTCCGATTCAAAAAGGAGATAGGTAAGCAGCTCTTTATTTTCCTTTTTATATCTCATCAACCGCGCACAAAGATCCATCACCTCCCCCGGATCGCGTGTCTTAAGTTCCTTTTTAATTTCGTTGATGGTTGCTGATTTCATTTTCAAGTCAAATCTACGTTTTTAAATGATGGGATTTAACACCCTAAATACCAGCTTCCCATGAGCCTCCAATATCAATTGTTAATCATCGCATTTAAACAGTGGGATATAATACCACTCCTACCGGGGTTACCGTAAATTATTGTTTCGGTTTTTATTATAATAATGCACCCCTACCCGGGGTTTTGTTTGGAGAGTGCAGTGAAACTGCATTATTCGATTTATTGGAACCGAAAAATGTGAAACCTAACGTTGTTAACAGGTATTAGCGGATGACACCTCTTGATCAGAAAAAAGGGGATTTTGTTTTAGTTAATCACTTCAATTTTTCGTTAATGACGGCTGTTCATTGGTACATTTATTTCATTGGTACATTTTTCCCCTACCTTTATGAAATAAGAAATTAACATCCCCCAAAAAAACCTCAATGTCAACCATAAAAATCTTCACCGATGGAAGTTGCCATACCCAACTTAAGACCGGTGCATGGGTTGCTTTGATATTTATAGAGGGTAAAAAAATCGTTTTGCAAAATGTGGTGGAAAATACAACACACAACAGAATGGAATTATCCGCTGTGATATCGGCAGTTCTATATATAACGGAAAACAATATTGAATATTCCGGAATTGAAATTTATTCTGATAGTCAGTACGTTGTTGATCTTGTAGATCGAAAAGAAAAACTTAAAAACAAACTCTTTATCACTAAAAAGGGAACTCCCATCCAAAATGCAGACCTGGTTCAAAACCTTATTACATTAATGGAAGAATTCGCGCTTATCTTTATAAAAGTAAAAGCACATCAAAAACCCACATCCGAAATAAATTATAATCGTGAAGCTGATAAATTGGTGCGATCAATTCTTCGCGAAGCAGTAAATAAAAAATAAATTATTACTACAATGGATAATACCATCAGATCAAAAATAAAGATCGGCGCACTCGTAAATATCGTCTTAAAACAGGATCAGCGCAGTGGAAAATTAACAGAAGGAATTATTAAAGATATTCTCACAAGCTCCCCAACACATCATCACGGCATTAAAGTGAGATTGGAGGATGGGCAGGTTGGAAGAGTGAAGGAGATATTGGAGGAGTGAGGAGTAAACAGTGGGCAGTGGCAGTGGGCAGTTTGAAGCATTGATAAATATAGCTCCGGAGAAAACTTTTTTTACCCTTTTAAATGCATTAAAAAAGGAGAAAGGAGAGAGGAGTTTAAATTTCTTGCGAAATTTTTGGGGTTTAACGTTAGTGAGACCTTCGCTAAGAGCGAAAGCCTCACTAGATTCGAATTAATACATTTCCCACCATTTGTTTTCCTGATACTTGATACTCAAAAGGAGAAAGGAGAGAGGAGAAAGGAGAAGTCCTCCTACGCTAAAGCTACGGAGGACAAGGAGCTTAAATTTCTTGCAAAATTTTATGTTACGTCAGTGAGACCTTCGCAAAGAGCGAAAGCCTCACTTCCTCCGAATGCAAACCCCACCCTTTATTTTTCTATGTCTCCTTTGTTTTCCTGATACATGATACCTACTACGCGCCCAGCGCCAGTCCTATGTCCTTTTCCAATGTCCTATATCCAGTCTTGTGTCCCGTGTCCTTTATCCTGCATCAAACTTTCAATGTATTTTGAAAGTTCGAAAACTTTAGTATATCTTTGCATTATGAATTTGCCGGAAGCAAGAGAAAAATTTATTCAAAGCTGGGGAAGCCTGGGAAGTCAATGGGGCATTAATAAGACCATGGCCCAGATCCACGCGCTTTTGCTTATTTCGGCCGAACCGCTCACAACGGAGGAGGTTATGGAAGAATTGCAGGTTAGTCGCGGAAATGCAAATATTAATTTGCGTGAACTTATCAACTGGCAATTGGTGCGTAGGGAGACAAGGGCCGGAGAACGCAAAGATTTTTTTGTTGCAGAAAAAGATATGTGGACCGTATTTAGGCTCATTTTTAAAGAAAGAAAAAAACGCGAGATAGATCCTATGATCCAGATCATTCACCAGTTAGGGGATGTAAAGGGCGACAAAAAGAACCCGGAATACAAGGTGTTCAGCGAGGTGCTGAAAGATTTGAATACGTTGACCAACAAGGGTGACAAAATGATGGAACTGGTGATCAAAAGTGACGAAAGTTGGTTTTTAAATACTTTTATTAAACTGATGCGCTGATTTTTTTTATGCTGAACTTTCAATTATTTCTAAAACTTCTATAACTTTTAACAATTTAAAAACATATACTATGCAAAACTTAACTATCGCTGCTTACTGCTTTTATTTGCCGATAAGCATTCTACTCACCATTTGGGTTGCAAGAACATTATTCACCAATGGCCGGATCTTTCTGTTGGAAATATTTCATGGCAATAAAGAACTCGCCGATTCGGTAAACAAACTTTTATTGGTTGGATTCTACCTCATCAATGCCGGATATATTTTATATATCATGACCATTAGTGAAAACCTTTCCTCAACACAGGAAGTAATGGAAATGCTGAGTAAAAAAATAGGGCTCATAATTCTGGTATTGGGATTCATGCATTTCTTTAATATGTATATTCTTTTCAGAGGTAAAAAGAAATCGCGTGAGAATGAATTGAGAAGAATGCAGATTGAAAAATCTGAAATGAGATAATCTGATCATAAAACTAAACTTAATTTTATGTCAACTCCATTATTTAAAGATGATCGCCTGAAGGAGGTTGAATGGAAAGATCTGCTGCATTTGACCAGAAAAGAAATAGCCGTTGAAATTCTATTATCAATTCCATGGCTGATCAGTTCCTGTGTATTTGCCTATTTGCATTGGTATTTACCTGCACTGATATGTTCGTTTTTCTTTTTTCTAACGGGTTTGCGCCAATCACATAACGCACAACATTATACAGTGGGAATTTCAAAGCGCACCACCGAATGGTTCCTGTTCTTTTTGAGCAGTACCATGATGGCGAGCATGCATGCAGTAAAATACAACCATATTCAACACCATAAACATCCGTTGAGTAAAAACGATGTGGAAGCCATGAGTGCTAGGATGAAGTGGTGGCAGGCAATAATGGCTGGCCCTTTTTTTATCATCACTATTCACACACATGCAGTGAAATTTGCAAATAAATTTATTAAGCGCTGGATATTATTGGAAATTGGTTTGGTTACTATAATTCTTTTTGTCACCTATTTTATAATACGCATCGATTGGATCACGTATCATGTTTCCGTTATGATCATCGGAGAATGTTTAACTTCGTTTTTTGCGGTCTGGACCGTTCATCATGATTGTGACAGCGAACAATTACATTCCAGAACCTTGCGTGGAAAATGGATAACTAAAATATTTTACAATATGTTTTATCACACCGAACATCATTTATTTCCAAAAGTACCCACCTGTCATTTACCCGAACTGGCCGAAAGAATTGACAAGGTATTGCCGGAAATTAAAAATAAAAGGGTTTTGTGAAGAGTTGAAGGGGTTGAAACTGTGACTGCGACTGTGACTGCCCACTGTTGACTATTGACTAAATAAAATTCATCAAAAAAATTTAAATACAATGAAAATCATAATAGCAGGAGGAAGCGGATTTATCGGAACTTATCTTGCGGACTATTTTGCAAAAAAAGAAAATGAAATAATTATTCTTTCCCGTCAGCAACATCCTCCCAAAAAAAATATTAAATATGTTCTTTGGGATGCGCGATCAATAGGGCCTTGGAAAGAAGAATTGGAAAATGCCGATATCCTGATTAATCTGACAGGAAAAAGTGTTAACTGCCGATATACTGAAAAAAACAAAATAGAAATTCTGGAGTCGCGCATACGGTCTACAACAATTTTAGGGACTGCAATAAACACCTTACAACATCCGCCAAAGATTTGGTTCAACGCGGCATCAGCAACCATTTATCGCCATGCTGATGATTTTCCGCAGGATGAACTCAGCGGTGAAATTGGAATTGATTTCAGTATGGATGTTTGTAAGGCCTGGGAAAAATGTTTTTACGATCAAAATGTTCCGCATACCAGAAAAATTGTTTTGCGCATGGCAATAACACTTGGAATTGAGGGTGGTGTTATCCTGCGGTTTAAAAATCTTGTGCGTTTCGGACTTGGAGGAAAAATGGGACATGGAGAACAAATGATGAGCTGGGTGCATGTGGAAGATATTGCAAGAAGTATTGAATTTTTGGCTGCTAACGAAAATTTGAATGGTATTTTTAATATTTCCTCTCCATACCCTTTAAATAATGATGCCTTTATGCGTGCCATCAGGAAAGCAATGGGAATGCCTTTCGGGATACCAACTCCGCGCTGGTTCCTGGCTTTTGGCGCATTTATTATCGGAACAGAAACAGAACTCATAATGAAAAGCAGATGGGTGATCCCACAAAAATTAATTGCCGCAGGTTTTCATTTTAAATATGCAAAAATTGAAGAGGTGATGAAGGATATTTAGCGTGTGAAGGTAATTTATAATTCACTAAAAAGTTAATTTGTTATTAATTTTATTAGTTTTATCTACTAAATCCATCTTCAAATGAAAAAACTCAATTTACTATTATTGTTAATGTCTTTCATTCTCGGTTTATCCGGTCAAATTATCAACAGAGAACAAGAATGGATATTAAGGGGCAACGACACCATTTTTGTTGACGATTTATCAATAAATAATAATTCAAACGAAGTTAAATTAAAATACACCTCTCAATCGGGAGAAAAATTTGTTTATAAAGGCAGCGAGTGCAGTAAATTTAAAAGTGTTTACAATGATGGCGATTTATTTGATTATGTAAATTATTTAAGAGACGATAAAAAATGTTATATCTATGCTATTAGAGTAACATACGGAGCAATATGTTTAAATAGCAATGGCGACCTAAGCGAAACATTTATTAAATTACCTTCAGGTAAATGGTATTGGTGTTATGGCAAGCCTTTAAATAAAACTATTATTCCAAAGTTATTGGAATGTAATGTGGTAAATGATACTTATGGAAAAGTAGATTTACTTGATAAAAACAGGTTAATATTAATGGCAAGATTATACAATGAAAGTTGCAGTGATACAGATATTGAGGAAAAATAAAATGTAATGTAGTAATAAAAAAAAGATCCTGTTAAAACAACAGGATCTTTTTTATTATGAATAAGCTCAAATATTATTTTTGAATAACTACTTGTTTATTTAATACATCAGTACCTGATATTAATTGCACCTGATAAATACCGGAAGCATTATTTTCGATATTGATCTGTTTAACAATTTTACCGTTGGCAGCTACAATATTTTCATTGTAAACCAACTGACCTGCACTATTGTAAATATTTAAAGAAGTATTATTCTCCAAGGAAGTATTAATAATTTCTAAAGTGAAACTGCCATTAGATGCAACGGGATAAATGTTCATGAAAACAAGATGTGCATTCAGGTCTTCTATAGCAATAACGCCATCGTCGATCTGACCATCACAATCATCATCAAGATCATTTTCAATTTCGGTTGCGCCAGGATAAATTGCAGCATTGGTATCATCACAATCTGTATTATCTGCAACATAACCTGCAGGAGGATCTCCAACTACATCAATAAATACAGCAGGATTTCCGAAGTCATCACCATCAGCATCCTGATAATAGGTTGTAGGTGTACCTGCTTCCTCAATAAAGAGAATATCATCCAGATAACAACGGTTATCAGCTCCTGTAGAATAAAAATCCACACCGCCTAAATTACCGGTATAAACATCGGTAAGAACAGAAACGCCATTTATTATTACTTCAATGGTATTTGCATCCAGATCAACAAGATGTTCAACAAGGAACCATGCATCAACAGGATATGTAAACGTTGGACCAACAGGAACTGTAAATTCTCCTTCTCCTGAAGTACCTAAACCAAAATATAATTCAAGATTCCATGCAACTCCGGGAACTTCTGTTTCCTGAATATTATAGTATCCTGATTTTCCATCAGGAACATACATTTGCCATTCCAATCGGTAGTTACCGGTGCTTTTGTTTCCAAGTTTTAGAATAACATCGGTTACTCCGCCTTCCGGAATTAATACAGAATTATCGCCTGAAAAAGATTCTTCATCGCTAACTGTTCCATCTTCTGCAGTACCTTCCACTCCACTCCATGTTGACCACCAATCGGCATAAGGACCAACAGGATCACCGGCAGTATAAGTGTCAATATTATCACAGAAAATTGCGCCTGGAATTGCACAAGGTTCAGCACCAACAATTTCGGTATATAAAATATCATCAAGATAATAACGGTTAGTACCACTTGCTGAATAGAAATCCACACCACCTAAATTACCGGCATAAGCATCACTCAATACTAAAGCCCCGTCGATATAAACTTCTATTGTATTTGCATCAAGGTCAACCAGTTGTTCTACTTTAAACCATTGGTCAACAGGATAAGTAAATGTTGGTCCGGCAGCTGGAACTGTAAATTCTCCCGTTCCTGAAGTTACATCACCAAAATATAATTCAAGATTCCAGGCAACACCGGGAATTTCAGTTTCCTGAATATTATAATAGGCCATTTTACCATCGGGCACATACATTTGCCATTCCAAACGGTAATTTCCGCTGCTTGCATTACCTAATTTCAAGATCACATCGGTAGTTCCTCCTTCAGGAATCAACACGGAATTTTCACCTGCATAAGCATATTCATCGCTAACAATTCCATCTTCAGCAGTTCCTTCCACGCCGCTCCAGGTTGTCCACCAATCAGCATAAGGTCCAACATAATCACCTGCGGTATAGGTATCAATATTATCGCAGAAAATTGCACCGGGAATTGCACATGGTTCAGGTATAACCGCTTCTATCAATAGGATATCATCCAGGTAATAACGGTTTGTTGCGCTTGCGGAATAGAAATCTACACCACCTAAATTTCCCGCATAAGCATCACTCAATACTAAAGCGCCATCGATATAAACTTCTATTGTATTTGCATCGAGGTCAACTAAATGTTCCACTTTAAACCATTGGTCAACCGGGTAGGTAAAGGTTGGGCCGGCAGCAGGAACGGTAAATTCACCTGTTCCTTCCGTTACATCTCCGAAATATAATTCTAGATTCCATGCAACACCCGGAATTTCTGTTTCCTGAATATTATAATATCCCATTTTACCGGAAGGCACATACATTTGCCATTCAACGCGGTAATAACCGGAACTGAGATTTCCCAGTTTAAGAATAACATCCGTTGTTCCGCCTTCGGGAATTAACACGGAGTTTTCACCTGCATATGCGTATTCATCGCTAACAATTCCGTCCTCAGCAGTTCCTTCCACACCACTCCAGGTTGTCCACCAGTCGGCATATGGGCCAACATAATCGCCTGCGGTATAAGTATCGATATTATCGCAATAAACCGCACCGGGAATAGCACATGGTTCAGCAATTACAGCATCAAGGTCCATTAAAACAACGTCGTCAAAATAATAGTGATTTTCAGAACTTGCAGAAAAGAAATCTACTGCTCCGAGGTTACCGAGATAAACATCGCTGAGCGCCAAAACACCATCAATATAAACCTCTATGGTATTTGCATCCAGATCAAATATTTGTTCTACCTTAAACCAGGCATCAGGTGGATAGCTGAATGTTGGTCCCACGGGAACTGTAAATTCACCTGTGCCGGGCACTGCAAGACCAAAATAGAGCTCAAGATTCCATGCTACACCGGGCACTTCTGATTCCTGAACATTGTAATAGGCAATTTTTTCGCTTGGAACATACATTTGCCATTCCAGTCGATATCTGCCTGTACTTAAATTACCAAGGAGTAACAAAACGTCCATCGTTCCGCTTTCATCGATAAGCACTGAATTTGCACCTGAATAAGCATAATCAGTGCTGATCAAACCGTCTTCGGCGCCGCCTTCGGCACCACTCCAGGTTGACCACCAGCTTGCACCCGGTCCTAATGGGTCGCCAGCCGTATAGGCATCAATATTGTCGCAAAGCACCGCTCCCGGTATCAGGCAGGGCGGGTCGATCTGTGCAAAGACAACACTTGTGGTGCCCAGCATGATCAGTAGTAAGAAATTTTTAAGTATAGTTTTTCTCATAACACTTGTATTTTATTTAAAATTACGGGTATCTGTTAAAAAATCAAAATTAAAGTTAATTATTTGTTAGAAAACATCTGTTTTTGGTTAAATTCCTTTGATGTATATAAACAGATGACTTCAAAAAAATATCCTGACCTGATGTATAGATCACAAAATATTATTTGGTGCACAACTTAAGTTATGTAAAAAAACCATTTGATCATTGCATAATTACAGGAGGTTTTTTTTGATTTTCGTTATTAATATAATGCACAAAACAAATGGAGAAATTTCGTTTTCTGTCAAATATTAATTTATATGTGTTAATCGCTTATAACCGCTTACACACACTTAGGTATTGAATTTAAATTTATAACTTCTTTTGTGCTGTTTCAATTTTTAAATTTTGGGGCTATTTTTTCACTTAATTTGACACGACTAAATGCCATAAAGATTAACCCTGTATCGCAAATACAAATATTTTAGCATTAAATATTTTGTTATGCCCGAAAAAAACAAACCCGCTACAACGCATGAGGATGATCTGCGCGCGGAAAATGAAGTAAAAAAATTAAAACTCGAAATGGAGTTTGGAGCGCAATTCGGATTGAATTCTTCCGAATTACCCCCGGAAATTGAGCAGCAATTTTTAGACAACGTACTTGCATTTGAAAAACAATATGCCGAAAGAGAACAAATAAAATTGTTCGACTATATCGGCAAACCGGATTTTATTCCCGCTTCCCAATTGTCGGATAAACAAATGGTGGAAGAAAGTTTAAAACTTTGCAATTTACTGGAGGAAAATGGGATAAACGTAAGTGTACTTGCAGAATATCCTGATGAAGTGCGTTTATTGTACACTTTTGTTACGGAAGAATTATTTGATCATGAAATTGATAATATGCGGCTGCCGGGTTGGACACTCAATTTTATTTATGAGGAATTCCATCCAAACCATCCCTATGATATTCGCAACAGATGCAACGAATTTATAGATTATATTTTTCGGGATACTTTTCCCGGGGAGGAGAGATTTGATAAATGCGTGATATCCTGTTCTGATCTTATTTATGACGAAAGTGACAACAGCGCATATAAAAGAATGCTTTCACCCACTTTAAGCAATTATTTTGATGCATTCCCAACACGGAACCTGGAGGAATTTGAAATTATCTCTCTTGAAAATGATGAGGAATTCGGCTTGGTAAAATTTACCATCAAATACAATGTGTTTACCGAAACAAAAGAAAATCTTTCCTTTTGCGGCAACGGACAGTTTGTATTAATTCAGGAATATGGTTGGTGGATGATCAAGAAAGTGGATATGCCGGGATTGGAGGTACATTAATTTTTGGTAAACCTATTACAGGATAGACTGGTTCAATCCCCACCAAACGTTTTCGTAAACTTAATCGTAAACGCCTGATTATTAATATAGGGTAATTTAGGATCCAACCTTGTGCGGTAATTATTTATTCCCTGATTAATTACAATAAAAAGGTCGGTTCCCTCTTTAGGATTATAACGGAAACGAATATTGGTGCTTGTTTGCTGGCTCAGATCGTCGAATTGAAAATACGTTTTGAGTGAATACTTTGTAGTAAAATTATAAACAAGTCCTAATCTGATTAAATTGCTTTCATATAAAGTGTTTTTTTCATCATCGAGATATTTCTCAAAGGTGATATGATTATATTCGTAGGTGAGCGATAAATTAAAATGTTTATTCACCCAATAGGTGATATCGGGCTGTATGTATAGCCTATCGCCCCCATAAAATCCGCCATAGGTAGTATAAATGGAAGCAGAATAATTGGATTGCTGGGGCGACACAAGAGTAATTGCCGTATTTAATGTTTTATATACACCGGCTGAAATTGCATTGCGTTCATCCAGCTCCCAATCGAAAAATAATGAATCCTGTTTAAATTCAATTACAGAAATATCGATGGCAGCACCATTTTTAAAATTAATTCCGGTGTAGAGGTCATCGGCGATGGTTTCTGCACCGCCATTTTCAATTTTCCATCTGTATTTATTGAAAGTGGAGATATAAAAATAATTTAAAAGTTTGCTGTTCTTTAAATTCCATTGATATTTTATCGTTCCCTTCACCGAGCCATAATCATTCGCATCCAGATAACCCATAACAGGATTTAAGTGTTGTCCAACAAGATCTAAAGTTGCATTATAAATAAATCCTTTTGTTGCCGATTGAAAAAATCCGGTATGAAAATATAAACTCTCTATAAGATCGGGAGTTTCGAAATTATCCAGGGTATTTATTAAACCACCTTCAATGGTGAACTGCTGATTTAATCTTTTAACAAAATCAATTCCGAACGATTGATTAGATAAAGCAGAAGTGTCGGTATTTGATCGGTTACATACAATTGCACCAATAAAACTTCCCAATGAATCAATATCACGGCGCGTTCGCAATACAGTAAAATTATGTGGCGAAATTCCTGCGGAGGCTACACTTTTTGTTTGCATATTTAATGCACCAATTTGCCACTCATTCACCTTTCCGGTAAGTCTTACTCCGCCTAGTATTGGAACAATTACGCCATTTTCATTGCCAATTCGCCGTGTAATAAATAATTCGTTTCCGGAAGGAAATCCAAAACTTAATTGATTTGCCGATTCGAGAAAAAAACTTCTTTTTTCCGGAAGATTAACTTCATATTTCGAAAGATTAATAATTCTGTCGTCCACTTCTGCTTGTGCAAAATCGGTATTGATGGTAAGGTCGAGAGTTAAGTTTTTGGAAATTCCGTATTTTGCATCCACACCAATATTACTTACAATTTTATCCAGCGTTTCATTTTCAAAAAAATGTTTGCGCGTCATGAAATTGGAATTTTTTTCATAGGCAGTTCCTTCGGCGTTCAAAACATTCTCTTCATAATAATTTGCGATAATATAGGGACTGATATATAATGGATTTCTGCTTTTTAGATCTTTGAAAATAATTTCCCTTGCATAAGAAATATTTGTCCAGATATTTTCGGTATTCGGGTCACATTTAGGAAACGTGAGCAATTCATTTTTTCTTTTAATTAAACGAGCAATTCTGAATCCCATAATTACTTCCTCCTTTTGTTCAAAACGAAGAGAAGAAAATGGAATTCTATATTCCGTTGAATAACCAAAATCACCAACGTGGGTTCGCGCCTCCCAATAGGTATTGTAGGAATCGTTTAGTCCGCCTCCATCCTGTGTAACCTGTGCATCCCAGCGGGCGTCCAAAGTATTTGCGACAAAATTCAATCCGCTTATTTTATCATGGTAGGCATCAATTATAAATGCGGTGCCATCATCCTGACCTAAGGGAAAATCGCGTTCCATTTCCAATCGTATCAGCTTGTCGGGTTCAGAATCAAAAGAAGTAATTGCAACAAAGAGGTAGATATCATTATAAATAATACGCACTTCTGTTCTTTCCGTAGGTGCTGCTCCGGGATCAGGCCCTTCCTGCATAAAATCATTTTCAACCGGCGTTAAAAACCATTCCGCCTCCTCTACCACACCATCCAAAGTAATGTCTTTTTCTGTCCTATAAGGCATATAGAGTGATTGTGCCTGTAAAAAGCTGCACATAATAACTGTAAAAACGAAGGATAAAAGGGTGGGTTTCATAATTTTCGGAAAAATAACTATTTTTTTTTGATGCCCGAAATACCTGATTTTACTGCATTTTAACAAAATATAACACCTGCTACCTGTAAAAACATGCTACTATGTATTGCATAGTTCAAAGTTATACCATAGCTTTGCATCATGAATGTAGAAAATGCCCAGGCTCAAATGCGAAAAGGTGTGCTGGAGTTCTGTATACTGGCCATAATTAGCGAGGGGGAAATATATCCTTCTGATGTGATCAGCAGATTAAAAGAAAGTAATCTGTTAGTTGCGGAAGGTACGGTTTATCCCTTGCTTAACAGGCTTAAGACTATGGAATTGCTTAGTTACAAATGGGTGGAAAGTAATTCGGGTCCACCCCGCAAATATTATCAGTTAACTGATAAAGGCAAACTTTTTTTAACCGAACTGAATAAAACATGGCTCGAATTATCGAATGCCGTTTCCATTAACTCAAAACATTTAAACACAATTTAACATGAACAAGTTATTATATGTAAATATTGGCGGTTTGGTTTTCCAGATAGATGAAACTGCCTACAAAAAATTAGACAGCTATTTAAATAGCATACGCAAAAAATATACATCCACTCCTGATGGAGACGAGATCATAAAAGATATTGAAGCGCGCATAGCGGAATTATTTACCGAAAAAGTAGGTGAACGCGGGGCAATTACAGATGTGTATGTGGATGAAATAATTACCATAATGGGTAAGCCGGAAGATTATGAGGAAGAAATTCCAACTTCACAATATAGTACTCCGCATGCACATGAAAAAAAATCAGGCGCATCAAAATTCTATCGCGACAAAGAACATAATGTTTTAGGTGGTGTATGTTCAGGATTTGCCGCGAAATTTGAAATTGATGCTTTGTGGATACGACTTGCATTTTTAGTTGCTTTCTTTTTTGCAGGAACCGGTTTATTATTATATATCATATTATGGATAATAATTCCTGAAGCAAAAACAACGGCTGAGAAGTTGGAAATGCGCGGAGAAAAAGTGGATATCAGCAATATCGAAAAAACAATTAAAGATGGCGCCAAACAATTTACTGCTAAAGTGAATGAATTTGGTGAAGAGGTGAAACAAACTTTTTCCCGCGAGAATATCGACAAGTCAAAAAAAAACGCAGGTGATTTTATAGAGGGATTTGCGCAAACAATTAAACCCGCAGTACAAACAGTTGCAAAAATATTTGTAGCCGGAGTATTAATAGTAAGTTTATTAATAGTAGTTGTAATTATTGTTGAATTATTCAGCAATTGGGGAAATCCTTTTTCGGAGATCGACTTTTTGGGAAATCAGATCATGTCGGGCAGCAATCAGGCTTGGTTACTAGTGGCGTCAGCATTAGCACTGGTAATTATTCCTTTACTCGGTTTAATTTTCTCCAGTGTTAAATACCTGGTAGGAATTAAAAAGAAAACGCGATATGTTAGTGGCGGACTGGGAATTTTATGGACCGCTTGTTTATTTATCGTGATCTATTTAGGTATTACCATTGGAAAAGAATTCAGGGAGGAAGGCGAGGTGAGTAATAAAATGGAAATCGTGCAACCCGCAAATAATACTTTATATGTGCAGCTGGATGAAAATGATTCGGATTATTATAAATCTAAAACGGGTTACAGTTTTGATGCAGATTCCAAACATGGAAAAACAATACTGAAAAAAGATTATTGGGAAGATCATCATGATTGGGGATATATTAATGTTGAAGAAAATGCGTATGCATTTCATCGAATTGAAGTAGAATTTGAAAAAAGTGCCGATACGAATTTTGTGGTATTGATCAATAAGATCGCACGAGGAAAAGATAGATTTGATGCAAAGGAAAATGCACAGAATTGTACCTTTTTTATAGTGCAGTCGGGCGATTCCCTACTTACGATCCCATCGATGATAAAATTGAATGAGACCGAACAATGGCGCGATCAACAAGTATATATTACCATTAGAGTGCCTATGGATAAATATGTGCAAATAAATAAAAACCTGGAGTTTTGTCTCGACGACAATGAATATACCTCTCAATTAAAATATATTGAGCTGTATGACAATAAGCTTCAGATGACCAGTGCAGGACTCAAACCGGTTTTTTAGGCAAACCGGCTTGATGAAGAAAAGACAATCGTAAAAAATATTTATTAACTTTAAATTTTTACGATTATGAACATTAACTCAGCACATTGGCATTTATTGCTAAACCACTTTCCCATCATACTCAGTTTGATCGGAACAGGATTTATCGTTGCATCCTTTATTTTTAAAAAGCAACATTTGAAATTCGCAAGTCTGCTGCTCATTATGTTGGCAGCAGCTTTCACCATACCTGCTTTTGCAACCGGCGAACCGGCAGAAGAGCAGGTGGAGGGAATTGCGGGTGTTACTGATGAGGCAATTCACGAACATGAGGAAATTGCTGAAAAAGGAAGAATGGTAATATTTATTACGGGCGGATTAGCCTTTATCACTCTTTTGTTATTGCATTATAAAAAGAAATCTGTTCAGGTGTTTATGATCATCACCCTAATCGCCTCGGCAGCTTCAGCAGGTATTTTAAGTTATGTAGGATATACCGGAGGGGAAATAAGGCATAGTGAAATAAGGGGTGATTTTAATTTTGGGAATAAGGATAAACCGGCAAACGAAACCAATATTCCAGCCGGAGAGGATGATGATGATTGAAATTGTATTTTATATTTGGTATAAATAAAATTCCTCCTTGTGAAATCCTGCGTAATTACTTTTGTTTTTGTTGTTTGTGTTTTATCCGGAATAAAAAGTCAAACGATCGGATTAAAAATTAATCCGATCGCTACAACAACCAATTTTAGCGAAGAGTATGGATGGGGCTTTGGAAGCGGAATTTTTTATGATCATAATATCTATAAACGGCTTGGTTTCAGCAGTGGAATATTTTTTACACAACTCCGGGAAACTGGTAGTGGCGGATTTATTTTTCCTGACATACAACCCTATTACCCGAACAAAATAGACGAACGGATGGATATAATTGAAATACCCATCAACCTCACTTTAGATTTTTCCAACGCCGTTGACAGCAAATGGAAGTTTTTAGCATTTACCGGAATTTCGTATGGTTTTTTGGTTAATGATTATAGAATTTCCTATTATGATTACGGAAAAGTAATTTACGAATATAATGATTATAATAAACACCTGTTTTTCTTTAATGCAGGATGTGAAATACGACATACTATTAATAAAAAAATTGTTTTATCATTAGGAAGCCAATACCAATTTATAAAACCCGATCTTGGTTCGTATGGATGGATGGAGAGTTGTAGTATTTATTTTAAGGCGGGGGTGAATTTAGATAAGATAAAAGCTCATAATTAATTATTTTTATTTGTGGGCAAGCACAGCAATCATGCATTTCTTCCTCACCACCCGGAAGAGGTTCATCCTCCGAGTTGCGGCGGGTGAGAAACACCCTGCCGCGGCGTATCACACCGTGGTTGGTGTTTCTCACCAACCACTTGAGATAATCAGTAATTTTCATATGGCCTCGTAGACCGTGTTTGTGTGTTTACATTAACCCATTTCATTTTGGTTTGCAGCAATTAACGCACTTTGTATTATGGGATATAATGTCACTCCTGTCCGGGGTTAATTTTTTCCTTTAATTAATGTTTTGCTATAATAATGCCACCCCTGCCCGGGGTTAGGTTTTTATTTGGATTAAATGTTTTTGATAAAATCATGTTTTCACTCCAGAGAATAATTTTCTGTTTATATTTAAAATTAGTAATTCCTATTAATTTATTTCGATTTAAAACAAGATCAAAGGTTTCAATGGATTGTCCAATCAAAACCCCGGTAGGGGTGGCATTATTATAGTAAAAAGCAAAACAAATTTACCAAAACCCCGGGAGGGGTGACATTATATCCCACAGGTTGCGTTAAATGTTGATCGAATGCGGTAGGTTCAAAACACCGGTCTCCACCTAGTCGTGTAATTAATGCACCAACCACATTCCGAATTAATTATTTATTCTTAATATTGTATGCCTTCAAAATACAAATATTTCGATTTAAAATTAAACCTATGATTTATCCAAAATATTTTATCGCCATTTTATTTTTAATCTCTTCATTACCACTCTATTCCCAATCACCAAAAACATTTACACTAACTGATTCTGTTTTTGAAGTAGGATCTGTATTTAAAGCTGAACATATTTTTTGGCCTTTGGGAAGTTGGACATTTAGAGAGGAAAGTTATCCAATGCTTGACTCTATTGTTGTATTTTTAATAAATAATCCAACAATCGAAATTGAAATAATTCGCAACGAAATTTATGATCCTCAAAGTTCTTCATATCGTACGCAACACAGAGTGGATGAAATAATTAATTATCTGGTCAACAATGGAATTGAAAAGAATAGATTGACAGCAAAAGCTCAGGTTGAGATCAGAGAAAAACAAGCAACACAAGAAGATTTTGATACCGGTAAAATCGGGACCGTAATTGTTATCACTAGTGTTAAATAGTTTTCGGTTTATATACCCAACCACGCACAACCGCGTCGTATCCATTACAATCTACAACATCTGAATCCCCTTTTTTAATCCGCCCAATCCGCGTAATCCGTGTTCCCCTTTTTTCTCTTCTAATGCTTTTATTCCATTTTATGCCACATATTCCAAAAATTCCCTAATTTAGTATCCCATTCACCGAGCCTATGATCAGATTTTACACCACACTCCTCGTTTTTAGCTTAACAATGTTTGGATTAAAAGCCCAAACATTTCAACTCTATACGGAAGATTTTAATGGCGCAACTGCCTCTTTTACACTTAATTCCGCCACAGGTCCCGGAGGAGCAGTTGGAACCAACAAATGGATCATAAACGACAGTTATGCCGGTGGATTCGGGTATCCAAATACCACCACTCAAGACCTTACGGAATCAGGAACTATAGGCGGCGCTCCCATGAGTAAATATCTTCATATTCACGATGAAGAAGCAGCTCCAGCCATCACTTGTGCAAGTTATAACACTACCGCAGCCTCCGACAATTTTGCGGAAATGTCTGGTGGGTTTTGTACTCTCGGACTGATAGATATTGAATTTACTTTCTTCTGGTTGGCAGAAGGTGATGCAAATGATTATGGCCAGGTATATTACAGTGCTGATGGCGGTCCCTGGACACCGGTTGGCATGGCGCTTTATAACGAACAAACATTATGGAAGTATGAAGTGATCACCGACCCTGCCTTTCAGGAAGTTGCCGACCTTCGTTTTGCGTTCAGATGGGTGAACGATGAAAGCGGTGGCGCCAGCAGCATGTCGTTTGCTGTTGACGATATTATTGCAGTTGGAACTTATGATGAAGATATTCACCCGGTTGATATTGTAATTGATTTTTTATTCCCTGACCCTGTTTGTAAACTAAGCACTGTGGTGGTTGGATGGTCGTTAACCGACCCGCTTTGTGATGGAATTTATGAAATTGAATTATCCAACGCTGTCGGAGCATTTGCTTCTCCAACAAGTTTAGGGGTATTTACCATTTTAGCAGAAGATACTACTGGCGCCATAGCCGCAGTTATACCGGGTTTTGTTCCTGACGGCTCTTGTTATAAGATCAGAATAAACCGAACATCACCACTTCCTGAAATTTTTGGGGAGGCCAGCGTTTGTTTCACCGTGGAAAATTGTCCTAATACTATAACTACACTAGCTCCGGTGGTCACCTACGACTCTAATGCCGTGTGCGTAAACAGTGTAATTGATGTGCCGTTTTTCTCTACCGGTGTATTTACTGCAGGAAATGTTTATACCGCAGAGCTGAGCGATTCTACAGGAAGTTTTGATGATCCTTCCATAATCGGAACATTTTATAGCAACGCAACGTACGATCCGGCATTAGGTTCTCCTCCGGGAACAGTTTCCGGAATTGTTCCCGTGGTTCCTCCGGGATGTAATTATTTTATTCGTGTGGTCTCCAGTGCACCACCTGTGATCGGTTCGGTCTACGGTCCAATTTGTATTCAGGAATGTGATATCGAAACAAATGATATTGAAGATGTTTATGTATGTATCACGGAAGATTCCGGAGTTACGGTCACCATTACTTATGATGTAAATGTGTTTGACGAAATAGAAACTTATTGCGACACCAATACTTTTTGCGTGGAAGTTCTGGATGCCATGTTCTTTACCCAGGCCAGTATTTGTGATCTCGGATTTACCATGGATACCGAATCAGGAACAATTGATCTTGTTATTCCGGGTTATTTCGATTTGCTTGCAATGGGACTGGATGCAGGAGTTTGGTATATGCGCGTTAATGCAAATTGCGGAACCCCATCTGAAAATACTTTGGGAACGCTCATACATTTAACCATTGGCGCACCGGCTGATAATGCTCCGGTATTAATTCCGGAGGATACTTTATTATGTGAAGGTGCAATAGGAAATGCACTGGTAGTTCCTTATAATATTAATTCCGATTATCAGTTTCAATTTGGTGTCGGAACTCCATTTGTTTGGCCATATAATCCGATATATATTGATTTTACAGGCGCAACAGGGGATGTTACTTTACGTGTAAGAGAAATTAGTTTCGGTTGCCCTGGACCATGGAGTGAATATGTTACTTTCCATGTTATTGATGTTCCGATAGTAACCATCAGTGGTCCTCCGAAAGCTTGTACCGGTGATACTACTTATTTCAATGTTCCATATTTTATTACAACATATTATGATTGGTCGTTAAGCGGAGGAACAATTGTGGATACTTCCAATAATGTGGTTGGAGTTGTTTGGGATGAAGCCGGCGTATATACTTTAAATATTTTCGCATTAAATGAATGTGGAAGCGGAAGCGGAACAAAAACAATTACGGTAATTGAAACAATTCCTGTTGAAGGAGGAGATGATGTAACCATTTGTGTTGGCGAAGCAGCTATTTTCAGCACACTCACAGTTGGAGTTCCTTATTATGAATGGTACGAATTGCAAACCGATTCATTGCTTTCCGACGATTTTTATTTTACAGTTTATCCCGATAGCACTACCAGTTATTTAGTAGTTGCAGAAGATGATGAGGGATGTACGAGTTACGATACCCTTACCGCATTTGTAGAATATCCTTTTGCTGAATTTGATACTGCCGAATATTGTATCGGCGGAATTGTGGAATTGGATGCAGGTTATGAAGGTTCCAGCTATAGTTGGAATACCGGAGCAACAACACAAACCATTGAAGTGGGATTATTCGGAACATATACCGTAACAATAAATACTGCGGAGGATGCTTGCGATATCACAAAAACATTTGTTGTGAATGAAGTAATAGATGTATGTGATCCTATCGTTGATATTCCTACGGCATTTTCACCGAATGGCGACGGAACAAATGATTTTCTTTTAATTATTGGTTCAGCAGTGGTCGATTTTGAAATTTCCGTATATAACCGCTGGGGCGAACAGGTTTATTTTTCTGATAATGTAGGTATAATCAATAATCAGGAAATGTGTTGGGATGGAACCTATAAAGGAGTAGCGCAGGAAATGGGATCATACGTATATGTATTAAGCGCAACGGGTGGCAATGGAAATACTATTCAATTGCAAGGGAATATTACATTGGTGCGATAATATTGTATTACTACGGAAATAATTATTTCCGTAGTAATATTTTGTTTGAATTTGATTGTGTTTTGTTCCGTTTTTTACAAATGGTACTGACAGGGAGTTTTAATATTATGAAGAGAATATTGTTTTTTTTTATCCTCATTGCTGCAATGCAGATTGTATTTGCACAACAGCAAATGCAGGTAAAAAAAAATGACTATACCTCATTTACCGAACCATCAGCAGGAAAATATATTCCGCAAAAAATTATTTCCAAAGAATTACTCGACAATACTCCCGAACAATATCGTTCCAATCCCGATTTCGGAATTTTACCTATTAATGCCCCGGATGATTGTTATGAATTAATTCAAAAAAGAACAGTAGATTCCAGATATTATATTAAAAACAATTCGGAAGGGAAAACTTTTTATACGCAACAAGCATATGGTCCCATAAATTTTGTTGATCATAACGGATTTATGCGCGCCATTGATTTTTATCTTCACCCCAGTGCCGTAAATGGAATATATCTTGCTGATGCTCAGCCGCTTCCAACACAAATTGATTTTGTAAACAACCATACTTCCATTACCATCAAAGACCTGAATTTCAGATTTAACGACGATCTGAAATTATTATTTCAAACAGAAAATACATTTAGCGCCGCGCAATATTTTAATACTTCCGAACATACTGTTGGAAGAGATGGTGCTTGGATAAAAAATATATTTAAGGGGGTGGATGGAGAAATTGCATTTCGAAAAGGAGGAATAAAAACAAATTTTATTATTCATGATAAAAGCATAATTGATATTAATTCCGATTATTTAATTATTGAAGAATTTATTGATCTTCCTGTTGGATATCATTTTGCGGAAGAAGATGCCGATGGATATTATTTAGATAACGGCGACTGGAAAGGAAAACTTGTATTAAAAAATGAATTTGGTTTACCGATGTTGCGCATTGATAAACCTATTATTCTCGATCAGAGCAATGAAAAAACGCATCATCAGGATCAGGTGGATGCTGTTGCATATAAATTAATAAAAAAGGAAGGCGGATATATTTTACAAATTAAAGTTAATACAAAATGGCTCATTGCTCCGGAAAGAATGTATCCTGTTGTAATTGATCCGACATTAATTGGAGAAGCAACTTATGTTGCCGGTGATATCGGATTTGAATTTGATCCTTTGTGTTGGAATGAAGCTGATTTTTGTTCTTATTCTTTGGATATTGTTGTTCCCGGAAAAACAACATTAACTGCTGCGTATTTCGATGGCACGTATTATTCTCAGAATTTCGGATGTTTTTTTGTTACCGATTGTTTAATGAAAGAAGCTGCATTTCGAATTCTCGGAATTTGTGATGATTCCCCTGCTGTAGGTTCATTCTGGACCTGTCTGCCTCCCGCCGGCGACACTGCGGGAACATGTTACGGTGTAGATCTTGATATGTTTAATACCATAGCCTGTATTCCACCGCAATGTGCCGATTACAATTTCACCTTTGAAATGCGCACCTGGCATTGCAGTTGTACACAACCACCTTGCGGAATATTATGTCATTTTATGCCTGCCGGAAGTTGGGTAATTACCATTGAAGGAAAAACAGTGGAAGAAAATCCGGAAGAATCGGATCTGCATCCTGATTTTACTATTTGTGCCGGAGATACCATTGATCTTTATGCATCCGGATTTTATGGAGTACCGCCCTATGTTTATGAATGGATCCCGGGAGGTGTTTATGAGGATGTGCATTTGGTTTGGCCAACAACAACTACAACGTATACTGTTACAGTGAAAAATGCCGGTAACTGTATAGCTCTTTCCTCAATAATTATAGATGTAAAACCGGC
>JBGAWP010000017.1:0-60742 GCA_044227505.1 Chitinophagales bacterium | reverse complement strand
TATCCGGCGTCCATTCCTCTGTATTGTATATCAGCAGTGGAGGAAGGTAAAAGTTCTACTAAAATCAATTGGAAATTATTAACCACGCATAAAATAGAAACATTTGATCAGGCATTACAGATCATTAAATGGTATTCCTCCAGATGGAATATCGAGCAAGTATTCAGATTATTAAAAAAAGATGGATTTGGTATTGAGGAATCAGAATTAGAAAGTGGCTGGTCAATTCGTAAATTGGTAATCATGCAATTAACGGTAATCCTTAAAATTTTACAAATGAATTTAAGTTTTGGAGATCCAACCACTGGTCAGCCAATAAAGGTGGCTTTTGATGATGAACAAATTAAGCTATTAGAAATAATGAATGCAGATCTGGAAGGCTCCACAGAAAAACAAAAAAATCCCTACAACAAGACCAGCATCAAATGGGCTGCCTGGATTATAGGCAGAATGGGCGGATGGAAAGGATATGTATCACAGGGCATACCGGGTGTTATCACACTTAAAATTGGACTTGAACAATTTAATAAATTACTAATTGCGGTAAGAATTATAAAAGATGTGGGTACACAGTAGCTGCCGGTAGGCAGGTAAAGAACAAGGAATAAAGAACATTAAACAATCGACACCCGGTAAATTTTCCTCCGCATTGAACCCAGAACCCAGAA
The DNA here is from genome assembly GCA_044227505.1 of Chitinophagales bacterium. Lineage (GTDB taxonomy): Bacteria > Bacteroidota > Bacteroidia > Chitinophagales > BACL12 > UBA7236. The sequence continues at coordinate 60,074 of JBGAWP010000017.1, read as the reverse complement.
CCCAGAACTCAGAACTCAGAACCGCAAAATGTAGTGATCAACGCAGGAGATCTACTACATGTCAGAACCCAGAACCAGTCGCAGTCTCAGTCACAGTAAACAGTTGGACGCGATAAATGATAATCGGATTTACCTCCATACTGAACTCAGAACTTTAACATGTAGTGATCGACGCAGGAGATCTACTACATGTCAGAACCCAGAACCGACCGTTGAAATTGTCATTGTCAATTGACAATTTCAATTCCCCCTTCCCTATCTTTGCACCTACAATTAAATAAATCATGTCGAACGCATTTTTTCAAGTCCCGAAGGCGCTGAATGAACCTGTTAAAAGTTATGCTCCGGGCACTTCCGAACGCAAATTATTAAAACAAGCAATTGCCGAACTTAAGGCTACAACTGTTGATATCCCTATGTTTATTGATGGGAGAGAAGTGAGAACCGGAAAAACAATATCCATTCACCCGCCCCATGAATTATCGCATACGCTGGGTGTATATCATAAAGGGGATGAAAGTCATGTGAAAATGGCTATTGACGCAGCTTTGAAGGCAAAACTTCAGTGGGAAAATACGCCTTGGGAGCAAAGAGCTGCTATTTTTTTAAAGGCGGCTGACCTTCTAACAGGTCCCTATCGATATAAAATGAATGCCGCTACTATGCTTGCCCAGAGTAAAAATTGTTTTCAAGCCGAAATTGACGCAGCTTGCGAATTAATAGACTTCTGGAGATTTAATGTGGAGTTTATGACCAAGGTGTATACCGACCAGCCCGAAAGTGGGGCAGGAATGTGGAATCGCATGGAACACAGGGCTTTGGAGGGATTTGTATTTGCATTGACACCCTTTAATTTCACCAGTATCGGTGGCAATTTACCAACGGCTCCGGCCATGATGGGTAATACCGTTGTCTGGAAAACTTCTAATACACAGATTTACTCCGCCTGGGTGATCATGGAAATATTACGTGAGGCCGGATTGCCTGACGGTGTAATAAATCTGGTACATGTTAGCGGCACAGAGGCAGGAAAAGTAATTTTTTCACATCCCGATTTTGCCGGTATTCATTTTACAGGCTCAACTTCTGTTTTTAGAACTATTTGGACCACAATAGGCGAAAATATCGCGAATTATAGAACCTATCCACGCATAGTTGGAGAAACGGGTGGCAAAGATTTTATAATCGCCCATAAAAGTGCAAATGCAAAAGCACTGGCAACAGCTATGAGCCGCGGAGCATTTGAGTTTCAGGGGCAAAAATGTTCGGCTGCCAGCAGGGCCTATATTCCCTCAAATCTTTGGCCTGAGGTGAAAAAATATGTTCAGGAGGACCTCGCATCTATGAAAATGGGAGTTGTAGATGATTTCTCCAATTTTATTAATGCCGTTATTGATGAAAAGGCATTTGATACTATCTCCGCTTATATATCAAAAGCAAAGGAGGATGGTCTGGAGATAGTTGCCGGTGGGAATTTTGATAAATCTAAAGGATATTTTATTGAGCCTACCATAATGCTGGCAAAGGACGCAAAATATAGAAGTATGTGTGAAGAAATTTTTGGTCCGGTGCTTACTGTTTATGTGTATGATGAAAATAAATGGGAAGAAACCCTCGATATTGTGAATTCAACCTCTCCATATGCCTTAACAGGAGCAATATTTTCACAGGATAGATATGAAATTATTACCGCAACTAACAAATTGCGACATGCTGCCGGTAATTTTTATATAAATGATAAACCTACCGGAGCTGTTGTAGGTCAACAGCCTTTTGGCGGTGCTCGTGCCTCAGGAACCAATGATAAAGCAGGTTCTATCCTTAACCTATTGCGATGGGTGTCACCAAGATCCATCAAAGAAACCTTTAATCCACCAACTGATTATCGATACCCGTTTTTAAATGAAGAATAAATTTCTATTTTTGGATGATGATTTTACGATGTGAGTTGAGATCTGCACTTTTGCTGATAATGTTTATGTCTTTTGCATACGTATCGAAAGCCCAGCTTTGGATTATGGGCGATGATTCCTATAATATTATTGAGGATTATCCCGGAGCTGTGTTTGATGTAAAATCAAATGACATTAATCTCACCCTTGAAACAGATATTTATATAGAAATTTCTATTTCACCGGTACACGGATTTGCGACTGTTGATGATGTAAATGATCTGATCATTTATACCCCAAATGCAAATTATGCAGGTGACGACATTTTCGAATATACCATTTGTGCAAATACAGAACCCGTGGAATGCGGTTCGGCATTTGTTGATATTGAAATTGATTCAGTTGACGATGCGCCTATTGCAATTGATGACTTTGTAAATACATATATTAATACACCTTTCAATATCGAATTATTGTTAAATGATATTGATGTGGATGAGCAGGGTATGGAATTTGAAATTCTTGTTGATGCCTTTCCCGGCACCACCACTATTTTGCCTTTCTTTCCTGAAATTGGAGAATATATTTATTACGAACCTGCATTTAATTTTGTTGGACAAGATTCTATAATCTACCGGGTATGTAAATTAGGTTCCGATATTTATTGCGATACCGCAACAGTTTATATTAATGTACTTACAACTAATTTTAATAAACCCGTTGCAGTAAATGATACTTTTAATATTTTAGTGGATGTGGCATCCGACTTTAATGTTCTGGCGAATGATTTTGACGGAGATGGCGATGGATTGACCATAACAGAATTAATTGCTCCGGGTATAACAGGTTCTGTTGAAATATCGGCCTCTAATACTTTAAATTATAGTTCGTCGGTGGAAACAGTTGATGATTTCGCTTATATTGTTTGTGATGATAATATTCCATCATTGTGTGATACAGCTTTTGTGCATGTAGTGGTTACCGAAACAGTTGTTATTGATGATCTGGTATTTGTTCCTAACTCTTTTTCACCTAATGGTGATGGTATAAATGATCTTCTCGATATTGTCGGCATTGAAAATTATCCCAAATACAATCTAAAAATATATGACAGGTGGAGCAGTTTAGTATTTGAAGCAAATAATGATGTAAAAATGTGGAATGGCAGATCCAATGTAGAATTTGTTTCTGTCTCAGGCGATGTACCGGAAGGCACCTATTTTTATATTTTACGTCTTGAAGAAGCACCAGATCCATTAACCGGTTTTATAGTTATAAAGAGATGAAAAAAACAACCTTATTGTATTTTTTATTGTTTGTCGGTTTGCCCGGTTATATATTTGGACAAAACTTACCGTTATATGAACAATATCATTTTAATCAGTTAGTATTTAACCCAGCTTATGCAGGAAGCAAGGGTGCATTTGAAACTAACTTTTTTGTTCATAGGCATTCCGTTAATATTTCAGGTGCACCATCAACAGAATCTTTTACAGCTCATCTTCCATTAGCAAACGATAAGGTTGGATTAGGGGTTAAATTTTATCATGATAGAATTGGTGTAACAAACTCAAGTTCCATAGGATTGGATTATGCTTATCGTGCACATTTAAATTCAAAACTTACACTTGCGGTTGGATTGGAAGCATCCTTAACCAACCATTCAATCAACTATCAGGAACTGGATGCATTTAATGATGGTGATCCTGCATTCGATGGAAAAGTTGACAATTATATAAAACCAAATTTCGGAGCCGGGGTTTATCTTCACAACGATAAATTTTACGTTGGATTTTCCTCTCCAACGCTTTTAACAAGTAATGACGAATCGGCAACTGCAAGCGATTCTACTTACGACGATGCATTTGATCAAACTTCAAATTTGTTCGCAACAATTGGAACTTTGATCAAATTAACAGATAATTTTTCTGTCAAACCTGATGCACTTTTTAAAAAAGGAGAGAATATACCTTCCCAAATAGATATTAACCTCAACTTTATTTTCTATAATACGTTTTTGGTAGGAGGTGGATATAGAACCAATAATAGTTTCAATTTTATCGCCCAATATATGTTTTCTGCCGATAATATTTTACAGAAACACGATGCGGGGTTAGGATATTCCTATAATACATTATCAACGGAAGATGTTGCTTTTTTAAGCCCTACACATGAGGTGTTTTTTATATATCGTTTTCATAAAAATAATACAAACATTAAAAACCCAAGGTTTTTCTGAAACAATAACTTATGCATAAATTAAAAATGGTTTTTGTGTTTTTTGGTTTAGTAACAACTCAAATAGCTGTTGCACAAGACGATTATATTGATCGTGCAAATAAATTGTACGATAATAAGGTGTATAGTGAAGCGGCAAAAATTTATCTTACTTACTTGCAACAGAATTACAACTTTGATGTAAATTATAAATTGGCAGAGTGTTATAGAAATATGAACCTGCCCAGGGAAGCTGAATTCTGGTATGAAGTAATTGTTAATCAAAGCACTGCCGATGTTGATATTATTTACAATTATGCAAACCTTTTAAAAACAAATGGAAAATACAGATCTGCAAAATCCTGGTTTTTAAAATATGGCGCTTACGATGATGATGGGTTTTATCTGGCTTCAACCTGCGATTGGGCTCTGGCTAATGAAAGTAAACCGCCGTTATACATACTCGATAGCATTGGAATAAATTCACCGGGCTCTGAAATAACGCCAACATTTTTTAAAAAGGGTATTATTTACGCCGGAAGCGGAGGACAGAAAATGAATGTTAGCACAGGATTACCTTATTATGACCTGTATTTCAGCGAAATGAAAAACGATTCGATCTGGTCGGTGATCAAATTAAATAATGCGGTAAACAGCGATTTACATGAAGCTGCACCTTATTACGACCAATTAGATGAAACACTCTACTTTACAAGAAATAATCACAATAAAAACAGAACAATTACCTCCAAAGATGATGAGGTAAAACTTCAAATGTTTTATTCAAATTATATCGATAATAAATTTTTGGCACCAAGGTCTATGCCTTTTAATTCAAAATCTTATTCAGTAGGACATCCTGCCTTAGCACCGGACGGAAGTATTTTGATTTTTTCTTCAGATAAACCCGGTGGATATGGTGGAACTGACCTTTATTTTGTTACCAAAAAGGGGGATGGGTGGAGCGCTGTTAAAAATATGGGACCAGTTATTAATACAAGTGGTGATGAATTATTTCCATATATGGATCCCGAGGGTAATTTATATTTTTCAAGCAACTGGTTACCAGGTTTTGGTGGTATGGATGTTTTTAAATCATATAGGGAAGGTGATCATTGGTCAGTTCCTTTAAATGCGGGACAACCATTAAATACATCTTACGATGATTTTGGATTTATTGTTAGAAATGGGAGAGGGTATGTTACTTCAAACCGACCCGGAGGTCAGGGAAGTGATGATATTTATGGAGTAACCGAAGCATTGGCTCTTACAGAAATATATGTGTATGATACCAATCTGAAACCTATTACCAAAGCAAGAATTACTCTTGTGGAAAGCCCGAAAACACAACCCATTTGTGAAACTGATGTAAATGGTATTTGTGATATATCTGCTTTGGCAAATTCAAATATGTCTATCAGAATTTCTAAGGAAGGTTTTCTGGATAAGGTTGTTAATAATCTTGGTAGTTTTAGATCCAGCAATGGTATTTTACCGGTTGAATTGCAGCCTCTATTAGGAAATAATGAAAATACTCCAACACCGGATTCGGAAAATATTACACAAATGAAGGACAATTAATTTCGATCAAATTCGAATAGATCAATATATTTTTTCGTTTAGTTGTATATCTCATCTCTTTAATAATTTTTAATGTCTGAAAAGAATAAACCTGTTATACTAGTTACCAACGATGATGGCATTCATGCACCTGGAATTCGTGCTTTAATTGATGCCGTAAAACCGCTTGGGCAGGTTGTGGTTGTGGCTCCTGATAAACCACAAAGTGGAATGGGTCATGCAATAACACTCAACGATCCGCTTCGATTAAAAAAGGTGGATATTTTCGGCGATATTGAAGCATATTCCTGCAGTGGAACTCCCGTTGATTGTGTTAAACTTGCAAAGGATAAAATATTACACAAAAAACCCGAACTCTGTGTTTCCGGAATTAATCACGGTTCCAACTCTTCCATCAATATTATTTATTCCGGAACTATGAGTGCTGCCGTTGAAGCAAGTATAGAAGGTATTCCCGCAGTTGGTTTTTCTTTGCTGAATTTTGCTTTTGATGCTGATTTTAGCGGGGCTGCAAAATATGCAAATTTCATTGCACAACAGATCCTTACTTTCGGTTTGCCAAATGCAACACTGCTCAATGTAAATATTCCCGCTCTCAATGCATCCGAATTAAGAGGATTAAAAATTTGCCGTCAAGCCGTTGCAAAATGGGAGGAGGAATACGACGAACGTTTTGATCCCATTGGAAGAAAATATTATTGGTTGACCGGAAAATTTGTAAACTACGACAAAGGAGAAGACACCGATGAATGGGCACTTACCAATGGATATGTATCTGTTGTGCCGGTTCAATTTGATCTTACTGCGCATCACGCGATCAGTTTTTTTAATAACACCTGGAAATTAGATACCACTTCAGAAAATACAGGTAAAATATTTATTGACACTTCTGATTCTATTCACGACTTAGGATAATTATATGAGTAAATTACAGGAAGATAATATTTTTGTAGGCATGTTGGTTTCCGCATTTTTTACGGTTACCGTTTTTTATGCTTTTTATACTTTGAATAATAATTTGATCGGAAATGTAACCATCAATGCAAAACCATTTGGAGGTGTAACCGAAAGATTTATTGCAACACTCGCGGTTTTTTTTAATATTATTCCATTTGTGATCTATATCCGGGTAAGAAAGGACAATTGTTTGCGCGGTGTAGGTATCGTGACAGTTTTATTTGCAATTTTTATGCTGGTATATTATTATGTATTGCATAATTCCAATTTGTTTTAATAATTTGAAATGATGATATGCGATATTATATAATAGCCGGTGAAGCCTCAGGTGATCTGCATGCAGCAAATCTTATTGAGGAGATTCGATTACTGGATATCAATGCTGAATTTCGTGGTTTCGGGGGAGATAAAATGAAGGAGCAAGGTGTTGAACTCTTCAAACATTATAAAGAAACTGCTTATATGGGATTTGTTGAGGTGGCATTACATCTCAGAGCTATTTTAAATAATATTGAGCTGTGTAAAAAAGATATTGTTTCTTTCAACCCCGATTGTGTTATTCTCGTTGATTACCCGGGATTTAATTTACGTATTGCTCCTTTTGCGAAAAAAGCCGGACTAAAGGTTTTGTATTATATTTCTCCACAACTCTGGGCATGGAAAAGTTCAAGAGTGGAAATATTAAAAAAATATGTAGATAAACTTTATGTGATTCTTCCTTTTGAAAAAGAATTCTATAAAAAATTTAACTACGAGGTAGAATATGTGGGGCATCCCCTGCTTGATGAAATTTCGGATAAAATTAAAGACCCGCTCTTTTATAAAAAAAATGCCCTCACTTCCGATCCGATTATCGCTGTGTTATCAGGAAGCAGAAAACAAGAGATCGCTGTGAAATTGCCTATCATGTTATCAATGGCAAAACATTTTCCAAAATTTCAGTTTGTAGTGGCCTGTGCTCCGGGAATAGAAAAGAATTTTTACACGCAATTTGTTCGTGAGCACAATGTACATTATCTGCTAAATCAAACTTACGACGTATTGCAGCATAGTGAGGCTGCATTGGTAACCTCCGGAACTGCAACATTGGAAACAGCCTTATTTAATGTTCCGCAAATAGTTTGTTACAAAGGTTCTGTAATATCGTACGCGATCGCAAAACAGCTCATTAAAGTAAAATACATCTCACTAGTGAATTTAATAGCTGGCAAAGAAGTTGTTCCCGAATTAATTCAGTTTCGGTTAAATGAAAAAAATCTTCGTATGCATTTTGAACGATTAGTCTATAACGATGAATACAGATCAACAATGCGTGAGGAATATCAAATTTTGAAAGAAAAACTTGGTATTGCAGGTGCTTCAGAAAGAACTGCGAAATTTATTTACAAATTTCTACAATCATAAGTTGAATTTAATACTTTATCTTTGCCCAAACCGGGGGTATAGCTCAGTTGGCTAGAGTACTTGCATGGCATGCAAGGGGTCGTGAGTTCGAGTCTCACTATCTCCACTAAAAAATTCAAAGCCATTCCACAAAGTGGAATAAATTTAAAATCTCATTTTTTTCATCAGCAAGTCTCTTGCAAGATGAAAAAAATGAGATTTTAAATTTGAGCGCAGCGAAGGCTTTGGATTTTTTTGTTAGGCCCCCACTTCAGAGACCAACGAAGTTAATCTCACTATCTCCACCGTAAAGCAGAAAAACCGTCGTGAAGTGAACTCCGTTCTTCTTCACGACGGTTTTTCTGCTTTAGGACTGAACTAAGGTTTTTGAAAAAGATAAACAATTGTACAAAGGATAATTAATATAACTCCATATCAATTATTATTATTTGGGGATCATTTAAAATAAAATCAGGCAGTATTTGATTGCTATGAGATGTAAAGGCCGCAATTTTATAACCCTCTTGTTTTAAGGAATCGATTTGATTTTCTTTTGGCCACCAATTATAAACATTTTGGTTTGAGTAAAACATTGCTTCAACATCCTCCATTCCCTTACAATTAAAAACGACATATTTGCCATTCAAATAAGTATCCAGGGATTTGTAGATTTCCGTATTATGTTCCTTCGCTTCCTTATTTTCCCAATTATAAGTGGAAATGCCATTTGAATGAAAATTATTTAAGGTTTCATATCTAAATGCAAAATAACTTATTGAAATTGAAATTAAAAACAGGGCAATTCTTTCAGTAAATAAACCAAATTTTCCATTAATTTGTGTCAGCATCCATTCAAAACACAAAGTTGAAACAAAAATAAAATAAGGAGCAATATGAAAAACATAACCTAAGGTCTTGGTGGAGGATAGTAATGAAAAAAATAGATAGGGTATAACAATAATGGAGACTAATAAAAATTTGAATTTGTTTTCTAATTTAGAAATAAACAGGGTGATTAAGCCTAAAATTATCATTGGTATTCCCAAAGGTCCATAGTGTTCAAATATATTGTTTAAATAAAATAAATTACTTCCGCTATGGCTTTCAACTGCTCTTGAAATGTGTTGCCGGTTAAAATTAAATTCATAAATTGCTTCGGTAGGGAATTGTATAAATGTATAAATTTGCCAGGGTAAGAATATTAAAATAGTTATTCCAAGTGATATAACAATTCCCTTTAATTCTTTAAGGTATGTTGTTTTATTTTCATATATAATTAAACATAACCCCCAGCAGGCATATACTAACAAGCCTACAAGCCATTTAACTAAAATTGCCAAACCAGAAAAAACGCCAATCAATATTAACCATTTAACCTTCTTTGACTTATAGTATTCAATTAATGCCCATAAGGATGCTGAGATATAAAAAGTTGCTGCAATATCATTATGGTCCATTCCGATCGCTCCAGTAGATAATTCAATGGAAAAAAATGAGAAGCAAAATAGTAGCGAAGAAATGAACCCTGCAGTTTTTCTTTTAAAAAGAATTCCAATTCTGTAAATTATTAAGGCAAGCAATGCACACAATATAGCACTCGGGAATCTGACTGCGAATTCATTAACCCCAAAAATTTTCATACTTAATGCAATTTGCCATAAGAATAATGGTTGTTTGTGAAGCCAAACATGATTACCCCACCATTCTGTATATTCATAAGGTAAAACAGCATCTTTTCTTAATACAGGATTTATAGGGTTTTCCGTTAAGTTTTTTGCAACAAGGGCGTGATATCTTTCATCCCAATTATGAAGATAATTTTCCTGACTCGAAAAGTGCAATCTTATGGTTAATGTAGAGAGGAAAATTAAAATATATACCCAAAAATCTTTGCCATATATAAAAGCGAAAATGCTTAATAATCCAGATATCAGGCCAACAATTAATAGGGGCATTGGTTAGTTATAAATTAATTATTTGGGTGTATTTTTTCTTTTGCCTTTATTCGATATAAAATTTTTGTACAGATTTAGATGATTTTAAAGTTCTTAATCCTTTTATATATGTAAATTTAATAACTTTTAAATAAAAATGAAATTTATGATTTTACAAGAAAGGGTTCTTTGGTGCTCTGCTAAAATTTCCTAATAATAAAATAAAGTTCTACTTTCACCAATATGATCCCAATCTCCCAAATCAAATACAAAGGTCACTACATCGATATGCTGCGGTTGGATATCGCATTTCCCGAAATACAAGGCAATAAATATTTCAAACTGAAATACAATCTCGAGGAAGCAAAGAACTTAGGAAAAACAACATTGCTCACTTTTGGCGGGGCTTTCTCCAATCATATTCATGCAACAGCTGTGGCAGGCGAAAAATATCAATTCAAAACTATTGGTATCATTCGCGGAGAAGATGATCTTAAAAATCCGACATTGCAATTTGTGCGAAACGCAGGGATGGAATTGGTTTTTGTTTCCAGAGAGCAATATAAAAATAAACAGGACAAACAATTTCTTAAGTTGCTGGAAGAAAAATATGGTGATTTTTATTTAATTCCTGAAGGAGGGTCTAATGATCTGGCTGTAAAAGGTTGCTCAGAAATATTATCAGGAATTGAAAATACTTACGATCAGATATTCTGTGCTACCGGAACAGGAGGTACTTTAGCAGGATTAATTGCCACTCCCGGACTTACATCAAAGATCACCGGTATTTCGGTGTTAAAGGGCAAGGATGTTTTAACGGATAATATTAAAACGCTAGTTCAAAATAATAGCCTTGCAAATAAAGTTGAATGGTATATAATCACCGATTATCACTTTGGTGGATATGCGAAATACGATCCGGCACTAATTAAATTTATCAAACAATTTGAAAACGATTATAAGATACCGCTAGACCCCATCTATACTTCAAAAACATGTTACGCAGTATTCGACCTCATCGAAAAAAAATTAATATCCTCAACTGAAAAAATTTGCATCATACATACAGGTGGTTTGCAAGGATGGATGGGATGGAATTATCGGTTTGCAAGATGAGTAGAGTAGCCGGGAAGACGGGAAGTGCGGTAAGGAAACAGGAAGTAATTATTGTTGGAATTAAAGTTTATTTTCCTATTGAAGATTTTTTTACCACAAAGGCTTGTATGACACAAAGTTTACACGAAGAAATATAATAAAAATAAAACTCCAATCTTCAATTTTACTTTAATGTATCAATAATAAATTAAAATAATATTTTAACTGAAAACAGTCCTAAGTCATATGTCCTATGTCGTATGTCCTAAGTCATATGTCCTATGTCGTATGTCCTATGTCGTATGTCCTATGTCGTATGTCCTATGTCGTATGTCCTATGTCCTATGTCGTATGTCCTATGTCCTATGTCCCGTCTCCCGCATCCTGTGTCCTCCTTTTTGCTTAACTTTACCGTAAAATTAATCACAATGGATTTCATCAATAATTATATCGAAACCAACAAAGACCGCCTTCTGGATGAGTTACTCGCACTGTTGCGTATACCAAGTGTAAGTGCCGACCCAAAATATAAAGAAGATGTTGCGCGATGTGCCGAAGCAGTTGCAGAAAGTTTGCGGAAAGCCGGAGCTGACAATGTGGAAGTATGCCCAACAGCTGGTCACCCCATTGTTTTCGGACAAAAAATAATTGATCCTTCAAAACCAACAGTGTTATGTTACGGACATTATGATGTGCAACCTGCCGATCCGGTTTCACTTTGGGATTCACCTCCTTTTGAACCTGTAATAAAAGATGGAAATATTTATGCACGCGGAGCTTGTGATGACAAAGGTCAGGTTTATATGCACGTAAAAGCATTTGAAGCAATGATGCAGAATAATGCATTGCCATGTAATATTAAATTTATTATAGAAGGAGAGGAGGAAGTTGGTTCCGCCCATTTAGGCGAATTTATTTCGGCAAATAAGGAAAAATTAAAATGCGATGTTATTTTAATTTCTGATACTTCTATTATTGCAAATGATGTTCCGAGTATAACAGTAGGTTTACGCGGATTAAGTTATATGGAAGTGGAAGTAACAGGTCCGAATCGAGATCTGCATTCGGGAGTGTATGGTGGAAGTGTTGCAAATCCAATAAACACGTTATGTGATATGATCTCTTCATTAATTGATAAAGACGGACATATCACTGTTAAGGGATTTTACGATGATGTGGAAATTGTTACAGAAGCAGAAAGAAAAGAAATGGGTAAAACACCATTTGATCTCGAAGAATATAAAAAAGATCTCGGTGTAAATGATGTGAAGGGAGAAAAAGGATACACTTCTTTGGAACGCGTTTCCATACGACCAACTTTAGATGTTAATGGAATTTGGGGAGGATACACCGGCGAAGGAAGTAAAACTGTTTTACCTTCCAAAGCTTTTGCGAAAATTTCAATGCGATTAGTACCGCATCAGGAGTCACATAAAATTGCCGATCTTTTTGAAGCACATTTTAAAGCTATTGCACCCGATTATGTAAAAGTAAAAGTAACACATCATCACGGCGGCGAACCTGTTGTTGTTCCGATGGATTTTCCTGCATTACAGGCAAGCGCAAAGGCAATGGAAAAAACTTTCGGAAAAAAACCAATACCAACACGCGAGGGAGGAAGTATTCCAATAGTTGCGTTATTCGAAAAAGTATTAGGTGCAAAAAGTATTTTAATGGGATTCGGATTGAACAGCGATAATATTCACTCACCAAATGAAAAATATGGTTTGTTCAATTATTATAAAGGAATAGAAACCTTACCTTGGTTCTTTAAATATTATTCGGAGATGGAATAATACTTAAATTGCCACAAATGCATGAAAATTTTATTCGTGCATTCGTGGCAATTTTTAACTGTATTATGTGGGAAAAGAAATCCACGAATTCACAAATGAACAGCCAGCGTTTTGCTGGTGCAAAAAACAAGGTGAATTAAAGACTTTAAATATTAAGATTCTTAATTAGGTATCACCAAATCCTGCCCAACCTTGATCATATTTGGATCATTCAGTTTATCTCTGTTCGCCTCAAATATTTTCATATAACTATTTGCATCACCATAAGCGCTTTTGGCTATTTTGCTTAATGTGTCACCGGATTCTACTGTATGGATGCCATAAATAGAATTGTCGGTTACTTTAATATCAGCAACTAAATCTGTGGGGTTTTCTCCGCCATCTTTTTTAATTGCATCCCATAATCGGTCTTTTTCAAGTTGATACTGAGTTGTGCCGCCAATTTTTAATTTGCCATTTTCTTCTGTTACATAACCATCTTTGATCTGTAACTTCTCGCCAAGCGCCAGGGCGTTTTTATATTTATCTTTTAATGTCATAATTTTCGAAATATAATAAATATTTCGACTAAATCCTATTGATCATACAAATTAATTTCATCGCACCAATATCTCACCGCTCATTTCGGGCGGAATATTCAATCCCATTATGTTCAATAGCGTAGGAGCAATATCACCCAACTTTCCATCTTTTATAGAAGTAAATCTATTTTCATTGGAAATATAAAATACGGGGACCGGATTTGTAGAATGTTGTGTATTCGGAGTCCCATCCTCATTTATTTCATTGTCGGAATTTCCATGATCTGCCGTAAGTATTACATCGTAATTATTATTTAATGCAGCATCCACTACCTCTCCAACACAGGTGTCAACAGCTTCGCATGCCTTTATAGCAGCGGAAAAAATTCCTGTGTGCCCTACCATATCGGTATTTGCGAAATTGAGACAAATGAAGTCTGTTTCTTTTTTATTCAGTTCTGCAACTATTGCATCTTTCACAATATAAGCGCTCATTTCAGGTTGAAGATCATAGGTTGCAACTTTTGGTGAAGGAATCATAATTCTTTTTTCTCCTTCAAATTCTTTTTCTCTGCCACCACTAAAGAAAAAGGTAACGTGTGGATATTTTTCTGTTTCAGCAATTCTGATCTGTTTTAAATTATTAGCTTCTAGTATTTCACCCAGTGTTTTTGAAAGATCATCTTTTTCAAAAAGAACACCTATATTCGTCCAACTGTGGTCATACATTGACATTGTAATATAATGGAGCTCCATTTTAAACATATTAAATTCCGGAAAATCCGCTTGAGTTAATACAGTAGTGATCTGTCTGCAGCGATCTGTTCTGAAATTAAATACAATAACTACATCGTCTGATTTAATAGTTGATATCGGTTCATTATTTTCATCCACGCAAACAATGGGTTTTATAAATTCATCCGTTATATCATCCTGATAATTATCTTCCAGACTTTTTACCGGATCTTTAGTGGGAGTTCCGAACCCATGTACTAAAAGGTCGTAGGCAAGTTTAATGCGTTCCCAACGTTTATCTCTGTCCATTGCAAAATATCTCCCACAAACACTAGCTATTTTTCCTCCGGTAACTTTTAAATGTGATTCTAATTTTTTTATAAAACCGCTTCCGCTTTTAGGATCACAATCGCGACCATCGGTAAATGCGTGAATAAACAATTTATCCATATTCGCATTTTTATCTTTTAATATCTCACAAAGTCCCATCAAATGATCTATATGTGAATGCACGCCGCCATCACTCACCAATCCCATTAAATGTATATTTTTATTATTTGCATTCGCATATTCAATTGCATTTAATAAAATATGATTCTTTGCCAATTCGCCATTTTTAATAGCAACTGATATTCTTTGTAATTCCTGATATACAATTCTTCCGGCCCCTAGATTTAAATGCCCAACTTCGCTATTTCCCATTTGTCCTTCCGGCAATCCCACAAATTCACCATCGGTTCTTAATTCAGCATTGGGATATTTTTTATAATAACTATTTACATTCGGAGTATTCGCCTGCGCAATAGCTGAAGCAGCAGCATTTTTACCATGTCCCCAGCCATCCATGATAATTAACATCGCACGTTTGTTTGTATTCATTACTGCAAAGATAATCGTGAGCCGTGAATCGTGAGCCGTGAATCCGAGGAGTACGGCTGTCACGTGTCCCCTTTCAATGTCCATTCTTGTGCCCTGTGTCCCATGACCCGTGTTTACTTTGCGGACCGATTGTGTGTCCATACTTAGGAGAAAGGAGAGAGGAGAAAGGAGAAGTCCTCCTGCGCTAAAGCTATGGAGGACTATGGAGGACAAGGAGTTTAAATTACTGGCGAAATTTTTGGAATTTAACGTTAGTGAGACCTTCGCTTAGAGCGAAAGCCTCACTTCCTCCGAATGCAAATCCCACCCTTCGTTTTCCTGATTCCTGATTCTTGATACCTGTAACGTAGTGAGACCTTCGCTAAGGGCGAAAGCCTCACTTCCTCCGGATGTAAATCCTACCCTTTGTTTTCCTGATTCCTGATACTTGATACCTGAAACCAAAAAGAAGTATGAAGTTAAATTTTCCTACAAAATTTTCGTATCATAGGTCCTATGTCATAGGTCATACGTCATATGTCCCTTTCCCATGTCCTATGTCTGTCCTATATCCTATGTCCTTTATCCTACATCCCCCCGTATTGTTAAACTTTTCTTAATTTTGGTATGGTTTTAGCAATTTAAGTGCATTGACCAAACAATAACAGCCATGACAAAATTTAATTTTAAAAAAGCATCTATATTACTGTTGGCCCTGCCACTTTTTATATTTGCAACAGTAACAGGTGATCTTGACAATATTGCTGCCGCAATAAAAGCAGGAAATTCAAAAGCTTTGGCGGCATATTTCGATAATACTGTTGAAGTAAAGATCGCAAATAAGGAAGGTGCTTATAGTAAAAGCCAGGCAGAGGCGATCGTAAAAGATTTTTTTACCAAAAATCCGCCTAAAACCTTCAAATTTATTCACGATGGGCCTTCCGGTGGAAACAATGCACATTATGCCATTGGTTCACTCGGAACCGATAAAGGCAAATTCAGGACTTATGTTTACATGAAAAAAGTGGGCGATAAATTCGTGATACAGGAATTAAGTTTTGAAAATGAGTAGTGTTGAAATATGGGACATGCTCGATATTATTGACGAGGCCCTGATAGAAGACATACAGGAAGGCGATCACACAACTTTAGCCACGATTGATCATGAGGCTCTAGGAACTGCAAAACTTTTGATCAAACAACCAGGCATTATCGCCGGTGTTGAATTAGCAGAACAAATTTTAAAACATGTCAACCCCGAACTCGAGGTTGACATTGTTATTCCTGATGGTGCCAAAGTGGAACCGGGAGATATTGCATTCACCGTTTCCGGACGTGTGCAGGCACTTTTAGTTGCAGAGCGCACCATGCTCAATTTTATGCAACGTATGAGTGGTATTGCAACCAAAACAAACACTTTTGTTCAAAAGGTAAGATATACCAACGCCAGGATACTTGACACCAGAAAAACTACCCCCGGACTTAGAAATTTTGAAAAGTGGGCAGTAAGAATCGGCGGCGGACATAATCATCGCATGGGTTTATATGATATGATCATGATAAAAGATAACCATATCGATTTTTGCGGAGGGATTGAAAATGCGATCAATAAGGTTCGACAGTATCTCGAGGAAAATGAACTTCAGCTTAAAATTGAAGTGGAAACACGCAATATTGAGGAGGTCTGGCAAGTTTTGCGCACCGGAAGGGTTGACCGGATCATGCTTGATAATTTTGCCGTAAAAAACATGAAAGAAGCAGTGGATGCAATAGCCGGTCAATTTGAGACCGAAGCATCCGGTGGTATCAATCTGGATACCGTTTTGGCTTATGCTGAAACAGGAGTCGACTATATTTCAGTAGGTGAACTCACCCATTCGGTTAATAGCCTCGACCTCAGTTTTAAGGCAGTTATGGAGTAAGATACAGGGATATGTGCTGTTAATACTTGTTATCATTGCCTGAAATGCCTCAATTTTACGACCGACCCTTATTTATTTATTACCTTTGCGTAAATTAATTTAACTGTGAGGGAGCAACTTTTTCATATTCAAGTTTTGTTAAAGCGGCTTGGCATTCTTTTGCTACTCTACTCGGTTTGTCGTATCCTCTTTTTTATTTTTAACAGGGACCTGTTTCCGTACATTCCGCCGGGCGACTTTTTACAAATCATGTTTCATGGTTTGCGTTTTGATATTTCCTCTATTATTTATGTGAATTTTATTTTTATTCTGATGCATATTCTGCCAAGTCCCTGGTTTGACAAAAATTGGTATCAGCGCATACTCAGAATATTATTTTATGTTTTTAACGGTGTTGCACTCATGTTGGAGAGCGGAGATTTTATTTATTACCGTTATGGTTTAAAAAGAACTTCCACCCATGAACTTGGACTTACCAGCGATACCAATATTTTACCGCAGGTAATTCAGGATTACTGGATCGTTTTTGTTATAGCTTTTTTATTAGTTGCTGCCATTGAATATTTGTATCGCAAAACAGACCTTCACAGAGCAAAAAAATTAAAATTCACTTTACCGCGATTAATACATTATCCATATCAGCTTGTTTTTATGTTGGTGGTTTTAGTATTTTCTGTAATTGGTGCACGCGGAGGTATTCAGGCTAAACCATTATCGCCTAACAGTGCATCTTTATATGTCACCGACAGCCGATTAACATCCTTAATTATAAATACTCCATTCTCTGTTATTTATGCTTTTGGTCACCGGCAATTACAGGAACCAAAATATTTCGATGACGCAGAACTTAAAAATAAATTTACACCATTTCATGAAAACGCAACCTATTATCAATGGCCTGATTCAATTCAAAAACCGGCGCAGCCTGATAATATTTGTGTAATTGTTCTTGAAAGTTTTTCCAAAGAATATATCGGGTATTTTAATAATGGGAATGGTTATACACCTTTTCTCGACAGCCTCCTGACACAGGGATTGTGTTTTACAAATGCTTTCTCTAATGGCAAATCATCCAATCAGGGTATTGTTGCCATTACAAGCGGAATTCCTGTATTAATGGAAGAGCCATTTGTTTCTTCTATTTATCAGAATAATCAAATTGAAGGAATTGGAACACTGCTTAAAAAAGTTGGTTATTCCTCTGCATTTTTTCACGGAGCAAATAATGGCTCCATGCAATTTGACCGTTTAATGGCCCAAGCAGGAATTGAACATTATTACGGAAGAAATGAATATGGCGATGATAAAGATTTTGATGGCAATTGGGGAATTTTTGATGAACCCTTCCTGAAATATACTGCTAATCAAATGAGCACTTTAAAACCACCATTTTATAGTCAGATCTTTACTATTTCTTCGCATCATCCATTTACTGTACCTGAGCAGCATAAAGGTAAATTTAAAAAGGGTGTAATTCCAATGTTGGAAGTTGTTGGTTATGCCGACTATGCATTGGAACAATTTTTTATAGAAGCAAAAAAACAACCCTGGTATAATAACACACTTTTTATTTTAACAGCTGACCATCCCGGACCTCCGCTTCCTGAACATGAATTTTATCAGGAACAGGTTGGTTCACATTCTACCTGGATGCTGATTTATAAACCTAACGGTCAGTTTAAGGGAACAAATGATAAAGTAACACAACAAACAGATATACCGGCTACGGTTTTAGATTATATTGGTTATAAAGGTAAATTTGCTGCCTATGGAAAATCTGTATTCGACACAACAGAAGCCAGGTTTGTATATAATTATCATTCTTCCGATTATATGATAATTACAGATGATTTTGCTTTGCAATTTGATGGGTCTAAATCCATAGGCTTATATCAATACAAAATAGATAGTGCATTAAATGATAACCTCCTGTTTGAATATCCTAATATAACTGCAACAATGGAGGATAAGTTAAAAGCAATTATTCAAACCCACCACGAAGCGATGGTTAGGAATAAATTGAGACCGGAGTGAAAAAAAATATCTTATTTATTGTTAATCCGGTAGCTGGAGTAAAAAGGAAGGATAAGATCCCTCCGCTCATTAATAAATATCTAAATCACGATAAATTTAATTACGAAGTTATTTACACAGAAAGCCGCGGCCATGCAACTGAAATTGCACGTCAGGCCGTTCTCGATAAATTTGATATTGTTGCAGTAGCAGGTGGCGATGGCAGTGTAAATGAAGTTGCAACCGGATTGCTGGGAAGTGAAACTGCATTAGCAATAATTCCAAGTGGATCAGGCAACGGACTTGCAAGGCATCTCGGATATTCTATTAATATCAGGTCAACTTTGAAAATAATCAATGATTACCAATTAAAAAAAATTGATGTTTGTAAAGTAAATGACTTTTATTTTTTTAGTTTGATCGGAATTGGATTTGATGCATTTGTTGCAAAAGTTTTTAGCCGAGAAGAAACAAGAGGGTTTTTAACCTATTTCTGGAGTGCCATTAAAAGTATTTCTTCCTTTGAACCTTTTGAATATTCTTTTAATTCGGAAGAAAAAACATTTAAAGGAAAGGCATTTATGATGAATTTGTGCAACTCAAATCAATATGGATACAATGTCAAAGTTGCTCCGTTCGCAAGTTTGAACGACGGATTCATGGATGTTGTTCTGGTGGATAATATACCTAAATGGAAAGTTCCTTTTGCAGTGATCCAGGTTTTCACCGGCACACATTTACGAAGTAAACATTTTACTACTTTTAAAACTAAAGAAGTAATAATAGAATCTCCCAACTATACCTATTTGCAAATTGATGGTGAAACAGTTCCAAAGGATAAAATTTTTAAGGTGAGTATTATACCCGGCGGATTAAATGTTTTGGTCAATACTAATAAATAACTTTTCCTATGTCAAAAAAAAGCAAAGATAAATTTGGATTTGTTTTTTCTACCGATCCGGATTTTAAATTCGAAAAGGAGGGCGGTAAACAGGATACACTTCCACCTCAGCAACAGGACCTCAGAGTTTGGCTTGAAAAAAATCATCGCGGCGGAAAAACAGCCTGTGTTATAAAAAATTTTGTTGGCAGTGAAGAGGATCTTGAAAAATTGGGAAAAGAATTAAAAACAAAATGTGGAACCGGCGGTTCTGTTAAAGACGGAGAAATAATTATTCAGGGTGATCAGCGCAAAAAATTGGCGGAGATATTAACTAAACTTGGATATAAATTTAAATTGGCCGGGGGTTAATTAACTGATGACCTCACAGGTTTTGAAAACCTCTGAGGTCTTTGTTGGATAATTAATTTTGAGAGTTATATTATAAAATAAAAAGGTGGAAGAGATCATTGATCCCTTCCACCTTTTTTTAGACTGACCTACTTCTATTTTTGAATAACAAGTTGATCTGTATAACGGATTTGATCGTTGTGAACATCGATAAAATAGATACCGGCCGGTAAATTTTTAACATCGATGGTAATAGATTCTCCTTTCAGATCTATATTAAATTCTTGATCAAATACAGGTTGACCTGTTGCGCTTACGATATTATAATGGAACATTCCTGATTCCGGTAATATTATTGTAATACTATTTATTGCCGGATTAGGATAAAGTAGCATTTCTGCATTTGCGTTTTCTGAAATTTCCTCTCTGCAAACAGCAGTTGTAAAATTTTGAACAGGTGAAAATGCAGAAACCAGATCTGTACCAACAGTATCACAAATTGTTCTAATCTGCCATTCATAATTTTTATTGCATTGCAGGTTTTTAAGATTTAATTTATTATTTATACCTGGAACAAATTTTTTCTTCCAGACTGCCGCTGTTGTTTTTTTATACCAAACTTCATATTGAACGGCGCCTGGTTCGATCGTCCAATTTAAACGAGCTTTTGTTGTTGAAATATTATTGGTGAATAACCCTGCTGGTGGGTCACATGTTATAATTGGTTCTTGAATAAAATGTGCAATGCTCAATCCACTCAACATGTAAATACTATAATCGTTTCCAAAATCAAAATCAACATTATACCCACCTGAGGCAAGTGCCAACCAGGCATTACTTCCATCAGAATTAACTTTACAAACTGCTTGCTGAAATAAAGTGCCCGCAGCAAAATACGCATTATTTGCAGCGTCTAATTTCATAATATTATGTAGTAATAATGCAGCTCCGGGTCCGTCTGCATCCATATTTATCCATATGGGGGTTCCAGTGTTGTTATATTTTATCATTGCAACTCCTGCTCCTCCTACAGATGGAAATCCCGCTACTATAGGGTTATTGTCGGAACCCACTTCCACTTTTGTTGCAGTTATATCATTTGTTGATGTCCAAATAACAGAACCTGAAGGTGATAATTTTGTAATAATGCTTCCTTGTATTCCCACTACTATATATTCACCATTAATAATATAGGTATTGCCATCCGAATCTCCCGCCGCATCACCAATTGTTAAGCTGTTAACACCAGCATAACTCCAAATTTCATTTCCGGCAAGATCAATTTTAGCATATCCGTTAATACTTCCTATTATTCCACGACCAATTATTAAAATATTATTATCAGGTGTGAATTTAAAATTCATCGGCGCTCCAATTCCCGCTTCATTAAAATAGGACCATAAGGCAATTCCATTGGAATCAAATTTTTTCACTTTTGTAACTTGTCCAACATCTCCAAACCCTAATCCTAAAACATAAATATTATTATCGGCATCTATTAGTATTTTTTTGGTATACGAACCATCAAAAGTGGTTTCATAAACCACCCGCCATAATAATGTTCCCGAAGGATCAAATTTCATGAGCACACTTGCAGCATTAACAGGTGAAGCATATCCTGAACGAATTGTACCGGAAACCAGAATATTGTTTTCATGATCAGTTTCTACCCATGTTGCAACTTCATGTCTGGTATTGTCGGTATTGTCGTAACTAACCGTCCATAAAAAATTCCCTGCTGCATCGTGTTTTGTTAAATAAATATCACCAGCAGGATTATAATCCCATGATACAGTGTATATATTGTCTGTCTCATCGGTGGAGAGTGAAACACCTCCTGTAAATTCTTCCCAATCTAGGGTGATCTGAGATATCCCGATAAATGGAATCAGGAGTAAGGTAATTAATATAGTTTTCATAATTATTGGTTTATTTTGAGATAATAAATTGATCATTAATAATATTCTCATCAGTCTCTAAGCGGATTAAATACATCCCTGGTGTGAGGTTGCTGACATCAATAGTTTGCGTTCCGGATACCGTGTTTTCAATAATCAATAATACTTTTCCGGAAAGATCCAGTATAGTTATACTTTTGAATGGGTTTTCATCAGAATAGATATTTAATACATCAACAGCCGGGTTTGGGTAAATTGAAATATTATCTTCCATCACAATTGACTCGTCCCTGCATATCAATGTTGTAAAATTTTGCACTGCGGAAAAGTCTGAAACAATATCAACTCCAACAGTATCGCAAATGGTTCTGATCTGCCATTCATAATTTTTATTACATTGTAAATTCTTAAGGTTTAATTTATTATTGATACCCGGTACGAATTTTTTCTTCCAGACTGCGGCTGTTGTTTTTTTATACCACACTTCATATTGAAAAGCACCAGGATCAATGGTCCAGTTGAGTCTCGCTTTTGTGGTTGTAACATTATTTGTGAATAACCCTGCAGGTGTTTCGCAAATTGTTGGTAGCACCTGAGTATAATGGATCGTAGTTGCATACATCTGTGCTACAGCATAAATGGAATTATCTGAAGCAAGGCAAATTGCAGTGCCTACATTGGTATAATAATCATGTAAAGCTGTCCACTCTGCAACTCCATCCGGAGTATATTTAATAGTGACCATCTGTGTTAAACTTGTCCAAAAATATCCAGGCCATGGTCCGCCTTGTCCTGTAACATATATATTATCATCATCATCCTTTACCATCATTCTTGGTATTTCATCGTTACCGGTATGTTCATCATATATCTGCGACCACTGCAGAATTCCCGTACTATTAATTTTAAAAGTTATCCAATCAAAATACAGATCGCCATAACCAATAATATATGCTCCACCAGAATTATCACATTCAATTTGGCGACCAAATTCTTCGTTGCCAAAATCATAATGTTGCGACCATATTAAAGTGCCGGAACTATTATATTTTTTAACAGTAAAATCGGTTGAAATAAAAGGTATTACTCCAAAACTTCCATGTGACAATACAAAAATATTTCCGGATGGATCAAGATCAATGTCAACTATGCCGTTTTCAATTCCACTTAAATACCATATTATATTTCCGCTTGGAGATATTTTTGCCATTGTGGAACCATAAGATGCTATTACGATATTGCCTGCAGCATCAAATTCCAAATTATTCAAAGTTCCGGGAATTGGATTCCCAAGGTCATCGGCAATAATTGACCATATTTCATTCCCATCCGTATCATACTTTTTCAGCATCATATTTCCAACCTCACCATGATAGATCATCCAGGCATTTACATCTCCGCCAACATAAATATTTCCTGCTGCGTCAGTCAAAACTTTTCGACCTCTATATGCCGAACCCGTATTGTAAGTTCTTCTCCATAATAAAGCACCATCTTCTCCATTAAATTTCATTGTTACAACTTGAACGGGATACCAATCGGTGCCGAATCCGGTATTTGTATAACCTGTAACAATGGCATCACCGTTAATATCAATCGCAACACAACTTGCCACCTCCCATTGTGACGGTGTGGTATTATCGTAAGTAACTGCCCATAAAATGGTTCCATCAATGCTTCTTTTGGTAAGATAGATATCACCATTAAAAATATCGCTGAGCGTAAAGGCATTGTCGTCAGCGTCAACCACTACCATAATCCCATCCTTTCCATAATAATCGTCCTGTGATACCCAGTCTTCCGTTACCTGGGTTTTAATTGTTAAAGAGGAAAGTGCTAATGTTGTAATAAATAATATTTTTTTCATAAAATTTAAATTATATGTATATACAAAGAAATTGGTTTTATAGTAAAAAGAAGGTGACAATTGTTTGGTTAATAAGAAACAATCGTCACCTTTTTTTGATGTAATTTCGAAAAATCAGACACTTAAGAGATTGTTAAATCCAATAGCGTGTTTAACTCCTCGCGATCAATTATTAAATTATCAAATTAATAAACTAACAAATTAAGCAATGCGAAGCCCGTTTTCAACACCCTTATCAGGTTGAAGTAATATAACAGAACCATCTGTCTGAATGGCACCTAACACAAGGCATTCGCTGAAGAAATTGGCAATTTGTTTTGCGGGAAAATTAACCACCGCGACAATTTGTTTTCCGAGGAGTTCTTCCTTTGTGTAGTGTGAAGTTATTTGTGCACTTGATCGTTTTATTCCATGTATTCCGAAGTCAATAATTAATTGAAAGGCAGGTTTTTTTGCACCGGGAAAATCGTTTACTTCCAATATGGTACCTGTTCTTATTTCAACCTTTTCGAAATCGGAATAACTTATCGCCATAGAATAAATTGATATGACAACAAATATAGGTTTTAAGCTTGTATTTCAAATAACGAATATCATTAATTTTAATGTATTTTAACAAATTGGTCTGTTAAAATGGTATTTCCGGAAATAAGTTTTACAATGTAAATTCCCTGCTGAAGTTCTTTAATGTTTAAATTGAACGTGTTGGATAAATTATTTTCAGGATAAGATTTATAAACTTCTTTTCCTGTTGCACTTAATATCTCTATGTAATATTGCCCTTTTATATTAGTGGTGATAAAGAGTTTATCCGTTGTTGGATTTGGAAAAATTTGAAGATCCATACTTCTATCCACTTCAACTACTATTGTATTGCTGAATTTATAACTACCATCAATATCAACCTGTTTTAACCGATAAAAATTATTACCTGATATCGGTGCATCATCCAGATACTGGTATTGAATCTCGGTTTCGCTGTTCCCGGTTGCTTTAACGGAGGAAAGAAATTCAAACATTACTGCATCTTCAGATCTTTGTATTTCAAAATGATCAGAATTAAGTTCATTTGCAGTTTCCCATTTCAGATCAACACCATTGTTAGTTTGAGTGCCTGAAAAATTTAGCAATTCAATTGGTAAAGGTGTAGCAGGTTGAACAATAATATCATCGATATAATAATAGGCAGCGGAGGAGGTGGGGCAACAAACGGTTTTCATATTTGTAATGGAAGTTGCAGCATCCGTCCTGAAATTTCCAATGGTCATATATTGAGATGCGTCTGTTGCCGTAAAGGTGAAAGAAAGCTGATGCCATAAAGTATCCCACAAAACACTTGTATATTCTACCTGTGGAATTACTGCAATATTGGAAGTGCCAGGTTGTGATAATAAAGTAGTCGTAAAAGCTATACCAATATTATTTGTTGCATGACCATTTAACCAGGTAATTCCGTTTGTTATCCAAAAAGAAACATCATAAACAGTTCCGGGTATTAAAGGACTTGATAATGTTGTTCTGATATATTCTCTGAAATTTACAGGGCTCGGCATATAAGTTCCAAATCCGGCCATTCCGGCACCTGAATGCGGATCAACCGTTGCCCAAAAAGTGACAGGAGTTCCCGCTCCTCCGGTTCCGCCAACCTTGTAATAATCCGGACTACCATGACCATAAACTAAAGCACAATAACCACTTGGTGACGACCAGCCTGTAGGATGGCAGATTTGCGCATATGTTGACGGTGAAAGTGCGCTAGTATCAAACCCCGGATTAGGAACAAGATTTTGTCCTATACTGAATAGTTTAATGCTCATTAATAATATTATCAGGATAAACCCACGCATTTTATTAAATTTTTTCTTGATGGAATGCACTTTTTTATATGCATGATTTATTTTCCATTACAAAGGTGCATCTGATAAATACTTTAATAAAATACAGTTTTTGCCCATTTCCGACAAAAAGGGATTATTTTATAAAGTATTTATTAGTAAAGATACTGGGAGAAGTAAGGTTAGATTGTGATTTATATCACCGATATTAAATGAGTTTTAATGCAGACTCAATTTTTTACAAAAATTTTGGAGATAGATGTTGATTCGTTTTTACATTCTACAATGTACATTCCGTTGTTGAATGATGCAACATTCAGTGTATAATAAAATTCACCATAAAAATCTTCATCAAATAATGCATTGGTAAGTGGTTGACCTGTTATAGAATACAAGGTAATATACATAGGTGTTGTTGTAGAAATTGTAATAACATCATTTGCAGGATTTGGAAAAATATTTATAACATCCTCAAAAGTGTGTAACATATCTGTTGAAGTATATACTGCCAGACCTCCGAAAGTTCCTGCCCAAACCTTACCCGAATCATCTATATATAATCCATCCACTGTATTGTGTGGCAAATTTGAATTTGCAGTATAAAATTGATCCCAATTACCGGTTGGGTTGGTTTTTGTAATTCCGTTGTGTGTTGCAAACCATATATTTCCATCGAAATCAATAGCCATACGGTTTACACTGTTGTGTGTTAGTTTTGAGGTAAGTGTATTATACACAAACAACCAAACATCAGAAACGGGGTCATATTTTTCAACTCCAAGAAAATCGGCTATATATAATATACCATCATCATCACTTATGATCGTGCGTATCAGGTTTGAATTAAGTCCTGAATTATCATAATTGTAATTGGTAAATTCATCCCCTGTTAATTTTGTTAGTCCAGAGAACCTGGAACCTATCCATAGCGTATTATTATGATCGATCAATAGGCAGGTAAGATCATTTGCTTTAATGGAAGAATTAGTTGAATCAAATATTTGCCAGCTATCATCCTGCACCTTTGCAAGACCCTTATTTGTAGCTAGCCATAAAATGGAATTGATACTATCATATTCAATATCAGCAACCTGCATTCCCGGCAAGGGAGAATTGGAAGTATCAAGCCAACTCCAGATCTCATTATCAAAAATGTATAACCCACCAAAATAAGCACCGGCATATATTTTATTATTCAGAGATTTTATTATTCTGAAATCGTTACTTCCAACTTGCAGATTGTTTTTGTTGTAGGTAGTAATTATTCCGGTTGATTGATCAAATACTTTTATACCGGCATTTGATGTTGCATTCCAGATTTTGTCATTTTGACCGGTTATGCTTATTACTGTGTCCGTGATTCCGCTCAAATACCAACTATTATTTTGGCCGCTTGCGAAGGTTGAAAGAAGAAATAAAAGACAAAAAAAGCTCGTTTTCATCAGGTAACTTCAAATATTTTAAAAATACATTTTTTTGGACAATTTAATGTGCTGAAATACATCCCTTTAGCTTAAACGATACTTTTTTACTTAATCTTGTGCACAATCTGTTTAAAAAATCCGCTTAAATTTTTTACCTTCATTTGGGCTTCTTTCTAATTTAGCCGACCTTTAAAAAAAATGAAATTCTCCCACCTTCACAACCATACTATGTTTTCGCTGCTCGACGGAGCTAGCGATATCAGTCGTTTATATAAAAAGGCCGTTTCTGACGAAATGCCCGCTCTGGCTATTACCGACCATGGTAATATGTTTGGGGCCTTTCAGTTTGTAGCAGAAGCCTATAAACATAAAAATGCTGACGGAACCCCAAAGATCAAACCTGTTGTCGGTTGCGAGTTCTATATCGTGAGCGATATGTACAAGAAAAATTTTACAAGGGAGGAGAAGGATATTCGATATCACCAGGTTTTACTTGCCAAAAATGAGATCGGATATAAGAATCTTGTGAAAATGTGTTCCTTGGGCTATACACAAGGGATGTACGGAAAATATCCTCGCATTGACCGATCCATCGTTGAAAAATACCACGAAGGATTAATTGCAACTACTTGTTGCCTTGCTGCCGAAGTGCCTCGCGCGATCATGAAAAAAAGTAAAGAAGAAGCAGAAGAAACCTTTAAGTGGTGGCATAATTTATTTGGTGATGATTATTATATCGAATTGCAGCGTCACGATATTCCTGACCAGATCTATGTGAATGATGTTTTAATGCAATATGCAAAAAAATACAATGTAAAGGTGATCGCTACCAACGACGCACACTATGTTGATCAGGGAGATGCAAATGCTCACGATATTTTATTGTGTATCAATACCGGCGAAAAACAGGCAACTCCTAAAATGAAAGATTTTGGAGATGATGATATGCAAAGCAAAGGAAAACGATTTGCATTTTATAACGATCAGTTTTATTTCAAAACATCCTCAGAAATGATCAAACTTTTTGATGATGTTCCCGAGGCTATTGAAAATACGAACGAAATTGTAGATAAAATTCAATTGCTCGATCTCAAACGCGATATCTTGTTGCCGGCATTTCCGGTTCCTGCCGAATTTAAAATTCATGAGGATGATGTTTTAAATCAATGGGAATATTTAAAATTCATCACTTTCGAAGGAGCCAAAAAAAGATACGGTGAAATTGAATCATTAACGGAAGAACGCATCAATTTCGAATTATTTACCATTAAAACAATGGGATTTGCAGGATATTTTCTCATTGTAATGGACTTTATTAAAGCAGGTCGCGACATGGGTGTATTTGTTGGCCCCGGCAGAGGGTCGGCAGCGGGTTCAGTAGTTGCTTATTGCATTGGTATAACGAATATAGATCCGATGAAATACAATCTGCTTTTTGAAAGATTTTTAAATCCGGATAGAAAGTCGATGCCCGATATTGATACGGATTTTGATGATGACGGAAGGCAAAAAGTGATTGATTATGTGGTGCAGAAATACGGTAAAAATCAGGTTGCACAATTAATTACTTATGGTACTATGGCCGCGAAAACAAGTTTAAAAGATGTTGCGCGAGTTTTGGATATGGCAATATCAGAAAGTAATGCTTTGAGTAAATTTATTCCTGAGCGGCCAGGCATCACATTAAACAGATTTATTAATGCTCCGCTCAATGGGGATAATTCTTTATTTGAAAAAGAAAATTTATCGCCTGATGAAATGGCAAATGCAAAAGCTTTGCGAAAAATATATGAAGATGGAGATGACCTGCGAAGCAAAGTAATAAAAGAAGCGCTGGTGTTGGAAGGTTCTGTGCGCAATACCGGTGTGCATGCTGCAGGTTTAATAATAGCACCTTGCGACCTCACTGATCTTATTCCAATTGCTGTTGCAAAGGATTCGGATCTTTACATCACACAATTTGAAGGAGAGGTTATTGAAAATGCCGGTGTAATTAAAATGGACTTTCTTGGATTGAGAACTTTGTCCATTTTAAAAACTGCATTGAATTTAATTAAACAAAATCACGGTGTTACCATAGATATTGATACCATACCACTGGATGACAAACCCACATTTGAATTATATCAACGCGGTGAAACCAACGGAACTTTTCAGTTTGAGAGTCCGGGTATGCAAAAATATCTGAAGGAACTTAAACCCGATAAATTTGAAGACCTCATTGCGATGAATGCCCTTTATCGCCCGGGACCTATTGAATATATCCCTACCTACATAAAACGCAAACATGGCCGCGAGGAGATTCATTACGACCTGGTGGAAATGGAGGAAATATTAAAAGAAACTTATGGTGTTACTGTTTATCAGGAACAGGTGATGTTACTTTCTCAGCGCCTCGCAAATTTTACAAAGGGCGATGCAGATACCCTGCGAAAAGCAATGGGTAAAAAACAAAAAGATGTACTCGATAAAATGAAATCGAAATTCATCGAAGGTTGCGAAAAAAATAATTTTGATAAAAAGATCTGTGAAAAAATTTGGGGCGATTGGGAGGCATTTGCACAATATGCATTTAATAAATCACATTCAACCTGTTATGCTTTAGTTGCATATCAGACAGCATATTTAAAAGCAAACTATGCTGCGGAATATATGAGTGCAGTGCTTACGCATAATCAGGGAAATATTGAAAAAGTAAGTTTCTTTATGGATGAATGTCGCCGTATGGGAATTTCTGTTTTACCTCCGGATGTGAATGAAAGTAATGTAACTTTTGCCGTAAATAAAAATGGAGAGATACGGTTTGGGTTAACTGCCATAAAAGGAGTTGGAGAAGCCGCTGTAATAGAATTAATAAGAGAGCGCAATGCAAATGGTCCATTTAAAAGTTTATATGATCTCACGCGCAGAGTTAATTTGCGGAGTGTAAATAAAAAGACTCTGGAGTCGCTCGTGCTCGCAGGCGCCCTTGATAGTTTTAATATCTTCCGCGCACAATATTTTGCTACAGGGAAAAATGAGACCATTAATGTTTTGGAAAATGCAATTCGTTATGGAAATAATTTTACCGACAATGTAAATAATGCACAAAATACCTTATTTGGTGATACAATAGACAGTGAAGTTGCAGAACCTAAAATTCCGGATTGGCCCGAATGGAATACCGTTGAAAAATTAAAAAAGGAATTTGAGGTAATTGGAATTTATTTAAGCGGACATCCGCTGGATGATTACCGCATTGAAGTGGATGCATTTAAAACCTGTGCAATAAATGAAATAGAAAAATTTACGGATAAAGGAGAAGTTTCCATTGTTGGATATATTGCCTCTACTGATACGAAGATCGGAAAGTCAGGTGATAAATATACCATCTTTTCTTTGGAAGATTTTACCGGTCACCTTGAACTTGGATTATTTAAAAGTAATTATATCAAGTTCAAAAATTACGTCGACCAAACCGGAAATGTGTTATACGTAAAAGGTAATTATCAAACAGATAGAAACGATCCTGAGAGAAAACGTTTTTGGGTTACCGACATACAATTACTCAGTGAAATTCGGGAGAAAAAGGCCATGAAGATCACTTTAAGTATGTCGCTTTCCGATCTGAACGATAACTTTATTAGTGCTGTGGGGGATCTAATAAAAGCACATCCCGGTAATGACCGTATCGCGCTGAAAATTGTAGAGGAGACCGAAAATTTTGACGTGTATTTCAGGACGCAGAACGGCTGTATAAAAGCAGAAAGACCAGTTTTGAACAGTTTGGGGAAATTTGGGGAGGTAACTTTAAAAGTGGCTGGTTAGATTTGCAGTTCGGATTGTAGAGGGGGCGAAAAAATTGAATTGCAGGAACTAATCCGACTCCAAATTGTTTCATTAGAGTTCATAATTAATAAACCAATAAAATTAAAAATTACTATGGCATTAGAATTTAACGATGCGAACTTCAAGCAGGATGTGCTTGACAGCGAAAAACTTACTGTGATCGACTTTTGGGCTGAATGGTGCGGACCATGCCGTGTTGTAGGGCCGGTTATTGAAGAATTGTCAAAAGACTACCACGGAAAGGTTAACATCGGAAAAGTTAACGTTGACTTTAACCCTGAAATATCCATGATGTATGGCATTCGCAACATCCCAACCATTTTATTCATCAAAAATGGCCAGGTAATTGATAAACAGGTGGGTGCAGTTGCTAAAAGTGTACTCGATGCGAAGGTGAAACAACATATGTAATTTGTTAAACATACTTAATAGAAGCCTTCTTGCGTTTGCAGGAAGGCTTTTATATTGTTTATTTGCATAGAATATGGCTACTACCAAACAATTGATGTCCATTCAGGACCTGCGCAGTATCGAAAACCTTGAGCTTCTTGCTAAACAGGTAGTGGAAGGATTTATTTTAGGGTTGCATAAAAGCCCATTTCATGGATTTTCTGTAGAATTTGCCGAACACAGAATTTATAATCCCGGAGAGGCGACCCGGCATATTGATTGGAAAGTGTATGGGCGAACCGATAAGTTATTCACAAAAAAATATGAAGAGGAAACAAACCTTCGGTGTCAGATCGTAATTGATGCTTCGTCAAGTATGTATTTTCCGGAAGCTGAAAAAAATGAGGAAGGATTACATATCAATAAACTTATTTTTTCTGCAATTTGTGCAAGTTCCATCATGCATCTTTTAAAATTGCAAAGGGATGCTTCTGGGCTCACCATTTTTGCAAATGATATTTTATTGCATACCAAGGCTGCAAGTAATATTGTGCATCAAAAATTATTGCAGTCGCAGTTGGAGAATTTTATCGGTAAATCATCCAGAGATCTTAAAACGGAAGCAGCTAAATGTTTGCATGTGATTGCAGAAAATGTGCATCGCAGAAGTTTGGTAATTATTTTCAGCGATATGTTCGAGGGTAATGAAAATACAGAAGAATTATTTTCTGCATTACAACATTTAAAACACAACAAACATGAAGTGATCTTATTTCATGTTGTAGATAAAAAACATGAGATTGATTTTACTTACGATAACCGCCCTTATGTTTTTGTAGATATGGAAACCGGTGAAAAAGTTAAAGTGCGCAGCAATGAAGTAAAATCGCATTATATGGAACAAATGGCAAAATTTATGAAAAACATAAAATTGCGCTGCGACCAATACAAAATTGATTTTATTGAAGCTGATATGAATAAGGAATTTAGTCAGGTATTAATGCCTTATTTAGTGAAGAGAATGAAGATGAAATAATGGAACTTAATTATATTAAATCCGGATCAGGATATCCGGTTATCATTTTGCATGGATTATTCGGGATGTCAGATAATTGGAAAACAATAGCCAGATCACTGGAAAAATTTTTTACTGTATATCTCGTTGATCAACGCAACCACGGAAAATCTCCGCACCTTCCCGAACATTCTTATCAATTAATGGCAGATGACCTGTATGCATTTTTTGAACAGCAACAAATATCATCAGCAAATATTATAGGACATTCCATGGGTGGTAAAACAGCTATGCAATTTGTTTTACAACATCCGGAGAAAGTAAATAAATTAATAGTGGTGGATATGGGAATAAAACGATATCCTGCTGGTCATGACAATATTTTTGATGCATTGCGATCAATTGATCTTAGTGTTATACATTCTAGAAAAGATGCTGAACAAATAATGGCTGAAAAGCTTGCTGATACTACAATTCAGCAATTTTTATTAAAAAATCTCACAAGAGAAACGCATGGAAATTACCGATGGAAATTTAATCTTGAAGCCTTGGCAGCAAATTATGAAAACGAAATTCTTGCACCTATAAAAACAACAAATACCTATACAGGAGAGGTGTTGTTTGTAAGGGGTGGAAGGTCAAATTATATTTTAAGTGAAGATTGGGATTCCATTCAAGATGTTTTTCCAAATGCAATTTTAAATACTGTTAAAGATTCGGGTCATTGGGTTCATGCTGAAAAACCAAATGAATTGTTAAATATTATATTTTCCTTTTTTTCATAGGCATTCATTAATTTTGCAAAAAAAAATACTATGAAAAAAATTATTACTTTATTGTTGGTTATTACAAGTATTAATTGTTTTGCCCAACCTACTATTTCCTCCTCAGTTGCCGGGGAAGTAGGCGATGAATTTTCTTTTACCATTGTAAATACAACAGATTTTGATCCGGGTCCTGCCGGGGAAAATGTTACCTGGGATTTTTCCGGAATTGCAACTTCAGGTACAGCCAGTAATTATACATTAATTACAGCAGAAGCAACCGGGCAAGCAGGAACTTTTCCTGGTGCAAATACTGCAAGCGATTATGGTTCAGATACCTATGCTTTTTTTAAGATATCGCCTTCGGAATATTCAATTTACGGAGTTTACACACCAGTAACTGTTATTTCTTATTCCGATCCGGAGGAAATAGTGGTTTTTCCATTAACATACGGAACCACCAACGAAGATGATCTATATTCCGAATTTTTCTCAGGTATTGAAACCATCAGAAGTGGCTCAAACGAATTATTAGGTGATGGATACGGAACTTTAATACTTCCGTCAGGAACTTATACTAATGTGTTGAGAATGAAATTGCAGGAAGATTACAGCGACGAGGGTGTTGATTTCCCGATAACCATTGAATATAACTTTGAATCCTATTATTGGTTCAAAGAGGGTGTAAAAGGTCCGTTATTTCAGTATAATTATCAGGAAGTGGTTTCAGGTATTCCTACCGTTAATGAATCGTATCAGATCAATAATAATATGGAGGAAGTAGCTATTCAATCAAATTTGACCAGTTCTGATGTCAAACTTTTTCCTAATCCCGCATCAGAAGTGTTAAACCTGTCTGCTTCAAATGGAATTCAGCTACATAAAGCAGAAATCCTTGATATTACCGGAAGACTGATTTTTGCTGAAAATTTATCCGGGCAAAATAATGTGTTGAACATTCAGGATTTGCTCGCAGGGGTTTATATTATCAAACTTACTTCTTCAGCCGGTGTGTTAGTTGAATCCATAACGATACAATAAATATTAACTTCCTTTAACCCGCAAGAACTGCTCTTGCGGGTTATTTTTTTGATCGCAGCGAACTACATATACTCCGCCGGGCTGAGAAACTTTACCATTTCATCATCATCATTAAAATTGATGATTATAATCATCTATCAGGTTTATTGTTTTTTTCATTTTTGCATATGGCAGGTAAAAAAGTAAGCCTGCAATATAACTATTGGGAGGATTTAAAATGACGTACCCGATTAGAATTCATAAAGAAAAGAATAACAACAAGATAAATATGGAGATTCAGGGAAATCGAATAATTGGTGAGCTGCAGCAGGAATTTAACAGTCATTTCCCCTATTTACGCATTGAATTCTACCGTCAACGAGCCGGGGAAGAAAAATCAACAATTGAGAAATTAAGTGCAGGACAGAAATTGTCACTGCTGAATGGCTCTGCAGGTAAGATAACTATTCAAATTGATAAAAATGACAAAATTACAACTTTGAAAGAGCAATTTAATAAATTTGGAATAGGCGTTGTTATATTTAGAAAGGCGGGCAGTGTTTGGGTGGAAACCACTTTAACAGAAGATTGGACGCTCGACCGACAAAACAGTGAGGGGGAATTGTTTAGCAGAAAATAAAGGTATGTGTCTAAAACGGTAAGTTTCTCAGTTTCTTTTCATCTAATATATAAATCTTTCCTTCTTTGATTTCAATTAATTTCTCCTCCTTAAAATCACTCAATGTTCTGATCAGCGATTCTTTTGCTGTACCTACTACACGAGCAAGATTTTCTCTGGAGATCTCTACCTTCGAATTATTTGGGTCCGATTTTTTAAAGATATCGTAAACTTCCATTAAACTTGCAGCAACCCTTTTTCTAAGTGAGTTATATGCCAATGCGATCAATTTTTCTTCTTTTTCAGAAATGTTTTTTGTAAGTAATTTTATGAATTGTTGTGCAACCACCATATCCTTATTGATAAGCGTTGTAAAATCTTCTGCCGGGATAAGCATGAGTTCAGAGTCTTCCATAAATTCAGCATTTTCGGCGTAAGGTTTATTTTCTAAGATTGCCGTGTACCCGATAAAATCGCCATTGGTATAAATGGCATTGATCAATTCTTTACCGTCTTCATTGATTAAAAATGTTTTTACCTTTCCTTTAATTACAAAATAAATATTATGTGGTCTGTTATTTTCAGAATAAAGAAACTGCTTCTTTTTATATTCCCTTATCTCACGAAGGTCAGAAGTTAATGCGAGCCCTGCAGTTTCACTTGCAAGATCAATAAATTCATTTACACCTTTCAGGTCATTTGTAAAAGCCGAACGAAGTAGTTCATGTTTTTTAAACCGCACTTCTATCGCTTTTAATAATTCAATATCGTCAAAGGGTTTAGTAATATAATCATCAGCACCCATTTCCATGCCTTTTCTGAAATCTGACTTTTCAGTTTTAGCCGTGAGAAAAATAAATGGAATATTTTTGGTGTCGTCGTTTTGTCCTAATAAATGAATGACACCATAACCGTCAAGTACCGGCATCATGATATCACAAATTATAAGATCCGGTTTTTCGGCGAATGCAATATCAACACCTACTTTGCCATTTTCTGCGGAAAAAACCGTATAACTTGCCAGCTCTAGAATTTCTACTGTATTTTCTCTTAATTCAGCATTGTCTTCAATTAATAGTATCTTTTTTTTCATTGCAATAACTTATTTTATGACTTAATATTGGGAATTTCAATTAGAAATGTTGTTCCTTCATTTAAATTGCTTGACACGGATATCTTTCCGTTTAATAATTCGAGATATTTGGATACTATATGCAATCCTAATCCGGTTCCTTGGATATTAGACGCATTTTTGGCCCTGAAAAAACGTTCAAATAAATGTTCCTGATCCTCCGATGAAATACCGATACCCTGATCTTTCACCTTTACGGCGATCCCCGTATCCTTAAGAGTACATTGGATTTGAATTATGGATTTTTCCGGTGAAAATTTGATAGCATTGGAGATCAGGTTTACCATTATATTTTTAATAAGATTCAGATCTGTTGTAATTCTTCCATCACCCTGGTGTGTAAACGCCAGTTTTTGACCCGGTTTGCATATCTGTTGAATATCTTCTATTAGTATTTCTATGGCGTGAATACATTCAGTAACTTCCAGATCTTCGAACCTGGCAGTTACTAAACCGTCTTCCAGTTTCCCCAACGAAAGAAAATCCTCCAGAATATTTTTCATGCTGCTCACAGAATCTTTAATGCGCTGGATATGTCTGTCGCGTTTTTCTTGCTCTTCCGTTTTGGTGTATTTTGACAGCAGCGAAGCAGAGGATAAAATTGTACTTAATGGAGTCCTGAATTCATGAGATGCCATTGTTACAAATCGTGATTTAAGGTCACTCAGTTCTTTTTCTTTTTCAAATGCCTCACTCAATTCTTGCCTCGAATTTTCCAATTCCTGCAAGGTTTCCCGCAACATTTTAGTTCTGTCTTCTATTTTATTTTCCAACCCGATATTCAGGGTTGAAATTTCAATTGTTTTTTTCTCCAGCTCACTTTTTTGTCTCAGTAATAGCTCATCGCTGGCCTTTCTCACCGTAATGTCGATAATAAAGGCAATGGCGAATAACTCTTCCTTAATCCTGTAATAACTCAAACTGATCTCTACCGGAAAAGTGGACCCGTCCTTTTTTCTTCCATAGAGATCACGGTTAGCGCCCATTGCGCGATTGTGGGGATTGGCATGAAAGGATTCCCTGTTTTGTTGATGTGTGCCTTGATATTTTTCAGGAAGTAATATTTCTATCTTTTGGCCAATTAATTCCTCCTTGGAATAGTGAAAAAAATTACATGCCATTTCATTGGCATTTATTATATCTCCCTGTTTATTGGAAATGATAATTCCAATAGTTGCATGATGGAATAATGCTTCAAATTGTTGGAGCGAATTTGAATTTGAATTTTTTTCAACATTTGTTTCCATTCAGAAGCAGTATTAAATGATCAATATGTTTTTTATAAAAATCAATACCTTAAGTTATAATGTTCCTCTCAATTCCTGTTCTCTTTCAATTGCCTCAAATAAAGCTTTAAAATTTCCTTTCCCAAAACTCTTGGCTCCATGACGTTCGATAATTTCATAAAATACGGTTGGTCTGTCTTCCACAGGTTTTGTAAATATTTGTAATAAATATCCCTCCTCGTCGCGATCAATTAAAATATTTAACCTTTTAAGGTCCTCAAGATTTTCATCAATATGTCCAACGCGATCCAATACATCCTCATAATAAGCTCCGGGTACCTGCAAAAATTCCACTCCGCGTTTTCTCAATTCAGAAACTGTTTCTAAAATATTATCAGTGGCCACTGCAATATGTTGCACTCCGGCACCTTTATAAAATTCAAGGTATTCATCTATCTGACTTTTCTTTTTCCCTTCAGCAGGCTCATTTATCGGGAATTTAACAAATCCATTTCCATTAGAAACCACTTTGCTCATAAGAGCGGTATATTCTGTCGAAATATCTTTATCATCAAAGGTTATTAATAGTTTGAATCCCATTACATCCTCATAAAATTTTACCCATTCGTTCATACGGCCAAGTTCCACATTGCCAACGCAATGATCAATATATTTTAAACCAATTGGTTGAATATTTATTGTAGATTCTTTTACCTCAAAACCCGGCATAAATGCACCCGAATAATTTTTGCGCTCTACAAATTTGTGAATTGTTTCTCCATAAGTATGTATTGCTGAAACAATTACTTCTCCAAAAGCATCTTTAAGAACTGTAGGCGGTATTGCAGGTTTCGCACCTCGTTTAACAGTTTCTTCAAAACTTTTAGTTGCATCCTCAACCATCAGAGCTAAAACCTTAACACCGTCACCATGTTTTTTCACATGCATCGAGATCTCACTTTCAGGATCAAAAGAGGAGGTAAGTACTATTCTTATTTTATCCTGTTGCAAAACGTAACTCGCTTTATCACGCACCCCGGTTTCCAATCCCGCATAGGCCACCAATTTATAGCCCCATGCCGACTGATAATAATAGGCAGATTGTTTGGCATTCCCAACATAAAACTCAATATGATCTGTGCCATTGAGTGGTAAGAAGTCGGTGGTTTCGATTGGGGAGGAGGTTTGATTAAGATTTATAGTTTCCATAATTTTTTTTTGATGTACCTATGTACCAATTAAATTAATGTACCAATGAACAGCTAAACCCGTGCAACCTACGGTTGTTTAGTGTCGTTGTTTTTATTATTTTTTTATTGCTTTTTTTGAGGAATTAATTATTTTTCCTAAAGTTCTGTTAATTCTATTTAGTTTCACAATTAGATAGTCATAATCGGGATAGTTTGGAGAATGTTTACATAAATTTAACCAATAAAATGTTTCTTCTCCCTCTTTAGCAGCAATTTTCATTTTATGAATGAAATCTGCCTTACTTTCAGCATTTTGAGCTTCGTTTGCGTTTGCGCCAATTGAAGTTCCCGATCTAAAAAGTTGCCTCGCCATAGAATACTTCCTCATTTCTTCCAACTTTTCAGTATATTCAATAATCAACAAACTAAATTCAAAAGTCAATTTCAAGATAATATTATCTTCACTAAAGTAATCATTCATCGTTTTTAAGGGTTTAGGATAAATAAAAAAATAATATTAATAATCTTTTCTACATAATTTTTTTCTAATTTAAGTCCTATATTAAAGTTTTAATATTTTACATATACAACATTTTCAATCATTCATCGGTACATTTTCTTCGGCTGTTCATCGGTACATCGGTACATTTTTTCCGGCTGTTCATCGTTACATTTTCTTCGGCTGTTCATCGGTACATCGGTACATTTTTTCCGGCTGTTCATCGTTACATTTTCTTCGGCTGTTCATCGGTACATCGGTACATTTGTTTCGGCTGTTCATCGGTACATTTTTTCTACTGTTCCTCGGTGAATTAAGCTAGCCACGACAAATAATATTCCCTATCCTCAATCCCCAACGCTTCTTCCGTTAATTGAAGAGGGCGAAACGGATCTACCATAAGTGCGAGTTCGTGGGTTTCTTTTTTGCCTATGCTGCCTTCGTAAGTGCCGGGATGCGGACCATGAGGAATACCACCGGGATGCAGTGTGATCATTCCGCGTTCAACATGTTTTCTGCTCATAAAATCACCATCAACGTAATACAGAATTTCGTCGCTGTCGATATTGCTGTGATTATAGGGTGCCGGTATTGCCTGCGGATGATAATCGAACATACGCGGAACAAAACTGCAAACAACAAAATTATGCGCTTCAAACGTTTGATGTACCGGAGGTGGTTGATGCACACGTCCTGTTATAGGTTCGAAATTGTGAATGGAAAATATCCATGGATAAACATATCCATCCCAACCTATCAGATCAAATGGGTGATTTGCATAATGATAAGGATAAATAATTCCTTGTTTTTTTATTTTAAAAAAGAAATCACCTTGAATATCGTTTGTGATTAAATTAGTTGGAGTTTTAATATCGCGTTCGCAAAAAGGTGCGTGTTCCATTAATTGCCCAACCTTATTTAAATATCGTTTTGGAAATTCTATGGGTGAAAAAGATTCTAATATGAATAATCTGTTATTTTCGGTATTAAAATGGATCTGATATAAAGTGCCTCGCGGAATAATTATATAATCGCCGTATTCAAATTTTAATTCCCCATACATGGTATATAAAGTACCACTTCCCTCATGGCAAAAAATCATTTCATCTGCATCTACATTTTTGTAAAAATAATCTGTCATGCTTTTTCTTGGTGCAGCAAGTGAAATATG
Organism: Chitinophagales bacterium; assembly: GCA_044227505.1. Taxonomy (GTDB): domain Bacteria; phylum Bacteroidota; class Bacteroidia; order Chitinophagales; family BACL12; genus UBA7236. The sequence goes on along the minus strand of JBGAWP010000017.1, from coordinate 20,061 downwards.
CAGGTCGCTGTTTACCAAAACAGCCTTTCTGCTTTCAAGATAATCATCCGCAGGATTGATCTTAAATCCATGAAGCGATCTGTGTTTTAATTGTTTTGATAATACAACTTTTGGCTCGACAGAATACGCTTCTCCAACCTGTTTTATTTTTGTTGGCGGATAAAGGTGATATAATAAGGAGTAGGTATTACTGAAACCTTCCGTTGAAAACAATTCCTCGTGGTATAAGGAACCGTCAGGTTTTCGGAATTGTGTATGGCGCTTTTCGGGTATTTCCCCCAATTTACTGTAAAATGGCATAACTTTTCTTTGAATTGACCCCTACAAAGTTACCTCAGAAATTGACAATTGACAATTGATAATTGACAATTTTTAATAATTCGACTACATTAAAGTTCCTCTTCCACTTGGAGTTTAAAATTGACACGTGATTATATAATTTTAACCCAAAGTAATCGCCATATTCAATCCCACCTCACTTCTTATCGAAAATATCAGATAGGTAGTAAATTTTTGGGTAAGTAAAAGCCCCTTTTTAACCCTACCACACCTTCCTTCCTTAGAACCTTAGATCCTTACCCTACGAATCTTAAGACCTTCTCCCTTCAAATCTTTATAACCCTCTGCGCTTTATCTCTTTGTCCAATAAATTTAACTCCCTGCTCATTTGTCCGCTTACACTTTTATTTTCCTGCGCTCTTCTTATAAGATAGGGAATTACATCTTTTACCGGTCCATAGGGTAAATATTTTGTTGCATTATATCCACGCTTGGCAAGATTGTAGGTGATCTGATCACTCATTCCGTAAAGTTGAGAAAAAGAAATATGAGGGTGATCGTGCGGTATATTTCTCTTATGTAATTCTTCTGCGAGGAATAAACTGCTTTTTTCGTTGTGGGTTGCAGCGCACAGTGCAATTTTTTCAATATTGTTTAAAGAGAAATCCAAAACGGCATTATAATCTCTGTCGGTCGATTCTTTATCGGGTTGTATGGGGGATGGATAATTCATTTCTGCAGCGCGTTTTCTTTCCTTTTCCATATATGCCCCGCGAACAGGTTTTAACCCTAAAATATAATTATGTTCAACAGCATCCTGCAGCGATCTTTTGCAAAAATCAAGTCGGTCGTGGCGATACATTTGTGGTGTACTATATACCACCGCGTTTGTTTTGTTGTATTTACGCATTAATTCAAAGGTAAGCGTATCAACGGCTTCCTGTATCCAACTTTCTTCTGCATCAATAAATAAACCAATTCCGGCTTCGGCTGCAGAAGCAGCAATAGCGTGCATTCTGGAATATAAAGTAAGTTTGTCTTTTTGTTCTGATTCGCTTAATTCAGTGCCATTACTTAATTTTTCCAACAAGTTGAAGGGGGTTAAACCGGTAACCTTACAACTTAAAAAGGGTACTGTTTTTTTTCCTCCGGTATTTCTGCTTTTTGCAAATTGAATAATTTTTATTAATTCGTTCTTAGTTCTCTCAAATTCCGCTTCATTTTCTTTGCCTTCAACGCCATAATCAATAATGGCTCCAATATTAAATGATTCTAATTTTTGGATAACAGGAATTGTTTTTTCTAAAGTTTCACCGCCACAAAACTGATCGTACACTGTTTTTTTAATTGCCCATTTAAAAGGTAAATGTAATTTTATGGTGAGTTGTGCAAGGGTAGTTAATACCGCTGTGATGCCGGAATTATTCATCACCTTAAATAACCAATATTCCCATTTTAATGCGCTGTTACTTTTTCCTGAAAACGCTGTTTCAGTATCGTTAAAGTCCAATTTCGGAGAAGGTTCCAAGTGTAAAAAATTTGTGCAAATATAATTCAATTGCTAATCTGCTTCCACCTATCTTTGACTTTAAAGAAAATTGTATGCGTTTTTTTCTCCTTGTTTTGAGTTTTATCCATTATTTGTCCTGTAACGGGCAAACTTTTACAAGTTATTACACGGGGGATACTGCAGATGTGATCACCGATCCAATTGCAGGCACGGTTTTAATGGGCGGCGCCACTGAAAACGATAACGCAATGCGCTGGTTTTTGGAAAGGGCAGATGGCGGTGATATTTTGGTTTTGAGAGCTTCAGGAGAGGATGGATATAACGATTATTTCTATTCCGATCTGGGAATAGTGGTAAATTCAGTTCAAACTATCGTCTGTAATTCTGCCGCGGCCTCCCTTGATCCATATCTTGTTGCACAAATTGAAAATGCAGAGGCACTTTGGTTCGCGGGTGGCGATCAATGGGATTATATTTCTTTTTGGAGGGATACACCCGTTGAGGATGCGATCAATTATGCAGTAAATGAAAAAAGGATCACCATTGGAGGTACCAGTGCAGGTTCGACAATAATGGGAGAAGCCTATTTTTCAGCAGAAAATGGCAGCGCAACATCTTCGCAATCTTTAAACGATCCTTATAATAATTTCATGACGCTTGGATATGATGATTTTATTCAAAACCCGGTGATGGCGAATTTAATTACGGATACTCATTATGATAATCCGGATAGAAGAGGAAGACATATTGCATTTTTAGCGCGATTATTCACCGATTACGGCCAGCCTTTTTATGGAATTGGAAATGAAGAATATACTGCTGTTTGTATTGATGAAAATAATATTGCACATGCTTATGGCTCCTATCCGGCAGAAGAAGATTATGTCTATTTTATACAGGTAAATTGTTTTGAACCAATGGAACCGGAAATTTGTGTGGATGGTGAGAAATTAACCTGGGATAGAAATGATGTTGCCCTGAAAGTGATCAAAATGGGTGCTGATAATTTTGGTTCCGGAACGCTCGACCTCAACGACTGGAAAACCATATCCGGTGAAGATTTCAGTTGGGAAAACTGGTGGGTGGAAGAGGGTGATTTAAACGTGAACACCACCGCAACTCCTATTGATTGCACTGTTGCAAATGAAGAATTAATTTCTGATGATCCTGTAATTGAAATATACCCAAATCCTGCTACTGAAAAATTAGTAATTGAAGTTAATCATAATTCTGAAATTATGTTTTATCAATTAATCGACATGAATGGAAAAATTGTGAGCAGTGGCGATTTATCTCAAAATATAACAACAATTGATATTGAAAAATTTTCGCCATCCATTTATACTTTAAAGATCATTAACTCCAAAAATTATTTTGTGCAAAATGTAATGATAAATTAAGAGGTACTTAGTTTAATATATTAAGGTCACATAACCTTTTTTACTTTCTTGTTTTTCTGTTATATTAGTGGAGTATTCCAGTATATATAAATAAACTCCGATCTCCGCATTTCTGCCATTTATTTTACCGTCCCATCCGGTGGATGCATCTGTGCTTTCAAATACTTTAATTCCCCATCGATTGTAAATATCGAATCGTTTTACGGTGATATTTTCCTCTATGACCCTGAATCTATCATTGATGCCGTCTTCATTAGGAGAAAATGCATTTGGGATCATGAATATTTCAGGGCAATCCACTTTGAAATGGATATTTATTCTGAGAGTGTCTGTTACACATCCGTTTTGTATTAAAACAGTGTATGTGCCTTCCTGCGATAGGGTTTTTACAGGTTCTGTAGTGCCGTCGAACCAGGTATATTGGGGTGTAATATTTTGTGGCTCCTGAATTAATTCGGATGTATTAATTACAACGGTACTTCCTTTACAAATGATGGTATCAAATACTACTGTCTGCACTTCCAGTGGCTGGATCGAAATATTATCTATATATAAATATGCTGTTTTATATCCACCCGTTTCACTTAAACAAGGAGCATAATAATCACTGTAACTATTTCCAATGGTGATAAATCGTTCTTCACCGGTTGCTAGAAAACAGGCGTATATTTTTTCCCATTGACCAATGGAATCAAAATAATTTTCCGGATCGCTGCATATTGTATGAACAATATCTGCAGGTTCCATCAAGATACTGTTAGTTGTATAATCGGATATAAATTCTGAGGAAATATATGCACATACCGATTTGGGTTTACAAGAACTCAGATCCGAAACATTTGCATAAAATGTAAGAGTATAAGGCATCCCTGCAACGAGTGTGGATTTAAATTCGGTTTCAATATATTCTCTGTAAATGGGTCCGCCGGTTTGTGCAACAAAAATTCCTGCATAGGCACTTCCTGATTGGGCCGGCTGGTAACCCATAAAATTTGTTGGCACCGAAACAGTATTTGTTGTATCGCAATTATTAAAATAATCAGAAGTTGCAGCTGTAGGGTCAAACCAATTTTCTGCATACGTAATTTGTGAAGTTGCAAAGGGGCAGGTGGAATACATTTCAAAATCACCATTCTCAAGCAAATTTTGTCCTGTTAATGACGAAAGACAAATTAGTGGTACATAAAAAAGATTTTTCCTGATCCTGTGAAGAACTGAAAAGAAAATTAATTGGTGAAACAGGAAATTCATATTGAGGGCTTGATTGTAAAATTAGGTGGAATATTGAATTAGATTGCAGGTTGAACTTTTCTTCCGGTAAAAATTTTGTCACAATATGGTTTTCCAACCGAGGCAAAATCGTTATCTTTAACCCGTGCAAAGTTTTGTAGTATCGGCAAGGAAATACCGGCCCGCTTCCTGGGATGATGTGATAGGGCAGGATCAGGTGGTGATAACCCTTAAAAACGCTATCAAGAACAACCATTTGGCGCAATCCTTTTTGTTTTGCGGACCTCGTGGTGTGGGTAAAACAACCTGTGCCCGCATCATGGCAAAAACCATAAATTGTGAAAATATCACAGCGGAAGGTGAAGCGTGTAACATTTGTAATAGCTGTTCCTCCTTCAACGAAAATGCCTCCTTTAATATTCATGAGATCGATGCAGCATCCAATAATTCGGTAGAGGATATTCGAAGTTTAGTTGAACAAGTGCGATATGCCCCTGCTTCAGGAAAATATAAGATCTATATTGTGGATGAGGTGCACATGTTGAGTTCGAGTGCCTTTAATGCATTTTTAAAAACACTGGAAGAGCCACCACCTTATGTAAAATTTATTCTTGCTACCACCGAAAAACACAAGATCATCCCAACCATTTTAAGTAGATGCCAGATTTTTGATTTTAACAGGATCAAGATCAAACACATGACCAAACAACTGGAGATCATTTGTAAAAATGAAGGAGTTGATTGCGATGAGGAAGCCATGCATCTTATTGCGCAAAAAGCAGATGGTGCCATGCGCGATGCACTAAGTATTTTTGATAGAATTACCAGCTTTTCGGGAAAAAAGATCACTGCAAAAGATGTGATCGAAAATCTGAATATACTCGATTACGAATATTATTTTAAAATAACGAATGCTTTCGCAACGGAGGATGTTTCTGCTTGTTTATTATTATATAATGAAGTGGTAAATAAGGGATTTGAAGGCGATACTTTCATCAACGGACTTGCCGAACATTTCAGAAACCTTTTAATGTGCAAAGATGAACAGACCATACAATTATTGGAGATAAGCGAAAATCTTACAGAAAGATATAAAGACCAGGCTGCAATTATTACATCCTCTTTTCTTTTAACCGGTTTGGATGTGCTCAATAACGCAGATGTTAATTACAGGACAAGCAAAAATAAAAGATTACACGTGGAGCTTGCCATTCTGAAATTGTGTTATATGCATAATGCAGTTTCCTCCCTTTCTGCAGGTAACATGGAAAAAAAAACTCCGCGTCTGACTGAGAATAAGACGGAAAAGAAAATTTCCATTGCAGAAATAATTACAGAAAAAACCGAAGTAATTGCAGAGAAGGGCGAAGTAGTTAAAGAAACCGTGATTGAAAAAGCAACTGTTTTACAAGATAGCATTCCACATATTAAAAAAGTGGTTGTAGAAAACAGTACGGTATTCACACCTAAAATGGAGGATGGGGAAACTGTTATCATTCCTAAAAAGACAGATCTTCGACAGGTTATAAAAAAAGAAGATGATCAGCGTTTGGCGGAATCGCAAAAGGTGACAATTCAAGAACCACTGGAAACCATTTCACCCGAAATGTTTTTTGTGGTGTGGAAACAATATGCTGATAAAATAAGAAAGGAACACCATCGCGTTGCAATTATTATGGATCATGCAGAAGTTACTATCAATGAAAGTAATGCAATTTTAATACGGCTCGATTCTTCTGTTGAAGTTAGTATCATGAAGGAAATGATAAGTGAAATGCGGATATTTATTAAAGAAGCACTTGAAAATAATCAATTTGAAATTACTTTTGAAGTTGGGGCCGCAAAAAATGAGAGATTAAAACGACCATATACCACACAAGAAAAATATAAAAAAATGGAGGAATTAAATCCTCTTATAAAAGACCTGAAGGAAACTTTGGGTTTTGAACTCGATTATTAATAACTTCAATCAAAATTTTAAATACATTTTATAATGAAAAAACGTTTCGCACAAATTCAATTACTGATAGCACTGCTTTTTGCCGGACAATTTATGATCGCGCAAACAGGTTCCAGCAGCAGTTCATCAAGTTCATCCAGTTCTTCAGGCGCATCGTCCAACCCTAATTTTCAGCAATCAGCATCTTCGAGTGGTGCGAGCGGGCCGGTAAGAGTGGAAGTAGGAGTGAAAGATCCTGTAACTATTTTTAAAGAAACGAATGGATCGCCAAATGTAAATGCAACATTCAAAGCGGAAAAATATCCATTTATTGCCGTGCCTGATGATCCCTCAAAAACAAGAATATATACATTAAAAAATGGCCTAACCGTTTATTTATCTCAGAATAAAGCAGAACCAAGAATACAAACTTATATTGCAGTTCGTGCAGGCTCAAAAAATGACCCGAAAGAAACAACAGGTCTGGCGCATTATCTCGAGCATATGATGTTTAAAGGTACGGGTAACATTGGAACAACCAATTGGAGTCGCGAAAAATTGGTAATAGATAATATTTCTCAATTATATGAAAAACATCGTCTTGAAAAAGACCCTGAAAGAAAAAAAGAAATTTATAAACAAATCGACAATGCAAGTCAGGAAGCTGCAAAATTTGCTGTGCCAAACGAATATGATAAAATGATAAGTTCTCTCGGTGCAAAGGGAACTAATGCATATACAAGCAAAGAACAAACAGTTTATGTGAACGATATTCCAAGTAACGAAATTGAAAAATGGTTGGTGGTAGAAAGTGAAAGATTCCGCACTTGTGTTTTGCGATTATTTCATACTGAATTGGAAACTGTTTATGAGGAATATAATATGGGTCAGGACAGGGATGGAAGTAAAATGTTTGAAGCATATTATAAGGCTTTGTTTCCAACGCATCCATATGGAACACAAACTACAATTGGAGAAGGGGAGCATTTAAAAAATCCATCCATGGTTAATATCATGGGATATTTTTATACCTTTTATGTTCCTAATAATATGGCAATTTGTTTGAGTGGTGATATTGATTATGATAAAACAATTGCATTGATCGATAAATATTTCGGTGTTTATGTAAAAAGGCCGATCGGTGATCAGAAATTTCCTGTGGAGCAACCATTAACTGAGGTGCAGCGACGTGACGTTTTTGGCTTAGAGGCAGAATCCATGATGATGGGTTACCGTTTACCGGGCGCCAATACAAAGGATAATACCATTGCAAAACTTGTTGCCGGAATTTTATATAATCAACAGGCAGGTTTAATTGATCTAGATCTTAATCAGCAACAAAAAGTATTGGATGCAGGTGCATTTTACAGTGAATGGAAAGAATATGGCGTATTGACTTTGTCTGCAGATCCGCGTGAAGGACAAACATTGGAAGAATGTGAACAGTTATTACTTGCCGAATTAAATAAACTTAAAAAAGGAGAATTCGATGACTGGCTTATTAAAGCTGTGGTGAATGATTTTAAACTTTCACGCACAAAATCATTCGAATCGAATGCAGGAAGAGCGAATGCGTTCGTAAATGTGTTTATTAAAAATATCGAATGGGGAACATATCTCAACGAATATAATGTAATGGAAAAAATCACCAAACAAGAAATTATTGATTTTGCCAATAAATATTTTGTTCCTAATGGATATGTGGTAATAAATAAACGCCAGGGGGAAGATAAAAATGTTAAAAAGGTAGATAAACCTGTAATTACCCCGGTTGAAGCAAACAGAGACGCACAAAGTGAATTTGTAAAAGGATTCTCTGAATTGCCTTCCACACGTATTCAACCTGATTTTATTGATTACGAAAAACGTATTGCAACACAGGATCTCGGAAACGGAATTCCTTTTTCCTATATCAGAAATGAGGAAAATGAATTATTCGAATTGTATTACATTCTTGATATGGGTACCGATAATGATGATATGATCGGTTATGCTATTAATTATTTACCTTACCTTGGAACAGATAAATACACTGCGGCACAATTGCAGCAGGAATTTTTTAAATTGGGATTATCATTTAATGTTTTCAGTAGTCGTGATCGCGTTTATGTATCATTAACCGGTCTTGAAACGAGTTTGGAAAAAGGGCTTGAATTGTTTGAGCATTTATTAAATTCTGTAAAACCGGATAATAAAGCATATAAGGAATTAGTTGAAGGAATTTCAAAAGAACGTTTGGATGCAAAAACAAATAAAAGTGCAATATTTAATTCCGCACTGGCAGGATATGCAAAATGGGGTTCTGTTTCACCTGTTACCGATATCGTAGCTGAAAGCGATCTTAAAAATACACTGCCTCAAACTCTGGTAGATAAAATTAAATCATTGGAGACATATAAACACCGTATTTTCTTTTATGGTCGTCAGAATCCGGATGATGTTAAAAATTTGATCGTTAAATATCATAAAACACCTGCTGCACTGCAAGATTACCCGCAGGCAAAACGATATCCGGAGCTGGAAACCAAAACAAATAAGGTATTATTTGTTGATTATGATATGGTGCAGGCGCAGATCATGTTCATTGCAAAAGATCAGAATTTTTCAACTCCATTATTACCTGAAGCACGACTGTTCAACGAGTATTTCGGAAGCGGATTATCCAGTATTATTTTTCAGGAAATAAGAGAAACTAAAGCTTTGGCGTATTCAGCATATGCAAATTTTACCACTCCTAATAATAAGGATGAAGCGCATTATGTAAGAGCATTTGTTGGAACTCAGGCCGATAAAATGCAACAGGCAATTGAGGCAATGTTGGAGATCATGAATAATATGCCGCAGGCGGAAGAACAATTTAATGCCAGTATTGACGCAGTATCAAAACAAATTGAAAGCGAACGTATCATTCGTTCTGCAATTTTCTGGAATTATGAAAACGTAAAAAGAAAAGGATTAAATCACGATTATCGCCGCGACATTTATTTGCAGGCAAGAAGTTTGACACTGGTCGATATGCAGGAATTTTTTGATGATCATATCGCCGACAGAACATTCACCATAATTGTAATGGGTGATAAGGAAAAACTCGATATGTTATATTTACAAGGTTTAGGTGAATTTACAGAACTTAGCCTTGAAGATATATTTGGATACTGATCTATAATCTAATCAAATTTATAGAGGGGTTATACTTAATTGTATGACCCCTTTATTATTTAGTAAGGAAATTACTCCCAATATGCTATTTGAAATTCAAATGTGTGAATTATGTAACTTTTGTACTGAATTATGTAACAGAAGCAGTTAAATCATTACTCACCTTTGTTCAAGTAACATTTTAATTTAATTTAAACTAAAATAGTAATGAAAAATAAAATATTAATTTCGGTGAAAACCATCTTATTGATTGTGGTAATGGCGGGTTGTGCAAAAACAGAACTTGCTGATCTGGCTCCAGTAAACAGCCCTGACCCTCAATTTGATATGGTAATGGCTGGCCCATCACCTGTTAATTTGGGAAGTGCAGGTAAATTTGTAATACTTTCAAAATCAGGAATTACCAATGTTTTTCCTTCTTCAGTTACAGGGAATATAGGAAGTAGTCCGATAACCGGTGCTGCAATTCTTTTAAGTTGCGTTGAAGTAACAGGTTCCATTTTGTCAGTGGATGCTGCAGGTCCATTGCCTTGCAGCATTACAAGCCCCAGCAAATTAACACTTGCAGTCGGCGCAATGCAAACGGCTTATGTTGATGCTGCCGGCAGAGTTGATCCTGATTTCTTGAATTTAGGTGCAGGAACAATTGGTGGTTTAACTTTTGCACCGGGTTTATATAAATGGACAAGTGCTGTAAGTATGCCTACAGATATTACAATTTCCGGTGGACCAACAGATGTTTGGATATTTCAGATCTCCGGTACTTTAACTGTTGCATCCAGTGTTAATGTAACCTTAGTAGGAGGAGCCAAAGCGAAAAATATTTTCTGGCAAACAACCGGTGCTGTTACTTTAGGAACAACGAGCCACTTTGAAGGAAATATTCTGTGTAAAAAAGCGATCAATTTACAAACAGGTGCAAGTATCAATGGCAGATTATTATCTCAAACTGCTGTAACATTACAAATGAATTCTGTTACATATCCTCTTTAATATTACCTTTCACAAATATGTTAAAAAAAGAGTTTGTCCTTTTTGGACAAACTCTTTTTTAATTATGCGACCTCGAAGATCGAATTAAATAATGAATTTATGTTTAACTTAATTAATTTATTGGAGTGTTCCGAAATATACATGATTATTTTTACGATAAAAATACCGGCAAGTTAATATCCCGTTTCTAACCTCCCGTTTTTTTCGCCATTCTCGACCACGTAATTGCAACTGCAAATCCCGTAACCAGATCCCAGATCCCCCACCATCCTGCAACTACAGCAACTCCTCCAAGCATCGGAAAAAAATTAGCCCACACAATTAATCCTAAAGTTGCATTGTGGATACCGGTTTCTATGGTCAGACATTTTTTATCCTTAAAATCAAGGCGGAATAATGATGCTATACTATAACCGCCAACCATGGCCAATCCATTGTGAAGTAAAACCAAAATAAATATTGTTCCGATTATCTGAACAAAAACGTCATAATTGCTTACAAAAAGAAATACTACAAAACCTAAAAATAAAAAAATAGAAATTTTTTGTATGGGTTTAATAATTTTTGATGTAAATCCCGGAAATTTATAATTAATAAACATTCCTATTACTAATGGTATTCCTAAAATGGTGAGAATTTCAATTATTAAATGAACAGTATCAATATTAATAGATTGCATTAATTCTTTTGTGGGCCCATATATATTTGCACAAATTGCAAATGTTAATGGCGTCATTAAAGGTGCAAGTATGGTTTGTGTTGCTGTTAGAGTAACAGATAATGCAACATTCCCCTTCGCGAGATGGGAAAGAAAATTGCTCATATTTCCTCCTGGGCATGAGCCAAGTAGAAACATTCCCAGTGCAATACTGGGACATGGTTTAAAAATTAATACCAAACCAAAAGTTAACAACGGAAGAAAAATATACTGGCTGATCAATCCTGCAAATGCTTTTCGCGGGGTTTCTACAATGCGTTTAAAGTCGGCCACCTTTAAACTTAATGCAATGCCGAACATTAAAAAGGCAAGCAATAAATTGAGGAGAAATAATTTATCGCTGGCAAAATTCAGTTGTATTCCATCTATTTCTTCACACATAAGGATATATTTAAGTGAATGAATATTTCGTGAAAATAAGTTAAAAAACGGTACCTGTGCCATAAACCAGACCCAGTGCGTCAATTCCTATCGAATAACTTGTGCCTATATACATCACAAAATTTTCTCCACGGGATATCCTGAATCTTCCTGCTATTATAGGTGCAATACGAATACTATTATCAGTTTCAAATAAAAAACTTGCTAAAGGACCTGCCTCAAATTCCACCTTTGATTTGTCGTCAATTTTTATTTGAAATACTTTAAATACCAATCCGGTTCCAAAAGTAGGAGAAGCTTTTTCATTTACGAGAACACTATCCACCAAAAACTGTTTTGTCTCCGTTGCGATATTTAAAAACACCGGAATACGCATAAATTTTTCGGGTCTGAATTCCGTAAAGAACAAAACGGCACTTGTAGGTACAACAATCGCCTCCTCATTCTTAATATCAATTTGTTTGCTGTTTGAAATAAATAATAAAGAATGCCCGAAACTCATCTCAAAGTGCATTTTTTTCTTCAACGAGTCTAATACCTGGGCGTTTGAACTACTCATTATTCCGAATAGAATAATGAAGAGTGTGGGTTTAAATGGATTCATAGTAATTGAAATTTAATGTATAATATGTTGTTTAAATTTACTTTTTTCCAAATATTCATTCCGCGCTTTATCAAACTCAGCAATTATTTTTTCTCTTTCAGTAATAAGGTTCGAGATCAAAACACTTTTTTTATAAAATACGGTTAATAACACCCATTTTGCATGCAGTTTGTCAATAGTGTAATAATATTGATAAGCAAAAAGGCCGGAAACCGGCAAACTTAGGGCATATAACACTGTTAACCACCCTTGATGCGAAAGTTTCCAAATGAAGGTGATCTGTAATATATAAAAAATTAAAAATGTAAATAGTCCAACAGACATGCCTACTGAACCAATAAATTCTCTTTTGGATGCAACCCGGCTGGCTATCCACCCGGGTATTTTAAAAGGCAGATAATTATTTATCAGACCATAAATATAAAATGGAAACCCTAGCGCTATTGTGAGGAGATCTGATAAGCTGCTTTGCACAAGTGACTTCTTTCTTTCGTTGGGCGCAATATCTGCGTCTTCCAGGCCTAAACGCTTTAAATTTATAAAATACTCATTGATCCGTTGTGTCATTATTTGTGCTCGCCTTGGGTCGGTTTGTATAAAATGATCAACAGCAGATACGATATTTTTGCTGAGCATAAAGGAGGAATTTTTATCATCATCATAAATTCCAAGCTCTTTGGAAAGTTTATTTTTGTAAAGCGATTCGATAGCATTGGAAAGTTCATCCGTGTGTTGGTCATTTATCGCTATGATCAATTTTTCCAATTTCCCCCTTATTGTTTCTGTTAATTGTTGAGCGGCATTAAATGCATCTTTGGTATATAGTTCTTTATATTCACTTATATTTATTGGCGTGGAAATATTAATGTAGAGGTCCTGGTTAAATTTATGTGGATTTGCATAATTTAGTCCAACCGGAATTATTTGGATATGGAGATTAAAGTTATTTTTAGCTTCGGCACCTAAAGCAATCCGCGCTGCACCGGTTTTAAGTTCCAGCAATGTTCTCCCGGTTTTAGTGATGCCTTCCGGAAATATTAATATTGCCGCACCCTTTTCCAAATATTCATAACAAACTCTGAATGTATCCTCATTTTTACTCATTTCTCCCGGATCATCTGCACGCCTGTAGATCGGTATCGTATTAAATTTAGGCAAAATCCATTTGCCTAATTTTGATTTGAAGAGTATACCTTTTCCAAGAAAATATAATTTTCGATCCAAAGTTGTTGCAAGCACAATTGGATCCATAAATGCACTTGGATGATTTGCTACGAATAATATAGGACCGGTTTTGTGAATATGCTCCTTGTTGCGTATTGTGATATTCCGGAAAAATACCTGAACCGTAATTTTGAAGAGAAATCTTAGTGTAACATAAAGCATAAGTTGCCGCTAATTTACAATCATTGTTCCCACATTACAAAGCATTGTAAAACATGCGCGGCAATGATCCAATCATATTGTGAACTGAAAAATTCTGTAGTTAATATTTTACAAGCCTATGGTGTTCGTAACTTGTGCCATCAAAATAACGCAATAAATAAATACCTGCCGGAATATTATTAGTATTTATAATATTGCCATAACCCGAAATATTTACCATCATTACTTTATTGCCAACATTATCATATAGATCGATCGAACCGGAATTTGTTGCTGAAATATTTAATATGGTGGAAAACGGGTTCGGGGATATATGAAGATCAGGTTTGGTTAAAATATTTTCCGCTATTGCTATTTCAATATCATTCAGATATCTGCATACGGCTATATCCGTATTTGATCCTTCCACACTTCTGCCTGATACCACTATTTTATTATCGGATTGTAATACGGCTGAATTTCCCCTGTCATCTCGTCCGTCAATATCTGTGATCACTTTCCCTGCATCTCCAAAACTGTCATCTAAAGTTCCATCGCTATTGTATCGGGTTAATGCGATGTCGTTTTCTGTCCCATTATTGGCATAACCAGCCGCAATAATTTTATCGTCACTCTGAACAAGAACAGTGGAAACCTTATCAAATAAACTATTAAAATCAGTAGTAATAAATCCTTCACTGCCAAATGTATTATCCAGACTACCGTTAATATTGTATCTGGCAATAATAAAATCTTCCAATAAAGGGGCATTAATAAAACTATATCCTCCTACTATTAATTTACCACTTGATTGTAACGCAATGGAATTTATATTCTCTTCCGATGCATCAAAATCTGTTGTTACTTTTCCGTCGCCATCAAAACTATTATCAAGACTTCCGTTGCTGTTATACCGTGCTATTGCAAAATCTTCATCCAATCCATTCGTGGTAAATCCCGCCAAAACAATTTTTCCATCATCCTGTATAAGCATGCAGTTTGCGATATTATAAAATCCGTCAAAATCGGTTGTTACAATCCCATCGCTTCCAAAAGTATTATCCAAAGTTCCATCTTCATTATACCGAATAAGTGCAAAATCTTCCGCCGCAGCAGCAATTGCAAATCCACCTACCAGAATTTTATTATCATCCTGCACAACAACAGCATATCCAAAATCTTCAGTATTAAAAAGATCTGTAATTACAATTCCGTCATCATCAAATGTATTATCGGTAGTGCCGTTGCTGTTATATCGCACTAATGCAGTATTGGCTTCTGATGCATCATCACTTGCACCAACCACAATTATTTTACCATCATTTTGCAGAGTCATTCCATATCCCTCCGAATTTCTGCCTATAATATCTGTAATTACAATTCCTCCGGTACCAAAGGAAGCATCCAAGCTTCCATCCGGATTGTATCTCACAACGGCAAAATCCTCTGCCGGAAATTCTCCTGTATACCCTGCAACTACAATTTTACCGTCCTCCTGGATTGCAACTGCTCTGCCTGCCTCAAAGTCGGAACCGAGGTCGGTGAGCACCTTTCCGCCGGTTCCAAAACTTGGATCAAGGTCGCCCGATTGCGCGTAAATAAAATTCTCGAAAGAGAGGAGAAAATAGATCAAAAGGGATAAAATAAGGGTTGTACTATGCGATTTTTTCATGCAGTTTGCGTTTCAGAAAGGTTATAATTTAATAAAATTAATATACTTCAATAAACTATTCTAAACTGAGCAAGGGATATTGAATACAAGTCTATTGAATTTTTTCCGGAAAATGAAATTTTTACGGAGATTCTTATTTGCTTTAAGACTTACTTAAAACACAATTATAAGAGGTTGGTGGGTTGAAATTATTTCAGATCTTTCTTTATTTCCCGTTTGCTCAATAACAGACTTTTGAATTTGGTTTCATCGAGCCCGGAATCAAATTGAGATTTGGGAATAAAATACCCTCTGTTCTGTCCCACAAATAGAATATACCAATTATTTAATTCTTTGATCGATTTTATTACATTCCATTTAATATTAGTGTCAATGCTTTCACATTTCATATGGATGTCTTCGGCGCTAAAGGTATAATAAGCAGTTTCCTTTAACAGCGACATTGTCTTCATATTTTTTAAAGCCTCATAATAAATGGAAAGCGGAGTGAAAATCAGGGAATAAACAAATATTAATAAAGGCAAAAAAGGAAAATCGTCTGTTTCCATTGGAAAAAGAAAATATTGTAATACAAACCCCAACATGAATACTCCGATTATGGAAACAAATACATTCAATAAATTGGCATAAGTGAGCGTATAGGAAAGTTTAATGTATTCCTTTTTTTGAATGGTAACTTTTACGGTTATTTGGTCAGTTATAACTGTATTATCAAAATTGTCGAACCTCGATTCAACCTGTGGTTTGTCATATAATTTTTTGCCATATCTTATTGCTGATATTGTCAGATATAACACCAAAAGTATCGCGAATATCAGAAACCACATCAAATTTGCAGGAACGGTGAACCACAATATTCTGGTACCTAAATATAATATTGCTGAAATGCCCACGATCAAAGCAAAAATTATAATAATGGATCCTAAATTTTTACCACCCATCCAATGCGTTTTGTGAATTATGATATCTAAGATAACACAATGTAAGTTACCAATACCTATTAATGAATTCGGATTGGGCTCATTGAATAAAATCTTAGATGCACCTATTTTGCCTTACAACATCCATCCAGTTTAATATAGGCCGAAGGATCTGCTTTCACATGATCGGCATCATACCCTGAAGCGGCTATTGCTGCGCGAATTTTATCCGGATCTGTTTTTGAAGTTTTATAGATAACAGTAATGGTATTTGCTTCCGGACTCACATCAATGGATTTTACGCCCGGGATGGTGAGTGTGGAATTATAAATATTTGCTCCGCAGCTTTCACACTGCATACAGTGATCACATACGATGGAGGTTTTAACTATCAGGGTTTCTTTTTTAGATTGGGCGTAAACAGTATTTACGGCAAGTGTCAATAATGCAATTGTTATTATTCTTTTCATCTCACAATTTTAATTTTTACAAAATTACAGGATTGTCATTGAACTGACAACATGATTGCCCAAGCTCCCATGGAATAGGCTGGTGAGGGTTAGATAAACTTCTCTGATTACTGAATTTTGGAAGAATTGCATACATTAGCAACAAAATCCTCTTTAATATGAAGGAAACAAATCATATCAATAAAACACGTTTTGAAACGCTGATCGACGGGATCTTTGCTATTGTGATAACGATACTGATCCTGGAATTCAAAGTGCCCCATATCGAAAATGCTGATTCGGCACAACTCAATGGAATTTTACTGGATTTGATCCCAACCTTCTTATGTTATATTGTCGCCTTTTTCTCCATTGTTGTTATTTGGCTTGATCATCATAATTTGTTCAAAGCGGTAAAATATATAACAAAACCCTTTGCATTGATCAATTTTGTTTTTATTCTCACGGTTTCCATTATACCATTTTCCACTGCTTTTTTAGGAGAGTATTTTGGAACAACAACGGGAACCGTTTTTTTTATAGGAAGTCTTCTCATTATGAACATCGTATTTACAGTGGTATTTATTTATCCTGTAAAAAAGGGCTTGATTGAAATTGGCCCCGAATTCCTTAGTCAAAACAGAGTTATTCCACTAATAGGGCTTGGTGTGGAAATAATAGGATTAATACTCGCTTTTATAAATCCCACTGTTGCATTTTGTATAACGTTTATTGTATTGGTATTGCATTTGTTTAAGAGGAATTAGTAGCAGGTAATTGTGATAGATGTATTTTATGGAATTGTTTATATCCCTAAATACCCGTTAGGATTCCGAAAATAAGTTTGTCCTCAATTATAAATTAATGATAAAAGGATTCTGACATAATTGTGTTATACGAATTTCCCGCCAGAGTCACCGATGGGAATTTATTTTCAATTATAAATTAATTATGAATAGGGACTCTGGCGGAATTGTGACGATTGTGTATATATGCTATCGATATCGTCGTCAAGGTTCCCAATTCCGGCATCGCCCCATTGGAGATTTATTTTATTCGTGATCATTGTCTTATGGAGAAACTGCCGGGGCACTTGTCGCCTGCATGCTACAATCCAGTGGTGCCCCAGCAGTGTCTTCACAGGGAATAAATAATATCTCAAAAGTGTCTCTATTTTTAATTAGTAAATTAATTTTTAATTAAAATAAAATGGTGAGACGCTGCTGGATTTATTTCGAAGAGGTTGCTCATTAGAATCGTCGAAAATGCCGGGGCGCTTTTCACTCAAGATTTCGCAGCAGAGCTCGTTTGTCGCTCGCTTCATGGCACAAAGGAACTCTGCTGCATTGGGAGGTGTAGGTTCGAAAAAGATGAAATACCACTAAATTAAGTGGAATTGATAATTATAAAACATAATTTCAATATCTACGTTTATGAGTTAAATGCGCCAATTTACCCTGTCGGTATTATCTGTATTGCTTTTAAGTAACCTTTTTGCACAGTGGTATTCTCCTTCCGGGGTGCCCTTTTATAATGAGGGTGAATATTTTGATACCAGTGATTCTCTAATTTCAGGTAACAAGGGAAAATATGAAGTTGTATCTCTTTTTGATTACAAGGAGATACTTGTAGACACAACTGATTCAATTCAAGAAAGGTATAAGCAATATCCTATTTTCTACCGTGGATTAATTGCACATGTCTATTTTGAATGTCAGAAAGGAGATTCTGCTCTCGTTAAGGATGGAGCATGGGAGCAGTGGTGGAATGGTAAATTGCAATCGATCTATTATTATGATCATGGTGTGGATACAGCCTATATTTATTTTGAAGATGATATGTCATTGAGCGGAGGTTTTAAATTTGATTATAAAACTAAACAAAGAATTTATGCAGATTACAAAAATGGAATTTTATTTTCTACAGTAAAGTATAGCACTAAATATTTTGAGGTGGAGGATAAAGAATATTTGTATTACGGGGCAAGCCCAATATCAATTAATGATGCAGAGCCATGGTTCGTAGTGGATCTAAAAAAAGAAACTTCAATTAAAAAATGTATAACATTATTTGGAAATAGTATTGATGTATTAATTAATAGAATTGAATATCCAAGTTCTTGTTTTGAAATTAATATACAGGGTAATAAATTGAATTTTCCATTAATTTTACCGGCAAATGACAGTTTAATCCTGGAGATTACTTATGTTCCGGATACCGCGTATCTTAAGACGGAAGATACCATTTATATTATAACCGACCACATGGATTATGCCTTGTATTGCCATACTAAAGCATGTCATTTATTTTATAAAGAAATGCGTACAGATACTTTCTATTTCAGTAAAAAGGTTTTGAATAATAATTTGTTGTTTGAGCAAGATTATAGAAGTATGTTTTTTATTTTAGAATCGCAGGATGGTAATAGGTCTTATCGAGGGGGCAGAAAAAATAAACCTCCGGCATTTAAAATAGATCTTTCGAGTGTACCAGTTGGTATTTACGAAATGGTTTTTGGGTATGATGCACCAGCAACCAGGATTTTGGTATTAACTGATTGATTAATTATTCAAATATATCGTATTAAATTCGCTAACGACCAGGATAAACGCCCCAGCAGTGTCTCCTCACACCAATTAAATTGATAATTATTCGTTCCCATTCAGGCAGCGTCCTCTGCAAACGCCCCAGCAGTGGCTCCGCACGGCAATTAAATTATTATACCCATGAGGTATGCTGTGAGGGTAATATATTTACTTCAATTAAAATTATTAATTACATGAAACTAATTTGTCTGCATTAAACTTTGCCACCTTTTGCTTGAACAAAAGGTGGCGCCAAAATTCAAGGGCTTCACCGGCTGGCTTAAATATCCCTAGTGTTTGCCACCCTGAGCGAAAAAGGCGACACAACTTAACTGAAAATTTCGCTGTCGGATGATTAATTTAGTAAATATTTTTTTTTAAATTCTCCATGGTGGTGGCGCTGATTTTCGCTCAATTCTCTTACCATTTTAACATTTGATTAATTGTGGCTTCACACAAGGGATATTAAAGCCACCCGCTGAGGCCCGGTGACAACCCAGAAGGAAGCCGGTTCCATTGATAATTTAATGTTTATGTTTATTCGTGACAATTCCGGCAGCGTCCCTTTTTGGAAATTTTATTTTGTGTGTGATCTTTGTTTTATGGATACACAACTGGGACTCAAGGATAAAGAAATATTTCATGTTCTGCAATTACAATTCCATTGTTGAGGATTTGGATTTTATATTTTGTATTTATATCTCCCGGATAAAGATCTATCGCGAATTCATCCATGGAATAATCTTCAGGTGCAATTCCGGCTTTTTTAAGAAGTTTCTTAATATTCACTTTTTTTGATTTTCCGGGAATATAATGATAAACAAATTGTTTTTTATTTGGCGAAATTATAATTATGT
>JBGAWP010000016.1:0-62570 GCA_044227505.1 Chitinophagales bacterium | reverse complement strand
CCGGTGAGCAAAAGTGGATATGGCAGATTGAAGTTGGTTTTGGGAGTTTAGGTTTGTTCTGACATGTAGTAGATCTCCTGCGTCGATCACTACATGTTTCAGTTCTGGGTTCTGAGTTCCGGGTTCTGAGCTAAGGGCTAAAATTGATCTAAATCGTAAATTTTCAACAGTGAAGACTGTGACTGAGACTGCCAACTGCGACTGTGACTGAGACTGTGACTCCTAGTGTGACTGCCAACTTCCACTGCCAACTGCCCACTGCTCACTTCTCCCCCTTTCTCCTTACCTTTGCACTGTGAATTATCTTTTAGTTGAGGCACTTTCGAAGACTTACGATACAAAAGTGCTGTTTGAAAATATCTCTTTCGGTATAAACAGAGGTCAAAAAGTTGCACTGGTTGCAAAAAACGGGGCAGGGAAAACTTCGCTCATGAAAATTATTATGGGTAAAGAAATTGCCGATTCCGGGAAATTTACCCTTCGGAAGGGAATAACAACAGGATATCTGGAACAAGATCCCGATCTTGATGAGTCGCATACCATTCTCGAAAATTTGTTGAGCGGAGATTCTCCAATTATTAAGGCAATAACAGACTATGAAGAAGCTTTAATTGCACAGCATCATGAATATAATGACGCAACTGCACTTCAACTGGAGAATGCACATGAACAAATGACCATTTTGGAAGCATGGGATTATGAATTGAAGATCAAACAAATTCTTTCACAATTAAAAATAACTGACCTCGAACAACCTGTGAATACTTTAAGCGGTGGTCAGAAAAAAAGAATCGCTTTATCTAAATTATTGATACTCGAACCTGATTTTATAATCATGGATGAGCCCACAAATCATTTAGATATTGAAATGATTGAGTGGTTGGAAGAATATCTTACCACTAAAAACATGACCATTTTATTGGTAACGCATGATAGATATTTTCTTGACAGAGTATGTAATCAGATCATTGAATTAGAAGACGGAAAAATTTATCAATACAATGGAAATTTCTCTTTATTCGTGGAAAAAAAAGCGAACAGAGAAATTGCTGAAGCCAGTGAACTTGACAAAATAAAAAATACCTATCGCCGCGAATTGGAATGGGTGCGCAGAATGCCAAAAGCACGCACAACCAAAAGCAAATCGCGATTAGATTCATTTGAAGATATTGCAGAAAAAGCCACTGCAAAGAAAAATACCGATCAGCTTAAATTAGATGTCAAAATGACCCGTATGGGAGGTAAGATCTTAGAAATGATCAAAGTTTCTAAATCGTTTGGCGATCTCACCATTGTTAAAAATTTTACTTACCTTTTTAAGAAGTACGATAAAATAGGAATTATAGGTAAAAATGGAGTTGGTAAAACAACGTTTTTAAATATGATCATGGAACTGGAAAAACCGGATGCGGGAAAAATACAAACCGGTGAAACCATTGTGTATGGCTATTATTCGCAGGATGGAATTCAGTTAAAAGAAGAAAAAAGAGTATTGGATGTAGTGAAGGATATTGCTGAATTTATTCCTTTGGCAGATGGCTCCAAATTAAGCGCATCGCAACTATTAACACGTTTCCAATTTGCACCGGAAACACAGTATGCCTATGTAAGTAAATTAAGTGGTGGAGAAAAACGCAGGTTATATTTAATGACCATCTTAATTAAAAATCCTAATTTTTTAATTTTAGATGAACCTACCAACGATCTGGATATTTTAACCCTTGGAATTTTAGAAGATTTTCTTGCAGAATTTCAGGGTTGCATCCTCATAGTTTCCCACGACAGATATTTCATGGACAAATTAGTAGATCATGTTTTTGTTTTTGAGGGAGATGGAATTATACGCGATTTTCCGGGCAATTATTCAGATTACAGAGAACGTTTGGAATTAGAAAAACAAATAGCGAAAAATCAGAAATCGGAACCGATTAAATCCATCCAGACAAATAATTCCATCAAAGAAAACAATAAGGAAAAAGTCCCGATAAAACAGGAGATCAAAAAAGAAAAATCGAAACTCACCTTCAAAGAAAAATTTGAATTCGACCAATTGGCTAAAGAAATTGAAGATCTGGAAATAGCAAAAAAACAAAACGAAGAAAAACTTTCCGATCCAAATTTGCATCACGATGATATCTATAAAATTTCACAGGAACTGATGAAAATAATGGAAACGCTGGATGAAAAAAGTTTGCGTTGGTTGGAGTTGAGTGACATGTAGTAGATATCCTGCGTCGATCACTACAAGTTTCAGTTCTGAGTTCTGGGTCTACCTGCCGACAGTGTCAGCGTCAGGCAGTTTCTGGGTGGATTTACTCACTACTCACCACTCACTATTTACCTTTCCTTTTGGTTAATTAAAAGTTTAATTCGGAGAAAAATCACCGGTGTTTCAAACTGCGACTGCGACTGTGACTGTGACTTGTTGAAAAAAAATTATCCGGTCATCGATCCGATTATTATTTTTTGATATTTATTTATAATTTCCAAATACAAGCCTAATTTTTTCCTGATACCTGCTACCTGATACCTGCTACCTGATACCCGATACCTGATACCTGATACCTCTAACTCTATCACATCACCTCAAACACCTCCACTCCCACCTTCCCATCAATTATAACTTCAATAAAATATATACCCGAAATAAAATTGCTAATGTCGATTGAAACATGATTACTATTAAGTCCTGAAACTATGTAATTATAACAATTCTGCCCTGCGATATTGCCAATTTTTATTATTGTATTCTCTAATGGTTGTGAGAAAACAAGATTTACATTTAATTGTGCAGGATTGGGAAATATCTGGAATTGCAAAAGATCATTTTGCAAGTCAAATTCGTCGCTTACAAATATGGATTTTTGTGAAACGGTATTGCAGTTATTAGCAAAATAAATTGTATTGGAAATTGTATACTCTCCCGGCTCTAAATAAGTATGTGGTGTGGGAATTAAATCGGTTGAAGTGAAACCATCTCCAAAGTTCCAGGCGGTTGAAGTATAAATTCCTTCTATATTATGATCAGTAATTGTTGCAGTTAATTTTTCTAATTGAATATTAAAAGTTGCTATCGGCTCAGGAAAGGGGGGATAGATATCGATATATTGCACCTCAAATGCACATATTTTGCCGCTTGCATTATTTTCTACAGTAAGATAAAAGATTATTTTATTTTCAGAAATAAAATCCGCTTCATTTAAGGAAGAAATATCAAAAGAATAATTCCTTCCTGTAAAAATTTCCTCTGTTAAATTATTTGTCCAAATAAAGTTATAATTTTCCAATTCCGCTTCATTGATTAATATTCCCAGATCTGAATACAAAGTTGCCTGCATTTCTATAAAGGAATTTACATTTTGTAAACAATCCGGAACTTGCGCTGTAATTATTACCTTATGCGGCTTAACACCATATAAACTGCTATCCGGTAAAAATTGTTGTAAATAATTGATAACAGGAATATAATTCGCGTCCTCAGCAAGATTTTTCCATTCCTCCGGATCTATATTGCGGTTAATTCCAATTTCATATAGTTCAGAGGTGGAATAACTCAAAAGGCTATCACAATCAATTGCTCCATCTTCGGTGTTGGAGTGATATTGTATATAATGCCATCGTTCGTTTCGCACAGAATTTTGCGGAAAACAATGAAGTGATTTTGTGGTTAACTGACTTACCACGACCCGGCTTGAAATTGTATCAGGATCATTAAAGTAGGGCATCAGGCTATATCCATCCAAATAATTTGAGCCGTCGTCAAAAGTTGGATATCCAACTCCGGCCAGATCACAAATAGTTGGAAATAGATCAACTAAACTTACGGGAGCATTACACTGCATATGTTCGATATTTCTGAGATCAGTAATTATAAGAGGAATTCTGATATTAGTTTCCCAAAGTTTAGCCTTACCCCATGCTTTTTTTTCTCCCAAACTAAAACCGTGATCACTTGTTACAATTATTATGGTGTTGTTATAAATTTCAGGGTAATTTTCCAAATCTGTTATCATTCTTCCAATTTGTTCATCAGCAAATTTAATTGCGGCGAGATAAGCCATAACAGCATTTGCTCTTTTACTTTCCGATAATATTAAAACTCGCTCGCTATCCGATAAAATTTCATTAATCGCGGGTAATGGAGATAAAAAATCTGTTGGCCAACTGATAAATTCATTATGTATTGTTGGAGATACCATTAATCTGCTCAGATAGGGCAATTTCGTATAATCACTCCATAATGTATCAGGCTGAGGAGGCATAATAATTCCATTTGGTGGAAAAAGGTCCTTAGGCGTGTTATATGGAATCTCAAAAGGTTCTGCGTAAAAATCTTCTATATATTCCTCCGGAAAATACTGTTCCGGCACATACAAATTTGAATGTGGTTTTCTGATTCCAACGGCAAGAAAAAATGGTTTATCACAAAATTGTGCAGGATCTTCTGCATATTGTGAAAAAAAGGCAGAAACGGTATCAGCAGTTTTATAATCGGGCATGGAGGTTACTTTATCACTATCTATTGCGCCCCATTTATACGATTCTAATCCTTGGTCAGTATCCTCAACAGGAACCGCAACATTTTTTCCCGAATTTGTCTGTTTGCTCCACGACAAAGCCTTTGAACATGGATCCGGATTATACAGATCAAAATCAGGATACTGTACATCGCAACTATCGCAATGCAAGATCTTATCTATATTATAGGTAAAATAACCTGCAGAATCTTTTAACCATTCCGGCAAGGTAACTAAATATTTCTCGGGCGGAAAATTATCCCGAAAAGCACCGCTGATAAAATTCTCATTTTCATAAATCCCGGTATAATCCGGGTCCTTTCCCAAAATGAAACTGGTGCGTGATGGAGCACACAAGGGTGAGGCTGTAAATGCATTCAGAAAAGAGATTCCTTTTTGACTGAGCAATAATAAATTTGGCGTTTCCACTTGCGGATGTCCGCCAAATCCCTCAACATAATCGTTGAGATCATCTAAAACAATAAAAATAATATTGGGTTTAGGCTCACCTGTTTGTGCTCTTAATAGTGGAAGTGATATAAAATAAAGAAGAAGGAAATAAAAGTGTTTCATTTTGCAGTTTTCATAATTGGACAAATTTAGAAACGACCGGGGAGTCATTTCTTCGAAATAAAGGTATTGAAAAATTGATTATCATTCCCTACCTCCACGAATTTACATTGTGACTGGACCAATATTCGGTTCACCAAAATTATAAAACAAATTGCCACGCACAATTCCTGACGCTCCAATACACCGATTCGCTCAATAATAACATAATAGCCCCAAAAACAAGCCTTTTTGCCAGATTTCTGGCGCTGAACCTATTATTCCTCAATTCTTTATCTTACTTTTGCAACTCTTTTTAAAAAAGAGCAGTTATTTGAAATTCATGCAGTGATCGGAAGGTTAACCTGAAGATCATTTACTGAAAACCATCAACCAAAGGCTGAATCTTTGTCAGACAAGTCAGACTAAGCTTCAGCGCAAAAAAATATCAATCCAAAGTTGGAACAATGGCGGGCCTGCCCGCCGAAGCTTCAGCGCACGAAAAATATCAATCCAAAGTTGAAACTCTGGCGGGCCTGCCCGCCGAAGCTTCAGCGCAGGCGGGTATGGTGAAATTGGCAGACATACCAGACTTAGGATCTGGCGCCGCAAGGCATGGGGGTTCAAGTCCCTCTACCCGCACCAGAAGCGTTTATTTTTTTTATTTCCTTCCGAAACACGCTGTCGGACCAAAAAAAGGGAATGAACAAGGATCAGGATCAACAGGAAGATACTTTATGTTTGTCAATTTTAACAAGATCCCAATTTCTACCCGGTTTATACAAAACCATTCTTTTAGCAATCTTGTTACTTCCTTTCAAATCCAAAATTTTATATAAGATTCAAATTAGCAAATACTTCTGATTATTAATTAAACTTCAAATTCTATAAAAAATAAAAACGTGAACGTATCAATCGAAAATTTAGGCCCCCAACACAACATCATCCGTTTTAATATCGATAACGCTGATTATCGCGATCGTTTTGAAAAGGCATTAAAAGAACTTGCAAAAAAATCTAATTTTCCGGGTTTCCGTCCCGGACATGTCCCTATGGGAATGGTTAAAAAAATGTATGGAAATACAGCAATTCTCGAAGAATTATATAAGATCGTGAATGAGCAAATGAACGCTTATCTGAAAGAAAATAATTTTGAATTATTAGGTGATGCACTTCCGGTAGAAAACAAGCTGGATATTGATCACAACGAAACTAAATCATATGAATTCGCATATGAAATAGGAATTCAACCCGAAGTTCATTTAGAAGAAAATATCAATAAGGATAAAACTTTTACACGCTACAAAATACACGCGAAGGAAGAAGAAATAGATGCGGAATTAGAACGTATTCGCAATAAATATGGCAAACGCGAAGATGTTGAGACTGTGGAACAAAATGACGTTATCTACGCACATGTACATGAATTAAATGAGGATATGTCTGTAAAAGAAGGGGGAGTGCATGCTGATACCTATTTTAACCTTCAAATGCTCAACGACGATAGTCAGAATTTATTTTTAGGCGCTAAACCGGGTGATATAAACAATATTGAAGATGTATTCTCCGTCTTCAAGGGAGATAAAGTGAAAATAGCGAAAAATATTTTACATCAAACAGAAGCAACTGAAGAATCATTGGAAGGAATCAGTTCTAAATTTGAATTTAAGATTGACAGAATTGCCAGATTGTTACCTGCCGAACTCAATGAAGAATTTTATACCGAAATAAGCAAAGAGTTCGGTGAAACAACAACCGAAGAAGAATTGAGATTGAAAATTAAGGACGGAATCGAACAATATAATAGTCGCGTTACCGAGGTTACCCTTGAAAATGATCTATTTAAATATTTGGGCGATACAACCAATGTACCCCTTCCTGAAGTCTTCTTAAGGAAATGGTTCAAACAAAGTAATGAAACTGAGATCACTGAAGAAAATTTTGAAGCTGAATTTGCCGATTTCCTTACTAAACTGAAACAATCCCTGATATATCGCACAGTTCAAAAGTCGCATGATCTGAATGTGAAAAATGAAGAGATCATTCAGGAAGCATTAACAACTGTAAGGATGAGTTACGGACAAATGGGAGATGATTTTATTCAATATATCACACAATCACAGTTGAAGGACAAGGCTTTTGTGGAAAATATGCATGACAGAGTTGCGCAAAAGAAATTTTTTGAAGCCTTAAAAGGTTATATTACCATTGAAGACCAAGCAATTACAGCAGAAGAATTTCAAAAACTAAATAAACAAGAAGAAGTATATGCAGAATAACGAATTTCGCAAATATGCGGTAAAACACATGGGCATGAGCAGCAATGCCCTCGACAGCTACATGAATATACAGAGTATGCATGTAACTAATTTCACCCCTTATATTATAGAAGAACGCCAGTTAAATGCACAGGCATTGGACGTTTTTTCCAGATTAATGATGGATCGCATCATTTTCATGGGAACTGCCATCGACGATTATGTTGCTAATGTGATACAGGCTCAATTACTATTTCTATCAAGTGTTGACGGGAAAAGAGACATCCAAATTTACATAAACAGCCCGGGTGGTATCGTTTATTCCGGACTCGCTATTTATGATACCATGCATTATATAACCCCGGATGTTGCAACAATTTGCACTGGAATAGCAGCCTCAATGGCAGCAGTTTTATTATGTGCCGGAACCAAGGGAAAGCGCTCAGGACTAGGACATTCAAGAGTAATGATCCATCAGCCCATGGGTGGAGCACAAGGTCAGGCGAGCGACATGGAGATCTCGTTGAAAGAAATTATCAAACTTAAAACGGAGTTATACAATATCATTAGTAACCACAGCGGACAAACCTATGAAAAGGTGGAAAAAGACTCAGACCGTGACTACTGGATGCGTGCTGAAGAGGCCAAGACCTACGGAATGATTGATGAAATTTTGGTAAAAGACCCGAAAAAGGGATAAATTTGATTTAATTAAAAGCATGAAGAAAAAGGAAAGTACCACCCACTGTTCATTCTGTTTGCGCGCAAAAGAGGATGTTAAGATCCTCATTGCAGGTCAGGAAGGACATATTTGCGAAAACTGTGTTGCCCAGGCAGAACAGTTGGTGCAGGATGAATTAAATCAGCCTGTAAAACGCTATAAATTTTCTCTTGCTAATTCCATGAAACCAAAAACCATTAAAGAGTTTTTGGACACTTATGTAATTGGTCAGGATGATGCGAAAAAGATCCTTTCCGTTGCTGTTTATAATCACTACAAACGATTGAACTACAAAACCAATGAGGATGTAGAGATCGAGAAATCGAATATTGTAATGGTGGGTCAAACAGGAACCGGGAAAACATTACTTGCAAAATCAATCGCAAAATTTTTAAATGTTCCTTTTGCCATTGTAGATGCTACGGTATTTACCGAAGCAGGTTATGTTGGGGAGGATGTGGAGAGTATTTTATCCCGATTACTTCAGGTTTGCAATTTTGATGTTCCTGCAGCCGAAAAAGGCATTGTTTATATTGATGAGATAGATAAAATTGCGCGCAAAGGAGATAATCCTTCCATAACTCGTGATGTTTCCGGTGAAGGTGTTCAACAGGCACTTTTGAAGATGTTGGAAGGAACCGAAGTTATGGTTCCACCGCAAGGAGGAAGAAAACATCCCGACCAGAAAATGGTGAAGGTGAACACACAAAATATTTTATTTATTTGCGGAGGTGCTTTCGATGGAATAGAAAAAATTATTGCCAGAAGAACTGCAACACAATTAATAGGTTTCAAACGCAACGACGATAATAACACTGCCGATCGCGATAATTTATTACAATATATTGCACCTCAGGATCTGAAAGGATTTGGATTGATCCCCGAATTAATCGGTCGACTTCCGGTACTTACTCATCTCGATCCTCTGGATGCTGATGTGCTGAGAGCAATTTTGGTTCAACCAAAAAATGCCATCATCAAACAATATCAGCAGCTATTTGAAATAGAAAATATCAATCTCATCATAGAAAATGAGGTGTATGATTTTATTGTAGAAAAAGCGATCGATTTTAAATTAGGTGCAAGAGGATTGCGTTCCATATGTGAAGCATTATTAACAGATGCAATGTATGATCTTCCTTCCACTCCCGATATTAAAGATTTTCATCTCACTCTCGAGTACGCAACCAACAAATTCAATCAATCAAAATTGAGTCAGTTGAAAATTGCGAGTTAGTTTTTTGTTCTGAGTTCTGACCTGAAGTAGATCTCCTGCGTCGATCATTTCAGGTTTCGGTTCTGAGTTCGGGGTTCCGCGTTCTGAGTTCTGTGCTCCGCGTTTGGGGTTCTGAGTTCGGGGTTCTGAGTTATTAGTTTTAAGTTATCCTTCGCGAAGCGAAGCAAACTCCTCCCTCCTTTCTCCTTTCTCCTTTCTCCTTTCTCCTCCCTCCTTTCTCCTCCCTCCTCCCTCCTCATTTCCCTAAAATCAAAAAGGAGGCTTTCGCCTCCCTTTTGTTCGTGAACCTAATTTATGAAACAAACCAACTGTCTACAACCTTATAATTCATCATTATCTATAATCACTATAACTCCTACCGGGATCTTGCTGTGTATTCTTTTTTTCATAGTATTATGATTTAGGTGAATGAAATAAATAACTTATGAAGTCAAAAGTATAAAAGCAATTCGTAATCAAGTATTACAGTAAAATTATTTTTGTGACACAATAATATGCATTTTTTATTATTTTTTTGAATAAATTTACCAATTTAATTGAGTTAATTCAATATTTTTTGTGACATATTGATAATAAATTAACTTTGCTGCAACCTATTTGAATTTCCCACATATCTGTGGATGAACGGTGGAAAAAATTAAGCCTTAAATTCATTGCATACTCAATTTTTGTTATATTTGTGACAGGTACTTAAAGAATACAGGTTGTTAAATCACTGTAAATGCCTATAAACACGACTTTTTAACCTAACACACAAACACCCCTGGAGTCCAGATCATATGAAAAATTTGATAGAAATCAGTAAGGTTGTGACCAAAAAGCGGATCTCTAAGATCGAGATCTTTGATAAAACGCTTTTAAACAGAAAGGATAGTAAATTTAATGAGTTTTATGAAGGGTTAGTGAACGATAAATTTGCTAACGACGAGGAAGCTGCCATGTATTTATACAACACCTCCCCGCTCGACGACAAGTACCGACAACTCAAATCCCGTTTTTCGAAAAGACTTTTAAATACCTTATTTTTCCTTGACAGCAACGACCCCTCCTTTTCCGATTATCATAGGGCCAATTATACCTGTAATAAAAATTGGGCGCAGATAAGGATATTGTTGAACAGCGGTGCCCGTCATGCAGCGATTAAAATTGCCTCTAAAACATTAGCGGTAGCCATATCCTATAAATTTTCAGATATCATACTTAATTGCTCACGCATTTTAATGAGCAACGCGAGCTTAAGTGGCAACGATAAAGAATATGAAGAATTTGCAGAATTAACAACCAAGGCGCTTAAAAATCTGGAAGAAGAGATCAGAGCCGAAGAAATGTATCAGAGGCTTACCATCAATTTTGCAACATCGGCAGTAAGCGCTAATGAACTTTCTCATATAGCCGATAAATATTATGAGGAGGTAACTAAGTTATGCCAGACTTCGGATAGTTTCCAATTACATTTTTTAAAATATCAGATTGGCATACTCAATACGCAAATAAAAAATAATTATAAACAAACAATTAAGATCTGCGAAGAGGCAGAACAGTATCTTGAAAAAAATCCAAACTTCAATCAAAAAATAAAGCTCGCAAATCTGGCCCTCATCAAGATCAGTTCTTATTTGCAATTGCGCGATTATGAGAACGGAAGAAAAAATGCTGAGAAATGTTTGGATCTCGTGCAGGAAGGCAGCAATAACTGGTTTGTTTTTCTGGAATACTATTTTCTGCTTGCCATGCATACCGAAAATTATATCAATGCCGCGGCAATTTATATAAAAGTAATAAACCACCCGCGATTTATTTATACCAACGAGGAAAGAAAAGAAAAGTGGAAAATTTTCGAAGCCTATATCAATTACATTTTCGAAACTGAAAATCTCGACCGTGAATTATTAAGTAATGATCCTGCGAAACGAAAATTCCGTTTATTAAAATTCCTCAATGAAGTTCCTAATTTCACAAAAGATAAAAAAGGGTATAATGTATCAATCCTGGTAATTCAGATCATCTATATGCTGGAAAAAGGAGAATATACCAATATCATCAATCGCTCTGAAGCGATGAATGTTTATTGTAGTCGTTACCTGCGCAAAGATGACAGTTATCGCAGCAGTCTTTTCCTTAAAATGTTACTCACCTTGGTAAAAGAAGATTTTGGATACGAACGCACGAAACAAATGGCGCATAAATACCTTCGCAAAATGCAGGAGGGGGATCCGGAAGGAAATACATCGGTAAATGAATGGGAAATTATTCCTTATGAAATATTATGGGAGAAGGTGCTTAACCGTTTGAAAAATAAAACGGTGAATAGCAGAAATTAAATCCCGATCCTAAAATTCTTTTATTATAAAAAGTCTAATTGTGGAAAACTTCTATCCAATATTTTTCCTGCATCTACATTCAGCCATTTATTCATAATAGTGGAATAAACAGAACGGAAATCAAGTTTGTGTATCAGATCACCATCATCTAATTTAGATAAGTCTGGCATGTCATTCATCATTCCACCTTGTTTTAATCCTCCACTGATCAGATAAATATTATTTGCAGTTCCGTGATCGGTACCTTTACTTGCATTTTCTTCCACCCTTCTTCCAAATTCAGAAAAGGTCATGATCATGGTGTCTTTAAATTTATTGTTGATTTTCAGATCATTACAAAATGCTTTTAATCCATCGGAATACACTTTTAATTGACGCTCCTGCTGGCCTCTTTGTAATGCATGCGTATCAAAACCACTTAATGATACATAATAAATGGATGTATTGGTTTCGGATATAATTAATTCGGCAATGGTTTTAAGCTGATTACCAAATTCATTTGCAGGATATACACCAGTGCTTGCATATTTTTTCGATTGCTCATAAATATAATCAGTGCTCTCTGCGGTATCGGTCAATAATTTATGCAGATATTCTACGTTGGGATGATCATCGCTTTGAGTAAACTGCGCATGTGCAATGGAATCGATAAAAGGATTTTGATTTACGTTTTTTAACTGTTTTGGATCGCGCACTGCAAATCCACTCATTAAACTTCCCTTTAATGCAAGACTTACACTGTCGTCAATTTCCATGGCAAAATGCGGTTTAACACAATTATTATTACAGGTGGAATCCAAAATTCTTCCTATCCATCCTGTTTGCAAATATTGATTTTCATCACTTGCTGTTTGCCATATATCCATGGACCTGAAATGTGAGCGGTTGGGATTGGGATAACCAACATTATTAATTAAAACCACATCGCCATCAAAAAAAAGATCGGCAAGTCCCTGCAAATTTGCATTCATACCAATATCGCCACTCAATCGAATGAGTTCTTCCTTGCTGTAACCAATATTTGGTCTGTTTTTTTGATACAGATCATCTGTAAAAGGAACAATACAATTAAGTCCGTCGTTGCCACCCGAAAATTGTATCACCACTAATACTTTAGGTCTCACATCTGCAGGTAAAAAATCGGAAGAAGCCCGCAAAAATTTTGGCATCAACAAACTCGCCGAAGCAAGTCCGGAATATTTGATAAAATCTCTTCTGGTACTTTTCATATTAGATCAATTGAAATTCAGGTAATGACATTACAATTCCAACAGTACTGATAATTCTTTTTTCATCGGTGGAATGATCAATATATTGTTCGATAAGGGCAGTGTCAATATTATTTTTTGGAGCCTGGATAAAATATTGAAGAACGGTTTCCGTTAATTCTTCTTTTTTAACATTTTTAAATACGTTCACAATTTTCGACCAGTCAGAAATTACCTCCGCCTTCTTTTTTGATTTCAAGGCATTTTCATCTTCAGGAGCATCTTCAAATTCGGGTTTTGGCCTTATGTCCAATCCTCCACCTTGTACAATCCGTGTAGGGAAATTCATACGCAACATCAGCGTTGCACTATCCACCCAATTACGTCCCCCGGGCCAGCCTGCCACGTTGGGAGGAAAAAATAATATCTGTCCTAAAACTTTTTGTAAATTTAATTGTGCTTTTTCTTCTTTAAAATTCAGGGCGATCAGTGATTTATATCTAATTAATAATTCCACCGGCGACATAATTTTAGCACCTATATTTTTCTCCTCATAAAACCAATCGGAAGTATAAATACTGCGCATTAATTTGCTGATATCAAATCCTCCATTGTAAAAATCGTCGGTAAGTTTTTCAACTCGTTCAACATCCACTTCATCATTCACAAATTCCTTATAAATTTTAGTTACAACATATCTCGAAGTCTGTTTTTCTTCCAACAACATATTGATAATATCATCCCCGTTAAAATTTCCTTTTCTCCCTAAAAATTCTTTTTCATCATTGTCGTGATCCTTATCCACGATCTCAAACTCCCCCTTTTTATTTACGGTCCAACCGGTGAATGCACGTGCAGCTTCTTTAATATCCTTTTCCGTATAAATATTTCCTTCTCCTAAAGTAAATAATTCCATTACCTCTCTTGCAAAATTTTCGTTAGGTGCATCTTTTTTATTTTGCTGATTATTCAGGTAAATTATCATTGCAGGATCACGTGCTATTGCGTGTAATAATTTATCGAATTTGCCCAGTGCATTTTTTCTCAAAGTGTTATTTTGTATTTGCATTAAATATGCGAGCTGTGTGGTTGTGGCAAAATGGTCGTGCCAGAAGATGGTCATCTTTTCACGTAAATGTGCTTTAGATGAAGTTATCATTCTGATCCATTCATTATTAAGATCACGCATTTGTTCCTGACTGCGCAGTATCATAATTAATATTCTGATATTGGATACTTCTTTTCCTTTTGCAGGATCTTCGAGAAAGGTGAGTGATCGATATTGTTTGGAATCTGCAAATAATTCATCCACTAATTTTTCGATCGGTGTATTTAATTTTTGTTTGATTACGGCTGGTGTTTCGCCGAAACCGGCTCTCAAATAGAGGTGTTGTATCTTCTGTTGCTGACTTACCATAAAGTAGAAGTTAAACCGGTGAAAACAATTCTTGTGCCATTAAAATTATTCTTTGTTTGACTTTAATTATATTGACAGGTTTAATAATGCATGTGATGTGCTTTTGTATATAACGTTTCACCACCCTTGTTTTGTTACAGGCATTGACTAAATTTGTCGTTATGGAAACTACAAAACCATCCAAGGCTAAGGTAAAACAACTGTTGGATATATCTTCCAGGGTAAAAGCCAATAAGCCAGTTTCGCCGGTGGAAGCTGATTTTTTATCCTCCTTTGAAATTCCGGAAAAGGAGTCGAAAATGCACAAAATATTAGCAACAATTGCCTTGCCGGGCTCCATTATTTTGGGTATGAGTATGGCGGGATTTCCTGCGTTTTATGAAAATCTGGTAAGTCATTTGCCGGCCTGGACCAATATGTCGGAAGGACTTGCGGCAGGAGTTGATTATATCTGGAGCATTATTGGAGAACCCATAGAAAAGAATAATATCATTTATCATATACCCAATGTTATACTATATTCTTTTGGTGTTATTGGTATTAAAAAAGTAGTGGAATACATACGAAAAAAAACATGGTTGGATAAAGTTAATGATGCTAAAACAATTTTATTGGAGCGACTTACCAAAGGCGTAGTAAATTATAATTTAGTGGATGGACATAGCTTGTTATTTGTAGGCAACGGAGATTTTATTGGTGAACAATTTTCCATGGATTGTAAGCCGGAAGAATCCATAATTCTTGCTACCCGCGCACAACACCACACTCCGCATTGGTTGTATTATGATCCAGCCTGCACTTTTCAATCATTACAAAGCACCCTCGATCTTGCTGATGCATATAATTGCGGCGAGTATATTATGTTCCCGATAATTGATACTGAAATATTTTTACCCGGACCCGGACAATACGATCTTTCACCGGAAAAAGTTGAGGTAATTATTCAGGCTATCCGCGACATAGAAAAAATAAAAGGTTGGCCTGCTAAACGTATTATTATAGTCGGAGATAAAAAACAAACCAGTTGTATACAAACAGAAAATATAAAAGGAGTATTGGAAGGAACCGTTGAATTGGTATCACTAGAATCGGTACAAAAACGATTTGAAAAAATTATTGTTATTGATGCTACTGACCTGGTGATTGAAACTATTCTGAAAAAATTTCCTGACCGACGTATATTTTTCCGCTCTTCGGTGGATGGTGGTGCTGCATATAAACAACGTTTCTATGAAAGATTAAAAGAATTCGGTTATATCGATGATCCTGAAAATAAATATTCTCTTGTAATTGGTTATGACCTCTATGACGAACAGGTGGAAAGAGAATCCCTTGCAACAAATTTGCAGGAATATTTACCGGTTGTTCTATCGCATGAAGTTCACGATGCATTGTTAAGAAATGACTATCACAGCGATGATTTTATTTATGTTCCGGATCTGGTGTTGGGGAGGTTGAAGGAAATGAGTTCGGACATGTAGTAGATCTCCTGCGTCGATCACTACATGTTTCAGTTCGGAGTTCGGAGTTCTGGGTTCACCACCCCGAGAGTTTCTCCACAGTGTTACGCGTAGCGAACGCTGTGGATTCGGAGCTGAAAGTTTATCGATGAGTTCTGAGTTCGGGGTTCTGTGCCTGCCTGCCAACTGCGTCAGCGTCAGGCAGGTTCTGAGTTCTCCACCCAGAGTTACGCGAAGCGAACTCTGTGGATTCGGAGCTGAAAGTTTATGGATGAGTTCGAGGTTCTGAGTTCCACACTGCTGCAGAGTTCCATCGGTAACTCTGCAGCGAAAATTTTCAGCCGATTCACGTTCACTTCAACAGATATACAACATACCCAAAAGAATTCGAAGGAATAGTCCCTGTAAAACTTTCTGTTTTAATTCCCTTTATTTCATACGTTGGTTTCGATCCTTTGCCCATATATCCCGCTGTGCCCGCAGCACTGTAAAGATGTTTGCCGGATAAATAATGAATGGTTGCACTTTCAATATTCAGATTATTTTTATCAATGTTTGCAGAAAATGCTGCATTTAAATTGGTAAAATAATAATATACTTTTTTATCGCTATCTGCTTTTAGTGTATATTTTACATCTTTAGTAAGTGAAATTCCCTTGTCTGTTTCTGATGCTAAAATATATGCCCAATAACCGGTTCTTTTTAACATGGTTTTGGTTTCACTGTCGTATTTATTACTTTTTGTGATCATGCCATATTTATCAGGACCCACACCATTATGCACACAAAAATATTCTATTCTATTCCGTAATTCCACCATTTCTTTAAATTGCCAAGCGCCATTTACCAGAGTATTTCCAAGCATCTCTGATGGTTTTGTATTCCATTCGGTTACCCAAATTTTTTTACCGGGAAATTTTTGTTCAGCATAATTCAACCCTTCGGTAAAAAGATCTTTGGTTAATAAAAGATCAGCTGCTTTTTGATATGCTTTTTCCAGATCTGTCCTTTTTGTATCCTCACCCATATATTCTGATCGTAATGGGATCATATCGTATACTTCACTCAATTCTTTTTGCGTATAATAATAATGGAGGATAACTGCATCGTAATTTCCTTTATATTTGGAAAGGTCTTCATTCCATTGCACAATATCTTTTCTTCCTGTATTTGCACCGGCCACTAATCCTAATTTTATTTGAGGATGTTCCTTTTCCAACAATTTAAAAATAGGTTCAAAGTCGTTTACATATTCTTCAAAGGATGCATATTTACCATACACTTCATTTCCTGCCTCCACTCCTACTACATTCACATTATTTTGCATTAAATAACGTATCGCCTGCATATTTTTTTCAGGAGTGCTGTTCAAAACATTTAATACATAGATCACCTGCATTTGCGGAAAGGTTTTTTGCAGTTTTATCATATCATCCAAAAAACTGTGGTTGGGTTGTTCCCCTGCCTTGCGCAACCATTTTTCCAAACCGTTTCCATCCTCGTCAAAACCCGTTTTATTGAACCAGTCTTTGATATTGGCTTCTGTCATGCCCCAACCGCTTTGTACATTATATGGGTCGTGAAATTTAGAAATTGCACCGCCGGGAACTCTTAAAGTAAATGGCTGATTCATTTCGAGGAGATATTTTTCCACATCTGAATCATAATTTTCGAAGAATCCTGCACCGTTAAATCCAAGATTTTGTGCCGTTAACGACTGTGAAATCAATAGTATGCCGAATAGTAATTTTTTCATATTCTTTTTTTTCCTTAACTCTGCGTTAAATTTAGAGCTACAATTTCAAATCTCGTGCCCATTGAGTAATACCATATACAAAAGTAAAATAATTAAGGGTTTGACCATAATCTGTTTAGTATTAAGCAGTTTCCGGTTGTTTGCTCAAAGCGAAGTTGTTTTGCCACAATCGGGAAATACGTACATCCCCCTAAACAGTAATTCTTACCATTTGGTTGATCGAATGGACATTAAATACAAGAATGCTTATCAATTCGGAAATACTTCAACAAAACCCTATTTACGTGAAAATGTAAGCGGACTTACGCTTGCTTATTCCAAATTTGATACATTAAACAAAAAAGATCAATTCAATACTAATTATTTATGTGCCGATAATGAAGAATTCTGTTTTTGTGATACCGAAAATTATTATACCGGTTCCATTAAAAACTTTTTTTATCGAAGTCCTGCAACATTTTATCAATATTTAACAGTGCGGGTGAATCCGGTGATACACAATTCATTTGGCTCATCCTCCGACACCAGCGCATTAAAATTTGTAAATACCCGCGGAATCGAGATAAGAGGAAGTATAGATAATAAAGTGGGATTTTATTTTTATGCAAGTGATAATCAGGCGCAACTACCTAGATATGTTCAGGAGAGAACAAATGCCGCACCTCAGGTTGTTCCCGGAGAAGGAGTGGTAAAAAAATTCAAGACCACAGGCGTAGATTATTTAGTTGCCCGAGGATATTTCACGTTTAATGCGACGAAACATATTGCCTTTCAATTTGGGCAGGATAAAATATTTATTGGCGATGGCATAAGAAGTATGATATGGAGCGATAACAGCAAGGATCAATTATTGTTAAAAATAAATACAAGAATCGGCAGAATAAATTATCAGAATATATTTACCGAATTGGCAAATTATGATGGTTCAAATATTTATAACAGTTTAATTCAAAAAAAATATGCCGCAATACATCATTTAAGTGTTCCCATTACTAAAACATTTACCCTGGGAGCCTTTGAATCGGTAATTTTTGACAGGACAGATTATTTTGGAAATGTAAGGGGATTTGAATTAAATTATCTCAACCCCATCATATTTTATCGCGCTGTGGAAAGTAGTTTGGGCAGCAGTGATAATGTTTTATTGGGATTAAACTGGAAGTGGAATTTTTTGCAGCGTTTTTCCTTTTACGGACAAGTGGTATTGGATGAATTTGTTTTCGGAGAATTGTTAGCAGGTGATGGTTGGTGGGGAAATAAATACGCCGCACAGGCAGGATTAAAATATATAGATGTATTTAATATTTCCAATCTCGATTTACAATTTGAACACAATTTTGCAAAACCTTACACTTATTCCTATGACGATGAGAATGGCTCCAGCTACACCCATTATGCGCAGGCAATAGCCCACCCACTCGGTGCAAATTTCAGTGAAAATATTATTTCCCTCTTGTATCAACCCATCCCTAAATTTACGATATCCAATAATTTAATATTATCCGCTTTTGGCTCAGACACACTCACCAGTAACTGGGGCAGCAATATTTTTCTCGACTATAACACCTACGAAAATGCATATGGAAATTTCATCGGGCAAGGTGTAAAAAATACACTATTACTCAACGACCTCATTCTCTCTTTTCAATTCTGGCACAACGTATTTATCGACACAAGAATAACCTATCGCAAGCTAAATAATGAGAAGGATGTTTATGATAGCGATGAATTTTACTTTTCTGTTGGAGTGAGGATGAATGAGGTCTTGAAATACTTTTATTTTTGAAAATTCGAAAATGTACCGATGTACCAATGGGATGATGTACCGATGCCTGCCCGGCTTTTTTTGACGGGAACAGCCGATTACTGCTAGGGAGGAAAATTTTAGCTTCGGAGGGGAAAATAATTAGCAAATTAGCCAATTAGCAAATGGAACAGCCGCAAACTGCATGGGAGGAAGATTTTAGCTTCGTAGGGAAAAGAAGCCTTGTGTCCTTTGTGTGTTCCCTTGTGTTCTTTGTGGTTAATTTTTTTTTACCCAGAGAAAATGTAATCGTAAAATTAATCACTCCATTAATTGCACTGATAAAAATCACGTTCCAATATTAAAAGAGGTATAAAACAGTATATCAAATTTCCACTCCTACTGTAAGTCGGCTTTTCATTGGTACATCGGTACATTATTTTGGCTGTTCATCGGTACATTTATTTAAGGTATTGCAACTTCATCACTCCCAACTTAATTCCCCCATAAAATAAAGCAGCTTCATAAATTCCTGATGGAAGATTTTTGTTGTAAATATTAAACCGTATCACTTCATTTGGATTTTGTACTGATATATTAGTATAACTATCCACTAATTTTCCTTGAAGATCGTAGATATTTAAAAATAATTTTTCTCCGGGGATGATTGTAAAATTTTCAGGGATCTTGATTTCTGCGGTGGCTGTGTTACTAATTGGGTTTGGGTAGATGGTAAACATTGCATAATGAATTAAAATGGGATTTATGGAAGTAAAAGTATCTGCACAACCTGGCTCTAAACAACCCATGCTGTCTAATTTAACAAGCCACATTTGTTGGTTAGGCTCTCCTAGTATATCACCTACCGCACTGCCTGAAACAATAAACCCTTTATCAGCAGTTTGTTGTACATCAAAAAAATATGCATCATAATAATTATCAGTAGTGTAAGTTCTTTCCCACAAAATCACTCCATTAGAATCAAGTTTGGTAATGTAACCATGTAAGTTTTCCAATGAATCAGGCTTTGTAGAGCCACACGCAATAATACTACCGTCAACATTTGGTCTAAAATTCCAAAAATTTAAAAAAACAGACCGGTTAAAAAAAGTACGCCAAATATAATTCCCACTGGTATCCATCTTGCCGATGAAGCGTGCATAATGGTAATCACCCTCGTTAATCAAAGTGTCAATACTTTGTTCAACTATCAATGATATATTATTAATGGAGGGTTTGGCGTAAAAAGGACCATCGTCAAATGGTGTACCATAGGTTTGTGAATAATAGGGATTTCCATGGTCGTCTGTTTTGTAAATTTTGCCGTCGGTTAGTGAACCTGTTCCATCATATTCTATACCACCACTTAGTACTAGGTTTCCATTTTCAAAATGATCAATGTTTAATCCGATTTCGTCAATGATACCAGTGCCATATCTTTTTTCAAAAAGTATATTGCTGAGAGTATCTGCAATAACCAAATACATATAGGTTTCATAATTAACAGTGTCCCGCGTGGCTCCAAATAAATAAATTGTATCGTTAACTATATCCGAATTGTAAAATGCAGTAAAACCATCACCTACAAATCGTTTTGTTAAAATAGTATCACAATCGGTATTAAACAAATACATTAATCCCATAGTGCTGTCATCAGCCAGAGTACTTCCTGCTAAAAACAACCCGTTATGTATTTTTTTTAATGCCCCTGGCCGACTTGCATAATAAGCAGCATGCTCTTTTGAAAAATTCTTAAAAGTTAATTGATTCCCTAATGTATCGGTTTTAATTAAAAATGTAGATATATATTGAAATCCATCATAAGATTCACCCCCCCCCCTCCAAAGATATAATAAAATGGTGTATCTTGCTCAATTGCATATCCCCAAGTAGTATAAGGATCTACATTCGAGAACAGTTTACTAAAAGTAATCTGGCCTTGACCTAATATACACAATGCCAAATTACTTAATACTAAAATATAAAATTTAAGCATTATTTATTGAATAACTATGAATTGTTTATTTAATTTACTTATAGTGAGATTGGAAAAAAGGTTTGATGAAATTTCGTGTTTTGCAAAACTGGAAATAACCAAATGAATATTCGTCATTCAACAACAATTTTGAGCATCCCTAAACGTATCCCTCCATAAATCAAAGTCGCCTCATAAATACCCGGTGCCAGATTCTTTTTATAAATATTAAACCGAATTACTTCATCTGGATTATGTAATTGAATATTAGAATAAGTATCTACCAATTTCCCGTTGATATCGTAAATATTTAAGTGCAATTTTTCTCCGGGTATTATTTGTAACGCTTCGGGGGTTTTAATTTCAACAGTGGCAATATTATTTATCGGATTTGGGTAGATTTTAAAAATTGCATTTTCACTAATAGATGGATTAATTACCGGGGTTTCATCACAACCGGGAATGAGGCAACCCATGCTGTCTAGTTTAACTAACCACATATCTTGATTAACTGGCCCCCATGCAGTACCTGTCAATATAAATCCTTTGTCTGGTGTTTGCTGCACATCTGTAAAGTAGTTGTCATGGTCATTATAGGTTTCATATGTCCGTTCCCAAAGTTTTACACCATTAGAATCTAGCTTACAAATATATCCATGATTCCAACCTGTTTCATCTATTTCTGTAAAGCCACAGGCAACAATTGATTTATCTTCTAATTCTCTGAAATTCCATAAGTACATAAGCAGTGGTTGATTAAAGAATGTCCGCCATAAATAATTTCCACTTGTATCCATTTTTCCAATTGATCTTACATACTGATAATCTCCAGTATTAATTGTTGTATCTATTGAATGGAGCGCTAAAAAATAATGCTCATCTTTAGTTATTTTCAATCTAATCCCACCATCGTCAAATGGTGTTCCATATTGACGATCAGAATATTTGTTTCCAAAAGTATCAATCCATATTATCCAACCATCAGTTAAAGAACCCACATCATCATGATCAATACCTCCTGCACAAATAATATTTCCATTTGAGGCATTACTAATTGTCAATCCCACAGTGCTAAACTCAGCCTCAAAAGTATTTTCCCACAAAAAAATACCGGAGGTGTCGTAAGCTGCTACATAAAAATCTGCTTTACTTGCTGAGGTGTCATTTGTATATCCGGTTAAATAAACAATGTTTTTATAAACATCCGTATTAAGTATTTTCGCCCGCCCGTTTCCTATCATTTTCCGCGTAAAAACGGTATCGCCATTCCGGGTATATTTATAAAGCAAACCATGTTCCCCCTGATTAATCGGGAAAATAGTATCGAAATATGAATACTTACCTCCGGCAATAAAGGATTCATTGCTTACTCTATTCAATGTACCAGGTTCTCCAATTATAAAAGCCACATGCTCTTGGGCAAAATTGCTCATTGTAACTTGGTTTCCATTCTCATCACATTTCATGAAAAAGGAAGACAGACCAATTAGATCTGTATTGCCATTGCCGACTGTGTATATACAAGTTGCATCTACTTCAAGTGAATACCCCCATACAGTTTGACCTTCATTGTCATAGGTTTTTGAAAAGCTGAGCTGTCCATTACAATATTTTGTTATAGACAACCCGAGCAGAAATAAAAATATTGATTTAACAAAAATTTTCATTATTGGATAACAATAAACTTGGATGATATTGTTTGATATTTATGATTCTGAACATATGCAATATATACACCCTGTCTTAAAATTGAATTATTAATCTCAATATAATTTACACCAACTTCTAATTCATAGGTTAAAATCTGGTTACCAGTAACATCTGAAATAAGAAGGTTTGAATTAGTTGGATCGTTTTTCAAAAGAACAGTTATTATAAGCAACACAATTAGAAATTGAAAGCTCTTCTTCCAGGCAGTTTTCAGTATGTTCATCTATATCGGTATCTCCGGTTGTGGTATAATTAATTTCGAAATCTTCTATTTCAGTTCCACTGGAATTAAATTTAACAATATTAATTTTTCCATGACCAGGAGTTGCATCGTCATACAATTTAGTACCTGCGACATAATAATAATCCTCATGTTCTATTACTGCAGTGCCAATTGAACTGTAAAGTCCTGCATCTATAATTGTTTTTCTCCAAATAACATTTAAATTATCCTTATCAATTTTCATAAGAAATGCCTTTCGAATGCCACTTTCAAAGCAAAACCTGTCACAATTAAATTATCATCTTCTGCATCCTGGATAATACCATATGCTTGTGCAAATCCCTCATTAGCAGTTGCCGAAGGCTCTAAGCCATAAACAGCCTCAGCCTGTGTTTCTCCTTCAGGATCTGTTCTTAAAATATATAACAAGTTATAAGTGGAAATAGGATCGGGGTCGCAATCCAACAACGTAAGTTCATTTCCTTCACCTAATATTCCTGGATTATAAAGGATACCATCCTCACCTTCAAATTTTAAATATCCTACACCTACATATCCCGATTCATCCTTTAATTGGATGCCGGCTCTAAAAGCCCCAAATCCTTTTGTATACACTTCATACCATTCTATGTTGCCCAATTTGTCCATTTCAGCAATTTTGGGATAGTTGCAGCCCACTTCATTTCCGGCTCTTTCCAAATGCTCAGGACTGACAAAACCAACACCACAGTCAAAACATTCAAAATCTCCATTATCATTTACATAAGAGCTAAATCCGAAACCTGCATACCCATCGAGCGATGCATCTTCTAAATAAGGAACAAGATCATAATACCAGTCTTCACCGGATTCGCTTTGTGGTTCTGTTTCCATGCCCAGCCAATGGTCTTTTGACCAATGCATACCAGGTCCATTAATTACCTGAGCTTGAATTTTGATTGTAGTAGAAATGAGCAGAATGAGCAGCGAAACTCGGCAGATAAAGTTTTTTAATTTTAAAGTTTTCATGGTAGGTAGTTAAAAGTGAAATAGAAAAATCTAGTTTTTCAATAACTAAAGGTATATTAAAATAAATTGATAATGACAAAATTTTTTGTCATTTTTTTTAGTTATTACTAATTTATGACTTAATAATGTCAGTTGAGTCTATAAATCGAAGTTTAATCCTCCTCATAATTTCTCCTTCAACTCCACCAAAAACTCCCTTATCCTTTTCAACCCTTCCACTGTCTGAAAATTATTGTCCGATTTTGTCAATCCGGTTTTTAGTTTTTCCTGAGCGCCTTTTATGGTGTATTTTTTTTCTTTAAGGAGATATTTTATCATTTTGAGATTTTCGATATCTTTTTTTGCAAAATAACGATCGCCTTTTTTATTTTTTTTGAGATCAAAAACGGAGAATTCTTTTTCCCATAATCGTATTTGTGCAAAACTGATATCCAACATAGCAGAAACCTCCCCTATCGACCAGTAAACTTTTTCTATTTCCTTTTCTTTGTATGGCATGATTTGGTGGTGTTTTAAATTAAAAGGGAAAGTTATTAAGGGATTACAAATATAATGATTTATGTTTT
The DNA here is from genome assembly GCA_044227505.1 of Chitinophagales bacterium. Lineage (GTDB taxonomy): Bacteria > Bacteroidota > Bacteroidia > Chitinophagales > BACL12 > UBA7236. Next base: position 37,900 of record JBGAWP010000016.1, on the reverse strand, counting down.
AAAGGTGGCGATTGGAGGGTGATTTTGCTTCGGATGGTGAGCTGAGTTTAAGTCGCAGTCACAGTCGCAGTTGCAGGTTGTAACATTAATGGTTGTGGCTTCGAGTGAAAATACGTTTCAGAAAATGAGTAATGAGTTATGAGTAATGAGTGTCGTCGGCCTGGTGATTAGGCTTCGGATGAAAGGGGTGAGTGGTGAGTGGTGAGTACTGAGAGTCGTCAGCCAAGTGCTTTTATTACGACCAGATAATTTTACCACGGATTCACGCCTCATTTATCCGCCGTAGCTTTAGCGAAGGAGGACAATTCACAACTCACGAATAGTTCTCGTTCTAAGGTGTTTGTCGGCTGTTTAATTATCAATTGTCAATTATCAATTGTCAATTAATCATACGATTGATTTGATTTGTTCGCAAGCTCTATCATGCGCAAATATTCTTCTGCTGAAAGATCGTTGTAAAAGAAGTTGATGGGATCAATTTTAATTCCGCCTTTTTCTACTTCGTAGTGGAGATGGGGAGCGGTGGATAAGCCGGAGTTGCCAACTTTGCCGATTAATTCTCCGCGTTTAACTTTTTGTCCGGGTTTTGCTTTGAATGCGCTGAGATGTGCATATCTGGTTTTATATCCGTAACCATGATCAATAACGATAACATTTCCGTATCCGCTGGAATGATTATCCGCCTGAACAACTGTTCCATCAGCAGTGGCAAAAACATCCGTTCCTTTTGGTGCAGTAAAATCTAATCCTTCATGAAATTTTGCAAATTTATAAATCGGATGTATCCTGTATCCAAAACCCGATGCAATTCTTTCCAGATCTTTATTTGAAACTGGTTGAATGGATGGAGTATGCTCTAGTAAATTTTCTTTATCGCTTATCAATTCCGTTATTTCATCAAATGATTTTGATTGCACCACCATTTGACGGCGAATGAGCTCTAATTTTAATGCTGTATTTTTTAATAATTCGGCATTATCGAGTTTATTCAATCGTTGAAAACGTTCACTTCCTCCAATACCTGCTATTCTCTCATTTCGGGAGACCGGTTCTGCTTCAAATATTACCCGATAGATATTATCGTCGCGCATGGCAAGTTCGCCCAGGATCACGCCCATGGTATCCATCTTGTTATTCATGAATTCCAGTTCCAGTTCCATTTCGGCGATCTGGTTCTTCAGATATTTTTCTTTGGGAGAGTCAAAATAGGTATAGGCAAACCACACTATAATGGATGCGAAAACTGCAGCCGTGCAAACCCATCCTGTTATGCGCATAGCCCATACCCAACGAGGGGTTACATGCTTCTCGAAGCGCAGATTCGATGGGTTATAAAAATATTTTACCTTCTTCGCCATGCGGCTTCGATTCTGTAATTTTGTGGCCTGTTAAATAGCTGTGTAAGCAGGGAAGGGACACGAAGTTAAATAAAAAACGACAAACCCAAAAACGAATCGACAATTTAGTTAGTATGACATCGCAGGAAATAAGGAGAAAATTTTTAGATTTTTTTGAAAGTAAACAACATAAAATAGTTGCCTCAGCGCCTATTGTGGTGAAAAATGATCCTACATTAATGTTCACCAATGCGGGTATGAACCAGTTCAAGGACCTTTTCCTGGGCAACAAAAAAATTGAATATCCCCGCATAGCCGATACCCAAAAATGTTTGCGCGTTTCCGGTAAACACAACGATCTCGAAGAGGTTGGCGTGGATACCTATCACCATACCATGTTCGAAATGCTCGGTAACTGGAGTTTTGGAGATTACTTTAAAAAGGAAAGTCTTGGCTGGGGATGGGAATTACTTACGGAAGTATTTAAACTCGATAAAAACAAATTGTATGTAACGGTTTTTGAGGGAGATAAAAATGAGAACCTGGATTTTGATAGGGAGGCATATAATGAATGGAAAAAATATATAGATGAATCGCATATTCTGAGAGGAAATAAAAAGGATAATTTTTGGGAAATGGGTGATACCGGCCCCTGTGGTCCTTGCAGTGAAATACATTATGATATGCGTTCGGAGGAAGAACGAAAAAAGGTGGATGGTGCAACTTTAGTAAATACCGGAGATCCTCAGGTTATTGAGATATGGAATCATGTATTTATTCAGTTCAACAGAAAGGCAGATGGTTCGTTGGAAGAATTACCTGCAAAACACGTTGATACCGGAATGGGTTTCGAGCGATTGGTGCGCGCAATGCAAAATAAATCATCCAATTACGATACGGATGTATTTATGCCTTTAATTAATAAGGTGGAATTGCTGAGTAATGTTAAATATGGTACCGATGAAAAAACAGATATTGCAATTCGTGTAATTTGTGATCATATACGTGCAGTAAGTTTTTGTATTGCCGACGGACAATTGCCTTCCAATACAGGAGCGGGATATGTGATAAGAAGAATTTTAAGAAGAGCAATTCGCTACGGATTTAGTTTTCTGCATTTAAAGAAACCATTTTTTAATGAATTGGTGCATGTTCTTGCAAATGAGTTTAAAAATGTTTTCCCAGAATTATATGCACAACGCGAACTTGTTGCTAAAGTAATTTTTGAAGAAGAAACTTCCTTTTTGCGCACATTAGAAAATGGAATTAAAAGATTGGAAGATGTACAAAGGGAATTAATTGCTTCCAATAAAAATATTATTGCGGGTGATGTTGTTTTTGAGTTATATGATACTTTCGGTTTTCCCTATGATCTTACGGAATTGCTTGCAAGAGAAAGCGGACTTAGTATTGACAAGTCGGGATTTGATGCAGAAATGCAAAAACAAAAAGACAGAGGCAGAAATGCAACAAGCATGGAAACGGGCGACTGGCAAGTGCTACAGGATACCAATAAAATTGAATTTGTTGGATATTCCCAATTGGAAACGGAATCATCGATTGTGAAAATGCGTTCTGTAAAAACAAAAAATGTTACACAATATCAGATCGTTTTGGATAAAACTCCTTTTTATGCGGAGAGTGGTGGTCAGACAGGTGATACCGGAACACTAACCATTAATGGAAATGTATTAAAAGTTGTAGATACAAAAAAAGAAAATGACCTCATAATTCATTTTACAGATAAGTTACCTGAACATGCAGATAAAAAAGTGATCGCTCTGGTTGATAAAAAAAGAAGAACAGATATTACTTACAATCACACAGCAACACATCTATTGCATGCTGCGTTGAGAACAGTATTAGGAACCCATGTGCAACAAAAAGGAAGTTATGTTGGTCCTGACAGATTGCGATTCGACTTTTCGCATTTTTCCAAAATATCGGATATTGAATTAAAGGAAATTGAAAATATCATCAACAAAAAAATACGTGAAAATATTCCTGTAGTAACTAAAGTGATGCCAATAGCGGAAGCACAAAAATTAGGTGCGATGATGTTATTCGGAGAAAAATATGGCGAAAATGTCCGCGTGGTTATTGCAGATGAAAATTTCAGTAAAGAATTCTGTGGCGGGACGCATGTTGGAGCAACGGGGGAGATAGGATATTGTAAAATTGTATCTGAAAGTGCTGTTGCAGCAGGTATTCGCCGCATTGAAGCGATAACCGGTGAGGTTGTCGGAAATTTTATTGATGATAATTTACATACATTAAAACAAATTGCAGAAATAACCAAAGGTGCAGACCTTGTAAAAAGTGTAACTGCATTAAGTGAGGAGAACAATGCGTTAAAAAAGGAATTAGAAAAATATCAATCAGAAAAAATTACCCGCATAAAAGATAATTTACTTAAATCGATCACAGCGGTTAACGGATATAATTATATAAGTTCGAAAGTAGAACTTGACAATGCTGATCAAATTAAAAAATTAGCATTTGACCTGCGCAATGAAACAACTAATTTATTTTGCATATTGGCAGCTGATATGCAGGGAAAAGCAAATATTTCCATCATTATAAGTGATAATTTAGTTACAGAAAAAGGGTTGGATGCTTCTAAGATCATTCGCGAATTGGGGAAAGAAATTGATGGCGGTGGAGGGGGACAAAAATTCTTTGCCAGTGCAGGTGGTAAAAATCCGGGAGGTATTTCTAATGCACTAGAAAAAGCAAAATCTTATTTAATATAATACATTTTAAGCCCTTAATAAAACTTAAAATCTTTAACATGAAAAATTACTTGTATTTATTGCTTTTCATTTTTGGAACACAATTTGTATCCGCCCAAAATACTACTCAATTTGGTGGTGGGGAATTTGTTTTATCTCCCATGGACGATATGTCAGACCTGCAGAGAGCGGAAATAAAACAGATGATAAATTCAAATATTGAAAAATTAAAAGCGGTAGGTAAAATTAATTCAGCAACAGAAAAAACTGCTTCTGTCAGTTTTATATTTCCATTAGAATGGAATGATGGATTTACCGGATATAATTTCTATGGTATTTCAAATTACCTGGATCATAATCCTGCATTTCCTGGCGTAATTACTGATTATAATTGTGGAACACGTTCCTATGATACAGATGCCGGTTATAATCATCAGGGCATAGATTATTTTTTATGGCCTTTTGATTGGAATTTAATGGCTGATGGAGCGGTAAAAATAGTTGCAGCAGCACCAGGAATGATCGTTGCAAAAACAGATGGTGGATTTGACCAGAATTGCGCATTTAATCCCGGTGTCTGGAATGCCATTTTTGTTCGCCATGATGATGGTTCCACTGCATGGTACGGTCATATGAAAAATGGATCGCTAACCGATAAAGGTTTAGGAGATATGGTAGAGACCGGTGAATTTTTAGGATTGGTTGGAAGCTCCGGAAATTCGACAGGTCCGCATTTGCATTTTGAAGTGTATGATGCTGATGATAATTTAATTGATCCCTATTCCGGTGCATGCAACGATCTGAATGCGGAAAGTTGGTGGGCAGATCAACCTGAATATTTAGAACCTGTTATAAACAGAATTATGACGCATAGTGCAGCGCCTGACTTTAATCCTTGTCCTGAATTAGCTAATATCAATGAGAAAAATGAATTTGATACAAGTGACGTGGCCTTTTTTGCTTTTTATGCAAAGGATCTCAGTTCCACAGATCTTTGCCATTTAAAAATTGAACGAGCGGATGGTTCTGTTTGGTATGAATGGGATTTTTACCAGCCGGGTGATTATATTGCCTCCTATTGGTATTGGTGGTATACCATTCCCTTGGATGTTCCGGAAGGAATATGGACCTGGTCGTGCGAATTAGCAGGAAATTATTATGAACATGAATTTTTAGTGGGAGATCTGCCTGCAAGTATAAATGAAACTCATTTAATTAATGATCTTCATGCAAATATTTCGGGAAATAATTTAAAGGTAACGCTTAACGCTGATAGATCTTTTTCAGGCAACCTAACCATCACAAATTTGCATGGACAATTGATTCTTGCTGAGCTTTTCAATTTTAATTCAGGATCAAATAAAATAACAATACCATTTTCGGAACATGCTGCGGGAATGTATTTATTAAATGTGCATGATATCGCCTCGGGTGAAAATGTGGGGTTGAAATTTGTTTGTAAGTGAGGATGTAGGAAATAGGATGTAGGAAGTAGGATGTAGGAAGTAGGAAGTAGGAAGTAATTTACTTGTGGATTAAAATTTTTTTTTGATTAATACTTGGATTTAATTTTCTTTATGGAATCAATAACCAATTTTGCCGTCAGTCATCATCGTCGTTGTCGTCCCCATTTCGTTTTCTGTTTTTTTCTTCTGAGTTAATATAATCTTGCACTTCCTTAGTGTCTTTTTTATTTAACTTTTTTTGATTTGAAGGAGATCTTTGCGCCTCGTCTTCATCACCACTTTTATGACAGGAAGCGCAATCTGTTATATTATAAATGCCCTCCTCCCTGTGTTCACTTATCATTTTAGAGGAAGTATGTTCATGACATCCATAACAGGTATAGGTATTAAAATCATTATTAGTATGACAAGTAACACATTTAACATTATGATGCCGGTCGAGTATAAAATATTTATCATGGTCAAAAGTTGCCGGAGACCATGCAGTGGATGTATGACAAGTTCCACATTTACTTTCCGTTAAGGAAGTATGTAATTGGTCGGCAGGAGCTGAATGGCATATACTACAATCCTCTTTTTTAGTGGGTAGAACCAATGCATGGTCAAATGCAATTGTTTTATCCCAACTTGATGTTGAGTGACACGATTTACAATCTTTTGATACAATGGAATGCAGATCATCAGAAGGAGCTGCATGACAACTATTACAATTATTTATAAGAGCAACATTTAACAGGGCATGATCAAAAATACTAACTGCCACCCGCGGAATTTTACCATGATGATCGGTATGGCAAGATATACATTCCACATTTTTTAAAGCCTGATGAAATAATACATTTTGTTGCAAGGAATCTTCCATTGTGGAATCTCTTCCGATTTCGGACAAGGTATGACAACTGATACATTTATTATCATCTATCCCCCAGAAAGGTTCATGACAGGAACGACACTCATTATTGAGATCCTGGTGGCCTTCCAATAATTCACCGGGATTGATCATTGGGTGCGGGAATTTGTATATTAACACCACAACCAAAATGGTAAATCCCAAAACAATAATTCTATTCATGCACTGAATATTACAATTGTGATCAAATGAATTAATACCAATATTGCCAAAATGAGAGTTATTGGTAAATGCACCACACGCCATTTTTTCATGAGATCGACAGTGATGCTATCGAAAAATAATTTTTTATCCGCTTCCGATTTAAGCATCCCACTGTTGATCAGCTCCATCTTTTTTTCTTTTAATGTTTCTGATGCGCGTTTTAATAAAAATTTTCCAACAAGTCCGCTCGCAACTGCAATAAGCATCATCAGGATTGCAAGCCATGGCAATATTGCATTAAAGTGAATTCCGGCATGTACTAATATCATTATGGAACCCGCCCAGGCCATATATTCATGCAAATGCAACAATCGTTTAGGAGAACCACTTGAAATTATCTTGCGTTTTCGCAATGAATAAATGAAGGATAAAACAATAATAATGGTACCTGCATAACCAAAAAACAAACCGAGGTTAACAATATGCATTCTGTGCAAAAAATAATCAATGGCAATCGCTATCAATATCATTAATGCATACCACTGAATGAAGGGAATCACATATTTTGAAAATATAGATTGTTTCATTTTTGTATCTACCTCACTTCATATTCTGTTCCCTAAAAGTCAGGGATTCGAATAAGTCAAAATTGAAGATTAGTTATTTGTGAAAATATGATATAAGTCATATTATGAATTGACATTTACTTGAGAGAGGCAGGTGTTGGGTGAATAGTGAGTGGTGAGTGGTGAGATTGCAATTCGTTGGTTGGTTAATTTTGTGTCTGACTAATTTCTAATTGCCTCGAACGAGTAGTGAATTACTTGGTCGTCGAGTGAGGGTCACTAATAGTAAACTATAACTTCACAAATTGTTGCACTTGTTTAGTTCCGTTTTTATCAAAATAATATATGAAGTATGTAGCGGAAGCAAATTTTTCCATTGGCAGGGAGAAAGTGTTTTGACCAGAATGCAAATTAAATTCCTGTGTCAATAAATTTCTTCCAAGCACATCTGAAATTTTAATACTTATTTTCGAGTCATCGTTTGCAATGATTGAAAAGTTCAAATTATTCTGTACAGGATTTGGAAAAATTACAAATGCCGGATCAGCATCTATATCAACGCGAATTGCAATGGTGTTGCTATATTCATAATCACCATTTATATCCACCATTCGCAATTTATAATAATTAATACCGGGAACAGGATCATCATCATACAAGAGATAATTCAATTCAACGGTGGAGTATCCTGCAGCATCAACATTTCCGATGATGTAAAAATTAATACCATCAGTGCTTTTTTGTATTTCAAAAAAATCGGAATTTATTTGAGTGGCAGTTGTCCAGTGCAATTCATTTTCCTCACCATTAAACCAACCGGTGAAACTCAGCAGCTCGATTGGTAATAATAAACATTCCGGTGGTGCTAAAACAAATTCTCCTTCATCTGCACCAATATCAGGAGCCGTGCCGGTTCCGGTATAACCCGGATTTCCTTGCCTTATTGTTCCTTCATAGTCGGTTGTAATGAGTGGGGTGGCAATATTTACGGCATGACTTTCAGCATAATCGGTAGAACCCACCAATATTTTTAAATTATCAGGTAAAGTTGCGCCGCCAGCAAAATTCGGAATATCGTAAAGTGAATTCAATTCTCTGCTTCCGCCTCCACCCAACGACATAAAATATTTATAGCTGGTTATATCACCCGCAGTAAGAATATTAAAACACGGATCATTATTTAAATTATTAATCAGGCTGGTAGTTGCGCCGCTATATGCATAACCATTTTTAATTGTAGCAGTGGTTAATCCTTCTACATAAATATAATTATTCAAACCTGTATTGAGATAATAAAAATTATTGTTGCATACAGCAGAAATACTTGTTGTTGCAGGTGGAGTTCCTGCAACACCCGGAGTTGGTTTTCTTACACAAGATGCAACACCTGTTCCACCCGGATTTGCATTAACATAAATAATATTATTTCTCAGATTTAACAATCCCGCTCCATGATAAAATCCACAAACACCAAAACCACTACCTCCGGAAATAACTCCATTTTCTCCAAGTGCTATCGTGTTGTAATAAACATTATAGGTATTTCCACCCGCTGCAACATAAATGCCGTTTACAGAAGTATTATTTGTGCTGTTTGATGCATATAAACGTTGGATAAAATTATTGTAGATATTATGTGTTGAGGTTCCTGAAGTTGAATATATGCCAATTACCAATTCGGACGCATCACCAGAAATTTCGTAAATATGATTCTGAAAAATGTCTACCTGTGCGGTGTTAGGAAACAAATAAATGCCTACCGGCGTTCCTGATCCTGCAACGTTGTTATGCTTAACATTGGAAATAAAATTATTATCGATCTGCATAATATTTCCAGTTGTACAACCACCTATACTCGTTCCTCTTGGTAATGTAGCGCCTGTGCCCGAGGCTGAAATATCATCTATAATATTATTGCTGAAGGTAATAGCAGTAGTTGAATAGGTGGCAATTCCTGTTGTATTTCCATTTAATCCGCTTCCACTAATTCCGGTAACTATATTATTAATAACAGAATAAGAAACGCTTGTTGAGGTATTAATAGCAGCAGCAGAGGCGCAATTTATGCCGATCGTATGCGCAGCTGATGTTATGTTCGATATGTTATTAGTGCTGATTACTGATCCGGCAGGCATATTTTCAGAAAGAATACCTGAAGTCCATACCCCTGTACCCGAACCTCCTGTAATATTCGAAACTGAATTGTTAAAAATAATTTTTGATTGTGCAATTGCTGATGAAATTCGAATACCCACCACATAAGCAGCAGAAAGCGAATTTACTGATAACCCGTCAATTATATTATTGGAAATATCTATACTACCGGTCGCCGATCCAGATGCACCGTAATATCCATACATAGAACCTGTTGAATTCAATAATTTTTGATTATTTAATATTTGATTTCCGTATACTACAGCTGATGGAGTACTTACATTATTGTAGATCATATAAATAACAGAAGTAGTAGAAGAATTAAAAGTATTATTCTGAATTATATTATTTTGAATATTAATATTGGTCGCATTAAATTCCTGATCTATTCCATAAAATGCACCCGTTGAGGCTGCAGAATGTCCACAATTTTCAATGGTATTTCCATTAATATTAATTACACCTGCACCAACACCGGAATTGCCGGTTCTAATTCCTGTCATTAGACTTGATATTCCAGCCATTAATAAAGAAACGTTATTATTTTCAATTATAATATTCTGTCCGAAACTTCCACTTATCGGACTCGATACAAATATTCCATACAAAGTATTGAAGTGTTGTGTCCCACCACCGGCATAATTACTTATGGTATTATTAAATATACTAATATTATTATTATATATTACATAAATTCCTGAGGAGCGTGACGAGCCTGAAGAGTTGCCATAATTCTGAATAATATTACCATTCCCTGCAATACCAATACTATTATTCTGATCGTAATAGGTATATGGTGAAGCTCCATCATTATTACCTGCGAGTACAATTCCATTATAAACGTTAGAAATGGTATTCCCATAAATTGAATTATTATCGTTACGACCTGCAGTTGATGAAACAGTCAATAGGGAAGAAACTGCGGTGCGGGTTGTGTTTCGAATTATTATTCCAACGGAGCCAAATTCAAAATTAGTGGGACTTAAAGTAGTGTAATTCGATTTATTTAAAGTGATAACGCAATTTCTGATCACATTATTTTTACAACCATTTGTCCCTGATTCTTTAAATAAAGCAAAACCATATTCCATAGTTGCAGGTGCACTTACATTATTATCGATAAGATCTATTCCATCAATAATAATATAATCACTTCCGTTTAAAGAAAAGATTCCATCTGCAACAGATATTGCTGTAGCAAGTGCAACTGTACCTACTTGTGCATTAATTACAGGATTTGCCCCTACCCCATTTTTAATAAAAGTAATATTATTCGCAGCAGTCCCCGTTTGTGTCAAATTAATTCCCCCCACAGGTGCAGTTTCCGTATGTCCTGCAGCAACATTACAAATTACTGAGCAACTTACTGTTCCTCCATTCAACGCAGTTACAAATGATGCAACTGTTGGATAACAAACCGATGGAACATAATAATTTCCGCAAAAACCAATGGAAGGTAATACTGTATAAATATAATTTGGACCTCCATTATTATTAATGCTCAGTGTATTCATGTCATGCACTACTTCACCATAAGTTCCAACTTCCGTTAATATAGCTGCAGAGGTTTTATTACTGGTATATGCATAATAATAAATTGTTGTTCCGGCTGCCTGACAGGGTATTTCCACTGTACCTGTAGTACCTGTCATTGCAATTGTAAGTAAAGTGGAACTGGCAAAATTCACAGTAGTGGAATATCTTAAATAGATATATTCCCCGGGGTTTAAAGAAGCTGAAGTAGTGACAGTTACATACACGGAATTTTCGGGGTAAACTGCTCCAATTCCAGGGGTTTGTACAACAGAGGTTATTGAAACCGGGTTATAGGATGTTTCCAAAACACCCATATACTCGTTTGATGGAGGACCGGGAGTGCTATACTCTGTGCAATTAAAAGTATAATAGTTTCCATTTGTAATTGCCGGTAAATATCCACTACATCCACCGGTTCCACTATTACCGGGTGCTGATGCATAACTTGATGGATAGGTCAGATCCGGCTGAATTGTAATATTATACCCTGGGATATTTAAATTAGGATTTCCATTACAAGAACCAGAATATGGTCTCCAATTAATGGTATAATCTGGAAAAGCAGCAGTTCCCTGGGTAAATTCCCAGTTTCTTGTGCCTGAAGCACCCGAGGAAGAGGCCTGAAGTCTTATTTGCCTGAAAATTCCTTGATCAACAAGATTATAGGTGGCATATGTTCCATTTTGTGCCTGCGTTCCAAGCACTGTAGGCTGTGCAATTGCATAAAAGGAGCTAAGCACAAGCAAAGAAAATATGATATAATAGAGCAGCCTGAACACAATATGGCAAAAATATAAATAGAAAGCTACAATTTAAATAGCAAATTACCCACTTATGTTGTTATAGGACCCTTTCGGCCAATTATTTCACATGCGAGATCAGATGTGTAGATGTCCGGAATTTGTTATCTGCAATCGTGAGTTTAGGCATATTATTGGTTTATCTGAAAATAAAAAACCGGTGTCCAGCTCCTCATCTGTCCACCGGGTACTATACATATGAAAAGAAAAATTACATTTCTAAATGCAGACCGAAGATAAAAAGATTTTGGAATATTCCATCCTAATACCAGAAAAAAGCATTTTTTAACTTAATTTACTGCTTTTAATCAAAATTAAAGGTTTCAACACCCTAATTGAAAGGGCATGAAATTGCAAGTGCTTATCTTTGCATCAGCATGGAAGTTTACGACAAGTATGAAGTGATAATTGGATTGGAAGTGCATACCCAATTACTTACCAAAACCAAAGCATATAGCACAGATATAGCTGAATATGGTGGTTCACCAAATACCTTTGTGAGTCCCGTAACGCTTGGCCACCCCGGAACTTTGCCTGTTTTTAATCAAAAATGTCTTGAATTGGGCTTACGGCTGGGACTCGCCACACATTGCTCGATCACGCGCTATAACGAATTTGCGCGCAAAAACTATTTCTATTCCGACCTTCCCAAAGGATACCAGATAACACAGGATAAAACGCCTTTATGCACTGGCGGATATGTGTTAATCGGTGAATACGGTAAAGAAAAAAGGATTGGTATTACTCGAATTCATCTGGAGGAAGATGCAGGAAAAAGCATTCATGATCTTGATCCTTTCTACACTTTAGTTGATCTTAACAGAGCGGGAACCCCATTGGTAGAGATAGTAAGTGAACCGGATCTGCGCAGTGGGGATGAGGCTTATGCCTACCTTACGGAAATCAGAAAATTAGTGCGCCATCTTGAAATTTGTGATGGAAATATGGAAGAAGGAAGTTTGCGTTGTGATGCCAACGTAAGTGTAATGTTGAAAGGTGCTACACAATTTGGTGTGAAGGTGGAGGTTAAGAATATGAACTCCATCAGAAATGTGAAACGCGCCATTGATTTTGAGGTGAAAAGGCAAATTGATGCTATTGAAAAAGGCGAGATATTAACTCAGGAAACCAGAAGTTTTGATGCCGGAAAAGGAGCAACAATAAGTATGCGAAGCAAAGAAGCAGCGCATGATTACAGATATTTTCCGGAACCCGATCTGCAGCCCTTTATTGTTTCGGAGGAGCAAATTGAGTCTGTTAAAAAATCGATGCCTGCACTTCCAAAAGAACTCGTACATAAATATGTGGAAGAACTGAAACTAAGTTCTTATGATGCAGAAATATTAACAAGCGAAAAATCAATTGCAGAATTTTTTGAAACAATAATTAAACTTACTTCAAATTATAAAGCTGCTGCCAATTGGATGCTTGGGCCGGTAAAAAGCTGGTTGAATGAAAATGCATTGGAGATAGATGTAATGCCTGTAACCGCTAAACATATTGCAGATATTATTAAATTAATTGATGAAAATAAATTAAATTTTTCGATAGCATCGCAACAATTATTTCCTGCCCTTTGTAAAGAGGCGGAAAATACTGCCGAGGAAACTGCAAAAAGATTAAATCTATTACAAGATAATGATAGCGCAGCGTTGGAACAATTTATAGACGCTGCCTTAGCAAAATTTCCTGAAAAAGTTGCAGAATACAAGGGAGGTAAAACGGGCATTTTAGGATTATTTATGGGAGAAGTAATGAAATTAAGCAAAGGAAAAGCAGACCCGAAAATGACGTCGAAAATGCTGGAGGAAAAAATGAAATCAATTGATAATTGATAATTGACAATTGACAATTTAACGAGGTTAAACTCAGTATTAGAGCATTCCTTATATTAGCAACAAGTCCTATGTCATAAGTCATAGGTCATAAGTCATAGGTCATAAGTCATAGGTCATAAGTCATAAAAAAAAGATACATTAAAATATAAAATAAATACAATGTTTAAAATAACAAATATAATTCTTGTAACACTGTTATTAGTGATTGCAGGATGTAGTACTGAAAAAAGTGTTGCCTTTGAAATTAATGGTAAAATTACGGGAGCAGAGAATAAAAAAATTGTGTTGGAAACTATGAGTTTCCCGAATGCCGGTAATCCGAAATTCACTTTGATAGATACAGCACGTGCCGATGAAAATGGAAATTTTAAAATAAAAAACAATCTGCCTGAGCGCATGATCTGTAGAATTACCATTGACGGCGATCGTCAGAATTATTATATTATTTCTTTACAAAACGAGAAAATAGACTTTAATGCCTCTTTAGCTGAAAAAGAAAATCCGGATGTAAAGGGTTCTTCTGCAACAAATTCATTATTTGCATTTTTAGGTGCTTTACGAGAGTTTGATGCAAAGGCAATGAAGTTAAACGATTCGATTGTTGCACTTAAATCAACCGGCAGAGATTCACTTGCTGCGGTTGTGTTAGCAGACATCCAGGAAGATTATTATAATATTTTCCGAAATTATGTTGATTCTGTTAAAGATGTTTCCAATGCAGTGCTGGCATTAGAAACGCTGTTTGCAGTAGACTTTGAATATGTAAAATCATTTGCCGATAAAGTTCAGAAAACTGCCGATTCTAATTCTGTATATGTAAAAGAACTATCTGAAAAGATCAAGGCTCAGGAGGCCACTGCCGCCCAAAGTTTTATTGACAAACCTATAATTGATATTATCCAGCCGAATGCAGAAGGACAACAATTAAAATTATCTGACCTTAAAGGAAAGGTTGTTTTAATAGATTTCTGGGCAAGCTGGTGTGCCCCTTGTCGCGCTGAGAATCCTAATTTAGTGAAGGTATATAATAAATATAAAGATGATGGGTTCACTGTATTTAGTGTATCACTAGACACCGATAAAAAGAAATGGACTGATGCCGTAGTTAAAGATGGCTTAACCTGGAAAAATCATGTTGCAGTTTTAGATGCAAATAATAATAAAGCTGCCACAGATTATCGTATTACAGGAATACCAATGTCGTTTCTTGTGAATAGAGAAGGAATAATAGTTGCGGAAAATTTACGCGGTGCAAAATTAGAACAGAAGGTTAAAGAAGTAGTTGAATCCAAGTGATGACTGAAACTTTCTGTTAAATTCAGGAATTCATTTTTTATTATACAAAAATGAATCACCCGGCTGCAGATATTGAGTTACTTATCTACTTCTGATTTATCTTTTATTTTATCAACCCTTTTATTATTATTTCCTGAAGGTGCTTTCTCCTCCTTTTTTTTACGGCGGTAAGCGACAATGATAATTGTAATTGCTGCGATGACAGGCAGAGAAACAAAAATGATAAAAACCAAGGCTATAGTTGTAATTTGCATTTCTTCCTATTGGTGGTACAAAATTAATACTTTGAATTTTTACTTGTGACAAATGTCACTTCTTACGATGATTTAGAGGGGTAAAAGCTGCAGAAATATTAGTTAATCTTGCTTCTATATGCAGAAGTAATATGGTATTTACAAAAGCATTTGGGCATTTTTTAGATGAAACTGGAAAGGTGGCAAAATTTACCTCCCGTTTTTTTTCTTCCGGTATAAAACCCAGATATGAATTCAAGGAATTTGTGCGACAATGTTTTGTGATAGGTTACAAATCGTTACCACTGATAGGATTGACCGCTTTCATAATGGGTTTGGTGCTCACGATGCAATTGCGACCAACAATGGTTGATTACGGTGTGGAATCACAAATTCCTGACATGGTGAGTATTGCAGTGATACGCGAAATAGGACCAATACTTTGTGCATTAATATTTGCGGGCAAAATAGGCTCAAGCATAGGTGCTGAATTGGGTTCAATGAGGGTAACAGAACAGATTGATGCAATGGAAGTTTCCGGCACTAATCCTTATAAATACCTGGTTGTAACAAGAGTTGCTGCAGCAACATTAATGCTGCCGGTATTAACACTTATATCCGATGCAATTTCACTTTATGGATCCTACGTTGGAGTTAATATTTATGCAATTACCAGTTTTCGACTATTCTTTTTGCAGGTATTTTATGCCTTGAGTTTTCCGGATATTATTCCCGCCTTTATAAAAACATTTTTTTTTGGGTTTGCTGTTGGAATGATAGGCTGTTACATGGGATATAATTCGTCAAAAGGAACGGAAGGAGTTGGTCGCTCCGCCAATGCAGCTGTAGTTGCATCCTCTGTTTTAATATTTATTCTTGATCTTATTGCAGTTCAAATAACTGAAGTACTGGGAATTAATTAACGAAGATGAAAAACGGAACACAAATTAAAGAAACCATAACTCAAACCGGATATAATGATATATTGATTTCAATTACGCATTTAAAAAAATCATTTGGCAATAATCATGTTTTGAAGGATTTTAATCTGACCGTTAAAAAGGGAGAAAGCGTAGCAGTTCTTGGAAAATCAGGTTCCGGTAAATCAGTTCTGATAAAATGTATGATAGGTCTTTTAGAACCGGATGAAGGAACAATAGAAATTTTTGAAAAGAATATCCCGGATCTTCACCATGAGGAATTGGATAGGTTGCGGGCAAAAATTGGTTTCTTATTTCAAAGTAATGCACTTTATGATTCAATGACAGTGCGTGAAAATTTATTATTTCCCTTACGGAGACACTGGATAAAAACAACAAGGCAGGAAGAAGAAAAAATGATATTGGAAGCACTCAATAATGTTGGGTTAGCCCATACTATTAATATGATGCCCAGCGAGTTATCAGGCGGAATGCGCAAACGTATAGCGCTTGCAAGAACGCTGATCCTTAAACCACAAATCATTTTGTACGATGAACCAACTACAGGATTAGATCCTATTACGGCAAAGGAGATAAGTACCCTCATGGTTGAAATTCAGGAAAAATATGGCACTACATCCCTTATCATTTCGCATGATATGAATTGCATAAAAATAACAGCCGACAGGATGGTAATTTTAATTAATGGAACTTGTTATGCATTGGGAACTTATGATGAACTAAAAGAATCAACAGATAAAATGATAAATCAATTTTTTGAATAATAATGTTATGGCAAAACAAACAATAAATAATATAAAACTTGGCCTGTTCGTATTGGCAGGTTTTGCATTCTTTATGCTGATGTTATATTGGGTGGGAAAAGACACTAATATGTTCAGTTCAAATATTGTTTTAAAGGCGAGATTTCAGAATGTGAACGGTTTAATGCCCGGCAATAATGTGCGTTCTTCAGGAATTCAGGTTGGCACGGTTCGCACAATTACTTTCATTAATGACAGTACAATTGAGATCGAGATGGTAGTGGATGAAGATTTTAAAAAATTCATCAGCAAAAATGCAGTCGTAAATATTGGTTCAGAAGGATTAATGGGAAATAAGATCGTAAATATTATTCCGGGAAAAGGATATGCACAAGAGGTGGAAGATGGTGATCTGCTTGCATCAAAAAAGAATCCCGACACTGATGAAATGCTCAAAATATTGTATGAGACAAATAATACCGTTGCACAAATAGCAATAAGTGTAAAAAGTACCGTTGATCAGGTAAATAATAGCACCACTATTTGGAGTTTACTTAATGATGCTTCAGTATCGTCCAATATTAAATCGTCGCTTGTGAACATACGACAGGCAACGGAAGATCTTACATTATTTATGGAGGAGATGGAATTAATTGCAAATAAAATTGAATCAGGAAATGGTACGGCAGGCACAATTATCAATGATACAATTATGAGTGCAGATCTCTTAAATGCAACCAAAGAGATCCGATCAATGGCAGAAGATGCGAATAAACTAATTCAAAATTTAAGCGTCACTTTAGATGAAATAACACAAGAAATTAAAAATGGGAAAGGCACTGCCCAAGCCTTTATAAGTGATACCGCCATGGTGAATAAACTCAACCGCAGTCTCGACAACATTGAACAAGGATCGGCGGCATTTACCGAAAATATGGAGGCGTTGAAACACAGTGCTCTCCTGAAAAGATATTTTAGAAAAAAAGATAATCAGAATTGAATTTCAATTTTACCCCGGGTATTAATTGTATAACAATCTTAAAGATCTTCGGTAATTTTATCTAAAAGCGATCACTTTACTAATATCACTCCTACCATTGACAAATCTCATTTTCAGCAATTTATTTGAACAATACTTTGCAATAGAGAATCAATAATATCGGAACCTAATTGCATATTGTTATGTTTTATTTATAACTACTTAAATACCATACAATGAAAAAGTTAATGAATCAATTTATTATTGCTTTTTTGTTTGCATTAATATCTTTTTCCGCTAACGCACAAAATAATAATTGGACCAATAACCTGAATAACGAAGATTCTGCTGCTATTTATGCGTTGGTTCTTTATCCTGAAAATTTACGACTCTCCATCTTTGAGTCATGTAAATATCCCGAAGCAATAGTTCGCATCACAGGACTGCAAAAAAAGACAAGCAATGCGTTCGTTGACCTGATCGGAAATTATTCAAGACAGGAACAGGAAGATCTTTGGGACCTTACAAGGTATCCGGAGCTGATCAAGAAACTTACAGTAAACGGTATGTTGTCAAAATCAGATCTCAATTATCTTGCATTGCAATATCCTTCAGAAATTCAGGATAAGATCAATATCTACGGTAGAGATTACTTCACAACTTTGAAGCAAATGGATGATTTATATTCAAATTCCATTATTGAATTTAATGCCTTATTAAAAGGATATTCACCTAATACAATTGCTGCATTTAACGATTTGGTCACCATGCCTGAAGTATTAAATATTCTCAACGATCATTTACAAATGGCTGTATTGGTTGGAGATATTTATAAAAAGGATCCGGAAGGGTTATTGCGCACAGCTGATTCTCTCAACTTAATAGCAGCAGAACAAAATGCCGCCAATGTGGAAGCTTGGAAAAAAACAATTTCGGAAGATGCTCAGGCTCAGGCCGATCTAAAAGCTACTGCTGCCGAATATGCCACTGACAATGGTTATAGTGAATCGGAATATAGCACTGCACCATCTGAATATTATGTAGAACATTATGTTTGTTACTCATATCCTTATTGGTACGGCTATCCATATTGGTATCCTTATTATTATTGGTACCCATATCCCTGGTGGTACGATTGGGGATTTTACATTGACCCGTTTGGAAATGTAGTGATCATAAATACACCGTCGTATTATTTTACCTATTGGTACTTTTATTATCCGCATCACTATTATTATCACCCCTACCTCGCAAGTGTTTATGTAACACATTACTATGGACCCAACAGGACCATGGATGGAAATACCAACGTAGTGCATGACTGGGTTGAAGGCAATAGGGAATATCTACCGGCTAATTTCACCGATGATCCGGTTCAGCGTCCGGATATTATCAGGGATATTGGAAAATTTGAAAATGATATCAAGGCATACAATATGCTAAATCCGTCTACACCACTTTCGAAAGATGATTTTATAATAAAAAATAAAAAAGAATATCCGAAATTAAATATTCCAAGTGCTGATCAGATCAAAAAGGAAAAAAACGGACCTGTTTATTATGAACAGCCAAAAACACCTCCTGTAAAACAACCGCCTATAAAAGTAAATGAAGAGAAAGAAAAAAATATAGAACAACCCAAAAAGGAAGAACCTAAATATGATTTTAAAAAGGTAGATAAAGCCCAGGAGTATCATAAATCGGTTTGGGGAACCGAACCAACACAACCAAGGTCGCGACCACAATCAAAACCAAACACAAATAAAAATAAACGAATTGATAATTAGGTTTAGAATTTAAATGGTGAATAAATACCCGGCGTCATTTTTTTTGCGCCGGGTATTTTTTTAAACCTTATAAATATTTAAAGTTAAATCCTGGTTTTAATTTAATTAAGGTGTGATAAATAAGTTGAATTACCTCTTCAACATCTTCTTTGTGTACGCATTCCACTGTAGTATGCATATAACGAAGTGGTAATGCGATCAAACAGGTTGGCACTCCCCCATTGGAATATGCGAAGGCATCCGTATCGGTTCCGGTAGACCTGGATGCAACATCACGCTGAAAGGAGATCTTATTTTCTGCAGCAACATCAGATACTAATTTCAATAATTTATTGTGTACAGCAGGACCTTTAGTAAGTGCCGGTCCGTTTCCCAATTTAAGATCACCTTCCAGATTTTTTGAGATCATCGGTGTATTGGAATCATGTGTAACATCAGTAATAATTGCAACATTGGGTTTGATAGTATGCGCCATCATTTCGGCCCCTCTCAAACCTACTTCTTCCTGTACAGAATTTACAATATATAAAGCATAAGGCAATTTTATCTTATTTTGTTTTAATAACCTTGCAACCTGTGCTATCATAAATCCTCCAATACGATTATCCAAGGCGCGACCAACGTAATATTTATCGTTGAGCTCAAAAAAATCATCATCAAAAGTGATAGAATCACCAACTTTAATTCCAAGACTTTCCACTTCTTTTTTTGAAGTGCAACCACAATCAAGAAATATATTTTTTAATTCAGGAGCTTCTTCTTTTCCTCTTCTTGTATGTATGGCAGGCCAACCAAATATTGCTTTTACAATTCCTTTATCCGTATAAATATTCACACGTTTACTAGGTGCAATAACATAATCACTTCCTCCAATTCTTTCTACATAAATAAATCCATCTTCAGTAATATAATGTACTGACCATCCAATCTCGTCGGCATGCGCTTCAATCACAACCTTAAATTCTGCATCAGGATTAATCATAGCAGCAACAGACCCATAATTATCTACAAAATGAGTATCCGTATATTTTTTAATATAGTCAAGCCAAATTTTTTGTCCGGCTACCTCATGCCCTGTTGGAGAGGGATTGTTGATATATTTGGATAGGAATTCAGTTTCTGTTTTTCCTATGATCTTTTTCTTTGATGCCATGACAATTATTTGATAAGTTGTTAATTTGATAATTTATTAATTGTAAAAAAGATCACAATGGAATGTTACCATGTTTTTTCTTAGGCAATTTAGCTACTTTATTTTTAAGCATATCCAAGGCTTTTAAAATTTTTATTCTGGTTTCAGAGGGTTCAATCACCTCATCCACAAAACCTCTATATGCGGCACGATAGGGATCTGCAAATTTATTCGTGTATTCATCAATTTTCTCTTGCAAAGCAGCTTCCTTATTTTCTGCTTCTTCAATTTCTTTTTTGAATATGATCTCTGCTGCACCTTTTGCACCCATTACAGCTATTTCAGCACTCGGCCATGCAAAATTCATATCAGCTCCAATGTGTTTGCTATTCATCACATCATATGCTCCACCATATGCCTTTCTGGTAATTATTGTAATTCTGGGAACAGTGGCTTCACTGAACGCGAATAATAATTTTGCTCCATTGGTAATAATTCCTCTCCATTCCTGATCGGTACCGGGCAAAAATCCCGGAACATCTTCAAAAACGATCAATGGGATATTGAAACAATCGCAAAAACGAACAAACCTCGCCGCTTTTTTACTAGATTCAATATCTAAAACACCTGCTAATACTGCAGGTTGATTTGCCACTATTCCTACACTTTTACCACCAATTCTAGCAAAACCAACAACAATATTTTCGGCGTAATTCTGATGTACTTCAAAAAAAGTTTCCTCATCCATCGTTTCTGCGATCACTTCCCGTATATCGTATGGTTGATTAGGATTATCGGGCAAAATAGTATTTAATTTGATCCGCTGTTCATCACCCGGAATGTACTGAGTTAAGGGTGTTTCCTCCTCGCAATTCTGTGGCATGTAACTTAATAAGGTCCGGATCTTTTTAAGACAATCTAGTCCATTAGAAGTGGCAAAGTGTGCCACACCACTTTTTGTGGAATGTGTAATTGCACCTCCTAATTCTTCGCTGGTCACTTCTTCATGCGTAACTGTTTTAACAACGTTAGGGCCGGTAACGAACATATAGGATGTCTTTTCTACCATCAATATAAAATCAGTAATGGCAGGTGAATACACTGCACCACCGGCACAGGGCCCCATGATGGCGGAAATCTGCGGAATTACACCACTCGCGATCGTATTTCTGTAAAAAAGATCAGCATAACCTCCCAGAGAATTTACCCCTTCCTGTATTCTTGCTCCTCCACTATCGTTCAAACCAACAACAGGAGCGCCGTTTTGCATTGCCAGATCCATTATCCTGCAAATTTTTTCGGCATGCGTTTCACTTAAACTACCACCAAATACAGTAAAATCCTGAGCGTAAACATAGGTTAAACGGCCATTGATCTTCCCATATCCAGTAATTACACCATCACCGTAAAAACGCTGTTTTTCCATTCCGAAATCGTGACTTCGATGCATCACCAGCTGCCCTATCTCTTCAAAGGTGCCTTCATCCAACAGTAATTGAACCCGTTCGCGGGCCGTAAGCTTTCCTTTTTTGTGTTGTTGGTCTATCCGAGCAGAACCACCACCTAACAAGGCTTCCGCTTTCTTTTTCTGCAATCTTTCAATCTTTTTCTCCACGACTTTTTACTTTTTTACCGATTTGAAGGCGAAAAATACTAAACCTTACTTAGAAATTCCATGATATGGGAATATTTGAGTGTTGTTTAAAACTCCAGATGAGATACAAACTTTTTGTGTTATTGTTTGTTAATTTCATCTTACAGGCTTAAACATGGAGAAATTGTTGCAGTCGAAATGCAGTATTTTTGTAAAAATTTTAACTTTTAGGGATGAGATATTTAGTTTCCATATTTATATTATTTTTTTCATTACAAATTGCATCTGCACAAATAACTGGTTTTATGATCACGGGATCAGTGATAGATTCCGTTAGTTCCAAACCAATTGAATTTGCAGCGGTAACTCTCACTCTTCAAACAGATTCGGCAATTATTAGCGGAGGAATTACCGACGCAGAGGGCAAATTCACCATTAATATTCCAAATCCAGGAAATTATATGCTTCATTACCGTTTTATTGGATATACGGAAGCAAATAAAAATATTGAGGTTAAAGCCGGTTCTCCGGTTTTTTTTGCTGGAAAAATGATTCTTTCTCAAAATGCAACAGCTCTCGAGGGTGTTAACATCACAGCTGAAAAATCGTATTTTCAAAACAGCATAGATAAAAAGGTATACAATATTGAGAAAGATATTGTGGCATCTGCCGGTTCAGCTTCTGATGCGTTGCAAACAATTCCATCCGTTGTGATTGATATAGATGGAAATATCAGTCTCAGAGGAAATGAAGGTGTAATTATTTTTATTGATGGTAAACCTTCAGGCATTGTAGGAAGCAATATGAATGCTATTTTAGAACAAATTCCTGCAAGTTCAATAGAGAGTATTGAGGTGGTTACAAACCCTTCCGCACGTTATGAAGCAGAAGGAAATTCCGGAATAATAAATATTGTTCTAAAGAAAAATAAGAAAGGCGGATTAAATGGAAATGTTACAGCCGGTGTATCCACAACACCTAAATATGAAACAGGATTATCATTAAATTTCCGAAATCAAAAATTCAATTTCTATTCAAATTACAGTTATGTTAACGATGATCGCGACGGATCAGGTTCCATGTTTCGAAAAACATTTGATGTTGATACCACATTTTATTTAAATTCATTGAGTAACTCTAATTCAAAGTCGCAAATGCATATGGCTCGCACCGGATTGGATTATTATATCAACGACAAAACCACCATTGGTATATCAGGGTCATTTCACACGAATACATCAGACAGAACGGATGGAGTGGATTATACCTTTTTAAATCTTGACAGCACCTTAACTTCAACAAGTATACGCAATACCTTAAGTTCAAATAAAGGAACAAATTTTAATATCGGAACTACGTTCAGAAAAACTTTTAATACCCCAAAACATGTATTAACTGCCGATGCTTTTTATTCAAAGGGTGATGGAAATGATGAAAGTAATTATAACGAACAATATTTTGATGCAAATAATATTTTACTTGGCGATCCATTACTGCAGTTTGTATCACGCCCATCTATAAATACGGATGCAAGTGTTGCAACTGATTATGTTCGCCCATTTAAAAATGGCGATCAGTTGGAAGCGGGAATTAAATATACAAAGGAGATTAAAGACAATACTTTATATTCTGAATCCTTTGATGATATTATAAATGATTGGGATATAGACGATTCACTGAACAATCAATTTATTTATAATGAAGATGTAGTTGCTGCATATCTGATCTGGAATTCCAGTTATAAAAAATTTGGTTATCAACTTGGATTACGAGCAGAACAAACTTATACGAATTCGGAACTTGTTACTACAAATGAAATATATAACAAAGATTATTTTGGACTTTTCCCAAGTGTACATGTAGCTTATAAATTTAATGAGGAAACAGAAATTGGAGCCAGTTACAGCAGAAGAATTGACAGACCTAATTCCTGGTTTTTAAACCCTTTCCCTGATTATTCAGATCCCTATAGTTTCAGAGTTGGTAATCCGTTTTTAGAACCGGAATATGAAAATTCTTATGAGATCGCATTTACAAAGGATTTTAAGAAACACTCCCTTTCTGCTTCGGTGTATTACAATCAAACATTAAATGAAATTTCCCCTTATTCAATAGTTGATACAGATGGTATTTCCGTAATGACATTCCAGAATTATAACAATGAGGAAAAATATGGTGTTGAATTGGTAGGAAAAAATGAGTTTTACAAATGGTGGAATGTAACATCCAGTGTCAATTTTAATCAAACTTTGGTAAACGCAGAAAATCTGGAGGCAGGATTAAATAATTCGCAATTTACTTACAATATAAGAGTGATGTCCTTTTTTCAGGTATTAAAACAAACGGCATTTCAATTAACCTTTAGCTATAATACTCCATGGACCTTTGCTCAAGGCGAATCGGAACCGGTTTATTATCTTGATGCAGGTTTAAAATCTGATTTTTTTCAGAACAAACTAAGTGTTAACCTGAGTATGAGTGATGTATTTAACACCAGAATTTGGGAAGGATATAGCGAAGGCATTAATTTTTACTCCGAGTATTCCAGAAAACGTCAATCGCAGATCGGCACTTTAAAATTAACCTATAAATTCGGACAACAGGATAACAAACGCAGAGGTGGAAGAATGGAAGAAAATTATGATGGCGGTGGTAAAAAAAGTATTGAAATGTTTTAATGGTCATGAAATTATTTGATCATTTCAACGAGGCAATCAACAAATAAGTCGCTGTCGTTTAAACTTTCAACCAATTGAATTTTTTCTCCGCCATGTTCCTTGAAAAGAACATTGTATTCAACCCCTATCTCATAAATTGTTTCGAGGCAATCAGCTACAAAAGCAGGACTGAAGGCCAATATATTTTTAACTCCCCTTCCTGCTAGTTGTTTTATTACTTCATCAGAGTACGGTTTTATCCAGGG
Organism: Chitinophagales bacterium; assembly: GCA_044227505.1. Taxonomy (GTDB): domain Bacteria; phylum Bacteroidota; class Bacteroidia; order Chitinophagales; family BACL12; genus UBA7236. Next base: position 12,789 of record JBGAWP010000016.1, on the reverse strand, counting down.
AGTTTTGCCAAGCCGTGACTGAAAACACACTGTATATTTTTCAGTTGTAATATTCAGGGATCCTGCAATTGCCCGTGCGGTTTCAAAACACTGTGCACGGTAACATAAATGATTTTTTAATGTTAAGGTATTGCAACAAGTTTCGGTCAGGCAATTAAAATCGGGCAACGATTTAGTAATTTGTCGTTCCGGTAATCCATGAAAACTGAAAATGAAATGATCAAAATTTTCAGGAGCATATTTTTTAGCTCTCTCAGAAAAGGCTTTGATAAAAAGGGGCTGATGATGAAAACTTCCCGTAAATCGCAATTCTGGGAATACCGGATCATTTTTAATAATATTCATCACTTTTTCCACTACAGACCCATTCGCAGCAGAAGAGTATTGAGGAAAAAGAGGAATAACAATTATTTTATTACAATTTGCTTTTTTTAATAGCTCCAGTCCATTTTTAATGGAAGGACTTTGATACCGCATCGCTAATTCAACAAGAAAATTTTGCCCTAATTTTTGTTGTAATTTTTTTTTGAGTAAGATACTGTAAGATAACAGAGGCGAACCGTTTTCATTCCATATCTGCGCATACAATTTAGCACTTTTGGGAGCCCTGAATGGCGCAATTATTCCCCTAACCAGTAAATTTCGTTGAACAGCAGGTATATCAATAACCCTTTCATCCAATAAAAATTCTTTTAAATATTTTCTTACATCCGGAATAGCCGGAGAATCGGGTGTGCCGAGGTTTACCAATAAAATGCCTGTTAAATTTTGCATGTACCTACTAAATTCAGTCCCAAAGTTAATGCCTTAATAATAATTGAACTTCCAATTTGTTCACAAAAAATGACAAATATTTTCATAAACTTTATTCAATAATAAGTTTCTCCACAAAACTTCCTTCAGCGTTTCGAATTTCCACCAAGTATATTCCTACAGGATAATTGTGTAAATCAGTATAAAAATTATTGATTCCGCTATTCAGCATCCCTGAAAATAATTGATGGGAAAGGGAACCGTTTATTGCAGTAAGATTAATCTGTACAAATTGACTTGCAGGTATACTAATTAATATCTGAACAAAATTGTTTGTGGGATTTGGATAAATTTTTAATCCTAACACATTTTCATCCATCACAAGATTTGCCGTATCAACACAAGGTTCAAATGCATAAGTTCCGGGCGAACCACCGGGACAAATTGTTGTCCAGTTGGAACCCATATTCATTCGCCCCAATGAATCAACAATTTCCAAAGTGTAATTTCCGCCATCGGCAGCAAGAGGCCATGGTGAGAGGTCCTGATAATTCACTGATAAAGTTAAAATCCCATTTGCATCATACATTCTGATCCACTCCCCATTATTCCCTAAATTAAAATTAAATGATGATATATAATTTGAAACAAAAGGATGTGCAGCAATAAATTTAGACTCCGTTTGTGCTAGCACCAGATTTTGTGAAGGGTTTAAAATATTTCCATCTTCAATTAAAAATTCATGTGTTACACCTATGGAATCATCCATAAATTTCCAACCGCTTATGTCCACTGCATCCGTTGAAATATTGCGCAATTCCACCCAATCGTCACTATCAAAATCTCCCCCGGAATTATAATTAATTTCGCTGAAAATAATAGGGTCATCACAGGGTGTATATGGTTCACCCGGTGAACCCCCGATACAACCATCGAACCAATTATCAGGGTCATTAAGATCTATATCAGGATCATTTAATTCCATGGTTCTTCCTTGCCCATCTGCACCACCTGGCCAGGGAGCATCATCAAGATACGAAAATTCAATTTTTAGTTCATTTTGAATATTATATACCTGAATTGTTTCAATTGAATTATCCAAACCAAATCCAAGAGGGCCTGTAACATTTAGTACTTCGGGATGTTGAGTTTCAAAAAGAACAGGGTCAACTGCAAAAACCAAACGTTCATCTGCATTAAGGATGGTACCTTCAGGGATAGTATAGATATGCAATGGATCTGCATCTTTTATTTTCCATCCTGAAATATTAACATCAGCAAGACCATGATTCCAAAGTTCCATCCAATTTCCTGCATTTACAGTTTCTTCCCCGTTGTAATTTACTTCACTCACTACAATTTCCTCGGGTGCCGCCGCTCCTTCAAAATATGCGGTAAATAATTCATCCTCAGAAATGTTGGATAAAAAACTATTTAATAAAGTATCAGTAATGAATGGGCTATTTCCCCAATGAGAAAAAGTATAACCTGTATTTGGTTCGGCAGTAATTTGAACAGGAACCCCATCAAAATAAACGCCAGTCCAGGGAAGATCAAAAATAGTGAGCGTACTTATTTTTATTCTTCCGGCGCCAGGAGGTGAACATTCCAAAGTAATATCAACTTTTCCATTTAATGAAAAAGCGGAATTAATTTGATTGCGCACATATCCGGAACGCACTTCAAAATCGTTGCGCAATGCATCGCGATAATTGCTAAAAGTTGCCAATTGTTCACCGAGTGGTCCTGCGCCCCAAAGCAACAATTGTCGCGGGAGTTCTGGCATTAATTCCAGATACATACTATCCTCCATTGCAAGAGTTCTCTCCGGTAAAAAGGTTGAATTCATCAGATCAGCATACCGGTTCACAAAATAATCGTGATAAATAGGATTTTGTAATAATTTGGCAAGCGGTTCAATATATAATTGTGTACCGAACAGTCCGCCAATTAGATCAGCAGTAGCATCCGACCATCCTCCGATTCCCAGACCGAGTTCCACATCAATTAATGCGTATTTCCATTTATTATCCCCACCTCTGTCGCGCCATGCTTTAATATTATTATACGGCCAATCATAATTAGCCATCCAGGTTTCTGCTGCGATATAATCAGTAAAATTTTTAAGATCAAGAATGGAATCAGCAATTAAATAAAAATCAGGATCTTCCGGTGTGGGGTAATTTCCCAAATAATCGCGCATTTGTACAAAATCCGTATCAGATCCACTTAGGGTTCGCAGTATCAATCCGTACCAATAACTCAATGTGAGCAGATCAAGGCTATCTTTTTCTATTCCCATTGCGTGATCAAAATGACCTTCATCCAATTTTGTTCGAAGTTCATAATAACCAAAATATTCACCATTCAGAAATACAACAATTGGTTCATAAGCCATATGTTCGTTATATGTACCTTCGGTGGTGCGCACCATAAATGCATCCTTATAGGGAAGTACGTTACTCATATTACTTCCATTGCGCAAATAAAAAGTTTCATATTCATTCACAGCCCATCTTCGTTTAACTAATGGATATATTAAATTACCATCACCATAAGCTGCATTGTCTAATTCAATCCGCATGCTGTGTTGGGGAAGTGAACGGCTTCCACCTGCTCCTCCGTCCACCTTTAACGCAATATTTTGTTCAAAGGCATTATATTGCAAAGAGTCGAAATATTCAATATAACTTGCCTTTTTCCAATCTGTCCACCAGTTGTCAAAAATGCCCTGATCTCCGTATAAATTATTATTATTTGTTGTGATGGAAACCACAGGAACAGAAATATTTTCATCAATAAAAAAAGTATTCGTTGCAGTTTTACCGGGCAATAAAATTCCGGAAGGATCAAAATTTCTTGCTTTAATTACTGTTGTATTATCAATTGTTATCGGAGCAATATAAAGAGGATCAGCCAGAGTGGGTAATTCGCCGTTTAAGGTATAATGAATTTCACCGCCGGCAGGAATAATTATTTCTATTATTTGTTCACCGGAATAAAATCCGGCATCAAGGGAAAAGTTGGCAATTCCATCTACATACCCGGCATAATATAATCCGGAATTACTATAACCGGGAGTTGGTATTGGGAATATTGCAGATTCATCGGCTCCATCAAATATACACCCAACAGAATGATCTCCCTCTTCAACAGAAATAAAAAGTGTGTCCTCCGTAATTCCAAAAGTATTGGTAAGATAAACAAATTTTCCCTCTGAATCAATTTTAAAATTTGTATGCAAGTTTTGAGAAACTGCCAATATAGGAAACCAAGGTGGGAGAATATCAGTCCACAAAATTTCTTCCACTTTAATTCCTATGGATAAAAATGGTCTTGCTGTAAGGTCACTGGATCCTTCAGAAACATTATGCACTTCAACTGCAAAAACATTAGTTCCTTCTACCAACCACGATTTAAATAAAGTTTCGTCAAAAATAAAATTTTCGGGTGCTGCTCCATAATACATTGCTGCTTCATGATCAACCCCTGAAAGTTCGTCATACTCGGGAGATCCTGCCGCAAATCCATTTAATGCAATTACATTTCCGTTTAAATATGCAATAAATCCATCGTCGTAATCCATGCTCAGCATTGCATTTGCAATTTTAGCGGTATCGTCAATTGTAAATTCATGTCTTAAATAAATACTGAGGGTTCCATCAGGCACAACGGTTATATCATCATCATCACCATATCCGACACTTACCTGACTGCTTCCCCAGCCTCCATCATCAAAACCTGGCATGATCCAATCTATAGGTGTATCATCATCAGGAACCAGGTATTTCCATACAGAAGCATCGTTTATGGGTTGCTCCCAATGATGAATAGTATTATCCGGTTTTCGATCTTTACCGGAGGTAAAAACAATAAGAAATTGCCCTGCTTCTAAAACAATATTTGGAAATTGCCATTTAAACAAGTTGGAACTGTCATCTGAAATGCCGTAGTTAAACAAATCAACACCAGCTAATCCAGTATTATATAGTTCTATCCAGGAAGGATTATCGGCATCCTCATCGTAAATAAGGGTCCCGTTTTTGTTGGTTCCTTCGTTAATTACGATCTGGCAATTTATACCGTACCCTATGAGGGAAAACAGCAGCGTCATTAAAAATGTGCGTAGCGGTGTATACATGAAGGTTGAGATGAGTATGTAAAGGACACAAATATAATTAACAACCGCTAAATAACAATTTAATGGGATCTGGTGTTATTGAGACCGGGGATCACCTTAGAACCAGATAATAAGCTACTTACTTATCTGTGAATTTATAACCGACTCCCCGAATCGCATGAAAATAAACAGGGTTCTTTGGATCCGCTTCAAAATATTTTCTGAATGCCAAGATAAAATTATCAATCGTTCTCGTTGAGGGATATACATCATAACCCCAAACCGTTTGTAAGATAAGTGTACGGGAAACTACTTCATTTTTTCTATCAATAAGTAGTTTGAGTAATTTTAATTCTTTATTAGTGAGCTTCACAACACCTTGTTTTCCAATTGCATCATAGGTAACAAAATTAATTGTGTTACCACCAAAACTATACTCATGAAATTTGTCTTCAGCAGGATTTTTAGAACTGCGTTTCAATAAATTAATTATCCTAAGCAATAATTCTTCCAGATTAAACGGTTTGGTCATATAATCATCTCCACCTGTTTTTAACCCTTTTATTTTATCAACGCTTGCATCCTTGGCAGTTAAAAATAAAATAGGTGTTTCTCTGTCTTCTAATCGCATTTGCTCACAAACATCAAAACCATCCATTTCGGGCAACATTACATCCAGAATAACGAGATCGAAACGTTGTTCACGAAATGCTTTTAATGCTTTTGAACCATCTGGTACGGCTATTACTTCATATCCTTCCAGTTCCAAATTTAATTTAAGGTTTTCACGGATGTGGTCCTCATCCTCAACAATTAAAATTCTGTAGTTCATAATCGCGGTTTTTTTGTGCAGTTGGCTTGGGTATACGCAACAACTTTATAATGGTTAACAAATTACTGTCATCATTTTGTCTTATTTACCCCGGGATACCAACTGGTATTGTTATCTCAAAGATACTCCCTTCGGGTATATTATTTTTCACTTCAATTTTTCCGTTATGCATTAATACCACCTGATTAACAATAAATAATCCCAATCCTGTTCCCTTTGTTTTTCTCGTTTCCTCGCTTCCAATACGGTAAAATCTGCCAAAAATTTTCTCCTTTTCTATTTCGGGAATTCCGATACCCGTATCTGAAATTCGCAAAATTATATTTTTATCATCGCCTTTCAATTCAACAGTAATGTCGGCACCAGTACTTGAATATTTGATGGCATTTTCTATGAGATTATAGATCACCGAGGAGAAGGAAAATCGGTCGCCATAAAAATATACATTATCCTCAATGTGATCCTGAAAATTGCGCTGTCCTGTAAATTTGATCCTGATCCGGTCAAAGATATTTTTTGTGATGGAAGTCAGGTCAATTAATTCCTTATTTAATTGAAAATTCGAACTTTCGATCTTTGAAGCAAGTAATATATTTTCAACTAATGATTCCAATCTTTCAATATCGTCCAGCGACATATCAGCCATTGTTTTTACTTGTTCGGCATCAAGTTGCCGTTTCTGAATTGTCTGCATCGATAGTTTAAGCGAAGCAAGTGGTGATTTTAATTCATGCGTAATAGACAATAAAAAATTATTCTGTTGCCTTGTAAGTGCAATTTCCTCTCTGAATGTTTTGCGCATTCGCCAAAACCCAAGTGTTATAAGACCAATAAATACAACTCCCTCCCCATACAACATTAATTCTGTTCTTCGAAAATCACTGTGAAGGCTAATATAGATCGCTGTAGTATAAAAATCGGATAAATTCCTGCCGCTTTGCAAAAATATTGTTTCTTCCCTATTTATAATTTCATGATAATTTTCATAATTATTTTTATGCAAAAGGTAAGACCACCAAATAAAGGAAGCGATGATGTAAATGAACACCACATGAAAAAACAAAAAATATCTTGATTTTGAGGTACTAGCCATTATTTAATACATAATTTTTATCAAAGATCAAAGCCAGCACGTCACAAATGATCTCAGAAGTATATAAGATATCTTCTTCAGTATGTGCTTGTGAAATAAAACATACTTCATATCCGGAGGGGCCAATATAAATTCCGCGTTGCAACAATTCAAAATGCAGGAATTTAAATTTATCAACCATTGCAGGATCAATTTGTGATGCCTTTCTGATTACACAATTTTCTGAAAAGGATATCCAGAAAACAGAACCTATATAAAGTATATTAACAGGTATTTTCTGTTGCAAGGTAAAAGCATTTATCCTGTCGGCCAAATTTTTGGTTTTTCGTGTTAATTCGCTGTAAAATTCAGGTTCCAGACATGTTTTTAATTGCGCTATTCCAGCAGAAATGGATAAGGGGTTGCCCGACAATGTCCCAGCCTGATACACCGGACCATCAGGGGATATCAGTTTCATTATTTCCCTGCTTGCGCCATAAGCTCCAACGGGTAATCCGCCACCAATAATTTTACCGAAGGTGATAATATCAGGTTTTATCCCATAATATCCTGATGCACCTTCAAATCCGATCCTAAACCCGGAAATCACTTCATCAAAGATCAGTAGTATATTATTTTTTGTGCATATTTCGCGCAAGAATAGGAGAAATTCTTTGCGCTGTATTAATAAGCCATTATTTGCAGGAACAGGTTCTATAATGATACATGCTATTTCATTGCCATATTGCTGAATAGTATTTTTAATAATTTCCTCATTATCTAATTCAACAACAATTGTTTCATTGGCTAAAGCGGGAGGCACACCGGCTGAAGATGTTTCTCCAAGTGTAACCAATCCAGACCCGGCTTTTACCAATAAGGAATCGCTGTGGCCGTGATAACACCCGTCGAATTTAATGATCTTATTTTTACCGGTATATCCTCTGGCCAATCTAATTGCGCTCATTACGGCCTCTGTACCCGAAGAAACAAACCGGATCTTTTCGACATATTTATGATTATCAAGAATTAATTTTCCTAAAATATTTTCAAATTTCGTCGGAGTTCCAAATGATGTTCCATTTACCAAAGCATCACTTACCGATTTTAAAACGCGTTCATCTGCATGTCCCAGAATTAATGGGCCCCAGGAGCAGCAAAAATCGATGAATTCATTATCATCCTCATCCCAAATTCTGCTTCCTTTACCCCTTTTAACAAATATAGGAGCCCCGAAAACAGTTTTAAACGCCCGCACCGGGGAACTTACACCTCCCGGAAAATATTGTTTCGCTTCCTCAAATAATTTTTCTGAATTAATTTTTTTTATCATCTTTTCACAACTGTTGGAAATTCTATAAAAAATGTAGTGCCGACATCCAGTTTTGATTCAAACCAGATATAACCCCCGGCGCCTTCCACGATATTTTTACACATGGCAAGTCCTATTCCCATGCCTGAACTTTTTGTGGTAAAGTTCGGTACAAAAACCTTATCTTTTTCATCCTCCGGAATACCTGTTCCATTATCCTTAATGCGCACGAGTGCTCTTGAATCCATTAATTGAAGATCAATTTCTATCAAACCATCTCTATCATCTGGAATGGATTGAATTGCATTTTTTATCACATTATTAAATACACGCAATAATTGATTTTTATCGGCGAAAATTTCAATTTTATCAAATGGCAATACAAGTTTTATTTCTGCTTCTTCATTTTCCAAAAATAAAGCAGTAGCATTTTCCAATACATCATTCAAACATAAGATTTCATTTACTGCTTTAGGCATTACGGCAAAGTTTGAAAATTCGGAGGCGATGTTTGAAAGGTTGTCAATTTGTTCCAAAATTGTTTCGGTCACCTTACGGGTAAGTTCCTTTACATTTGGTGCATTAGATTGAATTGCCCTTTGCAAATGCTGGATACTCAACCGCATAGGTGTGAGTGGATTCTTTATTTCATGTGCCACTTGTTTTGCCATATCCCGCCATGCACTTTCGCGTTCTGAACGGGCCAGCAAGTTTGCACTATTTTCCAATTCCTGCAACATTTTATTATACTCTCCAACTAATAATCCTATTTCATCATCATGGGTCCAATGAATGGGTTCATTCAATGTACCCAATTTTATTCCTTTAAATTTACCAGCAATATTTGCAAGCGGTCGGGTAATTGATTTAGAAACCACAAATGCGATTATACCTGCAATTATCAATAATAAAACATACACATTTACCAGCGTTACCATAAAGGAAGATATCTCTGTACGGAGATTTAATTCCGTGGCAAAATAGGGCAGGTTAAGGTAAAACATCGTTTCCCCTTCATCATCCAACACGGGAACATAAGCAGATAAAAAAGCAAGGTCGCCAATGTTTTCTGTTTGTATAAACCAGGTTTCCTTATCACAACTCATTTTAAAAAATGCCAGTGAATTCATTTTTTTTGATACTAATCCTTTATCAAAGATATCCGGCTGAGAAGAAGCCGTGAGATCACCATCAGGGCGGTAGATATTGATATCCATATCATGAATTTCAGATAATTCAGAAACTCTGTTTCCAATTTTTTTCATTTGAACATTGGAAATACCTCTGGTTTCTTTTCTTTTATTTTCATTGATCAGGAAGTCAATGTTAGTCTGAACTGCCTCTATCTTACTGAGCAATCTCTGCTGATGGGAAAAATTATATTGGTTAGATATATAATATACCGTAGCAACTCCCATCAATATAAAGGCAAATATGATAAGGCTGATCACGGAAGTTTGGATCTTGTTTTGCAGGGAAGTATTGATCCATTCTTTTAGAATAATATTACCTTGAATAATACGACTAATAAGCTCCAGTAATAAAATAACAACAAGGAAAATGAGGTTGAAAAAAAACAAATAGGAAAAAATGGAAATGGGTTCAAACCAATTGGGCTCAGGCGACGAAACGACCACTTTTTTGGTTTCATTTACTTTATAAATATAATGATCGAAATTATTTTGAATAATATCTGAGGTTTCTTCGTCTCTGTTGACATAAAAAATATCCATTAACGGATATGGATATTCCCCTTCGCGTTCAGAAAGTGTATGATCATTATAAATTGCATAATCAAAATTTACAAAACTTTCTGATGTGCGCAAGTCGTCGTCAATTAACAATTCGGGATAAATACTTTCAGCGCTGAATTTTTTAGGCAGCATCTTAAGATATGCCACATATTCACCCAGGGAATCATTAAAAACGGGCAATTCAGCTAAATAATAATAATTGCCGGTATAATCATTTATGAAATACAGATTTTTTGCTGAAGTAAATTCGCCGTTATTTTCAATGGCATCAATATAAGGTAATCGTGATAAATTGTTTTCTCCGGAGGTTGCAATCAACAAGGTATCGTTTCTGTAAATAGAAATTTCCGTCTCATATTTCTTAAAATAATTGGACTGCAGATCTTGCCGTATTTGATTAATAATACCCGGTCTGATTTTATCTTCATTACCTTTAAGCTGCCCCTGCATAGCAAGTTGCCTAACGATGTTTGTTTCTACCTCGCTGAATAAATATTCCGTGATGGGATCTTTTTCAATTGACTTCTTAATTGCATATAATCTTTTGGTTTCTTCCTCTTTCTTATAAATTGACGTATTAAAAACATAGGCACTGAATGCCGAAAAATAAATGAGCCATAACATCATCCCTCCCAATGAACGCGTACTTATTTTTTTTGACATTAAAAATACTCTTAACAAAACAAAACCTGTTACAAACAGAATCATATCGTATTGAACAGAATATCCGAAATTAAACTGCAATAACAAAACTGTAAAGCCTGTAACCAAGACCACGATACTAAAAATATATTTATTGCCAACGTTTTTGACCACAATTTCTATACAGCGGATAATGATAAAAAAGTAACTCAACAACAAGATGGAAATACAAAGAAAACCGATAAAACTGAAATAGTTTAAAGAGAAAAAGTTATGAATATCGAATGAAATAGAAGAGTCGATAATCAGACTACGAAAAATATATCCGGTAATTAAAGTAGCTCCACAAATGAAAAGTGCCATTACAATTTGAAAGATACCACTGCGTGCAACAGATTCTTTTGTAGGCACCTTAATATAAAAATACCGGGAAAAAAACAGAGCAAAACAAAATAACAATACCGTTTTGATCATCAGATCGCCAGTAGAATCAGCTATTCCGGGGGAACCATAATATTGTGGATCAAAAAGTGGTAAATAGCTGAATATTTTATTATATAATAACAGATTCGTAATAAAATAAACACCGACCAACTCTAACAACAAAAATAAAGTGCCGGCTACCCGGTTAAATTTATTCAGAACAAATTTTGCCACCGCAGTGCAAATAATTAGCAATGTGATAAAAGCGCAAATAATTGAAATATACATAAATCTGTTATACTCCGTAATATTTTGTACTTCAGGGTTCTCAGTGATATAAAACACTTCATTGCCATTTAACGAGTGCACAGCATAAGATCCCGGTTCTGCACGCGCCTTTAATTTGAGATGGTCGTGAATTTGAATTCCTGGTGTTTTAACATGATTCAGATATTTATTTTTTATCCCAAATTCAAATTGCAGTGGTAAAAAACCTATAACATGAATATTCCCCGGAAAGTCGTGTTGTAAAATAACATATTCACCATTGGATTCAGAAATAAATAAGGGAGCATCGTTATACACCATTTGTGCCTTCACCGGTGTAATAAAATTATTTGTCCATATTACAGCACTATCGTTCTGATAAATGATCAAACCAAATGGCTGGGCAGCCAACTTACTGAATTGATCAAAAGTATAGGAATCAGTAATTAAATTACTAATAATTACGGGATCCGAAATAGTCCGAATGATCTCCTGTTCAAAATGCTGATAATCCTTTTCAATGGATTTGGCACTTTCCTTAACCTCAAATTTATGTTTTCCTGTGCCATATAGATATGCAGTTATAGATGCGGCGCATAATAAGATAAAGGTGGTGAATAAATGAAGAGTCTTTCTTTTCAATGATATGCTATTTTATTTTTATAAAACTATTATATAAATTTCAGTTTTTAAGCCAGTTTAAAGTTTTACTCTTTTTTAGATTTTGCAATGAGTTTTGCATTTTTGAGATTAAAAAATTGTATTTTCAAACCTTTAAATCGGAATAACGTGTAAAAATAGCAACCTATTCACTCAATCAACCCAATTAAACGAAGAGCCTATGAGAAAAATTTTTACGTCCCTAACTGTTTTGTTACTTAGCACATCTATTAATCTTTTAGCCCAAAACCGCACAATTTCAGGTGTTGTAAAAGATTTGGAAACAGGATTGACCGTTCCGGGAGCTACTGTTTTGGTAAAAGAAAATAATGGAATTGGCGCTTCTACCGACCTTGAGGGGAAATTTACACTTAGCATCCCAACCGAGGCAACCACACTCATTATCAGATCAGTTGGATATGCTGAAATGGAAACAGTGATTGGAAATGCGGCTTTTTTAACCATTAATCTTACACCGGAGGATTTTGATTTGGACGCTGTGGTAATCAGCGCCTCAAGAAGACAAGAAAAAATATTGGATGCACCTGCATCCATAAGCCTTATTACTACGGAACAACTTAAAAACACCATAGCCATAACACCTATGGCCAATATCAAGGGAGTTCCCGGTGTGGATATTGTAAATACCGGTCTTATTCAAACCAACGTGGTTGTGCGAGGATTTAACAATATTTTCTCCGGTTCTCTTTTAATGATGGTAGATAACAGGTATTGCGCTGTTCCTTCTCTAAGGGCAAATGTTGCCACTTTTATACCAACTGATAATGCTGATCTTGAACGAATTGAAATTTTACGCGGCCCTGCTTCAGCACTTTATGGTCCGAATTGCTCCAATGGTGTTGTTCACATGATAACTAAATCACCGTTATCGCAGGAAAAAAATTATATGACCACCGCAAGTATCGGTCTTGGGTTTAGAAGTAAAATATCCGA
>JBGAWP010000015.1:0-63991 GCA_044227505.1 Chitinophagales bacterium | reverse complement strand
CGGCATTCGAGGATCATACTCACTACTCACCATTCACCACTCACCCTTTTAATCAGGGAATAAAACCATCCGGCTTTCAAGGATCAAACTCATTACTCATTACTCATTACTCATTTTCGAGCTCCTTCCGTATAAAGTAGTAATATGTTCCAACCTCTCCGCAAGTTCATCTGTTACAACTCCATTTTCCATCCTCCATTCCCAATTCTTCACTGTTGTTCCCGGCAAATTCATTCTCGCTTCTGCACCTAAACCTAAAATATCCTGCATAGGAGCTATTGCTGTATTTGCTACACTTGCCCAAGCTGCTTTAACGAGATCCCAACTCACATTTTCACCATTGGAATTAATATAATCCAACACATATTTTTTGTCTGACTCGCTCGCATTTTCAAACCAGCCATTTACTGTTTCATTATCATGTGTTCCTGTATATACCACGCAATTTTTATCATAATTATGCGGTAAATAATCATTTGCTTCACCACTGTCGAATGCAAATTGTAAAACTTTCATCCCCGGTAAATTAAAAGCATCGCGCAATTCAATTACATCGGGTGTAATTAATCCGAGATCCTCTGCAATGATGGGAATTTCACCCAAAGCATCTTTGATGGCATTAAATAATTTTTTTCCGGGGCCAGGAATCCATTCACCATTTATGGCAGTTTCATCTCCGTATGGAATTCGCCAGTATCCGGCAAATCCCCTGAAATGATCCACTCTTACCAGGTCGTATAGTTTTAGGGTAGATTTAATTCTATCAATCCACCAGCTAAAATTATCTTTCTCCATTTCTGCATAATCAAAAATCGGATTTCCCCAAAGCTGACCTGTTACACTGAAATAATCCGGAGGGCAACCACCCACGCATAAAGGATTTTTATTTTCATCAAACTGAAACAATTGCGGACTCACCCAGGTATCACTGCTGTCCATTGCTACGTAAATAGGAATATCACCAATTATTTCAATTCCATTATTATTTGCATATTCTTTCAGCTCAACCCATTGTTGTGAAAATAAATATTGAATAAATTTATGAAAATGAATAGTATCGCTTAGTTCAGGTTTAATATTTTCTAATGTTTCGTTATTTCTCAATCGGTATTCATCACTCCATTCATACCATGGTCTGTTTTCAAATTTTTCCTTTAGTGCCATGAACAATGCATAATCATCCAACCAGACTTTATTTTCTAATTCAAATAGTTCGAAACTATTTTTAATATCATTATAATCTCCGGAGTTAAATCGCTGTTGCGCTTTTTTTAATAACTCAAGTTTGGTGGAAATAACGATTCCGTAATTAACTTTTTGGTCTGAAAATTCTTCATGAACCATTAAATCTGTTTTGTCCAATAAATGTTTATCACATAATTTTTCCAGATCAATTAAATAAGGATTTCCTGCTTTGGAACTAAAACATTGATAGGGTGAATCGCCATATCCGGTAGGGCCCAGGGGTAATATCTGCCAATAACTTTGTTTTGCCTTCGCTAAAAAATCTACAAATGCAAAAGCTTCTGACCCAATAGTTCCTATTCCGTATTTTCCCGGCAACGAGGTAGGGTGAAGTAATATCCCTGCTTTTCTGGTTTGCATGTATTCTTATACTATAATTTTTTTTATAAAATATAATCTGTTGATAAAAAATTAGATTCTCTTTTTTCTAAAATTTCGTTTACCATTTCCCTGTTAATTGGTAGATCCTTAAAAGCAACCGTTGTGCGAATGGAAAATACCCGCAATGCATCTGTTACACTGAGTGTTCCTTCTGCAGAATCTTTTCTTCCGTTGAATGGATATTTATCCGGACCTCGCTGACACTGCGAATTAATATTGACACGACAAACCTGATTGGTTAATGGATCTATTAATTTAGCCATTTCTTCATGTTCGGTACCAAATATAGAAACTTGTTGCCCGTAATTACTTGTCTGAATATAATTAATTGGTTCTTCTATATCTTTAAATGTAGCAATTGGAACAACAGGCCCAAATTGTTCTTCATGCCAAACCCGCATTTTCTCATTTACAGGAAATAATACTGCAGGATAATTAAAACTCAGAAAATTCTGACCTCCGTTCTCATTAATAATTTGAGCGCCATTTAATATTGCATCATCAATTAATTCCTTTAAGTATGCCGGTTTATTTTGTTCAGGTAGAGGCGTAAGCATCACTTTTTCATCCCAGGGCATTCCGTATTTTAATTTTGACAATTTTTCGTTGTATAAAGCAAGAAAAGAGGACGCTATGCTTTCATGCACAAAAATAATTTTGAGCGCTGTGCAGCGCTGACCATTAAATGAAAGACTTCCACTTATACACTCGTTCGCAGCAATCTCCAGATCTGCATCTGGTAAAATAATAGCGGGATTTTTTGCTTCCAATCCTAAGCAAGCTCTTAATCGATTTGGTTTTGGATGCGATTTACGAATAATATTTGCAACGCGACTAGAGCCGATAAAAGCAAATACATCAATTTTTCCTGTTTCCATTATTGGGCCAATTATTTGTTTGCCCTCTCCATATAACATATTTATAACACCGGCAGGAAACCATTTTTGAAAACATTCCTGCAAAGGTTTTAACAACAAAACACCATATCTCGCCGGTTTAAATAAAATAGTATTACCCATGATCAACGCGGGAATTAAAGTTGAAAATGTTTCATTTAATGGATAGTTGTAAGGCCCCATACATAATACAACGCCAAGAGGACCACGTCGTATCTGTGCATAAATTCCTTCCTCCTTTTCAATTTTGGAAGAGCTGCGATCCAGTTCTTTTAATGCATCAATGGTGTCGTAAATGTATTGTACTGTTCTGTCAAATTCCTTTTCAGAATCGGCGCGGGTTTTGCCTATTTCCCACATGAGCAAACGCACAACTTCCTCGCGTTTTGTTTTCATGTCAGCAGTGAAATTTACCATGCACTCTATTCTTTTTTTCATCGGCATGGTTGGCCATTCACCTCTTCCTAAATTGTAGGCGTTTACAGCTGCATTTAACGCTTCAAGCGCCTCGTCAACAGTTATATGTGGAATTTCTCCTAATAATACCTGTTCAAATTCACTGCCCTTTTGTAAATATACCGGCGAATAGATCTGATCGAAATTAGACTGCCATGTTTTTAATACCCCATTTACTAAATATTCGGTTTGTTTTATTGGTAACAACAATTTTGCATTATCAGGGATGTTTTCTGCTGTTGGAAAAAGGTTATCAAATATTGATCTTTTATTTTCAGTTGTCATTTTAATTTTTAATGAATTTGGAAATATAATTAGAATTATTTTGAATTATTTTTATAAAATAAACTCCGGTAGGAAATGCGGATACATTAATGGTTTTTAAGGTCGCAGGTCTGTTCTCCCGCAATAAAATTTTGCCTGAAATATCATGGATCTCTAAAATGATATCTCCGGAAATTAATTCCGGAATGGAAAATTGTATCTGACCTCCGGTGGGGTTAGGGTACACCTTAAATGTATTTAAGTTCAAATTGTCTTCAAGTAGCACAGGAGTTGTAATATCTATCAATTCGCTTCGCAGATCACCTTGTACGAAAACTGCAAAGCTGCGAGGTGGAATTTCCAGGTAGATCTGATTGTCATCCTGAACTGTAATAAATTCATACGGAGTTAATGAAAATATATCTGTTAAAGTATCTCCAGGAAAAATATTTGCAGTATTAATAGTTTGATCCACCTTTAAGGTGTTGCCGGAAAAATTGATGGCAACCACAACTTCTTTGCCACTCTCTGCATAACTCGTTTGATAAATCAAGGAAGTATTTGCTCCGCCGCTGATATAATTTGCAGAGTATGGGGAAAAAAATCTGCTTAAATAATCTACCTGTGTTGCACCGAAAATATATCGTTCGTGCGCTTCCATTAATCCATCAATAACATAACGCAAATTTCCCGGTGCATAATAATCGGTAAAGTAAACACAGGGAACTCCAACTTTATTATTGGTCATGATATAAGCATACGCTAATATCGGATCATTATCCACAGGTTGTCCGGGGTCTCTGAAATCGTGATTATTAATAAAGGTTACGGAATTAAATCCGCTCCCACCAGCACCGTCAACAATGCCTGAATAAAATACATTGCGTACATCATAACCAAAGGCATCACAGGCCTGTTCTAAATTATTTCGCAATGCAAAATCAAATACACGCACATTTATAGCAGCTTTTGTATCATCATCCATATTAAATTGAACATCATCTATCCACCCTTTTAAAACAGATGGGGTAAAATCATAATTTTCTCCTACAACCATTCCGGGATTCATTCCATTATCATGCAGATCATCTAACAGATCGCCCACAAACCAACCGGGAAAATGTTTCACCGCATCCATTCTATATCCACGAATTAATTCATCACTCCATAAATATTTTGTATAATCAAATAAAACATCTTTTGTTGATTCCACCGTTTGGTCCATATCGTAATAAAAAAACATCGCATCCTGATCGCCATTTAATTGTGTTGGATTTCCGTTTGGTTTAAAATTTAAATAATTCATTGCACCTTCACCACTTGGTAAATTACTGAAATCAGTGGCCGTTTGATATTTAATTTGTGATTGAATATCTGCTGCAATAGCTCCGTTCCATAATCCATAAATAAAATGATCGCTCATATCGGCAAGACCACCACCACCGGTATTGAACATTTTGATCCAAATAGTATCACCTGCGCTATCAAAATCTGCAGCAGAAATAGTTAATACAAATTCATCGGTTCCGCAACCTGCATTATCAATGGTAGCATCTTTTCTTTTCCCAAGAATTATCGCATTATTTGATTCACTGCAATCACCACCGCCATTAGGTTCAATCTCGGAAGTAGGGGCGGTTGCATAATCTGCCGGCACTTCATTGGTCCAGAAAATAACCTGATAGGGTTTATTATAAAAATTGGAATGAGCGCTTGCTGAATGAATTTTAAAATAATAAGTTCCTGCTCCATTTCCGGTTGCACCGCCAATTGGCAAATAACATTGATATCTGTCGGATGGAAAGGGCTGATCGCCGGCGTCAACTTTTATGGCATTCATATTTTCTATCCACCCTTCCACAGCCCCATTATCTTCCCATGAACCACCATCGCGATGATTATAAATAACATCAGCAACCATATTCAAACCCAAAGCGCCATATACTGATTTAATATTTTCATATCCCTCCCTGTCGCCCCACCGCGCAGGCCCAAAATCTCCGATATCATAATAATCCCGCACATTATAACCCATACTTGAACTTCCACTGGTTGCTTTTGCCAAAGGTGGCAGCCAGATATAGGTAAAACCTGCATCTTTTAATTCTGCTCCTTCTGCTGCCAGATAGTCGATCTGATTGCCAATACCTGTATAAAAAAGCGGGTAATTCCAATACCAGCCCTGCATCATAAAATCAGGAGTCTGAGCTTCACCTTTATTACAAATGAATAAATATGTAAATAAAACCGTAATTAATCTCCTTTTAAAGATCGCCATGCAGAGAATACAGATTTTGTTTGTGTAATTTTAAAACCGGTAACAAAAATACTTGATAAACCGCAATTTGTGCCATCAAAATCATTATGAAAGGAATAAGACGAGTTTGTTTAATACTTTGTTTAACAATTATGCATTTTAAAGCAGATTTAAATGCACAAATGACAATTCGTATCACCTCCATTCCGCAATATTTTATGCCTGTGTTGGATACCATTTTTATAGCAGGCGATTTTAATGCTTGGAACCCCGGAGATATTAATTATAGAATGACCAAAGATCTCGACGGAAATTATACCATTGAATTACCGGGAGTTGATGGAGATGAAATTGAATTCAAATTTACCCGCGGTGATTGGGACAGAACAGAAACGTTATTAAATGGAGATTTTTTGCCTAACAGGGTTGAAGTTATCGAAAACGGATCCACAAAAGATTTTACCATTGCAAACTGGCAAGATCAAATTGGAACACATACAATAACCGGAAATGTAATAGAGTTGGATTATAATTTTTATATGCCTGCATTAGATCGTTTCAGAAGGATTTGGATCTATTTACCACCCGATTATTTTACATCCACAAATTATTATCCTGTAATTTATATGAACGACGGTCAGAATGTATTTGATTATGCCACAAGTTTTGTTGGAGAATGGGATGCTGATGGAACTACCGAAAATCTCATCAATAATGGACATATACCTGCAATAATTGTTGCCATTGCAAATGGGGAAGGGGACAGGATTGATGAATATTCACCCTGGACACATCCTACGTACGGAGGCGGCGATGGTGATCTGTATGCGCATTTTTTAATTGATGATCTCAAACCCTATATTGATCTGAATTACCGCACATTACCTAACAGAGAAAATACAGTAATTGGAGGAAGTAGTTTAGGCGGATTAATTTCTTTTTATGCAGTATTGGAATATGATGAAATATTTGGAAAGGCCATGGTTTTTTCACCTAGTTTCTGGTTCGATGATTCTGTAAATATTTTCGCGGAAAATTTTATTAAAGAATTTGATTCGAAAATATATATCACCGCAGGATTAAATGAGGATGTTGATATGGTTCCTGATATAAATGAAGTATTAAACATATTAACAACTGCAGGATTCACGGAAGAAGAAATCATATCCATAATCCGCAACGACGGAGCACACAGTGAATGGTTTTGGAAACGCGAGTTTGATGATGCGTATCTGTGGTTGTTTGAAGATATTGCTCCGCTTGACATTCAGGCGGAAACCTCCGGGTCCGAAATGTTTTTTGATATAAATACGAATACCATCAATGTAACTTCAGAGGAAATTTTCGAGTATTCTATCTATGACATCCAGGGGAAATTAATAGAACAAAATTCTATTTCCAACAATCAAATTACACTATCAGATTATAAACCCGGAATATATTTCATTTCTTTATTTAACGGAAAATATACTATCACCAATAAAATAGTAATTTTATGAAGCTGAAATCAATTCATTTGCGAAACTTCGCGCCCTTAGCGCATTTGTGGCTATTTTTTTTTATTTTTGACAACTCATTTTCTCAGGTAACCATCATTTTAAAGAACGCATCCGATTTTTCCACAGAAATTCAAAATTCAATATATATCGCAGGAAATTTTAATAAATGGAACCCCGGTGAGGAAAAATTAAAACTTAAAAATGAAAATGGTAAACTCTCCGTTACTTTTTTACCCGATTCAGGCACAACACAATTTGAATATAAATTTACAAGAGGAACCTGGCAAACTGCCGAGGTATATAAAGATGGAGGTTACAGGTCAAACCGAAGTTATTTTTATACTGCAGGTATGGTTTTGGAAGAAACAATAGAAAGTTTTCAAGACATTGCTCCGATCAAAATTATTGAACCAAATAAAGATGTAATTCAAATTAAAGTATATTCTCCCGAATTAAATAGAGAAAAGACCATTCGTATTTATCTGCCTTGTGATTATAAAACTTCCACAAAAAAATATCCTGTTTTATACATGCTCGACGGGCAAAATTTATTTGATGATGTTTATGCATATGGTGGAGAATGGGGGGTAGATGAAAATATGGATTCTATTTGTAACCTCGGATTATTAACAAGTATTGTTGTGGGAATTGATCATGCAGGAGATAAAAGATTTACGGAATATTCGCCTTGGTATGTGAGTGATGAATATGGTGGAGGGGAGGGAGATGAGTTCGGATCATTTTTGGTAAATACATTAAAACCGAAAATTGACAGCATGTACAGAACTAAACCGCAGCGTGAATTTACGGCTGTGGCAGGCAGTTCTATGGGTGGATTGGAGAGTTTATATATTGTATTAAATCACAATACTACTTTCAGTAAGGGGGGCATATTTTCTCCTGCATTTTGGACAAGTGATGGGAATTTTGACAATGCAAAAACATTTAATAGTCAGCTTCCCACTAAATTATTTTTCATTTGCGGGGCAATGGAAGGAAATGATGCACATTACATGCGCGATATGGAATCGATGTACGATATTTTGCTCAATAAAAAATTGATGAATCTGCAAATGCGTATGGTGGTGGAAAGTACGGGCACCCATTCAGAATGGTTTTGGAGGAGTGAGTTTTTTGAGGTGTATAAATGGTTATTTATTGAATAATTAGTTTCCAAAAATGTAATTAATTGTAAGTTTATTCTTTTTCGATGATAATATTGGTAAATTTAAGTATTTCTAATTGCCACGAAGGCACGAAGACTCCAAGTAAGCACGAAGAACTTTTGGGTTAGAATTTAGGAATTATTTAATAATGAAATACTTTAGCAAGCCTAATAACATTTAAATATGTTGATTACCTAACTCCGTGAAACCTTTGTGTCTTCGTGCCTTCGTGGCAAAAAAAACGTATTAGAAAAAAATTATACTATTATTTTTGTTAATTTCCTTTATAAAACCACCAAACCTATCCGAGATTATTTGAATAGTTTTGGTTTTTTATAGAATAAATATTTTCAAGAAGTATAATTATTTGTAAGTTTGAAAATTGTTTAACCCTTTAAAATTATTTAAATGACATTTATTAAATTATCAGAGCGAGAAGAATTTCTCGCTACTCGCATTGTTAATGCAGCTTTTATTGTTCACAAAGAATTAGGTCCCGGGCTTCTGGAGAAAATTTATGAGATCTGTATGGCTCATGTTTTGAGAAAGGAAGGGATTTTGGTCCGACGACAGGTAGATATGCCTGTTGTTTTTCAAGAACTTGAGTTCGACGAAGGATTGAGAGTTGATTTATACGTGGAGAATCTTGTTATTTGTGAGATTAAGGCCATGGATCAGGTTAATTCTGTCTGGAGTTCGCAGGTTTTAAGTCATTTGGTAATGTCGAAACACAGATTAGGATTTTTAATTAATTTTAATGTTCCTTTGATAAAGGATGGTATTAAACGCTTTGTGATTTGAAATTTAGTTTAATTTTCCTGTGTCATAAAAAAATTGCTAAATTAAAACATTTTAAAAAGCCACAAAGGCACAAAGGCTCGAAGTAAACACGAAGAATTTTTGTGTTAGAATATAATTCTTTATCCTTTATGAAACGCATAGTCAACCCTTATAAATTTATTAATATTTTCATTACCTAACTTTGTGAAACCTTCGAGCCTTTGTGCCTTCGTGGCAAAAAAAACGTCATATGAAAAAAATTATAATTTTTTCTCTATTAGTCTTCTTCTTAAATCACACATTTTCCCAATCCGAGATCTTTGGCTTGGCTTCACCTATCAACCTGGAAGTAGATACTACAGTAGTGTATCTGGAAGATTATTTTGTTGATGTAAATGCTATTAAAGAAATTGAAGCACCGGGGTTTTTGGAATTTGGATTGAGTGCGGATAAGAAGAAATTATTTCTGATTGTGATCAAAGATTCCGTTCCAATTTTGAGTCAGTTAAATATTACAACTTCAAAGGAAACATATTCCATATTACTGAGAAAATCAAAAAAGGAAAAGGTGTTATTTAAATTTGATCCCAAAGATTCAATTTATTCTAAAGTCTCCATCGTAGGTGAAATGACCAACTGGAATCCCAATGTCATATTCATGGAAAACAAAAATGGTATCTGGCAAACAGAATTGGTCATGAATCCCGGAAGATATCAATATCAAATAGTTGCAGATGGAAATTGGTTTTTAGATCCTAATAATAAAGTTAAAATTGATAACGGAATTGGTGGGTTTAATTCGCTTTTGATAGCTAGTAATTCAGATCAATCTAAAAAACCTAATACCCACACTGTAAAACTTGAAGAGAATAAAATCCATTTGAGAGTTACGAATGGTTATGGAATAACAAGCCAACTTGCATTATGGGAAAATGTTGAAGCGGAAGTAGTATTTAAAATTGATGAAATAACTTACGATATGTTGCCTGTAATAACTATTCCTGAGAAGGCATTTAATATAAAAAGGTCGTACATCCGTTTTTTTAATGCTAATGGATATGGTGAAGGCAATGACATATTGATCCCCCTCGAATACGGCAAAGTAATCACCGATCCCACCTTACTCGAAAAAGACGACTTTCAAAAAACCATCATATATTTTATGATGGTAGATCGTTTTAATAATGCAGATAAAACAAATGACAACCCCGTTAAAGACGAAAGAGTTTTACCACAGGCAAATTATTACGGCGGCGACCTTGCCGGAGTAAAACAGAAAATTGATGAAGGTTATTTTACAAGTATGGGATTTAATTCCTTATGGATATCACCCGTATTCCAAAATCCCTATGTTGCTTATCAGGAATTTCCGGAACCACATCGCTGGTTCAGCGGATATCACGGTTATTGGCCGATTTCTTTATCGCAAGTGGATACGCGATTGGGGACAAATATTTTATTCAAAGAATTGGTGGCCGATGCACATAAAAATGAAATGACAGTTTATCTTGATTACGTTGCAAATCATATTCACGCCGAACATCCCTTATGGAAACAACATCCCGAATGGTTCAGCAATTTAACCCTACCCGATGGCAGACAAAACCTGCGTTTATGGGATGAACAACGTCTCACAACCTGGTTCGAACCATACATGCCGAGTTTTGATCACAGCATACCTTTAGTTGCAGAAGCTTGCGCAGATAGCGCCATGTTCTGGTTAAAAGAATTCGATCTGGATGGATTTCGCCACGATGCAACAAAACATATAGAAACAGAGTTCTGGAGATTACTCACCCATAAAATAAAAAATGAAATTGAGATCCCCCAAAACAGAAAAATGTATCAGATAGGTGAAACATTTGGCTCCAGAGAATTAATAGGAAGTTATTTAGGTTCAGGATTATTAAATGCACAATTTGATTTTAATTTATATTTTGATGCACGTTCTGTTTTTGCAAATAATAATGTTGGATTCGAAAGGTTAAATGCGAGTTTATTCGAAACTTTTAATTATTACGGTTATCACAATGTGATGGGAAATATTACAGGCAATCACGATATGGCGCGTTTTATTTCCTATGCAAGCGGAGACCTTAAATGGACAGATAACGATAAAGAGATCGGCTGGCATAAAACAATTACTGTTACTGATACAATAGGTTATGCTAAACTAAAAATGCTCCATGCATTCAACATGACCATCCCCGGAATTCCAATAGTATATTACGGTGATGAAATTGGAATGCCAGGCGCTAACGATCCCGATAACAGAAGAATGATGCGTTTTGATTCACTCAACAGATTTGAGCAGGATGTAAAAAATACGGTTACAAAATTGGCAAAATTGCGCAGCGAACATATGGCATTATTGTTTGGAGATTTTGAAGTGATCTCCGCTGAAGGATCAACTTTTATATATAAAAGAAGTTACTTTGATGATGTGGTGTATGTATTATTTAATAATTCGGCAAATATTTTATCTTATGTATTTGAAGAAGATTTTTCTGCTAATAAATATAATGTTCAGTTTAACAATAGAATAGTAATGGTTGCAACTCAATCTGATAAAGGTATAGATCAAACCTCAGCCGTGTTGAATGTAAAACCTTATTCCTTTGAAATAATAACCTTATCTAAGTAATTCGTTTAATTAATTAATTTTGTAACCATTAATTAATAATTTATCTTTTAATTATGAAAAAATTAAGCAGTATATTTTTTGCGATCATTTTTATACAATGCGTATTTGCACAGGCACCCGAATGGAGTAAAGACCTTACAATTTATGAGGTGAACATCCGCCAATACACTCCCGAAGGCACTTTTGATGCTTTTGCCGAGCATTTACCGCGGTTACAGGAGATGGGTGCCGGAATTTTATGGCTCATGCCCGTTCAACCAATTGGTAAACTCAACCGCAAAGGAAGTTTGGGATCTTATTATTCCATTTCAGACTATACTTCTACAAATCCGGAGTTCGGAAAAATGAAGGATTTTAAAAAAATGGTGGATGAAGCACATAAAAGAGATATGTACGTGATCCTCGATTGGGTTGCCAATCACTCAAGCTGGGATAATGTTTGGATGGAAGATCACAAAGATTATTACACCGGAGGTAAGGATGGAAATATTGTTCCGCCGGTTGCCGATTGGTCTGATGTTGCTGATCTGGATTATGGAAATCCTGCTTTGCGTCGCGCAATGATAGATGCAATGCGTTATTGGATAACGGAAACCGGAATTGATGGTTTTCGCTGTGATGTGGGAATGATGGTGCCCGATGATTTTTGGACAGATTGTATCGCAGAATTAAAAAAGATCAACCCGGATATTTTTATGCTGGTGGAAGGAGAAGGTCCTAATTTTATTAAGGACGGTTTTCACATGACCTATGGATGGGAAAATCACCATGCAATGAACAAAATTGCGCAGGGAAAACAACAACCTGAATTATTGGACAGTCTGATAAAAAAAGATCTCGCGCGATATCCTGAAGGAAGTTATTTCATGAATTTTACTTCCAACCACGATGAAAACAGTTGGAATGGAACCGAATTCGAACGCATGGGCGAAGGCGCAAAAACATTTGCAGTAGCAGCTGCAACAATTCCGGGAATGTTTTTGATCTACTCCGGACAAGAAGTTGCGCTCGATAGAAGATTAAAATTCTTTGATAAGGATTCCATTAATTGGGTGGATAATAAAAATTACATTCCATTTTATACCACGCTTATCGAAATGAAAAAAGATAATCCAGCCTTATGGAATGGTTCTTACGGCGGCAATTATCAACGAATTGATTGCGGAAACGAAGATGTTTATGCCTTTATTCGTGAAAAAGATGACAATAAAGTATTGGTCATCTTAAACATGTCGTCAAAACCGCAGGAAATTAAATTTAATTCTGAAAGCGGAAAATATAAAAATGTATTTGGCGGGAAGAAAAAAATTAAAAGCGGCAAAAAAATGGAATTATTGCCTTGGGGGTATATGGTGTTGACGGCTTAATATTTAACTTCCAACAATTCGAAAAAGTATAAATTCGAATTCACAGTATCATATTTTTCTGATGGTAAGGTGTCATATCTTTTATCGAGCAGGAAATATTCATGCTCATTTTTATGATCCAGATAAATACCATGGTTTCTGATCAAATAACTGTGCATTGTCCAATTAAAATAGACCGTAGACGTTGATCCAATTGTTGACTCATATTTAACTTGCTCACTTATTTTTTTAGCATCAGTGATATAAACTTCATCCCTGCTTACTTTTCCGAAATTATATATACACAGTATTAAGGTTGCAATAATAAGCAGTGTAGAAACTGAACGCAATGCAATGGCCATTGATCTTAAATTCAACTTTTCAACTAAGTGGATTTTAATTTTAGGTGCAATTAATAATGCAAATCCGATCGCAAAAAATGGTAGTGCAGGTGTCAAATAAAATTGTTTTTGAACTGGAGTTAACATCATTGGTATTGTTCCTGCCAGCCCTAAAAGAATTAAAAATGCTGCATTTTTATTAGCGGTAGATTGATTGGCCGATGTGTTTTTTGAAGCAAAAAACAGCAATAGAATAGTAATTAAAATCGGAAATAGTAGTTGTTGTGCAAGAGCGATAACAATAAATAAAGGGCCTTCATTATTGGCTTCTGTTCCAATTCTACCCAAAGTTCTTTCCAAAAAATATCGTTCAAAAAATTGTTGTGACTCAGGAAATACCAATAATAATATTATATAAAATCCTGCAATCAAAACTGTAATATATGCACTTAGCATTATTGACCTTAAAAACTTAATATTTTTATAGATCAATGTATATAAAATTGGAAAACAAATTGTAAATAATCCGGGTAACCCTTTTGTAAGAGTTGCCAGAAAAATGAAAAATGCAGCAATAAACAGATTAAGAAATGTTTTATTGCTTTTCATTCCTTTAAATAAATAAATGCATGATAATAATACAAAAACTCCCATACTATTTTCCAACATATTATTTCTGAAACTCCAAAAAACAATCGGAATAGTTATCCATAATAAAACAGGAAGCCATCCCTCCTGCATTGTGAATGAATTATTATCAGCAATGAATTTCCACAATTTATTTATTAATACTATTGTTATGAGAAGTAATAAAAATGTATAAATTCTCTCTGTATATATAGAACTTCCAAAAATTCTGAAAAACAAGGATTGTATTCCAAAAGCTAATGGTGGTTGTTCGCTAAATGAAGGCAAATTGTGAATATTATATAAATCGAACTGAAGATTCCAGAAACTGCCATGTCCTTCACTTAAATTGCGGCTTACTGCAGAATATTGAACTGCATCCATGAACATGCCATTCTGAATTAATACGGGTAGTGTTAAAATAAATGCTACAGCCATCGTGAATAACCACAACCAGAAATTATTATTACTCAAAATGATCCTTTTCATTTAAGTATATATAATTTGTCCATTAATTTATTTCCCGAATTATACAATAGAACTAAATAAAGTCCTGAACCCGCATTTTCAATCTGAAGTGTATTAGGATCACTAATTCTAAAATTTGTAATACATTGACCGGAAAAATTATATATAAAAACGGCACCTTCAAATTGAGATGAGTTTAAAATGTTGTGAAATGATTCTAAGGTAACCACCTTTATTGAATTGGTTTCCTTAATTATATCAGTAAAATCTGAATTGTTATTGTGCTCATTATTTGTTGTGCCCAATAGTTTCAATTCGCATGGTATATAACTAGAGGGTGTTTTTAACTCCAACGTGGAGGAAGCGGAAATACCACAGGCATTTGAAGCTTTTACAGTTAATAAATAACTTAAATTACTTGAAAAATCGCCATATATACTGTAGAATTTACCTTCGTAATATAAGGTCTTGCCTTCCTCCCATGAGGATCCATAATCCTCGCTCCAAAATATTTTTTCCGATTCATTATTTAATAATAAAGCTGCCCAAAAATTACAACCTGAATTCATTTGTATTGCAATTATTGATTTATTACTAGTATCAGGTTCGCCACTGATAAAAACGTTTTTTGAAATTTTTTCAATATGTCCATCCGGAAAAATAGATGATACAGTAACAGGATAATATTTATTAACTTCTATACCGCTTTTTACTTCTGCCCACCTAGAACTCATTAAATTTTCTGCGTTTTGCAAAAAATTAAATCCATCAGATTCCCAGATATATGTAACTCCTGGGAGGTAGCTGCAAACCATATTGTCGGCACTGCCATAACACATTTCATTAGGCATGTATTTAAATTTGGTCGCATTGGTTCCATTCTTTGAATAAACTCTAACATAATCAATATTTAAAGTCTCCGGAAGCGACGACTCTTCAAGTTCTGATGATTCTTTATCACCTAAGGAATTGGGCCCGGTACCTATTCGAATATTTTTAGAATAGATAGGCTTGTCGTGGTCATCTATTGCACATGCATTATTCGGATTGAATTTGGAATTGAAATAAATGTCTTTTGTTTTAACTCCATTTAAGTAATATATAATATGATCTTCATTCCAGTCAACTCCATAAACAAGCCATTGATTGGTAAGATCCATTTTTTTGCTCCATAATTTAATTCCGAATAGAGAAACCCTATCATTTAAATTTTTAACTCTGAATACGGAATGATCTTGTTTTAATCCCCGATCATTCGCACAATCACTTTCACTTTCGTCCCACCAATATGTGCTGCCATATTTATGTTTGTACTTGCCATCAGTTTCCCATATATCAATCTCATTATACTCCAGATTGCCGGCCGAAAATAACCAACCGGCTGAACCTACACCTTTCTGAATTGGTAAATTTTTAATTCGGATCTCAATATAAAATCCATAATCTAAGGTCCATGAGTGAATGGTGTCGAGAGGATTTACACTATACGATTTTATTTCCCCTGCTGATGCACCACATTCAAGGTAATCTTCTGCAGTAATAGCGATTTTACATAATCCATCCTCCACCCAAACATTTTTTGGATTCATGGTAAATGGGAAGTCGTTTGGATCTGTACAATGAAGAGTGCCATCATTATTAAAGTCGGCAATATTCCAGACTGATTTATTTAATGACGAAGAATCAAATTCATCATGAAATAGCAAATTCCACCCTTGTTTGTTTAAGGGTGAAGATTGGTGATTTTCATGCACCTTTATTTTTTGTGCATTTATTTCTAAACTAATTAAAAGGAGAAATAATATTATTATTTGACGCATTACTCTTGGGTGTGTTCAAATTTACAACAATTAAACCTGATACACTTACCTCGAATAATTCGGCGCCTCCTTCGTAATCACCACATCATGAGGATGCGACTCACGCATTCCGCTCGAGGTAATTTTTACAAATTGAGCATTTTGAAGCGCGGAAATATTTTTTGAACCGGTATAACCCATTCCTGCTCTTAATCCGCCAATGTATTGCACCATCACCTCTTCCACAGTTCCTTTAAACGGAACCCTTCCAACTATTCCTTCCGGAACCAGTTTTTTAATATCGTCCTCCACATCCTGAAAATATCTATCCTTGCTACCCAATTCCATTGCTTCCACAGAACCCATTCCGCGGTACGATTTGAATTTTCTTCCTTCATATATAATGGTCTCCCCCGGACTTTCTTCCGTTCCGGCAAGTAAACTTCCCGCCATAATGGTATCGGCGCCGGCAACTATTGCTTTTACGATATCGCCTGTATATCTAACCCCGCCATCACCAATAATAGGAACTCCACTGCCTTTTATGGCAATTGCAGCATCGTTTATCGCACTTATCTGAGCAACTCCAACACCTGCCACAACCCTTGTTGTGCAAATACTTCCGGGACCCACTCCCACCTTAACACCATCAACACCTGCATCCACCAAAGCCTTTGCGGCTGCGCCGGTTGCGATATTTCCCGCTACGATCTCCATATCAGAAAACTTATTTTTTACAAGTTTTACCATATCTATCACCCCTTTAGAATGACCATGAGCTGTATCAATAATTACCATATCCACCCCCACTGCTTTTAGGGCAGCTATCCTATCCAGCGTGTCGGCAGTTACACCAACGGCAGCCCCCACGAGTAGTCGGCCAAATTTATCTTTACAAGCCCTTGGATGGCTCTGTAGCTTCATAATATCTCGGTAAGTGATCAACCCTTTTAAAATACCGTTTTTGTCAACTACAGGTAGCTTTTCAATTCTATAGTTCTTCAGAATATGTTCAGCTTGCAGCAGGGTAGTTCCTTCGGGAGCTGTGATCATGTTTTCTTTGGTCATTACCTCATCAATCAAACGGTTCATGTCCGTTTCGAAACGCAGGTCACGGTTGGTTAAAATGCCCACCAGACGGCTATCTCCGTCAATTACGGGTATTCCGCCGATCTTGTATTCGCGCATCATTTTTAAGGCATCTCTAATGGTGGCACCTTTCGAAAGTGTAACGGGATCAATGATCAAACCACTATCACTTCTCTTTACACGACGCACATGTTCCGCTTGTTTTTCAATGGTCATGTTCTTGTGAATGATGCCGATCCCACCCTCTCTTGCCATCGCAATAGCCATCTGATATTCAGTCACAGTGTCCATTGCAGCTGAAATGAGCGGAACATTGATACGTAAGTTGCGGGTGAGTTGTGTTGAAATATCCACTTCCCGGGGCAGAACCTCAGAATAAGCAGGCACAACAAGAAGATCGTCGAAGGTGAGGCTTTCGCCAAGG
Organism: Chitinophagales bacterium; assembly: GCA_044227505.1. Classification (GTDB taxonomy): domain Bacteria; phylum Bacteroidota; class Bacteroidia; order Chitinophagales; family BACL12; genus UBA7236. The sequence goes on along the minus strand of JBGAWP010000015.1, from coordinate 46,309 downwards.
AATTTGTTAGAGAGATTTTCCATGTGCAAAGATAAGAGCACAATTAGCAAATTAGCAAATTTGATGATTAGCAAATTATAACCCACACTTCAGATTTGAGTATTTTTAAGGTTTAATGACAAAACTAAAATGAAACCACTCGATCAAATAGTTCCAAGAACGTTTAAAACTGTAAAATCTACGGTTGTGCCGATAACCATACCAATATTGATATTGTTTATTGCAATATTTAGTTATTTAAATGCAGTGCCACTTGTGGTGTCATTATTGTTGTTATTATTAGCTGTAATCTTATTTAATTTGAAGGAAGGTGTGGAAGTAAACTTACATAAAATGGAATTCAGAGATTTTTTTTTATGTTTAGGTTTAAGTTTTGGAACCTGGAAAAAACTTGCTGAATTAGATTGTCTGTTATTGTCGAAATCAAATAAACGAAGTGCAATTCCAATTACAATTGCAATGTCGGCATCATTTGCATCAGTGTATTACGATGTTGATCTGATCACAAAAGGAGATAGAGATGTATTGATTTACAGATCAGCGACCAGAGATAATTCATTATTATTTGCAAAAGATATAGCTAATGAATTGGAGATACGTTTGCAGGAAAAATTAAGTGGTGAGTTTGAATGGATCATTTAAATAGATCAGATCTCAAACCGATACTCCTTAAAATCATCCAATAAATGCAGTTTCCCAACAAGCGCATTTTCTTCCAATTTAAATTTTGATCTGTTAAAATGCACCAGAGGTAAATTATGATTCGGTGCAAGTTCGAAATAATTGTTTGAAGTATCGGCGGGAATAATTGTCGCAAAATTGTCGAAATAAAATAAACAGGTCACAATTATTTTATCTATATTTTCACTTTTAAAAACAAAAAAGTGGTTTTTATCAGCAATGGTTTCTTCTTTAACATCACCTGAAACAATTTCAATCTTGGTATTATCCAATAACATTTTATTGTAATTGGGGATAGTAATAAGCGTTCCGGAATGTGTTCTTTTTTCTTCCAGAATAATTGTGAAAGGGGCAAGGTTATCGTAATTTGTATTTAATTCAATTTCGTTCTCCGCTAATTTTTTCCAACTTCCATATCCATGTCTGTCCAATGCACCATAGGAATAAAAAAATTCAAAAGTATTGTCGGGATTTAATTTTATTCCGCATCCTGTTTCCATCACGCCGGTTAAATAATAATCACCTTGTATGTTCTTTTCTGCCATCTTTCTTATTTGAAAGCTAAAATACAAATTTTAACAGGAAGAAATTATTTTTATTTTCTTATTTATTTTCTGAAATAGAATACAGTGTGATTGTTCCACTTACTTCGTTTGCAACCAACAGCATATTCTTTTTGATCGGGCTTGTTTCCGCCGGAATAAATAACAAGCCTTCGGGATTTAGATCCGGTTCGGTTTCGCTATCCTCATTTGTTTCTATAAGATCAGAAAAGTCGTTACCCTGAATATAGGAAATAAATTCCGGTTTTTGTATGTCAGATATTTTGTACATCATAACACCTCCCATTCTTTCCAGACCAATAAAGAGATATACTTCCGAACCTATATTCGCAAGCGTTAATCCTTCGGGTTCCGGCCCTCTGTCATCGCTGCGTTTTTTAAATCGTTTTCTCAATTCGGGATCGTTAAGATATTGATCCGCCAAAATTTGTTCAAAATCATCACCACTATCGAAAATTAATTTTCCTGCGGTGTCCCAAATGGAAAACGATCTTGCACCAAAGGCGTATAACTCATCGAGGTCGCCGTCCAGATCAGTATCTCCATTTAATCCTGCAATTAATAATCGTCCTAAATTATTTTCTGACTTTAAATTCGCATGATCCGGAAATGCAATGGAATCTAATATAAGTGTAGATAATCTTCTTGCTTCTTTAACATTATAATCGCGTTTATCTCCTTCGTTGGCAGTAATAATATAAGTTTTGCCTTTTTGTTGCAAGGATGTAATTGCGTCTGGCTGATAAAAACTTTTAATAGGCCAGTTATTTATAGAGATGAAGGGATTTTTATCTGATGCATCCAATCCATTTCCGTGTTTAGCATTATCCTTATATCCCAGGCCAAATAAATGTGTGATATTATATTTCACCAGATCAATTTCAGCAATTGCATTATTTTCTTGCATAACAACCCATGCCGTTGCTGAATTTTGCGATACCGTTATATATTCAGGTTCAAGATCTGCGGCAAGATTTTGTGCAATGGAAAATGATTTCATTCCATTTTGAATTTTTAGATCAGCAAAAGAAATAGTATGAATCTCTGCTTTTTTTATTCCTTTACTCAGATCAATAATGCTCACCGAACCTTCGGGATCCAACGAATAATTTTCAGTTGGTTCTCCTTCATTTGCAGTGATGATCTTATTTCCATCCGGAGTAAACGTGAGCATATCGGGCATACTTCCTACAGTGAAATAGCTAATAAATTTTCCATCGAGATCGAATAATACAACCCTTCCGTTGCGCTGTGGAAAGGTATCTTCTACAGCGGCTGCAAGTATTCCGTTTTTAATGGAAATACTGTTTGCTTTATTGCCATAGGGTTTAATATCTATACTGAAAGCTTTTACAGGTAAAGCACATTCAGAAATATCTATTACATCTATACTTCTGTCGAAACTATTTGTTGAAAATATCTTTTTACCGAGAGCATCAAATGCAATTACCTCTGTTGCGCTTGCATTTTTAATTCCAGTTTCATATCTGCCGATAACATTAACTGTCATGGTATTCTTTTCAGACCGTATTTCACCGGATTGACAACAAACAATTGTTCCGGATATTAACAACAAATAGAGATTCAAAATATGTTTTACCATTGTATGGATTCTTTAAAAAAATGATCAATCTTAATTTAGAAGTGTAGGGGCAGAAACAATTTCACCAGAACCTAGAAAATATACCTTGAGTTCTGAATTGCTGTTTTCCAGGTCAACTTTATAATACGTTTTTTCGCCGGAATGAATTTTATCGCTGTCATCAATTCTGTAATTAGCATATTTTAATTCAATTGCACGTATTACAGCAGCAGGCAGATCCGTTTTGGAGATCTCCGATTTCTGCTGAAGTATTTCGCCCGCAGGATTAATCCAAACAGAATTATCATATCTGTTCAACTCAAAATCGGCTTCAAAATTTTCGCCACTTTTTTCCCATTCCAGATCATAAACCTCAGGAAATTTATTGTTTACTACTTTTTTAACAGTTTCGGGAACTTCACTATCAAGAAGATCCTGCCCCTTTACTGATAGAACGCCAAGTGCAATAATGCACAATAAAAATACTTTTTTCATTTGTTTGAATTTTAATTAGTTAATAATTTTAATACAAAGGTCAGATGCAAAACAGGAAAGAATTGGGAATAATGCGTGTTATTGCAAAATTTTCGAAAAATTTATTTTTATAACATGCTTCCCATTAAAAGAATAGCTAATGTCTATACCAGATACATCGGCTATGGCTTTAACAATAGCTAATCCTAAGCCTGTAGAATTATTATCTGTGCTTTCTTTATAAAACCGGCTGAAAAGGGCGTTTTTATTCAGGGAAATATTTTTTCCCGTATTAATTATTTCAATAAAGGTGAGATGAATAAATATTTCAATTGTTCCAGATCGGTGATTGTGTACAATTGCGTTTTTCAAGAGATTCGTGAATAAAATCTGCACCAATCCGGGATGAATATTTAAAGTGCATATCTCATTTTCTATAATAGTTAACGTTATTTCTTTGTATTCCAATTGCTCGAGTAATTCAGTTGTTATACCTTTTATAAGGTCATTTACATTAACATTCTGTTTTTCTTCGTACTGTTTATTTTCAATTTTAGACAGCAACAACAGCGACCTGTTCAATCTGTTCAGTTTTTCCAGTGAATCCAATACGGAGGCCATCATTTCAAGCTGTTCGGGACTACAATCTGTATTTTCTATCAACAATTCTATGCGATTGATAACAGATCCCAAAGGTGTTTGCAGCTCGTGTGCTGCGTTTTCTATAAATTGTTTTTGACTGTTATAAATTTCTAAATTTCTTTTTAGCAAAGAATTTACTGAATTATTGAGGTCTGAAAATTCCTTAATATTAGTTTTAACATCTTCATATGGTTGATTTCTGTCGAAACGAAATTGTTGCAAACGTTTTGTGATGTGATAAAAGGGCATCCACAATTTCTGGAGAATTACGTTGTTGAGCAACAATAGTAAGACAATTAGGGAAACATAAAGCCAAATAAGCGTTTGCGACATGCTTTCCAGTATATCATCTGTTTCAACCAATGAATTTACCATCTCTAATTTGTAAGATATACCATTGAGCTCGAAATATTTGGTATAAATTCTTACTTCCTCCATTTTATTCTCAAATGGAAGAAACATTTCTGCGTTGCGGTATTTTTTAAGATCTGGATCAGTATTGGTACCACGTGTTATACTGAAGTTTTCCTCCTTAAAGCCTGATTTTAATAAAATACTGCTGTCTTTTTGCGCCTGAAGAATTACAAGTTCTGAATTTTGTTTTAAAGTATCATCTAATCCTTCATAAACTTCATCCAACATGTTAAAATAAAATATTACAGCCCAAATTGTTATCACCACAAGTAATATTGCAGAAATATATAAACTGGTATAATTGAGTAGTTTCAAGAAGTAATTAATTTATATCCGATCCCATATATGGCTTGTATTTCTATCTCCGCTTTATTCTCCTTTAGTTTTTTTCTCAAGTTTCTGATCTGAGAATAAATAAATTCAAAACTATCAGCGGAGTCAATATTATCACCCCAGACATTTTCGGCCAATGCCGTTTTTGCTACAAGACGGTTTTTATTGGATAGAAAATAAATAAGAATATCAAACTCTTTTCTATTTAATATTAGTTCCACACCATTAATATATACCTGCCGTGATGCGGAATCCACGGTCATATTATTGAGTGTGATCATTTCTGATCCTTCGAATTTTCTTCGGCGAAGAACGGATTTTATTCGCGCATTGAGTTCTGCCATGTGAAATGGTTTCGGCAAATAATCATCAGCACCAAGATCCAGACCTGCAAGTTTATCATCCAGCGAATCTTTTGCGGAAATGATTATTACACCATCCGTTTTATTCATATTTTTTAATTCGCGTAGTATTTCAATGCCACTTCCATCCGGGAGTGTTATATCCAGAAGTATACAATCGTAGGAATAAATATATATTTTATCGAGCGCCGAATTCAGGTCAAAAGCGGTCTCAATAAGGTAATTTTCTTTTTCCAGAAAATGTACGATATTCTCACGCATTGCCTTATCATCTTCTATCACCAATAATTTCACAATGCAAAATTAGAATCAAAAACTGAAAAGATTTGGGAAAAGGACTAAGTGAAGGTAAAATGCTGTTTCAATAACTCAGCGCACAACGGTCACATTTCCGCGTTTATTTATAACCTGTCCGTTAGTTGCACTAAAGGTGATCAAATAACCATAAGTGCCGAGTTCCACAATTTTATTGTTATACAATCCTGTCCAGCCTTCATTGATATCATCCGTTTCAAATATCACTTCGCCATAGCGATTAAATATTTTCATACTGTAACCCTCTTCACTTCCATAAATAATTACCGGTTTGAAAATGGTATTTGTTCCATTGGGGACAATGGCATTGGGCACATATATCCGTGGACCTTGTTCTAAACAAATAGTATTCGAAAAAGAACTCAATGTTTCATTCACACCATTTTCGGGAGCATTTAATTGATACACCGCTTCTATCTGATAACAAAACTGATCTATCAAATTTATAAATAAAGATACATCGTCAGTAAAGGTTAAAATTGCAGAGGATACGGAAGAAATAAAATTCATTCCCGCCCCATCATCGCGATAAATTCGATATTCACTAACAGTTCCATTGGTGATTTCAAATGCATTCCAATTTATGGTATTCGTGAAATTTGCATTATCATTTCCCTGCAATAAAACAGTTCGCACGGAGCCGGAAACAGTTTCAATGGCACAACTGTCGATGGTAATTATTCTGTAATAATAACTTTGTGCATTTGTTGTAACAGTATTATCCGTATAAGTATCAATAGGAGGAACCGGAATTGTAATAGCACCGGTAATTAAATTTACAAAATCAATATTGTTTGTGCTGCGTTGCACAGAAATTTTTTCAAGGTCGGCGATAACATCAGGATACCATTCGGCAACAATTTGTGTTGCCGAATTAACGGTTGCATTTCTTATAACGGTATAATCGGCAGGTTGAACAATATTTATTGTTGTGCAATATTCATTTGAAATAGAAATTGCTGTTCCGTCTGCGCGAAATGCACGAATGGTGATACATACATTATCGCCGTCATCTAATCCCGTTAATAAATAATTGGTTGTTGTATTGGATACAGAGGCAACAGGTGCTGCTCCGGCAAAATTTCGATCCACCCAAATTTCATAATCATTTACTCCTGCCGCCCAGGTATCATATAAATTCCAGGTAAGTGATAATTCGTCACTGCAATTAATTTGTTGTGCCGTTAAATAAATAGTGTGATGATCATTCGTGCTGAAGGGTCCCAAATTATCGCAGGAATCTCTTGCTGCAATTGTATAGGTTTCAATTTTAGTGGTCGGCAAACCTGTGAGATCTGTAAATGTTGTAGTAAATCTTCCATATACAGTTGCAATGGGATTAAATCCGCCATTATCTCTATAGATTATATAAGAATTTGTTTCCGGCGAAGTGGATGGAGCCCAGGTTAAAACGGACAATCCACCAGTAACCGTAACAAGGTCAATAATTGGTGCAACCGGATCTAAATTATCCAAGGTGTCGGAACTTGTCATCGTAAATCCTGCACAGGTATACACTGCGACGATATAATAATACCAGGTGGTAACTGTTCCGTTCGCACCAACATGGGTAAAAGTTGTTGTTCCAATTGCAGGTATGGATGTGAGTAAATCATAGGGTCCCGCAAACACATTACTAGCCCAAACCTGATATTCCACAAAAGGACCACAAGCCTCAGCAGATGCTCCCCAGGTAAGCTGCACATCCCCGCTCACAAGCGTCTGACAACAAATAAAATCAGCCGGAAGTGTAGACTGCGCCCGCGCTTCCACCATCATCAAACCAAAAATCAAAACAAAACAATATCGCAATAAATATTTCAAATAAAATAATTCAGGTAATAAAATTAAGGCAATTTTTGTAAAGGACTTCTCAATTCTTCTGATAACGAGGATATTGACTTAAAAATTGCAACAAACCAAAGGACTGCGACTGCCCACGGGCCCCCAACCCCCTAGGGGAGCCTGCTTTTTCGTAAATCAAAAGTTTACTACGGAGCCAAAATCTCCAATGTTACCCTCTGAGACTGTGACTGCGACTGCCCACTGCCTACTTCTTCCCACACACCACTTCCTTCATATTCTCCTGATCCAAATATGTATTCGCCAACTCCATTAATCTATCTGCAGTGATATTTTTTATACCACTTACCAATGAATCAAAATAAGAAGTATCAAGGTCGCTCATAACCATATTTTTAATTACGTTGATGCGATTAAAAGGGCCATCTGTCGCTCTTAATAATCCGCCCATCATATAATTTTTGATGATCATTAATTCATCGGCATCCATTTTTTCCTTTTTGAGGATGTCCATTTCTTTATAGGTTTCTGCAATGGCTGCTGCACAAACTTCGTTTCCTGTTTCCGTTTGAATTACAAAAAAGCTACCGTATTTATAATGTGTTACACCAGAATGAATTCCGTAAGTATAACCTTTATCCTCACGAATATTTGTCATTAACCGCGAACCAAAATATCCGCCAAAAGCAGTATTTAATACATTAAATTCAGGATAATCGGGATGTTTTTTAGAGATACTGATATTTCCTATGCGAACGGATGATTGAACGGAATCTTCTTTGGCGATAAAAAATTTATTTTCGAAATCTGTACTAATATTTTTGTCAGTTGAGGAAATTATAACACCATTTTTCTGATAATGGCCAAAATGTTTTTCAACAAGTGCGATGGCATTTTCATTTACATTACCCGCCATAAAAATTGTTGCATCAGCAGGATTATAATGTTTGCGATGATAATCTTTTAAGAGTGAGGAGTTAAGTGCATTAAAATCATTTTCAAAAGTTGCATAGCCATAAGGATGATCTTTTCCGAAAATTACTTCATTAAATTTTCTGTTCGCATGAAAATCGGTATTTTGAGCGGAGATGAGTAATTTCTGTTTTTGTTTTTTAACAAAATGTTCGAGTTCGTCTTCTGCAAATGATGCATCGGTCATAATTTCTTCTGCAACAGGTAGAATTTTATCTAAATATTTTCCTAAACAAAAAATGATAATGGAAGTGAGATCATGGCCATGTTCTATTTCTAATTGTGCTCCGTAAAAATCAACAACATCTGCAATTTGTTTTGCATTTTTTGTGGAGGTTCCCTTTTTCATGATATTGGAAACCGCTCTGCTCACTACGTGTCGCGGTTCATACCATCTTCCTGCTTTAAACCGCAGCTCTACTCGAATAAGATCTTCTTCAATACCACCGACAAAATAAAGGTCGGTTCCGTTTTTTAATTTTCGATGTTCAAAATTCTGAATATCTAAACGATCAATTAAATGCTGATGAGGCGCTTCCGTTCTTGTCATAATATTTTTTATTTAAGGGATCAAATATCTTTTCCGTAATATAAGGTACTGCATTTTTCTGCGGTTAAAAATTGTTGTGCGCAATTTTGTATGTCGTTTGCAGTTACTCCTGTGAAACGGTCAATTTCAATATTAACCAGATTTGCACCTTCCAGCATTTCGGCAATGGCAAGTGATTCTGCTTTGTTTAATACTCCGGTATATCCACTGGTAATATCCATTTCCACTATATTTTTTACGCGCTGTAATTCTTCTTCAGCGATCAATTCATTTTGAATATTAATTACTTCTGCAGCTATTGCTTTATCCGCATCGGCATAATTAATTCCCTCCGATAATTTTCCGGTAATAATAAACATACCGGTATCTATACTTCCCGTAACATAACATGCAACATCCGTAAATAATTTCTGTTGTTTTTTTAAACGATGTTGTAATCGCGATGATTCTCCCGAACCTAAAACGTCAGATAATAAGTTTATTGGATAATATTCTTTATCTACCCTGCCCGGCATTTTCCATGCTTTATAAATCACATTCACAGGAACATCTTTTTTAACTGCTAAAAATTTAGCTGTGGTTTGCTCCGGTTCTTCAGGATATGTATAATTTAATTTTTCCCCGGGTGTAATATCTCCAAACCATTTTTTTGCAAGTTCCAATGCTTTGTCGGTAGTAATACCACCTGAAATAGTGAGAATAGCATTATTCGGACGATAATATTTATAAAAGAAATTTTCTACATCAGTTAAAGTTGCATCTTTTACATGTTGTAATTCCAATCCAATTGTTGGCCATTGGTAAGGATGTTTTTCATACACTAATTTGCGAAGTATATGCCATACATCACCATAAGGTCGGTTGATATAATGCTCTTTAAATTCCTCGCAAACAACATTGCGTTGCACTTCCAAAGATTTTTCCGAAAAATCGAGTTTCAGCATGCGGTCGCTTTCCAGCCACAATGCGGTTTCGATATTCGAAAAAGGAAGTATATCATAATAATTGGTAAGATCATTCGTCGTAAAGGCATTATTTGTCCCTCCTGCAAGCTGCAATTCCGTATCAAAATCCGGAATATTTGCAGATCCCCCGAACATGAGGTGTTCAAACAAATGTGCAAAACCTGTCTTGGAAACATGTTCATCCCTCGCCCCAACCTTATATAAAACATTTACGGCACAGAGTTGTGTGGTGTGATCTTCATTAATGATCACTGTAAGGCCGTTATCTAAAGTAAATTTTTGAAATTGAATCATAAGCTAAAATAACTAGAATTAAATTGGATAGGTTCGGTTGATATTCAACCGCTCAAAATAAAAAAAGCACCTTTCGGTGCTAGGTGGGCCCACTTGGAATCGAACCAAGCACCTACTGATTATGAGTCAGTTGCTCTAACCGAATGAGCTATAGGCCCGTTGTTTTTAGGGAGTGCAAATATAATACGTTTTCCCTTTTTTGCTGAACTCCATCCCTCATTCTTTGTTTAACTTTGCATATGGTTCTCAATGATCTCTACAAAAAAGCCCTCGAAAAGCAGTTTTTGACCGTGGAGGAAGGTGTTTTCCTCTTTGAAAATGCTCCAACCCCTGAGTTAATGGAAATTGCCAATACCCTGCGTTTTCAGCAGAAAAAAAGTAATAAAGTAACCTGGATCATCGACCGAAACCTCAATACCACTAATATTTGTGTGGCAAACTGTAAATTTTGTAACTTTTACAGGGTACCCGGACATGCGGAAGGTTATATTACCGATAAAGAAACCTATAGGATCAAAATTGAGGAGACCATAAAATATGGTGGCGACCAATTATTGTTGCAAGGTGGTCATCACCCCGACCTTGGACTTGATTTTTATGTAAAAACTTTCCGGGAGATAAAAGAAATGTTTCCACAGATAAAACTGCATTCCTTAGGCCCACCGGAAATTCATCATATAGCATCCTTAGGAAATTATACCTACGAATATGTTTTAACAGAATTAAAAAAAGCCGGTCTCGACAGTTTGCCTGGTGCAGGAGCAGAAATATTAGTGGATAGAGTTCGAAAAATAATTTCCACCGGAAAATGTTTGAGCGATGAATGGCTGAATGTGATGCGTGTTGCGCATAAACTCGATCTCACCACAAGTGCGACCATGATGTTCGGACATATTGAAACCATTGAAGAACGTTTTTTGCATCTCGAAAAAATTCGTCAGGTGCAAAGTGAAAAACCGGAACATGCAAAAGGATTTCTTGCATTTATTCCCTGGACCTTTCAGGATGTTGATACCACCCTTAAAAAAATCCGCAGAGCAAAAAATGACACCACTCCCGATGAATATATACGCATGATAGCAATGAGCAGAATATTTTTACCAAATATTGAAAATATTCAGGCAAGCTGGTTAACCGTTGGAAAAAATGTTGCACAAATTTGTCTCCATGCCGGTGCCAACGATTTCGGAAGCATCATGCTCGAAGAAAATGTGGTAAGTGCCGCCGGAGCCCCGCATCGTTTCACCTACAAATCAATTCAGGAAGCAATTAAAGAAGCAGGGTTTATTCCACAGCTTCGCAATCAGCAGTACGAGGACAGAGTAATTCCAGTGGAAATTGAAGAGCAGGTGATTAATTATTGATTAAAATTGTTTTCCTTAAGAAAATGAAACTTAAACCAATAAATACAAATAAAGAGTATCACTAATACAGATAACTCTGTAATCGATCGCCGAACAGGCTCTCCTTTCCATCATCGATTTCTTTTTTGGCGTTTACCATTATTGAGACCTTCGCTAAGAGCGAAAGCCTCAATACTCTTTCGAGGGTTTCACTAACGACACCAAAAGCAAAATTAATTCGATATCAGGCGAAAAATTGTAAGTCGAGTTGTCATTAATATATCTATAAATCTACACGAAACTTACATTTTCCTATTCCTTCTCCACTCTCATAAATAAAACTTAAAATATACTTTTGGGTTAAATTTTTAACTAAGCATATATAATAAAATCTATTTTTATCCTACTACACCTTTGCGCAATTTTGCGGGTTTGCGAGCAATATCTTTTAATTTTTTTCACGCAGAGCCGCAAAGGGTATATTGTCTTTAGTTAAAATAGAGGAGTAAATTCGGCTGTTTCTTTGCGTCTCTGCGACTTTGCGTGCAATTTTTTTTATTTTTTTCACGCAAAGCCGTAAAGGGTATATTGTGTTTAATTAAAATAGAGGAGTAAATTCGGCTGTTTCTTTGCGGTCTCAATAATATGTTCCAATCCTGGAAATACGTTTAATGGTATTATCCTTTCATAATGTAGTTAATTAACTCTAAAACATATATATAAATAACTACTATTCTTACCTTTGCACCATGCGCCGTATCACAGCAGACATCATCTACCCAATAACTTCAAAACCCATAACAGAGCATGTTCTATTATTGGAGGATGATGGTACAATATTAAATATACAACCGATCTCCGAATTCGATGAGACCACGGTTGAAAAGTTTTCAGGTGCTTTAGTTCCAGGATTTATTAATACACATTGCCACATTGAATTATCCCATCTCAAAGATCAGTTTCCGGAAAAAACAGGATTGCCCGAATTTTTGAATCTTGTTACAGCACAAAGAGAACACAACGAAGAAATTATGTTAAACGCAATTTCTTCCGCTGAAAAAGAAATGATAAAAAACGGCATTGTCGCAGTTGGCGATATTTCAAATTTACCTTTATCTTTTTCTCAAAAAGCGAAACGCAATTTATATTATCATACCTTTATTGAATTAATTTCTTTTGATCCATTTAAGGCTGGTCTTGCGATGGACCATGGCAACAATTTAATTGCAGAAGCAAGAGGATACGGAATTCATTCTTCACTTGCGCCACATGCAACATATTCCGTAAGTACTGAATTAATAAAAAAAATAAGTAAACATTGTTACGAAACCGGAAAACCAACTTCCATTCACATGTTGGAAAGTAATGATGAAAATGAATTTTATGTGCGCGGAACGGGATTGTATCGCAAATTATATCGCGATCTGAAAAAAGATATAAACTATTTTACACCAACGGGAAAAACCGCTTTAGAAAGTTTGCTACCGGATTTTAATTCGCAGGTAAAGACTCTGCTTGTTCACAATACAATTGCAACTGAGTGGGATGCCGAATGGGCGGAAAATATGCATCCGAATTTATATTGGTGTTTTTGTCCTAATGCAAATTTATTTATTGAGGATAGATTACCGGATATACCGATGTTGATGAAACATGTACAATATATTACCATAGGTACGGATAGTCTGGCAAGCAATCACGGACTTTCCATTTTAGAAGAATTAATCTCCATACAAAATAAATTTCCTGAAATTAATACTAATGATCTTTTGCGATGGGGAACATTATACGGAGCTAAATTTTTGGGGATTGATGATAAGTATGGGTCTTTTGATGCAGGTAAAAAACCGGGGGTGAATTTTATAAAAGGAAGTGATGGCGGGAGTTTGCGGAATTGTATCGTGGAAAGGATTATATGACGTATAAAGGAGTGCTTACATAATACATTTAGTCAGCCTGATGTGGTTGGTGAAAAACACACAACCACGGCAAAAAACACCAGCACCAGAGTAGATGAATAAAAACCCCGATAGGGGTGACATTATTATAGAAAAACCTAGACAAAAATCTACCGAATCCGCCGCGGCGGATGACATTATATCCCACAACACATTCGAATTAAACATGCAATAATAACTGTTCTAATGGTTCGATTTATATTAACTTTCCTAAGCCATAGAGGGACATAGAGATTTTTGATATTTACAATTTTATAACTTTCGTTTTATAGATAATACCAAATTCATCATAAAACAAAACGTAAAAGATTCCGGTAGGATAACTTTGAATATCAAAAGTAATTTGTTGTTCAGATCCTGTAAAAGTATTAAACGATTTTGCATCAACTATTTCCCCAATATAATTTGTGATTGTAGCATTTACTTTTCGCGATTTAATATCGGTTATTGAAATAGTGAATTCAGAAACTGAGGGATTAGGATAAATATTAAAAAGTGTCCCAATATTATTTATACCGGTTTCATTTGGATAACAATAAGTATCAGTACATCCTGTAATATCTTCAATTGTTAAACATGCACAAACGAAAGGTATGGCATAGATATGATTAGGATCCAATAAAGAAGAGGTGCTCCCATCACAAAAATTCCAGAAATAGGAAATTATTTCTGCTGAGTCAGTTCCAAGGGAAAGGTTTTCAAATTGCACTTCAGTACCATCAACTATAAATTCAAAATAGGCATAACAACTGTCTGTTGAAATTTTATGGGTATTACTTTCTATTTGGCTACAACAAAGTGCTGGTATCATTAAAGTTAATAATGATAAGAGGATTGTATTTTTCATTGGATTTAATTTAATATCACATCTTCACCATCTTCTTCTCTCCCAATACATTCTCGCCATCAGTCAATTGAATAATATACGTTCCTGCTGCTAATTTATTAATGTCAAGTGATGTAGTTTGCTGTAATCCCGAATAGGTATTTATCTCCTTACTTAAAACTACATCCCCCGAAATATTTAATACATCAATATTTATGGAAATATTTTTTGGTGAGGTTAGATCAATGGTAACATTTTCATTTGCAGGATTTGGATAAATATTAAAGGGTATTGTTTCTAGTTCAGAAATACTTTGCGCAACTTCACCGGAAATATTTATATTATCAACATAAATCCCCTGGCCGTAATGACCGATATTGCGGAATGCAAATGCAACTTTTTCTTCCCCCAAATATGCACTGAGATCAATTGTATCTGTTCTCCATTGATCTGCTGTAGGCACCCAAAGATCTGCAGTGTAATCGGGAGCGGTTGCAAGGTCATTTCCCGATTTTACCCAAAGGGTTGTCCAGGTATCACCGCAATTTGTTGTAATTAAAACTGCAAGGGAATCGGGATATCCATCACTCCATTTTGCATAAGCGTGATCAAAAGTTAATTGTGCGGATAATGCTAAAGAAAAATCATATTGTGGAGTAACCATATCATCTTTTGCTCCGGCAGTTTCATTGTAATAATTATCAAATAACATCGATTTTGTACTCATGTCATAACCACCGGTAGCAGTTGTCTGATACCAAAAAACACCATCGTCATTTGCATCATTTTCTGTCCATTGATAAGGAGGAAATGCAGTTTGAAATCCTTCCTCCAACGGAATATCATTTATAGCAGAAACAGTAATAAAAGATGTTTTAATTTCCGCATCGCTTCCATTTGCATTACTTGCAGTTAAAGTAACATTATAAGTGCCCGGAGTATTATAAAATATTACAGGATTTTCCAGTGTTGAGGTTGCAGGAGTTCCGCCTTCAAATTCCCATAAAATACTTTCTGTATTATCCGTAGATGCATCGGTGAATTGAACACTCGTGCCCGGACAAACAACATTAATATCAGAAATAAATTCTGCTGCCGGAATTGGAAATGGTTGGTATAAGGGAGATTCCCAAACACCTTTTCCATAATATCCAACACGCAAAACGGAATTCGGACTTCCATCATTATACATCATCAGATCCTGAATATTTGCAATAGTTGGTAATCCTGTTGAATAATTATCCCAATGATCCATTGTTATATTGTGATAAAATACGCCGATAGCACTGGCTACGTAAATAGATTCATCTGTGTTGTAATCATCTAAATAAATTCCAACAATATTACTTCCCGGTAGATCGTAGGAAATATTTGTCCAGCTTGCTCCCGCATCGTCCGTTCTGTACACATAACTGTAACTGAATAAATATGCAACATCCGGATCAAATTTTGAAACAGCAAGTCCCGCTCTGAATCCTGTTCCTGCAGGTGCTGTTGTTGTTACCCATGTAGGCGCAGCATCCATAGCATTTGTTGTATGCATTATTTTATTATCTGCTCTCACTACATAAACATTATTTGCATCAACCGGTGAAACGGCAATTCCTTTTACTTCTTTATTCATAGCAGTTAATGCGATCCAAGTTGGAGAGGCAGATTCCAAATTATCACTTCGCCAAACTTCATATTGTGTTACAAATCCTGTTTGTGGTTCCGCTGGAGTAAATGCCATGCGCACTGAAGCTGCATCCGGATCAGCTATCGGACTATTCCAATTTTGATCACCACCTGTTACAATTCTTCGTGTTCCGTGGTAATAATACACACGATTATAAGTTAAATAATCGAACCACATACGCGCACCCCAATCGCCCCCGCGATTACAATACCATGTTGGGTCACCATAATATAATTCTCCATTATCCTGAGTTCCTATGCTTACAATTGTATTGCTCAATTTACTTTGTGCAGCATGATAAATTTCTGTTGCACTTAATCCGTTTGCATATTCAGTCCAGTTATCACCTTCATCATAACTTAAAAATATTCCGCCGTCATTTGCATTTAATATCATCGTATGATCATTCGGATTAAATACTAAATGATGCATGTCAGTATGACAATCTGCCCACCAATCAGTGTACTGTGTCCAGGTTAAACCTCCATCAATACTTTTCCAAATAACATGACATGCAGTATATAATTTATTCGCATCGTCAGGGTCAACAACCATATCAAAATTATAATTTCCTTGTCCTCCCTCTAATGCACTATATCCATTTAAATTCGGATAATCTGTTTTTATCAGATCAAAATTTAATCCCGCATCTGTAGATTTAAAAACTGATGTTTGTCCTGCAATTGTTGCTATATAAACTACATTCGGATCTGCTGCACTCACACCTAAACGTGTACCATATGCTACTCCACCGGGAATAATTAATTCGGAGGAAAGATCGGTCCAGCTATCTCCCCAATTATCCGAACGAAAATATTTTCCATCGTAATCCACTGCATAAATAATTCCGGAATTATCCGGATTAAATATCATATCGGTAAAAGAACCGTTGCTTTTTTTCTCTGTCCACAATAAACCACCGTCAATTGTTTTAAATATTCCATCGCTTGTTGCCGCAATTATTGTGTTGTGATCATCCGGTTTCATTAATAATTCTAAAGCCATGCGCGTTCCAATTCCAATATTAGATGGAGCCCAAGTATCTCCGCCATCAATACTTTTATAAACTCCGTAAGAATCATAATAATAATTCGGATCACCTGTTCCTAAATAAATAATATTATTATCGGTAAAATCAATGCACACCGATGCGCAATTTAATGGAGGAAGTACATCCGTTCCTGTTACTTCCCAATTTGCGCCAAGATCATTGCTTACATATAATCCACCGGAAGCAGTTGTTGCCCAAATGGTATTTGCATCAATAGGATCCCATTTAATTTGTGTGGTTCTCCCAATTCCATGAATTTGCCCTGAAATATTTGTAGGAAATGCAATTGGTCCTGTTTGATGCCAGTCGCCGGTAACCTGTGTTACAGCAATTAAGCAAATGCTATTGATAAGTAATAGTGTAAAATATTTTTTTAACATACGTTTGAATTAAGTATTCAATTTTTCATTAATAATTCTCCTCCTCCTTCTGTCAGACCTATTAGGTTAAAAAAAACCTGGTAGGTCGTCGGGCTTCATTTATTATCCGCTTTAATCCGCCAAATCCGCGTCATCAGCGCCTGTCCGACCTATGGCGGGTTCCCTTTTTTCATCCATTATATAATCCTTAATTCTCCTTCTCCTTCCCTCAGACCTGCACAGGTTTCCCAAACCTGTGAGGTCATCGGGCCTCATTCTTTCATTTTTTCACCCTTATCCCAAATTAAGAGTTGCTCCTTTGGCCCCGCAATACTCCCATCTTCCTTCACCCAAGGTTCTACCAAAATTTGCCAGCGTTTAAATCTTTTATATTCAAAAGCATAGATCTGGCTTTCCTTTTCGCGTTTTTCTTTTTTTGTTGTGATCAATGCGTCAACAAATCCTTCCTTTTTATCAAACTCTTCTCCTTTACCTAAAACATCATCTTCTTGTTTTGGCAAAGGACGAACACTCCAATATTGGTTAAATGCATCCACTGCTTCAAAATAATTGGTGGTGGTATCATTTATCATAGAGATCCAGACTGGATCTTTTTGCAATTTTTTATCAGTAAGACTTTGGGCCTGAGTACCGGCAAGCAGAAATGCCAGCAAAAGCGTAAAAATAAATTTCATTGATGTGGATTTATCTAACAAAATTAAGAAATAAAGCGATTTTGACTTTATAAGTCATAAGAACCATTCAGTTCAACAGAACCGACGTTTCAACCTGAAAATTCCCCCGTTCATCGAAATTACCTACTCCACTGTAAACTGCTGATACAATTTTGTGCTTCAAAGTTTATCTCCTGAAGGCAAAAATGGCCCAAATGTTAAATTAACGAAAAAACTATGGAAACTTTCGAACAATCCTTGGTTTCCTGAGTTTCTTGTATATACCTTTGCATCCAAAATCAAAAATCGGCCAAAAACAAGGTTTTAGGCACATAACTAATGGAAAATCAAATGAATAACGAAGAAGAATTTGGCCTGAATAAGGATTCTGAGGAGAATGGCGACGTGAATAAGGGTCAAGAGGACAAGTCTACTTTGACGAAGTCTTCGGAATTGGACAAGTCCTCCTTCGCTAAAGCTACGGATGACAAGGATAAAATATTATCACGGTGTGAGCGTCTCTTCATGCGGTACGGCATAAAAAGCGTCACCATGGATGATGTTTCCCGCGAGTTGGGCATCAGCAAGAAAACCCTTTACCAGTTCTTTGAGAATAAAGATGACCTTATACATCAAATTACCGTGCATCACTTTGCCTGTCAAAATAAGGCTGTAGAAGAAATATTAAGTGAGGCAAAAACTGCTATCGATGAAATGATAGGAATAGCAAACTGGATGAATGCAATGAGTAAGAATATGAATCCAAGTTTAATGTTCGATCTCAGAAAATACCACCCGGAAAGTTGGAATGTTTTCAAAAACCACCGAATAACCGAAGTATATAACAGCATAAAAAATAATCTCGAAAGAGGAATTCGCGAAGAAATTTATCGCGCCGACCTAGATGTTGAAATTATCACACGAATTTATATTGCCCGCGTTGAGATGTTTATCGACAACGAAATATTTCCCTACGATAAATTCCCACCCGAAAAAACATTTAGTGTATTTATCGATTATCATATTCGCGGAATAGCAACTCCTAAAGGAATTAAATTACTCGAAAAAATAAAATCAGAAAAACATGGCATATAAACTCAAATTATTTTTAATCGCACTGATCGGACCTGTGATGTTGTTTGCGCAAACGCAGCAATATTCTTTACAACAGGCAATTGATTACGGCATTGAAAATAACACCCAATCAAAATCAGCAGCTCTCGATGTAGAGAATGCGCAGATAACAGTCAAGAACCGACTTTCGGCTGGTTTGCCGCAGGTTGATGCTAGTATCGACTACCAAAACTTTTTCAAACTACCTACTTCATTACTTCCAGCTGAATTTTTTGGCGGAGAGGCCGGTGAATTTATTCCGGTGCAATTCGGAACAGAACAAAACCTCACAGCAGGTGTTTCGGCTTCACAATTATTATTTAATGGAGCCTGGTTAGTAGGATTAAATGCAGCTAAAGAATATGTAAATCTTGTAAATGCCCAGCAGAAACTTACTGAACAAGAAATTAAAAAAAATGTAGAGACCGCATATTATGCAGTTTTAATTGCAAAGGAATTTGAAACATTATTGCAAAAAAATATCGATAATCTAGCTAAGGTATATTTTGAAGTTAATGAAATGCTGAAATCGGGATTTGTTGAACAAATTGATGTTGACCGATTAACAATGAGTAAACTTACATTAACGGGTCAGCTTGCAAATGCAAAACGTCAGACAATTCTTGCCGAAACATATCTTAAATATACAATGGGACTTGATATTAATTCTTCCATTGGTTTAACAGATTCGTTGGACATGTTTACCAATAATGCAACAGTAGTAAGCAATGATCAAAATTATTTAACACGCCCGGAATTTACGATCCTGAATGAGACCATGATTCTGAACGAACTGAATGTAAAACTGAATAAAGCACTTTATTTACCAACTTTGGCCTTATATGCATCTTATTCGCAAAATGCACAGCGCAATAGTTTTAATTTTTTCGATGGTGATGAACTTTGGTTCGAGACAGGACTTGTAGGAGTGAAAATGCAGATTCCTATTTTTTCCGGAATGGAAAGAAAAACAAATGTGCAGGCAGCACAATTAGCCTATGAAAAGGCACAACTTACCTTGCACAGTGCAACGCAAGGAATTTTGTTGGAAATTGAAAAAGCAAAAACAGATTATTGGAATGCTGAAAGTGATTTTGAAATTCAAAAACAAAATAACGAACTCGCACAAAAAATTTATAATACCGCTCTTATTAAATACAGAGAAGGTGTGGGCTCCAGCCTGGAATTGAACAATGCTGAAAGCACTTTGTACATGGCACAAGGATCTTACATTTCTGCGTTATACAATTTATTAAACACAAAAATCGCTTTAAACAAATCTTTAGGATACAATTAATTAAATCAACATACTATGAGAAAGACCTTATTATATCTAACCGTAATTCTTTTCCTTGCTTCTTGTGGCGCTAAAGAATCGAACGACAAACAAGCTGAACTGGAAAAACTGAAAGAATACTATGCAGAGACCGGTGATAAAATTAGAAAATTGGAAGCTGAAATTGCTGAAGCAGATACATCTGCAAAAGAACCAAAGGGAGAATTAGTTGTGGTTACTGAAGTAAATACACAGCCATTTATTCACTATATTGAAGTTCAAGGTAAGATAGACGCAGAAGAAAATGTAATCGTTACTCCACAAATGCCAGGTGTTATTAATGCAATTTATGTGAGTGTTGGACAAAATGTTTCTAAAGGACAAGTACTTGCATCAACAGATAATGATGCAATGCAAAAAAATGTGGAAACTTTGGAATCTCAACTCTCTTTTGCAAAAGATGTTTACAATAAACAAAAAGCTTTATGGGATCAGAAGATAGGAAGTGAAATTCAATTTCTTTCTGCCAAAAACAATGTAGAAACAATTGAAAAAAATATTGCTGCCGCCAAGGAACAATTATCAATGAGCAAATTGACTTCTCCCATAAACGGCGTTGTTGATGCGGTAGATATTAAAATCGGACAGATCGGATCTCCGGGATTTCAGGGAATTCGCGTTGTAAATATGAATACCTTAAAAGCAAAGGGTGAAGTTTCAGAATCTCATTCTTCCATAGTTTCTGCAGGTGATAATGCAAAAATTATGATCACTGATCAACAAAGAGAATTAGATGCTAAGGTAACATTTGCGTCAAGAGTAATTAATTCGCAAAGCAGAACCTTTACAGTTGAAGCAAAATTACCGAGTGACCCATTATTAAAACCAAATATGATAGCAGTAATGAGAATTGCTGATTATGAATCTCCAAATGCGATCGTAGTTGATCTTAATATGATCCAAAAATCAAGTGATGCTGATTACGTTTATGTTGCAGGAGAGGAGAACGGTAAAAAAGTTGCTATTCGCAAAACAGTTACCGTTGGTAAAATTTATGGTGGAATGGCAGAGATCACTTCCGGTTTAACTAAAGGTGATAAAGTGATAACATCAGGTTATCAGAATGTTATTGCAGGTCAGGAAATTCAATATTAATCAGGAATCTTGTTATCAACCCAATTAAATAAAACAGCAAATGATCGAAATTAGAAAATTGATCAACTGTTTTAATTAAGCAAAAATATTAATAAATGAAAAACGTATTCAAAGAATTTAAACCATCCAGCTGGGCAATAAATAACCGCACAACGGTATTTATTATTACCATCATGCTGACCATTATGGGTATTTCCACCTACAATGGTTTACCCAAGGAGTTATATCCGGATATTACAATGCCTACAATTTATGTAGCAACAATTTATCCTGGTTCATCTCCAAGCGACATGGAAAATCTCATAACCAAACAATTGGAAAAAGAGATCGGTGCTATCAGCGGAGTAAATAAAATTATTAGTAATTCGGTACAGGATTTTTCCAGCATTCAGGTGGAATTTGTTTCCGGAACTGATATTGATGAAGCAAATCAAAAAGTTAAGGATGCAGTTGATAAAGCAAAACCAACTTTACCAAGCGACCTTGATCCAACCTTCGGACCTAATGTTGCAAAGGTGGAATTTTCTGATATGCCTATTATGCAGGTGAATGTGAGTGGTGATTATGACCTTACCGGTATTAAAAAATATGCGGAATTATTAGAAGATGAAATTGAAAAACTTCCTGAAATTTCGAAGGTAGATATTATTGGTGCTCCTGAACGTGAGATACAGATCAATGTAGATATGTATAAAATGCAAGCTGCACAGATCACCATGTATGATATCTATGCTGCCATCAGCAATGAGAACAGAATTGTTTCCGGTGGTACTATTAAGGTGGAAGACATGCGCAGAAGTATTACTGTAAGCGGCGAGTTTGACAATGTGGAGCAAATTAAAAATCTTACCATCAACAATATGAATAATTATGCAATTTATTTAAAAGATATTGCAGTTATTCAGGATGATTTTAAGGAACAGGAAAGTTTTGCAAGATTAGATGGAAAAAAAGTAATCACATTAAACGTAATTAAAAAAAGCGGGCAAAATTTAATTGATGCTTCTGATAACATTCATGCCTTACTTGAGGAGATGGGAAAAAAAGAAATTCCATCCGATCTTAATATTACAGTTACGGGAGATACTTCATCAACAACCAGAACACAGGTTGCCGATTTAATTAATACTATCATCATTGGTTTTATTTTAGTAACACTGGTACTCATGTTTTTTATGGGTGCAACCGATGCAATGTTTGTTGGGCTTTCAGTTCCATTATCAATGTTCATCGCATTTATTGTGTTGAGTATTTTGGGTATGTCGATGAACGTAATTGTATTATTCGCCTTCCTGCTGGGATTGGGAATAGTGGTGGATGATGCTATCGTCGTCATCGAAAATACGCATAGGATATTCGGCAATGGAAAAATGCCGATAAAGGATGCAGCTAAACGAGCTGCAGGTGAGGTATTTATGCCGGTTCTTGCAGGAACATTAACAACACTTGCTCCGTTTTTTCCACTCTTATTCTGGCCGGGAATGATAGGTTCCTTTATGCATGGTTTACCTGTAACATTAATTGTTACGCTTACAGCATCTTTATTGGTTGCGTATTTAATTAATCCGGTTTTTGCTGCAACTTTTATGAAACCTCACAGCGAAAATGAAAAACCAAATCACAGAAAGGCAATTATCAGAACTATCATATTTGCTGTAATTGGATTATTGATCACATTTAGTGGCAGTCCGGTTTTGGGTAATGTTATTTTGACTCTTATCGCCTTAGTTTGGTTCTATAATCTGGTTTTGGTAAAAGCTGTAAAATGGTTTCAAAGAAAAGGTTGGCCTGCTTTTCAAAACAGATATGCAAATTTTTTGAAATGGACATTGAGACATCCAGGAACTTTGTTCTTATCAATTATTGGTACATTAGTGATCGCCATCATGTTATTAACGGTGAGAAAACCAGGGGTAGAACAATTCCCGGTGGGTGATCCTAATTTTATATTTGCCTATGTGGTAATGCCAACCGGAACTGATCAGCAAACAACCGACTCAGTAACGCAATTGGTTGAGAAAAAAATTCACGGTGTTTTAGGCGAAAATAATCCTTTGGTTAAATCAGTAATCTCCAATGTAACAATTGGTGCAAGTGAAGATCCTTTTGATCAAAGTGCTTATACAAATAAAGGAAAGGTATCCGTTGCATTTATTGAACCGGCAATCAGAAGAAATCAAAAAACAGAACCTTATTTTGAAAAATTTAGAGCTGTTTTAAAAGATATCCCTGGCGCCGACATTACTGTTGGAGGAGAACAAAACGGACCTCCTGCAGGTAAACCAATTAATATTGAAATTACCGGAGATAATTTTGATGATCTTATTGCAACAAGTAATAATATTAAAAGATATCTCGACGGTTTAAATATTGACGGAATTGAAGAATTAAAAACAGACCTTCAGGCAAATAAACCTGAAATTACAATTGATCTCGATCGCGAACGCATGAACAGAGAAGGTGTTTCAACATTTACTGTCGGCGGAGAAATACGAAATGCCGTTTATGGTTGGGAGGTTTCTAAATTCAAAGATGGTAATGATGATTTTCCCATCGTTGTTCGATACGATGAAGAACAACGAAAAAACATTGATCAATTAAAGGATCTGAAAATTACATACCGCGATATGATGACAGGTCAGGTTCGTCAAATTCCATTGAGTGCATTTGCAACAATTGATTATAATACTACCTATTCAGGAATTAAACGAATTGATCAAAAACGTGTGGTTACTCTCGCTTCTAATTTATTATCGGGATATGAAAGTCAGCAACCGGTAATTATGAATCAGGTGAAAGAAGCATTGGCTGATTTTGAAACTCCTGAAGGTGTAACTATTGGTTATACCGGAGCGAGTCAGGATATGGAGGACACTATTAATTTTATGGGTGTTGCATGGATAATATCTTTATTCCTTATCATTATAATTTTGGTTGCACAATTTAATTCCATTTCAAAACCTATAATAATATTTGTGGAGGTATTTTTCAGTATTATCGGTGTACTTTTAGGTTATGGAATTTTTGATATGAATTTCTCTGCTGTAATGACCGGTGTTGGTGTTGTAGCCTTACTCGGTATTGTTGTTCGAAATGGAATATTATTAGTGGAATTCACCGATACTTTAGTAGAGCAGGGTGTGCCTATCCGCGAAGCTGTTGTGGAAGCAGCCAGAGTGCGTATGACTCCGGTAGTGCTGACAGCAACAGCAACGATTTTGGGAATGATTCCGCTTGCAGTTGGTTTTAATATAGACTTCATTGGATTATTTACGGAATTTAAACCTGATATCTGGTTAGGTGGTGAAAACGTAGTTTTCTGGGGACCACTCGCATGGACCATCGTTTTTGGATTGGGTTATGCAACATTTATAACTTTGCTTGTCGTGCCGGTCATGTATTTATTAAATGATCGATTCCGTAATTGGGTGTTCAGGATATTAGGAATAAAGAAAAAAGGATTGGAAATTGAAGAAGAAGGTGCAATTATTCCGGGTTTATTGGATCGGGAATAAATGATCGTTATAAAAATTGGAGCGTCATCGGAAACGATGGCGCTTTTTTATTTAAAATGCTTCCGGCGAAAGACGTATATCATCAACCAACATTACACACCCGATAGATGTGGAGGAAATTCCTACCTCCAAACTATTCTGAATAGAATTAAATAATGGAAGATTTATTCCATTAAGCGACATTAATAAAATACCATCCTGCCATAATTCTATTATTCCGTTATTTGTTTCACTGAATTGAAAATGCACTTTTATTGTAAACCATTGTCCAATTGGAATTTCAGGTGGAGCTGCCGGGAAATATTCTAATTTATCACCAAATTTATTTTCTATCGCCAATGCATTTGCGTCCACAATAATTCTGGGGCCCGGACTTTGGTCAAAATAACTATTTTCAAAATCTGCGAAACTAAAGGGCATCCCGCTTACAATAAAATATTTAGCCTCATACCAAAGATCCATCCCTTTAATAAAATAATTAAATGTTCTTTCAATGGAACATTTAGCAGTTATCATGTTTTCAGATGGAGCTACACTGGTAAACTGAATTACAGTATTTGAAGCATTTAAGGGATCACTCACAACATCAATTCTGTTATCTAAAAAATCGCATGTTCCATTAAAAATGCATTCCCGCAGATCAACATATTCATCAACAGTTTGTGCCAACGGACTTTGCAAAACAAAACTATTCCAATGTTTGTCTGTATCTTCAATACTTGTAGCCATCAGATCCAAAAAAGTATCGTATTGCTCACAGTCGTCATAAAAACTATTTGTTACGGGAAACAGATCACCTTCATCAGTTTGTATATATAAACCCGTATCAGAAAAAACATAAATAGAATCAAATCCCGGTGTAAAATATTGCACCCAAAAAGTGCAACCTTCATCATCCTGGAGATAGGCTTCACCGGTATTGGTAACAATTCCTGTAATACCGGTTTCCGAAACAAAACTTGTAAGAATATCCGATTCGGCGGGACAACCAGTGGAGCGATCTTTGCAAGAAACGACAGTTAAAAGAGCAACAATTAATATTACACCTGTATTGTTTTTGTTTCGCATTTTAGATGATTTCGTTCCGTAAAACGTGTAAAATTGACCTTTTATTGACTGCTTGCTGACAAATATCACTTTTTTGAACCTATTTTCACGCATTAGGAATTGTAATTTTGCGGCATGCGTGTTATCTCGTTAATATGTATTTTACTTGCAGGAACCTGGGGATTGGCACAATCGCCCTTCACAATTTATAATACTGATAATTCTTTATTGCCGGCAGATCTTATTCATGTAATATATATTGATGCAGATCAAAACAAATGGATTGGCACTGAAAATGGATTGGTAAAAATTGATATTGATAATGTTTGGACAATTTATAATACAGATAATTCCGGATTGCCTGATAATGATATCAGATCCATTTATAATGATGTGGAAGATTCTACTTTATGGATAGGAACATATTTGAATGGATTGGTAAAATACGATACGATTTGGACCATTTACGATCCTACAAATTCACCTATACCCGATTATCAGATCAGAGCAATCACTAAGGATCAAAACGATACAATGTGGATCGGTTCATTAGGAGGTTTAACCAAATGGGACGGACTTGATTATTGGTATACGTATATTCCTGATAATTCGCCACTGCTTTCCAATAATATTCCTGAAATTTATGTGGGAGAAAATAATGTGAAATACATGGGCACCATTAACGGCGGACTTGCAACTTACGATAATGGAATTATCAATACTTATAAAACAACAAATTCACTAATTAGTGATAATACCGTTTTGGGAATTGATGAAGATATGAATCACAATATCTGGCTGGCAACTTCTTTTGGAGGATTAAGTGTTCTTACTCCTGATACAACATTCCTGAAATTCACACCAAGCAGTTCCGATATTGTTGACTGGTCGTTGGATGATCTTGTGATAGACAGTGATAATATCGCTGCAATTGCAATGACTGCAAAAGGATTGGAATTATTTGATAATATAAGTTGGACGTTGTTTGATACTCTCAATTCTGACCTGCCTGACGATTTTTTAAATTGTGTGGCTGTTGATGATGAGAATAAGATCTGGATAGGTACAGAAACACAAGGTTTGGTAGTTTTTGACAGAGCATTGATTGACAATATCAGCGAAACAAATAGTAATTTAATTTCAATTTACCCCAATCCTGCAAGCGATCATATTTTAATTTCCGGTGAAATTGCAGGTTCAGAATTTGTAATTTGTAGTATGGAAGGAAAAATAATTTCCGAAAATAAGATCGAAACAAATACAATATTTATAAATGTCTCCGATTTTATCTCCGGAAATTATATAATTAAAATTATTAAATCAAATGTCGTTTCAGCGGCTTGTATTTCAGTAATACATTAATACAAATTACAATTCACGAACCATAGTGGCAATACAATTATTTTCATCAATGATCAAACCGTTCTGCACTGTTAAAACGGTATAATCCATCTTTAAAACATTGCCCTCCAACGAACCACTACCACTGAATTCATAAAATATTTCAGGATAGGTAGACACGTAAAATTGCTGAAGAGGAATAATTACTTTCATTCCTGTCACTATCCCGGCAACTTCAAAACCTGCTTCATATAATCCCGGCCATCCGAAAATAATATCACTGTAATTGCTTGATTTATATACCTCCAGCTCATAATCAGAAAGTGTTGCATCGCAGGCGTCCGTAACGAGGTAAAAACCTACATATTCATCACGTACATCGTATTCAGGGATCTCATCCTTTTCACAAGAGCTAAAAAAGAGTGGAGTTAAGCATAGACCAAGTAAAATCTTTTTCATATTGGTTAATTTGTTTTGGGAAAGCCAAACACTATGCCATTTTTGTCAGAAAGCGGTTCAAATGGTAACTTTGGGCAAAATCAGTATATGGCAACCGGATCAGAGTTTTTATCGGGGGAAGAGTTCAAAAGTCGCATTTTACAAGGTATTCCTGAGGAATTACCCGTTTCAAAAGAGATAGATACAACAATAAATCATGCTCCTAAAAGAAAGGATATTCTTAATGCCGAAGAAAAAAAACTAGCGGTAATAAATGCGCTCCGTTATTTCCCGGCTAAACATCATAAAATTTTAGCCGCGGAATTTGCCGCGGAATTAAAAACTTACGGACGAATATATATGTTTCGCTTTCGTCCTGATTATATTATTAAAGCCAGAAAATATTCCGATTATCCCCATAAAAGTAAACAAGCTGCATGCATTATGTTGATGTTGCAAAATAATCTCGATCATGCCGTTGCACAACATCCCCACGAATTAATTACCTATGGCGGAAACGGGGCTGTGTTTCAAAATTGGGCGCAGTATTTAATTACCATGCAATACCTCGCAACCATGACCGATGAACAAACATTGGTTTTATATTCCGGTCATCCAATGGGATTATTTCCTTCTCATAAAAATGCACCACGTGTTGTTGTAACAAATGGAATGATGATTCCCAATTATTCAAAACCCGACGATTGGGAAAAATATAATGCTTTAGGCGTAACTCAGTACGGACAAATGACGGCTGGTTCATTTATGTATATCGGTCCTCAGGGAATAGTACACGGAACAAATATTACAGTATTAAACGCTGCAAGAAAAATCGATAATAAAGCAGAAGATTGCAGCGGAAAAGTTTTTGTAACTGCAGGTCTCGGAGGCATGAGCGGCGCACAACCTAAAGCAACTGTAATTGCAAAAGGAATTTGTGTTGTTGCCGAAGTGAATCAAAAAGCTTTAAATACCAGACATACTCAGGGGTGGGTGGATGAAGTTTTCAGTGATTTAAATAAGCTCATCTCCAGAATGGAAATTGCACGGAATAATAAAGAAGCAGTTTCATTAGCATATCACGGAAATGTGGTTGACCTTTTAGAAAAATTGGTTGCAGATAATATTAAAATTGAAATTGGCAGCGATCAAACATCCTTGCACAATCCATTTGCGGGTGGCTATTATCCTGTAGGATTAAGTTTTGAGGAATCGAATAAAATGATGGCAGAAAACGCACCTTTATTCAAAGAAAAAGTATATGAAAGTTTAAGAAGACATACAGCGGCAATAAAAAAATTAACTGCAAATGGCATGTATTTTTTCGATTATGGCAATGCATTTTTATTGGAGGCATCCCGCGCCGGTGCTGACATATTAAATGCAGATGGAACATTTATTTATAAAAGTTATGTGCAGGATATTTTAGGACCTATGTGTTTTGATTATGGCTTCGGACCATTCCGTTGGGTTTGTGCAAGTAACGATGAAAATGATCTGCGAAAAACAGATAGTATTGCTGCAAAAGTTTTGGAGGAAATATATTCGACAGCGCCTGATGAAATTAAATTGCAATTGAGTGATAATATTAATTGGATAAGATCGGCGATGGATAATAAAATGGTAGTGGGAAGTCAGGCGAGAATTTTATACGCCGATGCTGAAGGAAGAATTAAAATTGCAAAGGCATTTAATGATGCAATTGCGAGTGGCGAAATTACAGGCCCTGTTGTTTTGGGAAGAGATCATCATGATGTAAGCGGTACAGATTCCCCTTACCGCGAAACAAGTAATATTTATGATGGCTCACAATTTACTGCCGACATGGCAATTCAAAACGTGATCGGTGATAGTTTCCGCGGAGCAACCTGGGTAAGCATTCACAATGGTGGTGGCGTAGGTTGGGGAGAAGTAATAAATGGCGGATTCGGTATGGTTTTAGACGGCACCAAAGAAGCAGAAACTCGTTTACAACAAATGTTATTTTGGGATGTAAATAACGGAATTTCCCGCCGAAGCTGGGCAAGAAATAAAGAAGCGATGTTTGCAATAAAAAGAGAGATGGAGAGGACACCTGAGTTGAAGGTTACGTTGCCGGAGATTGTGGATGATGAGATATTGAAGGATATTTTTTAAAAAAGACAATTGTTTATGCGTACTTTAATATTTATTCTTCTCACATACTATTTTTTGGACCTAAATGCACAATCTTTATATTTGATTAATAAAGAATCGGGCAAAGAAAAACAAATTGAAACAGGTAGAATAGAAATTGAAATAAACAATGCCTTTTATTTTAATAATATTGCAATACCAGTTGAATCACAACTTATTGTTAATAACGAATTTAATTATATTGGAATTATAGATTCATTTTTATTATTTGAAAAACTTGATAGAAATTTTCAATTTCAACCCCCATCTTTATTAGATTCACTTATTGTTGGTGATACCATAAAAGTTTTGTTAAAAGATGTTTACAGTTTACATTATTGCAATTGTAACAAGACCTTAACAATAGCATCTATTTCGCTTCTTTATTATAGTATATTAGGATTGGCAACTTCCGGTGTGTTATTTCTAACTAATGAAGATGCAAATGCACGTGTATTCGTATATTCCGGACTTGCTTCATATTTAACAGGAGGCTTGTCAATTTATTTATTGACAGGTCGAGATTATCCATTAGAAAAATGGGATTATTTAATTAAATAGGTTAGAAAATCGACCTACAAGGTTTTTTTTAACCTGGTAGGTCTGATTTTCGAAAGGGAGATATGGAATTTTCACTTTACATAAAAGTAAGATCATTCCAACCCGACCTTCCAGGTTTGTAAAACCTGGAAGGTCTACATTTTTTAACCTGTCAGGCTTCTGCAATAACTTTTGCAAATCACCGAAAGCTTCGTTAAATTTACATCATGAGTCATTCCAAATTCTTAATATTATTCATATCCTTTATTACCTTTTTCTATTCCTGCAAAGATGAAGTTGAACCAACAATAAATTATTCCACGCCTGCTGTGGAAGATATTGTGATGTATGAAATTAATATCCGCTGCTTTAGCACAACTGCTGATTTTCAAGGAATTATAAATAGGTTGGATTCCATTCAGGCACTTGGTATCAATACAATTTGGTTAATGCCGATTCATCCTGTGGGACAATTAAATTCAGTTGGAGGATTAGGATCGCCATACTCGGTACAAAATTATACTGAAGTGAATTCTGAATTCGGAAGTTTAGCAGATTTTGAAAATTTAGTTGCCGAATGTCACGAAAGAAATATAGCCGTTATTTTAGATTGGGTTGCAAATCATACCGCTTGGGATAATCCATGGATTACAAATACAGATTGGTATACGCAGGACGGAAGTGGAAATATTATATCTCCATTGGGCACCGGATGGAATGATGTTGCAGATCTCAATTTTTCCAATGATGATATGCGCATAGCCATGATCGATGCAATGGAATATTGGGTAAACGAAACTGGAATTGATGGATTCAGATGTGATGCAGCTGATATGGTGCCATTTGATTTTTGGCAGGAGGCAAATCTGGCGTTGCGCGGAATTAAATCTGATATTATCATGCTCGCAGAAGGTGCAAGAGATGATCATTTTACTGCCGGATTTGATATGAACTATGCCTGGGATTTTTATGCAACACTAAAAAATGTATTTATCAATAATTATTCTGCTACTGCTATTTTCACCACACATTTTGCTGAATTAAGCGGAATTCCCGAAGGGAAATTCAAATTGCGATTTACCACAAATCACGATGAAACAGCCTGGGATGAGCCTCCCGTAACTTTATTTAATGGTATAGATGGAGCACTTGCCGCCTCGGTAATTACAATGTATCTGAACGGAATTCCATTGTTTTATAATGGTCAGGAGGTAGGATGTGCAATTAATTTACCACTGTTTAGTGCAACGCCAATTAATTGGACCTTGAATGCAGATATGCAAAATACCTATCAAAAATTAATTTCTTTTTATAAAGATTATTCTTCCTTAAAAATGGGTGATATCACCCAATATAACAACGCTTTTATTCTCGCATTTAAAAAGTCCTTTGAAAATGAGGAAACACTTATTATTGTAAATGTAAAAAACATCACAAAAGATTTTCCGATTCCTGTTGAACTGAATGGCAGCACCTGGACAGATCTGATGAGTGGATCTCAAACTACCTTGGATGCAAATATGAATTTATTGCCCTATGAATTTAAAATTTTGAAACGAAATATTTAATTTCGTTTTTGAAATTTATTTTCCCATGCGTTTTCCGCCTAATCTTAAATATTTTTTACTTTTTATTGTTGCAATAGGACTGATTGCACTCGCAACAATTTATCTCCCTATGATTATTCCCAATATTGGAGATATTATCATCGGGCTTGTAAGTTTTGGAATGATTGCACTCGTATTTTTTGTTTTTGTTAAACCCTTTGTTATGTTTTTATATGCGCGGGCGGATGGGTTATTTGAGGTATATATGGATAAAAGTGAAAAAGGGATACATGTTTTTTCCTATCATTTAAATTCCGGCGGCGAATCTTCCACTACTTCCACCAGAGATATACAACATCATTTTATTTTATTGGGCAATGGAAAATCATATTACAAAGAATTGTTTTCCCACGATATGGAACCGGCATCCGGAAGAAGTGGCTGGGGCGATTTTTATTCCTTTGACGAATCGGTCCTTCAAAGCGATCAACTGCCAAAATCCCTCCAAAAATTTTCCGAAAAAACAAATATGGATCTCGCCTTAGGCCGGCATTTGCGATCTCACGGTGATCCCGAAGAATATGAAATATTTCAGAATGAATATGTGATAACCATTAAAAAGTTTTCGAATCCGGTGGATGAAGGCTATAAAATTGTTTGTAAGAATAAACCTTCGGATAGAATTGTTTGGACGCGTAAAATTTAATAATGTTTTATGACTTGCGAAGTGTGTTATGGGTAATCACATGAAGATGTGATTACTGCACATTTTAAATTTTATATTTTTGTGTAAAAATAGTATGCCGATCAAAGTCCTGATATATGAAGATAACAATGACTTGCGTGAATCTCTGCAACAGGTTCTTGAATTAGAAAATGGGATCGAATTTTTAGCTGGTTTTCCCAATTGCGATCATGTAAAAGAGCAAACTGACGTGTATCAACCTGACGTGATATTGATGGATATTGATATGCCTGGAATAAATGGAATTGAGGGAACAGCAATTGTAAAGCAGTTCTTTCCCAATGTACAGATCTTAATGTTAACGGTATTTGAAGAAGAAGATAAAATATTTGAAGCGATATGCGCCGGAGCTAATGGTTATCTGCTCAAACGAACACCCCCCGAAAAAATTATTAGTGCAATATATGAAGTATTAAATGGTGAAGTGCCACTTACCCCGTTTATTGCAAGAAAAATGCTTCAGATATTTCCAAAATTTAAACAACTTGAACCGGAAGATGCATTTCATCTTACCAAAAGAGAGCACCAAATTCTTGATTGTCTTGTTAAAGGGTTAAGCTATAAACTTATTGCTGTGCAACTAGAGATCAGTATCGACACAGTAAGGTCACATATTAAAAAGGTCTACGAAAAATTACATGTTAATTCTGCCACAGAAGCCGTTTCAAAAGCTATCAGAGAACGCATTGTAAAATAGCTGTCAATAAATCTGCATATGCATAAACTGGGGGGCCAGAGGGTTAAGATACTGATCGCCTTAATAAAATATATTGCTTATCATTATTTTAAATATCTTTATAAGGTAATATCTGCTTACTTGAAAAGGCACAGAGCGAATATCCTATCCTTACTTGCATTTTTGCTGCAGGTGATTTTTTCTGTGAATACTTTTGGACAACAATTTATTTTCGATCACTATACACAAAAGGATGGGTTGTCATTTAATAATTGTTATTTCATTCTGGAAGATGAACGTGGATTTATATGGATATCTACCGAAAGTGGACTTAATCGTTTTGACGGGTTACAATTTAAAACATTTTATCACGATCCTTCAAAAAATAGTTCACCGTCAAGCGATTTAGGGGGTAATTTGTATGAAGACAAAAATGGATACTTATGGTATTATACGTATAATGAGGTCCTCAACCGATTTGATCCTTCAACAGAACAATTTATTGATTATAAAGTAACAAATCCCGAATCAAAAGACCTGGCAGAAAACACTGCATTCGGGTTTTGTGAGGATGCTCATGGAATATTGTATATGGCTTCTAAGAAAGGCATCTGCAGATATAATCCTATTGATCAGAAAATTCATTGGCTTCTTTGGGATGGACAGCCTCTGTTGCCCGATATTTTGAATTGTTTATTTATAACTTCTGATAACAGATTAATTGCAGGTACTGAAGAGGGAATATTTGAAATAGATATTGAAAAGAAAAATGTGAAATTTCTTCCAGGGACTGAAAATATCAAAATGACAGTACTAGATATTGCGGAAGATAAAAACGGGAATATTTGGATTGGAACCTGGCAAAATGGATTGATTAAATACAACTTTAGTACATCTGCATTAAAACATTATCAATATACTGACCCTAATATTAATTTGAATAATTGGATATTTAATGATATTGCAATACAACAAGTTGGCGAAAAAGAAATAATATGGTCAACATCCACAGGGCCATATCTTTTAATGTTTGATATTGAAACAGAAATACTCACTTATGAATACCTTGCGCCATATTTTCCGGAGCATCCGGAAAGTATCGGAACATCGCATATCCTTTTAGATTCTCAAAATGCTTTATGGATCACAACTTCTTATGGAGTATTGAGATTGGATCCACTAAAACAATTGTTTAAAACTTTCAGACTTGAGCCTCAAAAACCATTACAATACTATTCATCTGTCACTGCTATTTACCAAGATCCCAATGATAATAAAGGCAATAGTATTTGGCTGGCTGTTCCAACTTGGGGATTGTGCAATTTTAATATGCAGACACAAAAAGCAATATGGTTCAACAACTTTAAGACAGAGAATAATAGTGAACTTACCATCAACAAGATTCTGAGGAAAGATGATGATGAACTTTGGTTGGCAACTTATTCAGGTCTCGTAAAATTTAATACGGGCAATAAAACCTACACAATATATTCACACGATAAAAATGATTCAAATTCTATCTCTTCAAATTATATTAGCGATTTACTGTATGATCAACAAGGCCGATTATGGATTTCAACATTTTCTTCGGGAGTGAATATTTATAATGAAAATATTGAACAGTTCATACGATTTAAGACCGATACTTTAAAATTATTACCCAAAACACAATTGTCTGAAAATATTAACGACTTAGCAATAGACCGAAATGGTAATATCTGGCTTGCCCGAGGGTATTCAATTGGAGATATAGCAGGAGTTTCAACCATCAATGCACAATCGTTTGAAGAGGCTTATTACTACCAATCGGCATCGAATCCGGAATTCCCGATTCAGGATGAAATATATTCATTATTTCCTGATTCCTATGGCAATATTTGGATTGGGATTCCATCAGGCGCAACTTTTTTTAATCCGGTAAAAAATCCTCATGTATTTAAAAGACTTACACCGGCAAACGGTTTTCAATCTTCGCGCGCATATAATTTTCTTCAGGTTGGAAATGTTATTTGGGCAAGTGGGAATAATGGACTCACACTCATTGATGGTGCAACCCAGAAGGTAATTCGTAGTTATATGAGGGCTGATGGTTTATTAGATGAAAATGTCTCTTCATTTGAACTAGGGTTCGACGGTAAAATATTTATTGGTGACTATGCGGCTTTTCAATATATTTCAGCAAATGCAATAAAGCCGAACAAAATAATTCCAAAAGTACACATCACCAATATTCAGATATTAGACAAAGATTATTTTCCTGGAGGATTGAGCCCATTGTTTAGCTCTGACTTAAAATTAAAGTATTCACAGGATAAAATAAAAATTGAATTTGCCGCACTTAATTATACAAACCCTGAAAATAATGTTTTTGCATATATGCTTGAAGGCATTGATAATGATTGGACTTACAGCAAAATTCCTTTTGTAAATTACAATAAATTACCTGCCGGCACCTATACATTTCGGGTAAAGGCAGCAAATGATAATGGCATTTGGAATGAAGAAGGAGACTCATTTTTAATAGTAATTTCCCCGCCATGGTATCAAACAATTTGGTTTTATCTTGTTTGTTTTCTTTTGGCATCAGCAATTTTATATGCGATCTACAAGATCCGTATAAATAATTTATTGAAACTGGAGAGGATGAGAAATACTATTTCGCGCGATTTACATGATGATATTGGAAGCACTTTGAGCAGCATTAGCATGATGAGCAAAATGGCAAAATCACAAACTGAAAAAAATATTTCTAAAACATCAGAATTGTTGGATAAGATCAATAATCGTTCTGAATATATGATGGAAAGCATGGGAGATATTGTTTGGGCAGTTAACCCGCATAATGATCAAATTGAAAAAATTCTTTTGAGAATGCGATCATTTGCTGCAGATATTCTTGAACCTATGAATATTGATTACAAATTTGAAGTAGCCGAAGCGCTGCTTCATTTTAAAGTCCCTCTCGGAATTCGACGTGATTTTTATCTCATTTATAAGGAAGGCATTAATAATGTTGCTAAATATTCTCAATGTAAAAATGTTGTTATCAAGATCTATATTGATAAAAGTATCCTTCATTTAATAGTGAAAGACGATGGTATTGGGTTTAATACCGGCGAATTTTCTAAGGGAAACGGTTTAAATAATTATAGATCTCGCGCAGAAAAAATTAAGGGTAAATTCACAATTCATTCCGCTCCGAATGAAGGAACAGAAATACATCTCGCTGTTCCTCTTTAAAATAGCTGCCTAAAAAGTAATTAACTGTTAACAGGTTTGATGAGTTATCTTACTCACATCATTATGTGATTGAAAGAGATTGCTTGAATCTGGAGATTTGTAAAAAATATATCTTATGAAAAATCAAATCTTACTTTCAGCATTTCTTGTGATGGCAATAGGTTTTTTGCAAAAAACTGCTTCAGGGCAGGCAAATACTTCCCTAAGTAATCTTGCTGCAACTACAGCCGTGAATTCTCATTTATTGCCCCAAAGTAATAATTCCAAAAACTTTGGTTCAACTGCCAGTTCATGGATGAATGTGTATTTAGACGGAATTCTTTTTATTGATGACGTTCGTTTTCTTAGTAACACCGGAGCAGGTAATAGTTTAATTGGAGCTAATGCAGGCCTTGCTATTACTACCGGAACATATAATACATATACCGGTGAAAACAGTGGACGTTTCACAACCACAGGCTATTCAAATTCATTTTATGGCCAATCGGCAGGTTATACAAATACTACCGGTTTTCTAAACACTTTTGTTGGAAGGTCTGCTGGCTATTCAAATAATGGAAGCTACAATACCGGAGTTGGGGCAAGTGCTTTATTAACAAATTCTAGCGGTTCAAATAATTCCGCTTTGGGATTTAATGCTTTAGCACTTAACACAACTGGTATAATGAACACAGCATTGGGAAGCAATGCGCTAGAAAACAATACCTATGGAGAAGAAAATACTGCAGTAGGGTATGGAGCATTAAATGATAATGTAGGTGGATTTAAAAATACAGCAGTAGGCTTTGAAGCGCTGGAAAATCAAGCTTCAACTTTTTTTAATACTGCAATTGGGCATACTGCATTATGGTCCCTCAATTCCGGTGATAATAATACTGCGCTGGGTGCATTTGCTATGGTATTTTCGTTAAATGCGACTAATAATACTGCCGTCGGAGCTGGTGCATTGATAACTTCAGATGGAAGTGATAATACTGCATTGGGTCGTGATGCACTTAATCTTGATGAAACAGGAATTGGCAATACCGGCGTTGGTGCGAATGCCGATGTTTCAGCAACAGGGCTTTCCAATGCAACGGCTATTGGATATAATACAACGGTAGATGTTTCCAATAAAGTTCGAATTGGAAATTCGTCTGTTACAAGCAATGGCGGACAAGTTTCCTGGACCGCTTATTCTGATGGAAGAATTAAATCTTCTATACAAGAAAATGTTCCCGGTTTAAATTTTATAAAAGAATTACGCCCGGTTACATATCATTTCGACATCAAAAAACAAAATGATTTATTAGGCATATCTGATTCGTTGTTATGGGAAGGAAAGTATGATATTGAGAAAATACAATGGACAGGTTTCATCGCACAAGAAGTGGAAGCAGCAGCCAATAAAATTCAATACGATTTTTCAGGCGTTGATAAATCGGGTGAGATTTTGGGACTTCGTTATGCAGAATTTGTTGTGCCTCTTGTAAAAGCGGTGCAGGAGTTGAGCGAGGAAAATGTTTCCTTACAAACGGAAAACTCTGCTTTGGAAGCACGATTAACTAAACTGGAGGCATTAGTAAATGAAACAAGAAATTCGCTCGTTATGGGTGAACAAATCCAGTCGGTAAAATTATTAAATGAAGGTGCTGCATTAGGTCAAAATATTCCCAATCCTTTTAATGGCAAAACTAAAATAAACTATTTTGTACCTGAATCAGTTACAAGTGCAAAAATTGTATTTTCAACACAAAACGGAATTGAAGTGTATTCAACCGAAATTAACCCTGGCGCAGGATATGTTGAAATAGATGCAACACAACTTGTGGCAGGAAATTATATCTATAACCTCTTTATTGATGGAAACATTATCGATTCCAAACAAATGGTATTTGTTAAATAATTACTAAACAAATTATTGAAGCCCGGAATTTTATTCCGGGCTTTATTCTTTTCTCACATATTCATGCTATTTCATGACCGCACCAAAAGCGAGAATTTTGGATCTATAAAAACAAAATTCTATGAAAAAAACTATTTTAATTCTGAACACCGTCTTTTTAATTTTATTTGTATTGCCCGGATGCGACAAGCCTGAACTTGTACCCGAAGGCGAAGAATCCTGCGCAGGAGGATTGTCAATTTTATCAGTGGATGATTCTGAAATTCCTGATGATATCAGAGATCTGATCTATCAACCAAATGAAGGCTCAGATTTTATCAATACCACTCACCCGGATTATAATGCGTCAGGAAAAACTGTGATTATTCCGTTTTCACTTACTGATCTACCCTGGAACACAGCAATTAGTGCTGACGTAATTGAAGCAAGTTATTTCAGAGTATTAAACGGGAGTTTTTCTGACTATTTCAGAGAAAATTCCTATGGACAATTTTTTTTGAACAATGCCGGAATTTCTGATGTAGTTTCACTACCATATTCCTATGCTGACTGGGTTGCATTAGACAATCCTGTGATCTTCACAACTGCAATGAATTTGTCGTCAATTAATTGGGATGAATTAGACGAAAATGGAGATAATATTATTTCCCCAAATGAAGCACAGATCGTTTTTATCTATCCCTTTGGTGGATCAGGCGCTGTTCGAACTTATTCACTTGACATTGTAACCAATTATGGTTCATTTACTGTCAATAATAACTTTGCTTTAATTGATGTAAAACGGAATGATGATCCGGAAAAAGATGTGAACCCAATTATGTATAATTCTGCGGCAGTGCATGAGTTATGTCATGCCTTTTTTAATTTACCGGATAGATATGGAATTGACGGAATCTGCGGTGAAGGTGAAACCGGGCCCTACGATCTAATGTCGGCAAGCTGCAATTGGGTTAGTATGACAGCTTTTGACAAAATGAAAATTGGTTGGCTTCAGCCTAAAATTTTAGAAATATCAACGTTAAGGGAATCCGGAGTGAGAGAATGTCTTACATTTCCTGCATCTGAATCGATCCCGGCCGCACTTGTTCTTTGGTCAAGCGAAATGCCTGAGGAGTTTTTTATTGTGGAGAATAAAAACTCAGCCTCCGGTAATTTTGGTTTTGAAAATCTTCCGGAAAATGGCCTTGCTATATGGTGGTCTCCAATGGTAGGGAATAATTTGCACCTTGTCAATTTTAAAAAATTAGATTTAAATCCACAAGATCAAACCTACTACGATTATTCAGGCCCTGGTGTATTATTCTCCTATAATATGGATTATACTGCACTTGATATCATTCCACTTAGAAACAGCGATGGTATAGCAAGGTTTTTCTTTCGTGCAATTTCAGTCCCCGGAGAGAATATGTACGGTGAATTATAATATATAATTCGGTTTTTACCACCTGCCATTAATTAATCTATATGATCGAAGTTTTTATTTGAATTTAATAAAATACACCGCATATTTT
Source organism: Chitinophagales bacterium (assembly GCA_044227505.1). Lineage (GTDB taxonomy): Bacteria > Bacteroidota > Bacteroidia > Chitinophagales > BACL12 > UBA7236. The sequence goes on along the minus strand of JBGAWP010000015.1, from coordinate 6,287 downwards.
TAATCCAATATAAATCCCGGAGTTTCCTTCCGGGATTTTCATCACATCACATCATCATGCTATTGAACAGGATTTTTAATCAAATCATCTTTGTAAAAAAAACACTATGAAAAAAAATCTATTAACTCTTATTTGTGCAGTAAATATTTTCTTTTGCAATGCACAAGATTATTGCATTCCGGAATATAGTTTCGGACCTGATAATTATAATCACATTACCGGTATAAGCTTTAATTCTCTTTGGTATGGAACTACCTTCGGGGAATATATACGTACCTATACTGATGGAGTTAGTTATACCGACGAAACAATTAGCGTAATGGCGTCTGATTGGGGCGGTGCAACTTTTGGAAAAAATTATCCGACCACACTTAATGTTGATGTATATTCAGTTGATGATTATACTATACTTGTTGGAGCTTGGGTTGATTGGAATAACGATGGCGATTTTGATGATATTAATGAAGAGCTCGGTATTCAAACTATTTATCCATTTAGCGGGATTGGTTCCGCCTCATTTCATATTGATGAAACAATAAGTAAAGCAAGTTTTCATCGCGTTAGGATCAGATCCACGGATGGAGTAGATGTTGCAGAAGTGGATCCATGTTCTCCATTGGTATTTGGAGAAGCTATTGATTTTGAAATTTCTATTGTAGAAAAACCCTATTGTTACGACAACCTTACAGCTTTTCCCAATTATCAAAGTGGATTGCCACTTAATTCTATTGGATTTGATGATAACCAAATTCCAATTAATATTCAGAATGGCGGAATAACCTATTTGGATCTTGCTCCCGAAGGAACAAAACCAATCCATGAAGCAGAGATCGGAAATGCTTTCGAATTAAGTTTCGAATTTCCTGATTTGTTTTTTGGCGCCGAATTGCATTACGTTGTTTATGTAGATCATAACGACAATGGCGAATTTGAGGATGGATATGAAGAAGTTGCAGAAATGAGTAGTGAAGATATCGAAGTAACGTTTAATTTAACAATTCCCGAAACATATGCATCAGGAACACATAATATGAGAATCAGAATTACCTTAAATGAACCTATGGTTATTTGTGGACCTGATTTAATTAATCCTGGTTTGGTAATTGATGAAAAAATTACACTCTTCGAACCATCTGCCTCTGCTATCCAAACTAATATTTCATCCATTATTTCAATCTACCCAAACCCAGCGACTGAATTATTGTTTATTGAAGGGGACCATTTTTTTAATTATCAATTGAAAATAATTGATGTTACAGGAAAAGAGGTGATCTCTGAAATATTGCAACAGAAAACAATATTGGATGTCTCTCAATGGCCCAAAGGATTGTATTTTGTTACAATATACTCCGGCGAAAATTTAATATCGTCTGAAAAAATCATTGTACAATAAACACAAAAGGGGAAATTCTCGCTAACATATTTTTTATCACATCAATATGTTATTGATGGACTATAATAACTAACGCAATTTTGTAAAAAAAACATCATGAAAAAAATGAACATTTTATTAGCCTTCCTATTCATCGCTGTTTATGGGTGTTCAAGGGAAGAAGTACCTGAAGAAACCGGTTCGGGGAATGAAGATTATACCTCACTTTTAGTTGATGGTGTCTATCTTATAGATGATACCGACGGTGGTGGGTATATCAGTGCGTCAAATCTCGCGTTAATTAGTGGAGATTTTGATAATGCAACATTAATATTATCAATCGCGAATGTTACTGCTCCGGGTACCTTTATTCTTTCTTCATCAGATGATGCTTCTTACCAGATAAACAGTCCTTTTGAAAATTATAACCTTGATAATCCGGGATCACATTTAACAGTGGTAATTACTGAAATATATCCCGGCACTCTAAAAGGATTGAAAGGTACATTTGAAGGCGAGCTTTATAATGATGCTGGAGATTTTATAACAATTACCGATGGACAATTTGAAGATCATTAATTCAATTTTAAATTTAATAGTATGCAAGGTGTTAAAACATTATTTTATATACTAACCTTTTTTTGCCTTTATTCCTGTGATCGCAGTGGAGAAGAAACCATCGATCCTGTCGTAGGGGGTTATGTTGAATACACAGTAAATGGAATAAACTACCGATTTGAAGACCTCGGCATTAATGTGAGTGTCTCAAGTTCTTATGTTAGCGGTGATCTCGATGCAATTGGGTTTACTGCAGGTACCGGTGTAAATACCATTTTGTTTTCTGACTATTCAACTACATCAGAAGGAACAATTACAATAAATAACGATGCTTTGGAAAATGAAGATTTTATTGGCACACTAAATTTAGAAAGTGATCTCTATTCCATGTTCTGGGGGAGTGGATTAGGTGTTACAACAGGTGAAGGAACTATTACGTATACTGTTTTTGATCCGCAGGAACTTCCGGGTCAGACACATTTGGAAGGCACATTTTCATTTACAATGTATAGTCTTTTGGCAGAAGAAATTCTGGTGACCGGTTCGTTTTCTTTTTAAAATTTAGTTTAATAAATCACCTAAATTAAAGGGCATGTATGTAAATTTAATCCTTCGAAGTTTGATATCAATCGCTTTGATCATGACAAACTCATACACATTACATGACTTGTCGCCTGGCCAGGTTAAGAGGGATCAATACAACGAAAATATTGTTATGGAAACTGATAATTCAGGATATGATGATTGTAGTAACCCTCCGAAGGATTTTATTTATGTTTATCCAAACACTGCCTCTGGCCAGGTAACAATTTCGTCTGCAATACAAGATATATCATCAAATTATAGAATTGAGATCTTTAATGCATCAGGTAAAAAAGTAAAATCGCTAATTGCGGAAAGCAGTAAAACAATAATTGATGTATATGAATTAGTATCTGGTATGTATACAATAAAAGTATCTGCCGGTAAATCTTCAGCAATCCAATATATGTTTATTGGGTAGAAGTTGTTAATCAGCAATTCGAAAGCATAGGAGATATTTTAGGATAAATCTTCTATTGCAAAAAAAATCCGAAAATATCGGATGGAGGGTATTAGGTCGTTTGAAAGGATAAAACTTTGGATAGAATTGTAAGAAACGGAAAAATATGTTTAAAATGTTTCAATTTATTTAATTTGCTGTTTAATCCTCAAACGGTATTTCCCCTTTTTCATTCTCCTCTGCATTATCAGAAACACCTTTTTTTAATCTTGATTTTTTCTTTAACGCCTCATTCAACAAATACTCGATCTGCCCGTTCACACTCCTGAAATCATCAGCCGCCCATTTCTCAATAGCTTTTACAGTATCGGGATGGATACGAATTATAAGTGCTTTTTTAGTTTCTTTAGCCATCAGAGCTCTTTTTGCGAACAGTATTTTCTTAAAGCCGAGGTTAAACTATAATAATTGGCAGTGCTAAAAATATAGGTATGATGCGTTTTTGTGATGATCTCTAAATATTCATCACTGCCCATCATAAAGGATGTTCTTTTGGCAAAAGTATTTTTTCTATATCCTATATTCATGCGTTCTTTAAAATCTTGTATGCTTTTTAATTGCCAGCTTATCATATCATTGTAATCAATTACTTTTTTCCTTCTGATAATAGGAGAATAACTATAATGAAATCCATTTTTATCTACCTCTATCAACAATTTCATATGAAACATAAAATAAAACATCGTTCCTAAAATGGAAAAAAGAATAATACATAGCCAGATCATATTTAAAAAACTTCCTCCCTCCATAGTATTGTTATGCATTGCAGATAACATTCCTGCAATCACCGAAATTGCACATACAAAAAATATGATCAATAAAAATTTACTTTGCAGTTGTTGTTCTTCTATATGATCCATACTGAAAATTGAAAACTCAAAAATTATTCTCCGGCAAAACATTTAATTGTGCCGGAGAATTGTATAATTTATTTTAATGATATAATGTACCGGTATTCACCACCGGATTTGCTGCCTTATCGCTGCACAACACAACCAATAAATTACTCACCATGGCGGCTTTTTTATCTTCATCAAGATCTACTATTCCTTCCTTTTTTAATTTTTCCAAAGCTAAATGCACCATACCAACAGCACCTTCCACTATCTTCGTTCTTGCTGCAACAACTGCTGTTGCCTGCTGACGTTGTAACATTGCATGTGCAATTTCTTCGGCATAAGCAAGATGTGTAATTCTCGCTTCTATCACTTCAACTCCTGCTAAGGCTAATCTGTCTTTTAATTCTTTCATTAATTCACCATTAATAAAATCACCTCCGCTTCGCAGGGTAATTTCCTGACCTTCCTCATCGGAAAAATGATCATAAGAATAACTTCCCGCAAGATGGCGTACGGCAGTATCACTTTGCAACTTTACATACATTTCATAATTCTCCACCTCAAAACGTGCCTTGGCAGAATCAATTACACGCCAGATAATTACAGTTCCGATAATGATCGGATTTCCAAGGCGGTCGTTCACTTTTATTTTGTCGCCTTCCAATGTTCTCGCTTTTAAGGAAATTTTTGCTTTTCCATAAAAAGGATTTCCCCAAAAAAATCCGTTATCTACTACTGTCCCCGAATATTTTCCAAACAGTGTAAGCACCTTCGAATCATTCGGATTAACAATAAAAAATCCGATCATGATAAAGAAAATAATAACAAATAAAAGGGAGAATGCAGGATGAAAGTTCAGCATCAAATATAAATTGCCGACGATCATCAGAAAAAATACAAAGAGCATCAAATATCCGGATGCTGTTTTGGTGGTTTTGTTTACGATCATAGTATTGAGTTTAGGTTGATATTAAAATGATATCACAAAGATATAATTATGATTTTGAGATTTCCAAAGGATTTCGCAGAATTATTTTTGGATCGCAGATTTATGAGATTTCACGGGTTTCGCGGATTTTAGAGGAGAGATTAGACGGATTTCGTGGCTAAACTAACTCTAAACACAGGCCCGGTTGAATTCTCCGGTGTTGAAAAATGGTTGTATTGTAGAGACGCAATGCATTGCGTCTCTACAATATAACCATTTTTCACTAGGTTAATCCTTACTGAGATCTTCGCTGGGAGCGAAAGCCTTAGTCGCTCCGAAGCACACACCGTGTTTTCACCCGAGATCGTTCAAACCATATTAATGACAATTGATGAGTGGTCAATAGTGAGTGCTGAGGTTGACCGCATCGAGATTTTGCTCCGTATTGAAAACTCTCAACCCGGAGTCATAGGTAAACGGTCGAACAACCCAGAACTCAGAACTGAAACATGTAGTGATCGACGCAGGAGATCTACTGTATGTCAGAACAACTTCAGTTCAAATTCGTCTCTCCCATCCAAAAACGGCAACCCATTCCTGACCTTAGTAATGTGTTCAGAAGATAATTTCAACGTCTCCACACATTCCACTCCCGAAACTGAAATTAATTTTTCTCCCATCGGATCGATGATACAGGAATGACCCGGATGATAAAATCCATTTCCATCGGTGCCGACGCGATTTACGCCGATAACATAACTTTGATTTTCAATTGCGCGGGCAATTAATAGATGTTCCCATGCATAAATTCTTTTTTCGGGCCAGTTGGCTACATATATTAATAGATCGTAAGGATGATTTCCCATTTCGGTATATGGAGAACTTTGTCGCGCCCAAACCGGAAAACGCAGATCGTAACAAATAAGAGGTAATATTTTCCAATCATTACATTCCGGAAATATTTTTGATGTTCCTGCGGTATAATAATTTTGTTCATCACCTAAGGTAAATAAATGGCGTTTATCGTAATACGTGTAATCGCCATCGGGATGCATCCAGATCAATCTGTTGTAATAATTACCGCTGTCGGCAATAATTACGGAGCCACAAATAATTGCATTTTTTTTTGATGCGGTTTGATATAACCACTGCATCGTATTTCCCGTCATTGTTTCGGCAAGTACTTTTGTGTTCATCGAAAATCCTGTTGTAAACATTTCCGGTAAAACAATTAAATCAGTTCCCATCACCGGCTCTAACAATTCATCAAAATGTGTTAGATTTTTCTCGCGGTTTTCCCAGATGAGATCGGCTTGGATTATTGTTACAGTTAAGTCTTTCATAAGTAAGGTTTCAAAGTTAGCAGTGTTTTTATGGTTTGAGTCCGATTAATGCCTGCCTGGCGACTGCCGGCAGACAGGTTCTTTATTTTTTGTTCTTTATTCTTTATTAATTTTTCCTTTGCGCCTTTGCGGCTTTGCGGGGCCGATTTTTTTTTGAAGAAATGGCGCCAATGCGCCACGGTTTTTGGTTTTCCTTTATAATTGT